>JAFGQN010000222.1 GCA_016935665.1 Deltaproteobacteria bacterium | reverse complement strand
TAACGAGCCGTCCTTGCTTTCAATGACGGACAAAAAAATGGGACAGGTCCCGTTTATGCTTGACGGGGACCCTGTTCATGGGAGGATGCGATGACCGATAATACCCGAGAATCAAGCCATCGTTCAAAGAACACGGAACGACGCGTCAGTTTGGGGCTGTTGAGTCATGGAGAATCAACCAGTTTTGAAAGTTATTTCAACAGATGGATGCGCGAATGCAGGGCCATGACAAATCACGCGTTTGCCAATGGGAAAAAAGTACCCGCAAAACTAATGAAACTGCTCGAATCACTCGAGGCATATCACGCCCAGGCATCTCAACGCGAAAACAGACAGTCGCCATCTTTGGCAAGCGCTGAAATTTCACAGGTAGAAGATCCATACGGCACCACCCCAATGGAGCGATTGACCCATCTGCACAACGCATTGGCGCAGCTGGTTCACCCGGCATCACCACAAACTATCCTGCTATCCGCCGAAGAAAAGGAAAAAGGCAGTTTCTTTCTTTTCCTTGGCCAGTTCCCCATTGTGCGCAGAATGATGTTTACCGCCTGCATGTGCCTGTTCTGCCTCATATGCAGCAGTCTCACGCCGCTGGTAAACGCCACCTCCATTCACCAGACCATATTTGATTCATCCGGCGTTGAGTTGCTCATGGTATTCATTTTTCTGCTCTCAGCCGCCGGGCTCGGTGCATCATTTTCAGCGCTATTCAAAATGAATCGCTACATTGCTCTTGGCACATTTGATCCCAAGTACGAAACCTCATACTGGATTCGATTTTTAGTCGGTCTTATCTCCGGCCTGATTCTCACCCAGGTACTATCATTCGATTTTTCAGAGGCACTCAGCACCCAACAGGGCGCCAACCTCGCAGCCAAACACGCCGCCAAAGTCACCCTCGCCCTACTCGGCGGCTTCTCCGCCGACCTGGTATTCAACATTTTAAACCGCATGGTTGACACCGTTTCTTCATTCCTCATCCCCAACAAAAACAGCGACCCCGAAACAGTTGAAAAAGAAATCACCCTCAAACACGGCGAACGCCTCCTCGGTGTCAGACAAGGCGTCTCCAAAGAACTGACCACCCTCAAAAAAATGCTGGCCACCAACGCCGACCCAGGCGAGATAGACAAAGCCATGGACAAATGCATGGAGGCGTTTGATGAGGGGTAAATTGGAGGGATTCAGCATTGCAAAGCAGTAAGATTGGAATTAGAGGGCGAATAGAGAGGCAGGGGGAAAAGTTGTTTAATAAATAAAGTGTCAATTGTCACGGCCTGACCCCAGCTTGACATAGAGAGGCAGGGGGAAAAGTTGTTTAATAAATAAAGTGTCAATTGTCACGGCCTGACCCCAGCTTGACACTTAATAAATAAAGTGTCAATTGTCACGGCCTGACCCCAGCTTGACACAATTGTCACGGCCTGACCCCAGCTTGACATTCAAAGCGATGTTGAATTCAGAAACCCGCGATGAATGCATTTTACAAGTGAATTGAACATGAAGGTTGTTTTGACCTGATTTTACAGAATCCAGTAACGGCAAAAATATTCTCGATTCGACGTCTGTTTTTCATTACTAACCCATATGGCCACAAAAAGACATTCGTCGAAGAAATTTTATTGGGGCAACAGCCCCTCACGGCCTGACCCCTGCCTCTCAGCCACTGGGGGCGTTAAAAGACCAGTACCAATAAAGAGATAGTCAAAATAAAGTCCAGTCTGGGCTATCTGTGGATGTTATAGGCAATAAAAGTAAAGCCTATAACAAATGGCAAAGACTAAGTAAAAAGGTTTGAGATATGTATAAACAAGTAGAGAAGCCGAAAGAAAAAAAGAGTAGAGCGGTTGCTATTTCAGTTATTGAGAATAATAAGGAGAAACAAGGATTTGGATTTGTCGATAATCGTCCAGAAGTCATTAGGCAAAGAAAGCTAAAAGCAATGATAGGTAATACAGTTGCCCAGCGAGTGGTCTCTACAAGTGGAGTGAGTTACACTCCTGCACCCGCAGATTTGGTTTATATTAATGCTCTTGATGCACAAATAGCTACTGCAGAAACAGATGCCACCAATGATGTTCAGAACAACCCTGCCCCTGCTTTACACACACGCCATCAAGCAAGGTATATGGCTAATCCAACAGCAAGGGGGTGGGGTAATTGTGTTGAAGAAAAGCTGAATGTATGGGCTGGTGCTAATGGATGGAAGATGGCGAATAATGGAGGTGGCTCTAATCCAGATTACAGTAGGGTGAGGGGGGGGACAAAGATTTGGGCTGATTTGACAACAGCTGCAGAAGCTGCGCCTGGAGCTAATCATATTATTGGGAAATTGATAACTAAAGTTAATTCTGGTGCCAACGATTCAACATGGGTAGCGGCTGATGTTGTTCATGGAGGTTTGAATCCGGTGGGAGCAGGGCAAGGTAATATCGTAACAAATGGGATAGTGAGTGTGGCGCAAAGTAATGCATGGCAAACTCTTAGGAATTATATTGATGGCGACAATTATGATCAATTAATTGAGCGACGTCGTCAGCAAGCTGAAGACATACCATCATATGCAACATTTTCTCAGTCATGGGATGCTAATAGGAGAGAGGCATTTAGACTTTGGATAGATGGCAGTAGAGATGGTGACCTAGATGAAGCTGAATACGACTCAGACGAGTATGACTCAGACGGGGATTATATGATGCGCTAATAAGCAGTACAGATGCGTAAAACAGAATGAGCGCCTCGGTATAGTCAAGGATTGGATACCACTCAAAGGGGAGCAGCCCATAACAAAACCTAAAAATCATTAAAACGGCTTATAGCCCAATTGTTATAGGCAATTGAAGAGAGCCTATAACAACCACTCTGAAAAATTAAAAAGGTTTGAGATATGTGTGCACAAGTTGAAAAGTCGAAAGAAAATAAAAGTAGGGCAAATACTAATTCTGGTGTTCAGAAGAAGAATGAGGTAAAGCATGGTTTTGGGTTTGTGGATAAATCAGAAATGGGGTCATCAGAAATGGGGTCAGGCCTTGACATATGACACTTTCATCGTTACTGTTTCTGCATGCCCAGACCAATACGAGAAGATTTTCCAGGTGCATGGCACCATGTAATGAACCGGGGTCGGAATCAGGACCGAATTTATCTTGATGACACTGATGCGGTTGATTTTTTGTTTACACTTCACAACACCATTGACCGTTTTGGAATTGAAATTCATGCGTACTCGCTGATGCCCAATCACTATCATTTGCTGATACGCAGTCCCCTTGGCAATGTATCTGATGCCATGAAGCATCTTGGCGCCACATATACCCAGTCTTTCAATCGTCGCCATGGCAGGGATGGTACTCTATTTCGCGGACGCTTTAAGAGTCAGCTGGTCAAAAAACAAGCGTATCTGACATATCTTGCGGCTTACATACATTTGAATCCTCTCAAAGCCGGATTGATAACGCGCATTGACGGGTTAAATGCCTGGACCAGCTATCGTCGATTACTGGGACGCGACAGTCATCCCGAATGGCTGGCTACCGATGAGATGGCCAATCGATTTGGCTCTCCGGAGAAATTGAAAGAGCTGACGATGAAGCTTCATCGTAAATCAGAACCCTGGCCACAGGGAATGCGAATGGACACCGGATGGTTTCAGTGGCATTTGTGTGCGCCGCATCGCACTCAAAACACGGCCTCCATATCTGGTTCTGTCCTGCCACTGGCCCGATTGATTAAGGATATTTGCCAAATCACCGGAGTCGATGAAGCATCCTTGCAGGAAGCTGTACCGGGACGCGGCGGAAATCCAGCGCGACGTTTCGCAGTATGGGCTCTGCATAACACAACGTATTTAAAACATGCAGAAATTGGGCAAACGCTTGGCATGTCAAAATATCAGGTAGCAAAAATAGTTGAGAGAAGCGGGAAAAACACTGTGGCGTTTCGTGACTGGGATGACCAGTGGCTAAAAAAATATCCGAAAAAAGTGTCAATTATCACGGCATGACTTCGGCGGTTCCAGGACGCGGCGGAAATCGAGCTCGACGTTTCGCGGTATGAAGTCCAACCATTGGTAAGATAAATATCCGGAAAAAAATGTCAATTGGCCAGCGCGGTGTCAGGTCCATGACCTGACACCTATAGTAAATGTCTGATGCGACACCGGCTGCCAGTCTGCAGCAAAATGCACGTTGGGGTAGCAGTTGCGGCACGGTGTGGTCTGCTGCAGAGTTCTTGAAAACTCATTCACAGTTTGATCACTTGCGGCCGTTTTTGCACGATAGACCGTCGTGCCCATGGACGATACTTCCTGAAGTGAAAACCCAAAAAGGAGAACCAAATATTTCAAAACCATAGCCGGCAGCACTTCTTTTTGGACCTGTCTTTTGAAGCACTATATTTTAAATACATACCAATATTTGTAGAACGTCTTTTACCCCCACAAAGAGAGTATGAGGTTTTTTATGAAGTTTGATTCAGCAGACAAATCGTTAATTCCCTATGGCCCGAAACAAAAAGCCTGGAAGGAACAGGTTCCTGATGGCGCTACCACCACCCCTCCTCTGGAGAATCCCGTATCGGTCTATCCCAGGACGCCACCTGCCCGCATTGAAGATGATTTTCCCAAACTGGACTATCGCAAATTTGAAATTCCGCCGGATGGTCTCAATCAGAGAGAGCGCATGGCGGCAATGGCGGAACTGGAACGATTTATAAAGACGCAACACGCCAATTTTACCGGATTTCAGGTAAACGAGGATTTAGACTTTCAGGATTTGTCATGGCTTCTCGACATTCACGCAAACAATGTGGGAGACCCTTATGGGGACGGATATCTCACCCTGAATACAAAATTGGTGGAGCGTTCCGTGTTGGACTATTTTGCAGCGCTTTGGAACGCGAAATGGCCCCATCATGACGAGGAAGACAATGGGGACCAGGAGAATGCATACAAAGAACGCCATTGGGGATACGTGCTTTCAATGGGCTCAACAGAAGGAAATCTTTATGGCGTGTACAACGCACGAAACTACCTTAACGGAAGTCAACTCCTGCACGAAGAAAACACGATTGGTATGGCAAGCTGTTTTTCAAGAAACAAAATGGCGCCATTACGGTCGTCTGCTTTTTTGAGGCCAGTGGAACACTTTGCCAACCACTACACGCCAGTAGCATTCTTCTCTGAAGACACACACTATTCTGTTGTCAAAGCCATGAATGTAATGCAGGTGAAAACCTTTAGCGAAGTGGGCCGCGCCACAGGGCAACCCTGCCCAATTAACAACGGAGATTGGCCCACCGAAGTTCCCTCTCATGATTACTCTGCTGATACCAAATCAGGAACCATCATTGTTGAACACCTGGAACGGTTGCTTCGGTTCTTCCTGGATCGAAACTATCCACCACTCATCATCCTCAATGTGGGGAGCACGTGGAAAGGGGCATACGATAATGTGGCAGAGGTCAATGATATGCTTATCAGACTTGGTGCTGAATATCCATGGCTCTGGGAAAGAGAAGTCGAGTACAAAAAAGAAGACGGTTCCAGGCATGTTGACGTCCGCCGCGGTTTCTGGCTGCATGTGGATGGTGCGCTGGGCGCCGCTTATCTTCCGTTTTTCGAAATGGCCTACAACCGAGAGCTGATCAGCTACAGAGGACCCATCTTCGACTTCAGAAACGAAGCGGTCATGAGTATATGTTGCTCCATGCACAAATGGATCGGCGCGCCCTGGCCCGGAGGTGTGTATATGACAAAAATAAAATACCAAACACAACCCCCTGCAGTTGCCGGATACATTGGATCTGCTGATACCACGCTAGGTGGGTCCAGAAATGCGTTTTCCCCGGTGCTTCTTTGGCACTACCTGTCACGGGTAAACTACGAAGACAGCATGAGGGCGGTAATAAAAGCCGAAGAAAGCGCGGAGTATATGGAGAACAGACTGAAGGAACTGGAAGATTACCTGAAGAAAACAGATCCCAGCGCTGATCTCTGGATACATCGCTCCAAACTGTCTTTGGCGGTAACGTTTAGAATGGTGAATCCAACAATTGCATACAAATATACTGTGGATGCAGAACGTCTTCTGGTTCCCCTGTTAAATGGCGAATATGAGGAAAGAACTTTTGGACATATTTACGCCATGCAGTCGCTGGGAAACTTTAGTATTGTTGACGATTTCATCACTTACCTCATCGGCATCTGCGACAGCAGCGGATGGAAAACCACCTTTCCGGAATCCAAAACGCTCACCATGGATGGATTGCCAAATCCCGGTCCACGGAAGCACATTGACCAATGAGTGATACACAGGAATATTTTTTCTTAAAAATTTTGCAAACATAAATGGGAACGTAAAAATTTCACCGTATCCCCTGCAACGGCCTGCTTCTTTGTCATCTCAGTCTCTGGTTCCAATTATATGTTTGATACAAAGAGACAGCACAACAACGAGGCGTCGGTCAACATACCGGACGTAATTGTACCATGCACAAAAAAAAGCGACATCTTTTGAACGCTGCAATCGTTTTCGTCGCAGCGACCCTGGCAATTTTATCTGGCAGACTGATGCATATCGTTGACAAAGAGAATCAGACCATAAATCGCAAAATCAATGACGATATCCACCAAAAGAAGAAACAAATTGAAACCTATCTTAGCAAAATAGAGGCCACCGCTGAGAAGTTTGCCAATGATATACGCGATGGAAAAATCCCCAAAAAACAAATCATAGACTATTTAAAAAGAAGATTGTCGAAAGAGAGCGGCCTGTTTGAAATGGCAGCAGTATTTGCTCCCTACAAATTCAGTGACAGTCGAAAACTCTTTGGCCCATATTTCGTCAGGAAAGACAATGCATTGCAGTTAATGTTTGCGGATACGCTAAATGGTTTCGACAACGATTACACAGAAAAGAAAGATGATAACAAATGGTACACACTGCCGATGACAAAGTTAAAAGGCATTTGGGTGCCGCCCTATTATGACGAATATACAAAGGAACTGCTCGTGGAATACAGTACGCCTTTTTATTTGAGCAAAAAGGACGAAAAACAACGCAAGCCTGCGGGTGTTATTTGCAGTGGTATTGCTTTTGACCATTTAAGAAATGAAATCCAATCAATGGATTTTGGGAAAACAGGTTACGCGGTATTGGTATCGAGAGACGGTAAAATCATCTACCATCCGCTAAAAGAACTGTCAGAAAAGCTTCAAACCCTGCAGGACCTGGCCAGCGAATCCAAACATCCAGAACTCATGAAAATAGCAAAGATGGTACGCAACGGAGACGCTGGGCGGTTGGATTTCACAGACATTGTGTCAAAAAAAAAGATGCTGGCAATTGTGGAACCGTTTGAGACTTTGGGCGTTTCCATTATTTGTTTTTGCAGTAAGGACGAGCTGGCTCCACGCAGTAAAATCTGCAAAGAAGGTTTGTACACTGCTTCCTTTATTGGCGTTGTCCTGTTGACACTGATATTGTTTAAACTGTTTCCAGAAAGAGCGTGGCTGCTATCTATTGGAAGCACAGCTATATTCTCCATCGGCGTTATAGCAATCCTCCTTCTATATGGTGCTTTCGAAGGCGATAACGATCGAGACGAAATTTCAATCACAAGTTATTCAGAATTAAATCACTACATTCATCGATATATTGACCGAAGTAAAACCTATAGCGACACAACGGCCGCAATTCTCGTTCCAACTGGCATATTTTTACAGTCCATCGATTTCAGCAGCGCCAATGACTTTGAAGTTACCGGATATGTATGGCAGCGTTATCGCGGTAAATACGATGAAGAAACAGGTCTGGTTCACTTCTCGGATTCGGGTCTCGCATTCCAACCCGGTATTGTCTTCCCGGAGAATAAAAATATTGTCACCGAAAAGGCCTATGTAAAACACCAGGGATTGGAAACGGTCATCGGCTGGTATTTCAATGCCAAAATACGAGAACGCTTTGATTACTCGGAGTATCCATTTGACAGAGAACTATTCTGGATTCGAATGTGGCATCGGGAATTTGACAAAAATGTGGTTCTAACACCAGATTTCAACGCCTACACAACTATCAGCCCCCAAGCTTTCCCAGGCTTGGAGGAAGACCTTGTTCTTCCGGGATGGAGTGCCGTCAGCAGCTATTTTACCTATGTCGAAAAAAGTTACAATGCCAACTTCGGTATTTCAGACTATGTCGGGCAATATGATTTTCCTGAACTGCATTTCAATGTTTCTGTTAGGCGCAAAATTCTGGATACTTTAATTTCCGATTTTGTTCCTATCATCGTTGTGCTCTTCATGCTGTTTTCCATTTTAATGCTGGGTAGAAAAAGTGACTCCAACGGTTCTTCCGGGTTCAATTCACTTGCATCGGTTTCTGCGTGTTCTGCTTTGTTCTTTGTTGTGATATTCAACCATATTAACATGAGAAAGGAAATGTGCGTTCCAGGAATTGTTTATATGGAGTTTTTCTACTTTGTCACATACCTGTTGATTCTGTATGTGTCTGTTAATTCAATTGCAATCATATTTTACAAGAATAAACGTTTCTTCTGTTATGGAGACAATCTCATCTCTCGTCTAATCTTCTGGCCAATCGCTTCACTGGTCATATACATATTGACTTTTGTCAGATTTTTTTAATTTAAACGCTAACGTTGCAAACAATTGAGCCCCATTTTGGTTTTGTTGTCTTGAAAGCCTAAACGCAAGGTCCTTAACGGAGAAGTAAAACGGAGACGGGGTCACCCATTAGAAGGTACTACTGCCCCCTTCGGCTGCGCAGCATCCCCTCACGGCCTGCCCCTTATAATAATAGCATGAGTAAACGAACACAAAGAAGTCACAAAAATGAACAGTATCGCTCGATGCCCAACTCGTCTCTTTATAAAAAGAATGGGATGTCAACCTGCAACCAGCGCATCGTCGACAAAAGCGTTCGGGTGACTGCGGGAGCGTTCTTGCAGACACAGATCTACAACAGTCCTGCTGTAGCACGGACGTCGCGGACTGTACAACGTGTTCAGGGAAATCGCCAACGGGAAAGCGTCCATGGTGATACACCGATTCAACTGTTCGCGTCATGGCGTGACTTTCGCTCCGACGGGGTACGTGGTACAAAAAAAGCGCTGATAACCTATTTCAAATACCTGAGCGAGAGTGTGGATGAAGCAATGGGCAACGCTTCCAAACTGGACAGGCCACAAAAAAACGTACTCAAATCTTACCTTTACAAGCTCGATGCAATAATGACAGCAATAGAATGCCTTCCAGATGAGATGGTAACCTGCCCCACTTCGGGACCTGGAAAATGGTCTGTTTTATGTGCGGGGACAGACAATGTACAAAAGTGGCTCCAGGGTCTTGATGAGCAGTGTCAACTGACATGTAAAAAAACATGGTCTGAACAAAAGAGCTACATTCTGAGCTTGTTTGAAGAAGTCCAGCCCATCATTGAACTATACTACGAACTCTCTATCCAACCGCCCACGCCAACACCTGCAGTGAGTCCTTCCGGTGAAAGCGAAAACGAAATAATTCTCTATCGTCGCATGTGGAAAGGAGAAGCGGATACAGTTATGAGTAAAGGCGTCCAGGCGGCCATGGGACCGAACGATAATTACAAAAAGTATTTCACCACCGACATAACTCACACCGAAAGTTTTCAAAACGCCAACTCTGTGGATCCAGATAATGAAGTGATTATTTGTTTTACTTTGGATTGGACCGGCTACTGGGATTTTGTCGCCCGATACGGGTCTCCAAATCAGAAAAGAGGCGCCCTTAACGACAAGGGAACGGCTATCATGAACCAGGAGAGAATCGTTAAAGGCGCCGGCGCGAACTTTAGAGTGGATGAACAGGTTAAAAATGTCATAACCAAAAAAGAACACCACAATATCGGCATCGGTCAGGGGAATGCAGCCGAGTTCGACGCGTTAATCAAAAATAAAGTAAAAAGGTAGTGTCACTACCTCACCAAATATAGTCTGTGCCAATGTCACCTATCCATACGAGAAGACTTTCCAGGTGCATGGCACCATGTAATGAACCGGGGTCGGAACCAAACGTGGAGACGATAGGTCACTCGGCATTATTGACTCGATTCAATCAAATATCCAAAAGCCAAACAAATAGGCATCCACCCCTGCGGTTCGGTGCCGAATCAGCTGAACAATTGTACATGGTTACAGCGCAGAAAATGATACCTATCCGCAAAAGGGGATTTCCATTCCCCAAAGGCCGCCCTTCCCCACCGCAAACCGATAAACAAAAATTAGCCGTCGTCAAATCAAATTCGTGCTATATGAATATGTAATTACCGTAGAAAATTTTACCAACTGTTTGAAGAGTGCAAGTTTCGACTGAACGTGTGAACGAGACGTATGGACAACGCAAAGGCTATTTGCTCTGCCATGCAGACGTTCCACGAAATTGTGAGAATTCTCATGAATGTCATCGAGAAAGCAACCATTCTTTTTTATCACCGAGAGCGTATCTCCAGCTTTGGGAAAGGCTCTGTGCTGTCATTGGGCTGGAAGGAATCCGAGAGTCAAAAGAGGCGCTTTCAGGTGCTCAAAAATCAGTGGAATCTCAACGGCGCATCCATTTTGGATTTGGGGTGTGGGTACGGCGACTTAAAGGGATATCTCGATAGACATTTTTCGGACTTTCACTATACCGGCATCGACCTGCAACCCGAATTCATCGAAGAAGCGGAGCGCCGATACGGACACCTGCCGCACACGCACTTTTTTCAAACCGATTTTTCCAGTGTGGATTTTCCCAGAGTTGATTACGTTTTTGCATCGGGCGCCCTCTCCTACCAATGCTGCAACAATCACTTTATCTTCGAGATGATTTCCAAAATGTATCTTGCTTCCAACCGCGGTGTGCTGTTCAATCTGTTGGACAACTCCGTCTTCCCGGAACATCCCATTTTGGCGGGCAGAGACGTTGGCAAAGTGGAAGCATTCTGCCGCAGTCTGTGCGGAAAAGTGAAAGTCATAAAAGGATACCAGGAAGGTGATGTGTCACTTTGCATGGAACGATAATTTCTTTGCAGCGTCAGCGTCACCGCTCATGGCAACTTATGTCAGGAAACCAATGGCGCCAGCAATTCGGTTTCAATTTTCTTAGGGGATACGCTGCGCGGGTCGTTGTTGTAGTGTCCAGTCCATACATGATTCCCCGTTCACCGTTTTAGTGAGCCACTTCCTGGCGGCCAGCAGGAACACCGTATTTCAAACTGTTATGCGGGGATCACTTAATAAACTTGCCGCGAGGCATGTATCCTGTAAAGAAGTCGTCGTTTGAGAATGTGCCCTCAAGCCGGCCGTCGGTGCACTGATTGAACAAATCGGTAATCCAATCCAGTTCTTCCTTTGGTAAATTGGTGTTCACCGGAAACGCTTCCCGTCGCGCCTGACGTATCTGACGACCAGTGGGAACAGGATGTCCGCCGCCGCCAAAGCACCCATCCGGGCAGGCCAGAAATTCGATAAAATGGCATTTTGAAAACGGCCCGCCCCTGCGAATATCTTCCAGCACCTTTTTGGCATTGGCTGTACCTTCGCATTTACCAAAACGAAGCGGTTGTCCCTTCAGTGCGGCCAGTTCCGGTCTGTCATGGGACGCATCGATACTGCCAGTGGGAATCTCCATAATATAAGCCCCGGAAATGGCAAATGGCGCTCTGTAATCAACCTCCACCGAACGCGTCAGCAGCCTTCCTGTGACCCGCCGATACACGGCGCCGCATAACAGATGCAGCATGCTGTTGAATGGCGTGGAGGTCATGGGCGTATTGTACAAAAACAGGTTATCAAACTGGCCTTTGGCCGCCTGCGACAATCGAGCCCCGGAGGCTTTGAGCATCTTCGCCAGTTCCACAGTGGTAATGGCACAATCAATATTTTTGTCACCGGCAGTAACAGACAGGGGAGAATCCGCCTCGGCTTTGTGAGCGGTGCAGGGGACCGCCGATACGCTGAACACGGCGGATGGATCACCACCGTAAAATTTCGCAAAGTGAGCACGAATGAGCGTCCCCATCAGTTGCTGGGGACTCTTTAGTCGTGACATAAATTTCAGTTGATGCGGAGCAAAATACTCCATGTATTTTACCCAGCCGCTGCAGTTACTCGACAATATCGGCCAACGGGGCGCTGTACCATCCGTTGACTCATTGCTCAGCCGTTGCACGATTTGTTTCGCCTGCGCCTCCACCACCAGAGATACCGCGAGTTGTGTATCAAACACGGCATCGAATCCCGTTGCACGCAACATTGAAATCAGACGCTCGCATTCCACAGTGCCAGGGGGCATGCCCAACGCCTCGGTCAAAGCGACACGCACCGCCGGAGACAACTGAATGACCACGTGCTTTGACGGTGACTCAATCGCCTGCCAGACTCTGGCTGTCTCGTCGGGATTCACCAATGCAGCGGTGGGGCAGTGAGAAATGCATTGGCCGCAACCGATGCACACCACATTCCGCATGGGTTTATTGCCAAAGGTTTCAATTTCAATCCGCTCTCCTTTGCCCACCGCTTCCATGACGCCCACTTCCTGCATATCAATACATGCCCGTACACAACGACGACACAGCACGCACTTTTTCATATCCCGGATCAGCAGCAACGATGATGCATCATGCAGACGGGTTTCCTCCTGCCGCGCGAACGCCACATCCGTCACACCATGCGCTTGTGCCAGTGCCGACAATTCGCAGTTCCCGTTGCGCATGCAGGCATGGCACTCGCCAGGATGATGCGCCAGCAGCAGCTGAATCATATGGTGGCGTACGCGGCGAATCCGGGCGGAGTGCGTATGCACCGAGATGGGTTCGGTAATGGGCCAGGCACAGGCCGCCTGAAGGGTATCGATTCCAGATACCTCCACAACGCAGATGCGACAATTTCCAACCACACATAAATCTTCGTGGGTGCACAGCGTGGGAATATGAATTCCCAGACGCGTGGCTGCTTCGAGAATGGTCGTACCCGGCTCAACATCCACGTTCCTGCCGTCCACTGTTACCGACACCAGGGTTCCGTCACTGTGAACAGTAGCTTCCCGGGACATATGCCGCTGGCTGACAGGCACACGCTTTTTATCGTAGCCAAAATTATCCATTTGAGGACCGCCTCCCCATCAGTTCGTGGCGATAATGTTCCGCTATTGACAGGAATGCCTGAGGACTGGATTGCCCCAACCCACACTTCGATGCCGCCCGGATGCTCTCCCCCAGGGAAATCAATGTATCGAGATACGCAGACGTACAGGAGCCCCTTTGAAGTCGCTCCACACCATCGAGTAACTTACGCGTTCCTTCCCGACATGGGGTACACTGACCACAGGACTCGCTTGTAAAAAAGCTGAGACAATTGTGCGCCACTTCGAGCATGTCCCTTTCCTTGCCGAAAATGATAACAGCACCCCCATATGGCAAATCCTCAAACGCAATCCGCCTTCCAAACTGGGACTTTGGAATCATCAGACCCGATGCGCCGCCCACCTGAACGCCTTTTACATTTTCTCCCCCAACCATTCGCAGCAGTTCCGCCACCTTTAAGCCCAGCTGAAATTCGTACACGCCGGGTCTTTTGCAGTCGCCGGAAACGCTGAACAGTTTGAGTCCAGGGGATTTGGGTGTGCCAAGGGATTGAAACCACGCCGCCCCCCTGGCCAAAACACAGGTCACCCAGGCAAAGGTTTCCACATTCTGCACCACAGTGGGAAATCCCCGATAACCACTGACCGCCGGATACGGGGGACGATTGCGGGGTTCTCCGCGATGCCCTTCCAGAAACTCAATTAATGCGGTTTCCTGTCCGCATACATACGCGCCCTCCCCGACCTGAATGCGAATATCGAAATGAACCCCTTTCAGGCCACAAATATTCTTTCCCAAAAGAGCGGCATTGCGTCTGGCGGCGAGCACGGATTCCAGATGACCCGCCATATAGGCATACTCCGCACGCAGATACATAATGCCGCGTTCTGCGCCCACCGCCAGCGCCGCAATCGTCATTCCTTCAAACACCAGCTGAGCATATCCCGACAGGATAGCGCGATCCTTAAACGAGCCTGGTTCCCCCTCCGCCGCATTGCAAATAATATACTTTCTTTGGGCGTGCACCTCTTTGGCGGCTGACCATTTTCGACCAACCGGATACGCGCCACCCCCGCGCCCCCGCAAACCACTTTGAACAATGGTATCGATAATCTGTTCGGGCGTCATGGCCGAGGCGGACTTCAGGCCGGCATCCAGATCAATGCGGGCAAACGTCAGCTGGCTAACCACCGAACTCTTCATTTGGATGGCTCCCGAATATCACAAACGACCCCGGTTGCGGAATCCGCCACGCAATCGGCAATGAGTGTCCCCACTTTGTCGGCGGTGACTTCCGTATACATCCGCCCGTTCACCCGAAGCACCGGGCCCTGGTCGCACATGCCGATACATCCCGTGCGGTCCAGAGTAAACTTCCCGTCCTGCGTGGTTTTCCCAAACTGAATACCCAGTTCCGTCTCCAATTGCCTGGCGACGGCCGCTTTTTCTTCACTGTTGTGTGCAATACAGTCGCTGAGCAGGATGACAAACTGCCCCTGTGGCCGCTCACTTAAAAAATGATAAAACGACACCACGCTGTACACCTCCACCGGATGAATATCGAGAACATGCGCTATCACCTGCATGGCGTATTCAGACACGTAATGATGCTTGCGCTGAATCTCCTGCAAAATGGTTATCATCGAACTGCGCTCCCGACCATATATGGCCGCCAACGTTTCCACATCCTGTTCTATCTGTTGTCGCTCGGTGAAAAACATGGATAAAAAAAAGAATGCGTCGAAAAGTGACAGCCGGGGATACTATCCCTTTGTCACAAGTTGCCGTAAATACGCCAGCCAGTCGTCCATACCGACACCCGTTTTGGCCGATACCTCGATAATGCGCGCCCCTGGCTGGATTTTGTGTACAGACGCTTTATATGCGTTAATATCCACCTCCAGATGAGGCAGTAAATCCGTCTTGGTAATAACCGTCACCCCCGCACCGTGGAACAATACCGGATACTTCAGCGGTTTATCCTCACCTTCAGATACCGACAACAGCGCTATTTTTTCCTGCTCGCCCAAATCAAAAGCCGCCGGACACACCAGATTCCCGACGTTTTCGATAAACAGTAACTGAACACCTCCGGCGATCACATCCCCCAGACGCTCTTCAATCTGGCGGGCATCCAGATGACAGGCGGACCGGGTTTCAATCTGAACCACGTTGGCGCCTTTGCCCATCATGCGACGGGCATCGTTGTCGGTCTGCATATCACCGGTGATGACCGCACAGGCAATCTCGCCGCGCAGTGCGTCGAGCGTTTTCTCCAGCAAAAATGTTTTGCCGCTGCCAGGAGACGAAATCAGATTAACCGCCACCACACCGCGCTTTGCAAGCCAGTTGCGGTTTTTCTCCGCTTTCGCATCGTTATTGGCGAGCACATTCGTTTCAAGTGCGATGGTTCTGCTGCGCCGCTGCTCTGATGGACGCAGTTCTTTGCTGTCATGAGCATGAAAGTGCCCCCCATCGCCGCCATGTGCGTGGGCATGAGAGTGAGAATGAGAATGAGAATGAACGTGCGCCGGTTCAGTCGCATGATCGTGTGCATGGTCGTGGGTGTGCTCATGAAACGCGCCGTGCTCATGGGGATGCGCATGCGTGTGTTCATGGGGATGCACATGGGCATTGCCATCATGGGAGTGGCCATGATTGTGTGTATGCACGTGCGGGTGACGATGCGATGCCACGTCAGTAGTATGCGTGTGTACATGCACATTGACGCCCGCTTCCACATGAATATGGATATGTATTTCCTTTTCCTGTGCACCAGAGTCAAAAGCGTGGGAATGGGAGTGACCCTGGGCGTGGCCCTGGTCGTGGGAATGCCCGTTTTGATTGGCACTCATTTGTGCATAGGCTTTTTCATTTCCTTCCATACATCCGCAATCTTCACACATCAGCTCACCTCCATTTGAAGAACTTTAAAATCTTTTCCCTGCAGTATATCGGTTAAGGCCGAACCGCAGGAAACACAGGATACAAACGGAAACTCGGGAGAAGATATGACACCGCATTGACCGCATTTCACCTTCACATCCACCTCTTTAAACGTAAGCGTCGCGCCCTCGGCCACTGTGCCCTCTGCAGCAAAGGGAAAAACAAATTCGAAGGCATCCTTTTCCACACCACTCATGGCGCCGATTTCAAGTGATATGGTCTCGATGCGTGTCACGGGGGTGGCTTCCTTTTGAAGGGCCTCCGTCAGCTGTTCAATCATTGATTCTGCAAGGCTCAGTTCGTGCATCAGCAAATCCTCGGCAACAGTTCTCCCTGGGGAACATCGACTACGCGTCGCCCCCCGATAGCAGTTTCCAGCACCACTCGCCCATTCATTCCCGAATCCTGTTTCACCTCACCAATGATGCAGGCGTTCGCTCCTTCAGGCAGCGTCTGCCAACGATTTACCACATCGTTTGCAATCGCGCCATCGCAGACGCACATCATTCGCCCTTCCGAAGCCACGTGCAGTAAATCGAATCCCAGCATTTCCGAAAGCCCCCGGGCTTCAAGGGAAAACGGCAACCTGTTTTCATCCAGTAAAACGCCCACATCCCGGTCTGCCACTACCTCGTTCAACGTAGCTGCCATCCCCCCTCGGGTGGGATCTCGCATAAAGCGGATTTTGTCAGCCACGTCCAAAATGGATTGCACCAGTCTGTGCACCGGTGCGGAATCACTTTTTAGACGCCCCGTGCCAAGACCCTCCCGTGCCGCCATAACAGCCATGCCGTGATCTCCCAGATTCCCACTCACAATTACTTTGTCACCAGGGCGAATGGCATTCGGATTCAGGTCAAATCCGTCAATCAACTCCCCAATACCGGCGGTGTTGATATATATCCCGTCGCACTGCCCCCGGCGAACCACTTTGGTGTCTCCGGTGACTATCTGAACCTGACAGTCATCCGCTGCAGCTTTAATGGCGTCCAGAATTTTTCTCAAATCAGATATGGCATAGCCTTCCTCAATTATAAGGGCCAGCGAAAGCCACATCGGTTTGGCACCACTGACGGCCACATCGTTTACGGTGCCGTGTACCGCCAAATCGCCGATGTTTCCTCCTGGAAAAAATCCGGGGGAAACTACAAAACTATCGGTTGAAAAAACCAGCCGTCCCTTCATGGCGGGGAGCAACGCGCCGTCGGGCAATCCCTTAAGCGGCCCTTGCCCAAAGCGGCTCACAATTTCATCGTCTATGAGTGAGCGGGTCAGTAGTCCACCGCCCCCATGCCCAAGCAAAATCTTATCATCACCCACGATTGCTCACCTCTCATACTTGTAGTGTGCGGCACAACTGCCTTCGGAACTCACCATGCACGGCCCCACCGGATGCTGCGGCGTGCAGGCGTCACCGAACATGGGACAATCGGCTGGAAGAATTTTTCCCTTCAACACCTCCCCACACATGCAACCGGGATCTGGCGCACCACCCGCCGTAGACACGGAAAACCGCATCGCGGCATCAAATTTTTCAAACTCGTCTTTAATACCCAGTCCGCTTTGCGGTATGACGCCAATGCCTCTCCAACCGGCGTCCACCGGGATCAGGTATTTTTCGAACAGCGCCAAAGCCGCACGGTTTCCATCGGGTTTTACCACACGATTGTACTGATTGACCAACAGCCGCTCACCTTTTAAAAACTGGGACACCACATTGTCGATGCCAAAGAGAATATCCAACGGCTCAAACCCACATACCACGCACGGGACACCGTGTTGTTCAACATACGGGAGATAGGCATTGGAACCGATAATCGCGCTGACGTGGGCGGGACATATAAACGCATCCACCTTCACTTCCGGATCGGCAATCAGCGCTGAAAGAGCGGGGGGCACCAGTTTAAAAGCGGTCAGCAAAGACAGATTTTCGAGCTGCCTGGCCATGGCGGAAGGAATGAGCGTTATTACCGGCGCTATGGTCGTTTCGAAACCAATAGCCATGAACACCACCTCACGGTCTGGATTTTCGGCGGCAATATCCACTGCCTGAGCCGGGGAATAACACACCCGAACATCGGCGCCATCGCTGCGGGCATCCGCCAGGGAATCCGAGCTGCCTGGCACCCGCACCATGTCGCCAAACGTGGCAATAATCACGTCCCGCTTCGCCAGTGTCAATGCCGCATCGATATATCCCGCATCCGTCACACAGACGGGACACCCAGGGCCACTCAACAGACGCACATTATCTGGCAACACATCACGTATACCAAACCGGGAAATGGCCATGGTGTGACTGCCGCATACTTCCATAATGAATATGGGGGGATGCGCCGCTGCCAGCTTTGCTGCGTTTTCCCGAATGCGTTTTCCTAAAAACTTTCCGGCATCACCCTGCCGAAAACCGTCGATATATTTCATTTTGACGCATCCTGTTCTGCCCACACTGCCGCCATACCGTCGAACAGTTTCAATCGCTCATCGGCTTCCGCCGCGTCGAGCGTTTCAATGGCAAAACCGGCGTGCACTATCAGATAGTCACCCACAGCAGCGTCGGGAACAAGAGACAGGTCCACATCATACCGGGTCCCATTCAGTTCAGAAACGCCCCGGTTCGCATCATTCACTTCCACTAATTTCATTGGCACAGCCAGGCACATATTTATTTTCCTCCGATTGCGTAAATCTGCCCCAGCGAAATGCCCCCGTCATTCACTGGCACCAAACTGGGCAAGAATACGTCAAACCCCTGGCTTTTCAACCTCTCAATGAACCCTTCTGCAAGAAGCTGGTTCATCATCACACCACCGCTCAACACAATTTTATTTTCGCCCGATATATCCCTGCCATAAGACGCCAATTCCGTGCCGGCGGCAACCATCGTCCTATGAAATCCCCTGGCCAGCGCTGGTATTTTATCGTCCTCCGGAGGACACTTGATATATCTTTCAAACATCGGGGAGACGTCCACCTCCAGTCGGTCCTGAACTATTTCCGCCCGATAAGGCAATTCCAGCGGAGGCTCTTTGCATTGTCTGGCGACTCCCTCCAGCCAGATAGCTCCCTGTCCTTCGTATGTGATGCGGTGGGGAGATACGCCCAGCATCACTGAAAACGCGTCAAAAATGCGACCCACAGCATGGGTTTGCACCGTATTGATTCGCCTTTGCACCTGAGTTTCCCAAAGAGAATAATCCGATGCGGCAACATCAAGTCGCTCTAGCCAGTGAGAAGGCGCCTTGAGGCCCATATTCACCCACCGTGCGATAAGCTGACGCACCGGGTGAATCACCGCCATATCACCGCCAGGCAAAGGGGCGCCGCGAAATGTGCCGAGTCGTTTAAACGCGCCGGGAAATACATGGAGCAATTCCCCGCCCCAGATGTTGCCATCTGTACCATATCCGGTTCCGTCAAATACCAACCCCAGCGCTGTTTCCCACCCTTTTTCCGCCATGGCGGCGGCGGCATGGGCATGGTGATGCTGTACCCGTTGCGTCTTCAACCCATGTTTGCGAGCAAATTTCTGCCCGGAACGCACGGACTGCATATCCGGATGAAGGTCCAGTACCACCTGATTTGGCGCCTGCTGATAATACGCTGGAAACGCCTCGACTATCTGAGACATCCCTTCGATAGCGGGCAATGTTTCCAAATCGCCAATGTGCGGCGACATCACGATTTCTCCGTGATATCCAAGTGCCACAGTATTTTTCAAATCGGCGCCGAATGCCAGATATTTGTCCTTAAGGGGTTTATGGAGGCGGAGGGAATTGGGGGCAAATCCTCTGGCCCGGCGCCAAACCCGCATTTTACCTGCGGTATGGCGCACCAGAGAATCGTCACAACGAAATCGTATTTCTCTGTTGTGGCATAAAAAGAAATCCGCGATACCCGACAACCGGTCAAAGGCGTCTTCGTTGGATATGCAAATGGGTTCGCCACCGCGATTGCCGCTGGTCATCATCAGCAAATCGAAGTTGGGCACAGGATCGTCATCCATTTGCGTGGCCAGCAGCAGATGCAATGGCGTCGTGGGCAGCATCACGCCCAGGGTACCGGTCCCCGGCGCCAATAACTGAAATATATCGGTCTCGGCGTATGCCTCCCGAAGCTCCAAAATGGCAATTGGCGCCTTGGAGCTGGCCAGTATTTTTGCCTGGGCATCGTTCACATGGCAATAACGCGCCGCGATAACCAAGTCCCTGGCCATCACCGCGAACGGTTTGGCGGGTCTGTTTTTTATTCTGCGCAGCCGCTTCAGCGCGTCTGCATCGAATGCATTGGCGGCCAACAGATATCCCCCGATACCACGCACGGCAACAACTCTTCCATCGGCAAGGGCCTTTCGAGCCAATCGAACAGGGTCCCCTTTTATTTCGTTTCCCCCAACTGCATGAAAACTGAGCGTTGGCCCACATTCCGGACAGGCGATGCTTTCCGCGTGAAATCTGCGGTTAAACGAATCGGTGTATTCCGAAGTACATTTGGGACAAAGGGGAAACTCTTTTAAAGAAGTTCGAACCCGATCATATGGCATCTTTTCCACTACCGTATAACGGGGTCCGCAGTGTGTACAAGTGGTAAACGGATATCGATAAAACCGACTGCTTGTATCGAATACCTCTTTAGTGCATTCATGACAGATGGCCAAATCCGCGGGAATACTGATGCGGATTTTATCTGCCGATTTACTGTCGAGAATCAGAAATGCCTCTCCCGTAAAATCTTTGGGAAGCGGCTCTCTGGCAACAATCCGCAGCGTCTCAAGGCTGGCCTGTTCCGGCAGCTTTTGAGGAAGTTCTTTTATAAAGCGCTCTACCTGCTGCGATGGTCCAGCCAAAACCAGCCGAACGCATCCAGATTGATTGCGCGTCCATCCTGTCAGTCCCGCAGTGGAAACGAGTCTCGACAAAGTGGGACGAAACCCGACTCCCTGCAGGATGCCGGTCATATCAAGAGTTACCCGAATATTTTCAGTCATTAAAAAAAAGGAAAGTCTACTGCTCCAATGCAGCGCGGATGGTCTTCAGGACATTTTTGGTATCGAGGGGTTTTTGGAAAACGCCACGCAGCCCCAGTGCGCTGAAGTCGGTGCTCATATTCAGCTGATCGCCAACTGAACTCAACATATATACAGGAGCGGTATTTTTTGCCAGCTGCAAGTCTTTGGCGAGATTTGTACCGGCATCCACTTCTTCCATCATCAAATCCACGATGATCAAATCGGGATTGGTTTCACGATATCTTTTCAAACCATCTTCGGCACTGGGAGCCGTTTCAACAAAGTAGTCATTGGCTTCCAAAAAGATTCGGGATGATTCAAGGAAATCCGGATCATCATCCACACAGAGAATCACATACTTTCCATCCTTCATAGTCTCTCTCCAACATCTCTTTGGCACCATCGGATTGGGATGGCCCAAAGGGTAGCGCTATTTATTTTTATATTCCGAGACGTATCTGTCAAACTCTTTCTCGACAATCGCCCTTTCCACGAATTGAACCGCTGCGTTCAGATTCTCTTTGGCTTTTGCCGACAACTGTTCACCAAATTCGTTAAACTCGTAGCCTCGGATTCCCATAATATAGCCCTGCGTTTTGCCGTCCAGCATATTATTGGACATATCCATCAACGCTTCCGGGCTGATGCTGTGGCTCGAAAAACTGACTTCCTTTTTCGAGATCACTTTTTCAATCCAAAACGGCTCCCGGCCAGAAACGGATGCATCCACAAACAGCACAAAATCGTGTTTGGAGATAGCATCCGCATCTTCAACCGACAACTGATAATTGGAATCGACGGTGACCCCTTTCAACTGCATCGTTTCAATTCGTTCAGCCAAAGCGGGCCCCAGACCATCATCCAGACGACCTGGGTTTCCGTATCCAATCAGAAGTACTGTGGACTGATCACTCATCGAAATATCCAACCTCAATTATCTGGTTGATTTCCTGTCCAGAACGTTTCCGGAATCGTCTATTACACTTACTTCCAGCGGCATTCTTCCCAGCGCGTGTGTGGCGCAGGAAAGACACGGGTCATAAGCGCGAATGGCAACTTCCACGTGATTGAGCAATCCCTCTGTGATTTCCACTCCGGAGAGGTACTTCTTCGCCACACTGGCAACAGCCCGATTCATCGGCTCATTGTTGCTGGTAGTGGAAACAATCAGATTGCACATGGTGACCTGATCGTCTTCATTTACCTTATAGTGGTGGAATAACGTACCGCGAGGCGCTTCAATCAAACCAACGCCTTCTTCACGGCGATGGCCTTTAACAACCAGATCTTCGCCCTGTAAATCCGCATCGTTAAGCAATTCTTTGATTTTCTCGGCAGAATGCAGAAGTTCGATCATGCGTGCCCAGTGATACGCAAGAGTCAAATTGTTTGGTTTGCCATCGGTAACAGCCATGAACTCTTTACGGGCTTCCTCTGCCATGGGTGTATCGATGAAGTCAGCGGTATTTACACGAGAAAGTGGTCCAACGCGGTACCAACCGTCTTCGTTGCCAATGGATTTGATGAAGGGGAACTTCATGTAAGACCAGTCGCGAACTTCTTCAGCGATATAGTTGTGATAGCCCTGGTAATCCACCTGATCGAAAATTTTGTTTCCATCTTTGTCTATCGCGCGCAGATTGCCATGGTAGAGATCCATGGCGCCGTCTTCGCGGATAAGAGAGAGATGACTGGATTCGAAGTTGGCGAATTCCTTTGCGAGTCCAATGTTCTCAACCGTATAGTCTTTGGCAATTTTGAGTGCGCCTTTAGCCCATTCCATCTGCTGATCGAGATCTTTGAGGAACTCGTCGCGTTCTGCAATAGACAGATTCTTGTTGATACCACCAGGAATAGCGCCAGTGCCGTGAATTTTCTTTCCAGCCGTCGCTTTAATAATTTCCTGACCGTATTTGCGCATCATCACGCCCTGGACTGCCAGTTCCGGATACTTGGCGGCTACGCCAACCACGTTGCGAATTGCCACGTCGGCATCAAAGCCAAATAGAAGGTCCGGTGAGCAGAGGTGAAAGAAATGCAGGGCGTGAGACTGATACATTTGTCCATAGTGCATCAGGCGACGCATTTTTTCGGCGGTTGGTGTCAGTTTGTCCACGCCAACGATGATGTCCATCGCCTTGGCAGCCGCCAGATGATGGCTGACAGGGCAGATACCGCAGAGACGCTGAATGGTCACAGGCACTTCCCAGAACGGACGGCCCTGGATGAAGCGTTCAAAACCGCGAAACTCAACGATATGTAATTTGGCGTCAGTTACCTGTTTGTTGTCATCCAGATGGATGGTCACTTTTCCGTGTCCTTCAACGCGGGTAACCGGTTCGATTGTAATTTTATTAGCTGTCACGGTTATCCTCCTCGCTCAATCGTACTTTATGAGTTCGTACGGCAAATCGAGCGGTTTGTTTGTCAACAATGCCACCAGAGTCTCCCAAATCGTATCTGCAGAGGGGGGACAGCCGGGCATATGATAGTCCATCTTAACAATTGCACTGCATGGATATACTTTATCGAGCAGCAGTGGCAATTCCTTGTCGCTGGGAATCTTACCCGATGGATTGTAAACAGTTACGCCATCCTGGTACGCTTCCTGGAAACACTCTTTCAAAGAAATGCCGTTGCGCATGGCGGGAATCCCCCCCATGATGGCACAGTCTCCAACCGAAATGAGCACATCGCAGTTCTTGCGGAAATCCTGCAGGACGTGAACATTTTCCTCGTTGCAGCAACCGCCCTCGACGAGGCCGACCAGACAACGCTCGGAAAACTTCTTGATGTCGGTGACAGGAGATTTATTGAAATCGATCAGTTCGACAAGTTTTAAAATACGATCGTCAATATCCAGAATGGACATGTGACAACCAAAACAACCTGCCAGTGAAGTAGTTGCAACTTTTGGTTTCGTCATCGTGTCACCTACTATTTGTCTGTGCGACTGGCTTCAATATCGGAACCAATCGGTTTAGCATCATACAATCTCTGACCCACAGGAATGGCAAAACCCACCCGTTTACGCAAAATCGCGCCAACGGGACAGGACGAAACAGCCATATCCACACCGGCCAACTCGGTGTCAGACAGTTTGGCGTCTGAGTTTACAGCCACTTTCTTGTGGATTCCGCGGCCGACAAACTGGAACACATTTTTGCCGTCGAGCTCCTTCGAAGCGCGAACGCAGCGTCCACAAAGAATGCAGCGATTGCGGTCAATGAAAATCTCTGGATGGGACGCATCCACGTCTCTGCTGGGGAACAGATATTCGTGTTTGGGGGCGTCAATGCCAAGTCGGTATGCCACGGCCTGCAGCTCGCAGTTGCCACTTTTTTCGCAGAACATGCAATAGTGATTGCCTTCCACAAAAAGCATTTCCACCAGGCTTTTACGATATGCTTTGATTTCTTCGCTCTCACTCTCCACGTTGATGCCGGGCGCCACAGGCTGTGTACACGCGGCCTGGGAACGACCGTTCACTTTCACTGTGCACACACGGCAACTGCCATGAGGCGTCAGGTTTTTATTTGCGCAAAGCCTTGGAATATAAACACCTGCCGCGTCAGCCGCCTGCAAAATGGTTTGTCCTGCTTCGGCCTCAATCTCGACATCATCAATGGTGAATTTTATTTTGTCGCTCATAACAATACTCCCTAGTCGTGATGATGGATGGATTTACGTCCAACAATTTCTTCGCTAAGACCCACAGCTTTATCCAGACTGAATGAAGGCTGCAACCCATCGACGCTCGGTTTTACTTTGCTCTCGTAAAGGGAGCGGAAATTCTGCAGGGTTGTAAGAACCGGATTTGCAGAAGTCTGTCCCAGACCGCAGCGGCTGGTGTGCTTAATGGTATTTCCCAGTGTTTCCATATAAATCAGGTCCTCGGGCGTTCCCTTGCCTTCAATTATATATTCCAGCCGTCGTTTCAACAGGGTATTGCCCACACGACACGGCGTGCAGTAACCGCAGCTTTCTTCTTCGAAGAACTCCATAAAGGAGTGGGCCAGTTCCAGCAAATCGCGGCCAGGGCCAAAAACCATCACAGAACCGCCGGTGGCCAGATGATCGTAGCAAATCTCTTTGTCAAAATCGTTCGGGGCAACTGTAATACCGCATGCGCCGCCCACCTGCACTGCGATGGCGTCCTCGGCCCCAACTTTCTGCAACAACTCTTTTACTGTGGTGCCGAAAGGCAGTTCGTATACACCCGGTTTCTTGCAATCGCCGGATACGCTGAACAATTTCAGTCCTGCACTGCCCGTAGATCCTTTTTGTGCGAACCAGGGAGCGCCTTTTTCCATAATTTTGGCAACCGCACAGAATGTTTCCACATTATTCACGGAGGTCGGTTTGCCCAAATATCCTTTTTGCGCCGGGAAGGGCGGCCTGTTTTTGGGATCGCCACGCAACCCCTCACAGGAACTGATAAGCGCGGTTTCTTCGCCACATATATATGCGCCAGCGCCCATCTGAATGCGGATGTCAAAATTAAAACCCTCTTTACCGAGAATATTTTTACCCAGAAGCCCTGCATCCCGACGCTTCTGAAGTACATCGTTCAGAAAATCGGTCAGGTACTGGTACTCGCCCCTAAGGTAAACCACACCGCTTTGGGCGCCAATGGCGTATCCAGCCACAGTCATTCCCTCAAACATGAGTTCGGGGGCTTCGGTCAGAATGACGCGATCTTTGAATGTGCCGGGCTCGCCTTCATCTGCATTACACAGAACGTACTTCTCGTCGCCGTCAGCACCGCGAGTGAATTCCCATTTCATACCTGTGGGGAACCCCGCGCCACCGCGTCCGCGAAGCCTTGATGCTTTCACATTTTTAATGCATTCCACCGGTGTTTCAGCAATGGCGTTTTTCAAAGCGGCACCGGGCACAAAATTGGCAAAAATCATATCGCCCTTTTCGCGCAGATTGTTGTGAACCATGGAGTTCACCAGCGGATGAGAATTATTTCCATCGCCATTGGGAAGATTTAATTTATCTATATTGCCTTCTTCCTTAATTGCTTTGGCGATGCGACTGGCCATGTCCGTCGAAAGCCAGGTGACAATTCTGTCATTGATCAATGCTGCCGGGGGTTGGTCGCACATACCGATACACGGTGTGTACTCCAGCGAAACAAGACCATCATCGGTTGTCTCGCCAAATTTGATACCAAACTCTTTTTCAAAAGTTTCAGCAACTCTGTTGGCACCAAACATTCTGTCAATAAAATCGTTGCAGAGGCGAATCACAACCTTGCCTTTGGACTCGGAGGAAAGATGCGCGTAAAAAGATACGACACTTTCCACCTCAACCTGTGCAACTCCAACAGCGGCTGCGATGGCTTTCATCGCGACTTTCGAAACGCCGCCCATGGACGCCTGAACGTCACGAACAATATCCATCATTCGCGCACTGTCATTGGCGTATTTCTGACAGATTTCCCTGATTACAGCTTCGAGATTCTCATTCATGCATTACCTCGATTCATATAGTTGAAAATGAAATCCGTATTAAAACATCTTGAGAAGGCAAATCATCTTGCTCCTTCAAAATGTTGATTGATATCAAAAAAACCTGATTTTCAACGGGTGGCCCATTGTTAGGCCAGCCTTACAAACCTGTCATCCCAACAAGAAAACAAAGAAGAGATGAAAAATTCACGGCATTTATGCCTCAAGACAGCCATACAAGTAAAGTTTGATTTAAAAAAAAACAGGATTCAATAAAATTGACACCGTCACACATAACGGCAAAATGCAGAATAAACAAATAATTTCAACAAATTTAGCCCAAACTAAATACGACGGTCAAACGTTCAGACAAGTCGTCTCGGGAAAACCTACTTTAATTTTCTGGCCAATTACTGTGATAGGATTCACAGGATGAGCAGGCGTTGCGGGTGACAGTCAAAACGTTCTCCATTTGGGATGACACAATCCGTCCTCTGAACCGGAAACCGACGTAAATAATCAGAATTTTGGTTTTTTTTATTTGCGTTGGACAATCCCCGGCAAATATGAGTTAAATTATAGATTATCGTTCAACCGGTCATTGGCGCACAGGCCTTAAGCCCATGGTACCAATGAATATTAAACGTGAGAATGGGGTGCAGCAGTGAAATACCTTTACGGCAATGGTTCGTTGTCCAATCTCGATCAAAACTACCTCGAATTTCTGCGACTTTCCCTCGATTTTTCAGTAGAGGTGCTCCAATCTGAAACGCGCATTTCGGGACTTCAGGAAGCAGTATCGGAAGCGGATGCGGTTGCGGAAGTGGAACGAAGGCAAGTGGCGGAGCTGGGCGAACAGGTCGCCACACTGCTTGACAACGCCACCGATGGGGACAGCAAGGTGTCCACCGTGTCTCTGCGCGACAGCTTGAAAAAGGTATGCGCCGGCGAGGTTTCCCGGGCCCGGAAATCAATTGACTCCAATCTGCAAAATCTCATCGCCCAAACAAACAACGAAGTGGTATCGGAGCGCGCTGCCAACGTGCCACGTCTTTTCAAAATTCTGCAGACGTGCGATTTACCCAATACGACGAAACAATATGCCATCGTGCTTGATGTGTCCGGAACGTATTCCGGCAGACTGAAAGCGGCATCGGACAAACTGATTCAAATGGACATGACTCTGGCGCCCCCCCCCGGCAACCTTTTCAATGAGGCGATTCGAGTGGATACCATTTTGCCGGATTTACAGATTGATTTGCCGGAGACCGGGGGATGGTTAAAGCGAGGCTCTCGCATTACCCCACAGCGACTGTCCAAGGAATATGTCACTGCGGTTTCCGTAAATGGCAATGGTGTATTGGTTTCCCTGCGAAATGCACCCCGGGAAGGTCAGGCCGGATACGATATTTTATATCAACCTGAATCCATCAAGGTGTCCCGCATCTCAAAGCAACAGGAAGCCAGTGAACCGTATGCCGTTGAAAAGCGGGATTTGGAACAGCTTCGCCAATTATACATACCCATATTCAACGCCGCTGAAGACATGTCCTGGAGTCGCTGCGCCCTCACTAGAGTACTCATCGATAAAAAACCGCTGGATACCCTGCCCGAGCCGAAGCAGCTTGTTCTCTGGTTACTGACACATCTGACTCCGGTGGTGCAGGCAATCGCACAAAACACCCTGTCCCCCACAGAACTCGTATTAAAACGAGTGCTCGGGGACGACAAACGGGAAGAAGTGTTTGTTTCCAAAGCGGAACTGCTGGAAAAGCTGGCCCCGTTGACAGACGAACACAAAACGGTTTTTGCACCACTCGGACTGGAAAGAGACAACCGGAACATGAGAGGGTTGCCCGAGCCCGAAAAATCAAGCTTCTTTGCCACTCAACCCAAAGAAAGGGCCGCGACGTTGCCAGTCATGACAGCATTCAATGTTTCAGAGCCCCAGGGACATGACAGTGGCTCAGCGGAATCGCCTGCTCGAAATTCGAAGGAAATGGAGAAGCAAACAAGAGAAAACGTGTCCAGACTGGTCACACAGCCGGCACCGCCTCCTCCCAAAACGGGTAACAGGACGGAACCTTCGCTAATACTTGAGTCGGAACGGTCGCTCATGCTTGAAATACCGGACGAGCCCACTTCCGAGCTGGATTTGAGTACACTACCGGAAGAAGACTCAATTATGCTGGAAACATCGCCCAAAGCCGCGGCGTCGTCCGGACGAACAAAGCCACCAATGCCACAGGGGCGCGGCAGCCTCCCCCCAAAACGAGACTCATTGACAACGAAGCTGGGCAGCATTCCCCCCAGCCGCGGAACGGCGCCGCCCAGCCGTCTCTCGGGATTGCCGTCCGCTAAACCGCCCCCCCCTCCATCCAGAACGTCCCTAAGCGCCAGTCCGCCTGCCAAACCGCCGACGCTACCCGGTGGCGCTACACCATCCAGGCCGCCACTGCCGCCGCAAAATAGAGTTTCAATGGCACCCATTGCATCTGACAGGGACAGCGAAATTGCTGTCGACGACACATTGAAAGCCAAATCCGTTTTAAAAAAAAACAAACCGCACAAAGCCACCGGCACAAAGAAGAAATAGCCTCTTTAATACGGAAATGCCCGCCAGACCGATTCCTGACAAATTTTATCCGGTAACAATGAAGAAAACGACTGGGAACCGAGTGGAAGATAAGCGTTGAGTATCGCTGTATTGCAGGCAAATGCGAGTTTGACAAAAGTCCATGCGAGTACAGGAGTGATACGGAATGCACTGATCACACTGCATGTACGAGGGACATTTGCTTTGCCCCCACCATGCGCTGCATTCATGTTGGAGAGAATTGCGAATAACGGTATGATGCGCCGATTGACAGGCGAGTTCGACGCACACGACTCACAAATAGGTACTCAGACGATCACCCCCTGTTAAAATATGGAACACACATCGCCGGTATTGGAAATCCCATTTGCATCGTTGATTAATGTGTTCCCCCAGGGGGTCAGATTATTCACATCGAAATTCACAGTAATATCGAGACTCTCCAATCCTGACCCATTGCCGGACCACGACCAGCCCACATAACCAACCCTTTTTTCTTCACAAATCGAAAGAATGGCTTCTTCGGCCACATCTCCCGAATTTCCGTGATCGGCAGCGAATTCCCCCACAATCAATGGCAGCCCTCTTCCCACAAATTTAGTGATATAGTCGGTCACAGTGCTTGCCTGCTCGAACACCTGGTACATGTGAATGGAAAAAATTGTGTTCCTGTTCGGATCCGCATTGAAAATGGCCTGTGTCCCATCCCCATCCCGCATGGTCCACTCCCAATCCTGGCCCCAGTTGGGCGCGTCAACCACCAGTAGATGTTTCAGTCCGAACTCGCGCAGTCTGGAAACCGCACCTTTGTAGAAACCGGCCCAATCCTCGGGCGAGGTACTGTTGCCAAACGCCTCATTTGCAATGTTGATCATCACAAATGCCTCTTCGCCTTGAATGGCATCCATGATATCGCTCTCTATCCAATAGGCCAGACAGGTAGACGGATCTTTCGCTTCTGCTTTTTCTCCGGAGCCGGTGCAATCGTGAACCTCCAACATGGCCACCAGCTCATTTTCCTTTGCCCATTTAATAATATTTGCTATCTGGGAGCCATCTGTCCGGCTCCATTGCCCGCCAGTGGCCATGACCACGCGCACAATATTGCCCCCCACACCGGCGATATCCACAAAGCTGGACTGGGTGTTGGACGGATACCATGCGTGAGCCACATTGGCGCCCCGCATGACAAACTCGTTGCAGTTGGCATCCAGTATTCGGGTGCCATCCAGATGAAATCCGATAGCGTTGCAATCGCCATCCGAATCACTGTCGCCGTCTGAATCGCTATCGCCATCGGCGTCACTGTCACCATCTGAGTCGGTGTCGCCGTCCGAATCGCTGTCGCCATCTGAATCGCTGTCACCATCTGAGTCGGTGTCGCCATCTGAATCGGTGTCACCATCTGAGTCGGTGTCGCCATCTGAATCGCTGTCGCCATCTGAATCGCTGTCGCCATCCGAATCGCTGTCGCCATCCGAATCGCTGTTTTGAGACGTTGCCCCCTCTTCCTGACTACAGCCAAAAATGGAAACCCAAAACAAAACTAAAAAACCAAAAGCAATATGATGTCTTGTCAACGAATTATCTCCTTCCAAACTGTGGATTCCCAACTAATACGTTTTAGTGTTTCCCGTTCAGCAGGTTCGGCTCATAAAAAGTCACACGCAGCAGATTTTCGAAAGAAATCCGCCAAATTTTACCGGCACTGGAATTCTATATATAAAAAATTTCGTCCAGGTGCATAACGGAAAAAAAAACGTTTTAGCATTCCGTGATGCGCTGATTACCTGTCATAATAGACACTAGTGCAGTATCGGTGCAAATGTACCGAAAATATGAAAAAACAGGTTTTCCTTGGTCCCTGAAGCGAATTCAAAAAATCGAGCGCTTGTCTGTATTCCAACGTACAACGAAGCCGAAAATATAAAATGCCTGATTCCTGCGATTAAGAAGGCAATTCCCGGAGTTCACATCCTTGTTATTGATGACAACTCACCGGATGGAACCGCCGCTGCAGTAAAGGCTTTGGCCCGAGTGGAAAGTACCGTTCATCTGCTGCAACGGGCTAAAAAGCTTGGACTGGGCTCGGCATATCTGGCGGGGTTCGCATGGGCATTGGATCGTGAATATGACTACATTTTTGAATTTGACGCGGACCTTTCTCATAATCCGGAATATCTGCCCCAGTTCCTTTCCGCACTGGAACGGGACGAAGCGGATGTCGTGATAGGATCTCGTTTGATTCCGGGGGGAGGTGTGAAAAACTGGGGTATCCATCGCAGGGTATTGTCCCGGGGCGGAAATCTGTATGCCAATATCATTCTTGGAACAGGAATCCGAGACCTGACCGGGGGATTTAATGGTTATAAAAGAAGAGTACTCGAATCCATCGATTTGGAGGGAATTCAAAGTTCAGGATACTGCTTCCAGATTGAGTTGAAATACAAATGTTTGAAGCACGGTTTTCTTGTGCACGAAATACCGATCATTTTCCCGGATAGAACCGTGGGACGATCTAAGATGAATCTAAAAATATTCGCCGAAGCGATTTGGCAGGTAATTGCGCTCAAACTGCGCTTCATGTGAACACTCCTTTTGTGTGCTTAATATGCACGTCCATCAAAAACGCTGGCTGTATTTGCAGAATTTTCAATTCGTACGCGCCCTGGAAAGTTTGGAACTCTTCAATTTCAGCCGGAAAAGACGAAACCGGCATTTTCCCAATCAGGAATTCTGTGAAAACGGATTGCATCTGCCATTGCGATTTTCCGATACAAACAAGTTGAAATTTTCATTCTGATGAATACAACATGTTGGAAAATCAACACTGATGTTGTATAACGCTCTCGTCACTAAACTGGAGAACACAATAACGTGAGAAATTTTCGAACCGGATTTCTCAGGTAATTGTGATTACAATTCAGACAAATGTCGCTGCGTTAACAGTAGGAACCAGCTTGGACGAGGAACACTGAATGTCGAATATAAAATCAGGAGGGGCAGACATACAGCTAACTGCGCCCGATATACATACCAACCGTATTTTGAAAATCCTTCGCGCACGGCAGACAACCAGAGTCTTTTCGCCTCGGGCGCTGTCACCGAAAACGGTGTCCAATCTTTTATATGCCGCCAATGGCGTAAATCGTTCCAGAGAAGGAAGTCGAACCGCACCCTCTGCACACAATTGGCGATACATTGACATTTACCTTGCAGATGCGAGGGGGCTGTTTTTATACGATGCACAAAATAATTCATTGAAAATGATACGGAACACCGACCTGCGTGCCCACACCGGATTGCAGGACTACGCAGCGCAGGCGCCATTAAATCTGGTATACGTGCTTGATCGTGCCAGAATCATGGAAACAATTCCCGACACTACAATTCTGCTATTTGGCGCCGCCACAACAGGGGCGATTTCTCAAAACGTGTATATGTACGCAGCGTCGGAACATCTTTCGACCGTGGTACGCGCAGATATTGACAGGGAAAAACTGCACAAGGAAATGAAGCTGCGAGACGATCAGGAGATCCTGCTCGCACAATCGGTGGGACATACGTCAACGGTTGATCGAATTAAAAACATTGCAAAGAAGATACTGCAACATTGAATGGGTAAAAAACAACGCCACGCAATGTTAGGCCAGGAATGAACAACGGTCGACGTAGCTCTCATTGAAAGGTTAACTTATGGAGAAGCCAAACATAACCACTGGACAACAATTTTCTGCTACCGGTCGCTATATGTCGAGCGAACGATCTTCGGATAGGTTCAGTACCGAACCATCCCTGCTCACCCCTTTAAAATGGAAATCATTTCCACTGCTGTTCTTTTGCGCAATTTTGGCAAGCGTCTGTATCTCTTGCCGCTCAAAGGAAATTTCAGCAACCGAAAATGAACAGGCAGGCAGTAAAAACCAACAACGCGCATCTGCAGGGGACATCACTCTGCCGGCGCCGGAAAGCCAAACCGATTCATTTCTTAAAATTGTCACCAAAAGAGAAACCAGTCGTTCTTTTTCTGACAAAACGCTTTCTCTTCAGAAAGTATCCAATGTGCTGTATGCCGCATTCGGTATCAATCGTCCCGACAAGGGAAAACGCACCGCACCTTCCGCACACGACTGGCAGTATGTTGACGTGTATGTTTCGGATGCAAACGGACTCTATCTTTTTGATGCGGGGGAAAGGAAACTGAAGGAAATTCTCAAAGGGGACATTCGAAGTTTGACAGGCACCCAAAGTTATCCTGCCAAAGCACCACTGAATCTGGTGTACGTGGTGGATTACTCCAAAATGGGTTCGGGAAATGTACCACGGGAAACGGCACAGATTTTTGGCTCCGCAACGGTCGGTGCAATCATGCAAAATGTGTATCTGTACGCCGCGTCTTCCAATATGGCAGCCGGTGTCCGTGCAGATATTGACAGGCCCCGATTGAGAAAAACAATGAAGCTCAATAAATCCCAGAGCATTATTCTGGCACAGTCGTTTGGCTATCCCCAATAACCGGAATTGGATGGACAGGAAACAATCATCAGTTCTTTAAAGAATTTATAAATCATATACGATTTTATTTACAGGTGGATATATGACAAAGAAAAAAAGTCTGGATATGAAAACCCTGAACAATACGGCCAGGAAGTACCCTCTCGATAAACCCATCCAATGTTTTATTGAGGAACAATGCGCCAAAACACCGAATCACATCGCCATCACCTTCGAAGGAACCAGTGTTACCTACGAAGTAATGAATCAGCGGGTTAACCGGCTGGCCCATTATCTGGCGGCCAACGGTGTTAAAAAAGAAACGCTGGTTGGCGTGTACATGGAGCGCAGTATTGAAATGGTCATATCCTTGCATGCCATTGTAAAATCCGGTGGTGCATATGTTCCCATCGATCCGGACTATCCAGACGACCGCATCGCATTTATGGCGGAAGATGCCGACATTGATATTCTGCTGACCCAGACGCACCTGGTGGAAAAATATCCGGGAGATACAAAAAAAGTCGTCTGTCTGGATAAAACAGAACACATAAAAGAGATTGAAGCATGCAGCGCAGAGAATCCCCCTTTGGTTTCCACACCGGACAGTCTTTGCTACATGATTTACACATCCGGTTCCACAGGAAAACCCAAAGGGGTTCCCAATATTCACAAAGCACTGGTGAATCGCCTCTTTTGGCAACAGGATGCGCTTGGGCTGACCGAAGACGATGTCTGCATTCAGAAGACGCCGTACAGTTTTGATGTATCGGTATGGGAGTTCTTCTGGCCGTTCATGTTTGGCGCCTCTCTTGTGGTCGCTCGCCCGGGGGGACACAAAGAGGCGGAGTACCTTGCAGATACAATTATTCGCAACAAGGTAACCACCATTCACTTCGTTCCATCGATGCTAAGCCTGTTTTTAACCGCTGAAAATCTGGGCGGTATTCAAAGCTTGAAACGAGTCGTCTGCAGTGGAGAGGCGTTGCCCTACGAGTTGACACGCAAATTTTTCGAACTACTTCCGTCGTCAGAGCTTCACAACCTCTACGGGCCGACCGAAGCCGCCATTGATGTCACCCACTGGCAGTGCCAAAAGGACAGCAAAGACAATGTCGTTCCCATCGGTTTTCCAATTGCCAACATTCAATTGTACATTTTGGACGAGGAACTGAACCAGGTGCCTTTTGGCGAAACCGGTGAACTGCATATCGGTGGAGTGGGACTGGCCAGAGGCTACTGGAAAAGGGAAGAGCTCACCAAAGAGAAATTCATTTCCAATCCGTTTAGCAAAAAGAAGTCGGACAGACTGTATAAAACGGGGGATCTTGCCAGATACAGAGAAGATGGCAGCATCGAGTTTCTGGGGCGTATCGATTTTCAGGTGAAAATTCGCGGACTTAGGATTGAGCTTCAGGAAATTGAAGCCGTTCTGCTGAAGCACGATGCCATCAGCGAAGCAGCGGTGGTGGCCACAGATAACAGTTTTGCCGAAAAACAGCTGGTGGCATTTGTCGTGGTTGCTTCAGATGCGTCGCGGCCCGCAGTGGATACCCTGCGAACATTTCTGCTGGAATGGCTTCCCGACTACATGGTTCCTGCAAGATTTGTGTATCTGGATACAATGCCACTGAGTCCCAACGGCAAAATTGACCGCAAATCGCTGCGTTTTGACGAAAACGAACGACCGGAACTTTCTGCAATGTACATTGCACCCAAAACGACGCTGCAAAAAGAACTCGTCAACATATGGTCCGACGTGCTGCATCTGAACAAAGTTGGTATTAATGACAACTTCTTTGAGTTGGGAGGGAACTCCCTGCTGGTAGTGAATGCCGCGACTCGAATCAGCGACCATATCGGCAAACAGGTCAAGGTGGTGAAGCTGTTTCAACATCCGACCGTTGCCGCACTGGCGGAGGCGCTTGAAGATACCGGCAAAGGGGCACAGGCATTTCTCGATGAAGCGTTTGAGCGCGCGACCCGATCGCGTATCGGACGATTCACCGATGACGCAAGTCACGATGGGGTGGCAGTGGTGGGCATGGCAGGCCGGTTCCCTGGCGCCAGAAATCTAAACGAGTTGTGGGCGAATCTGTGCAATAAAGTCGAATCAATTACCCGGTTTTCCATGGATGAACTCGGACCTGGCATCGAAGAGAGTATCCTTAATCACCCCAACTACGTCCCCAGTCGCGGCATTATAGAAGACGCGGACAAGTTTGATGCGAAATTCTTTGGCGTCTCTCCATTGGAAGCCAAAAGCATGGATCCGCAGCAGCGAGTCATGCTGGAACTCGCATGGACAGCCCTTGAAAACGCCGGATACGCGCCGGACAAATTCCCCGGGCATATTGGCGTCTTTGCCGGTGTGGGGGACAATCACTATTATCACCGCAATGTGCTGTGCCATCCAGACGTTGTGGAAAACGTCGGACACGTGATTGTTGGATACGGAAACGAAAAAGACTATATCGCCACACGCGTGTCGTATCAGCTCGATTTAACAGGCCCCAGTGTCAGTGCCAACACCGGATGTTCAACCTCGTTGCTGGCGGTGGACCATGCGTTCAAGTGTCTCATCGATTATGAGTGCGACATGGCCATCGCGGGCGGTGTGGACATCTACGTTCCCCAGAAAAGCGGACAAGTGTATCGCGAAGGCGGCACGTTTACCAGAGATGGACACTGTCGGCCATTCGATGCGGAAGCCAGCGGTACGATGTTCTGCGACGGCGCCGGTCTGGTCGTTCTGAAGCGACTGGAGGACGCCATTAGAGACGGCGACCAGGTGTACGCGGTGATTCGCGGTTCCGCAAAAAACAACGATGGCGCTCGAAAAGTCAGCTTTCTGGCGCCCAGTGTAGATGGTCAGGCAAGAGTGGTGGCACAGGCGCAGGCGCAGGCCAATGTGCATCCCGAGCAAATTGGGTACCACGAAGCGCACGGGACCGGAACGCCTCTGGGGGATCCCATCGAAGTCGAAGCACTTGTGCGCGCGTTCGGTGCACAAACATCCAAAACCGAATATTGCCATTTAAGCTCCTTGAAAGGAAATATTGGACATCCAACCATCGCATCCGGTGTGGCGGGACTCATCAAAGTCGCACTCGCTCTGCACAACGAAAAAATTCCGCCCGTCCTGCACTATCAGAAGCCGAACCCCAAAATCGACTTCTCGCAAACGCCTTTTAAAGTGGTTCAGGATTTAACAGAGTGGCCAAGGGGAAAACATCCACGATTTGCCTCAGTCAGCTCTTTCGGATTTGGAGGGACCAATGTGCATGCGGTGCTTCAGGAAGCACCTGTTCAGGAAGTTTCCGGACCATCCCGCAAAACGCAACTGCTTCGATTTTCGGGCAAAACTGAAAACGCCCTGGCGCGCAATCGAAAAGAACTCGGCGAGTTTCTTGAAATGCACCAGGATACCAACCTTGCAGACGCGGCCTTTACACTCGATCGGGGACGGGTGCATCATAAATACCGCGATTTTGTGGTATGCACGAGCGCCGAACAGGCTGCAGAGCAGCTTTCGAAAATTAAACGCGTCACAGGCTCGTTGGAAACACTGGAGCCGGACGTGGTATTCATGTTTCCCGGACAAGGTGCACAATACGTGAATATGGGGCGCACCCTGTATGATGTGGAACCTGTTTTTAGAGATGCCATGAACCGCTGTTTTGAAATTCTGCAATCGCACCTGGATAAGGACTTGAAAGGAATTCTGTTTCCCACGACGGGCGATGCGAAAGATGCAGCGGAAATACTGAAAGATACAACGTACACCCAGCCTGCTATTTTTACCATTGAATACTCGCTGGCCAGGCTCTGGATACACTGGGGATTGAAGCCATCGGTAATGATTGGGCATAGCATCGGCGAGTTTGTATGTGCGTGTCTTGCAGAAGTAATGACACTGGAAGACGCGCTTGCCATTGTTGCCCTGAGGGGCCGTCTCATGGGCGGACTTCCAAGGGGCTCAATGCTTTCGGTACGCGTCGCTGCGACTGAAATTGAACAACGGCTCCCCGCCGAAATCCAGCTGGCCGCGTCCAACAGTCCGGGGTTATCGGTGGTGGCAGGCCCTCCCGATGCCATTGCGGCATTTGCCGAAAAACTGGATAGCGAGGGAATCTCAACCACGCTGCTGCACACATCCCATGCATTTCACTCGGAAATGATGGCGCCGATTGTTGACCCCTTCAAAGAAGCGGTTGAAAAAGTAACACGGAATGCGCCCACCATCCCATTTGTCTCCACGTGCACCGGTGACTGGATAACAGATGAAGATGCAGTATCCTCAGAATACTGGGCGCGTCATCTCCGTATGCCGGTCCGCTTCTCCGAAGCCGTTTCCAAACTTCTGGATGATACAGGGCGCGTATTCCTGGAACTGGGGCCGCGCAATGTGCTCACCATTTTGACTCGACAGCACATGGATGGCGCCGCACGCACTCGTGTAATTCCGTCTCTGGGTGGAAGCCCCGATGACAATGAAGAATGGAACACGCTGCTAACGGCGGTCGGTGACTTGTGGAAAAACGGAGTCGATGTGGATGCCGCCCGATTCTATCAGGGACAGCACAGACGACGAATCCCGCTCCCAACGTATTCCTTTGAGCGCAAGTCTTACTGGCTTCAGCCAAAACTGGCAGACTACCATGGAATCGCCGCCGCGGCGGAAGACGAGGATGAGTCGCTGGAAGCGGCAAGCAGTGGCGGTGAAGAACTGACTCTGGAGCAAAAGTTCCTGCTGCGTTTGTGGCGAGAGGTGCTCGGCGTGGACGAACTGACTATCGATGATGATTTCTTTGATTTGGGTGGTCACTCTCTGGTCGGTATAACAATGGTGGATAAAATCAATGGTCAGTTTGACAGTAATTTCATTCTATCTGACATCATCAATAATCCAACCATTCGACAATTTTCGGTGGAACTCGCGGCGTTGAATGGGGATACTGGGGACAAGGAAAGTCGCAAAGAGAAAAAGGAGAAGGAATGGACGCCGCTTGTGGCGCTGTCCGCCAAAGGCAACACCCCGCCAGTGTTCTGCGTGGCCGGACATGGCGGACACGTTATGGAGCTCCACCAGCTTTCCCAGGGGATGTCACCGGATATTCCATTCTATGGTCTGGAAACACGTGGTGTGGCGGGACATACTCCCTTTGAAACCATTGAGGAAATCGCCGCGGACAATATCAATGCGATCCGACAGCGGCAGCCCAATGGTCCCTATTTTATCGCGGGATACTCATTTGGCGGCACTATCGCATATGAAATTGCGCAACAACTCGTCGCACAGGGTGAAAAAGTTGCATGGCTGGGGCTCATCGATGCACAAAGCCCCACATTGCCAATGCGAAATAAACTGGATTTGCGACGCGCCCAGGTGATGCGACTCATACATCTGCGCCGAACTTACCTGAAAAAATGGGTAAATCGAATTCTTGAGCCGGCGCCCGAGGTGGATGAGCGTTACCTTGCCGTTGAAAAAGCAACCGAAATCGCTGAAAAGAAATATAAACCGAAGGTATTCCAGGGAGATGCGACATTGTTCAGAGTCCCCAAAGATGTACTGATTTACGATGTGGATTATACAGTTCAATTCGACGCATATGAAGGATGGAGAGACTTGATTCTGGGTCAGATTGAAGTGATACCCGTTCGAGGTGGGCATGTTTCACTGGTAACAGAACAATCCAATGCTCTTTATCTCGCCAAACGAATGAAAGAAAATCTTGCCGAAGTCTACAAACGAATGAAACTGGCATAGTTCTCCTGGACCGAAACAATGTTAAGTTGATGGAATCAGATGGTCGTATCCGCGCTCATTGTGCCACCGACTCGCTGGCATCCAATCCCGTTTAGCACAATCAGCTTCCAGATGAATCGGCATGTGTTTTTTGAGCGGGCAAAGGTTTTATCCCCAAAAAAATAAACTGGAGAAAAGAGAACCGGGAGAGCACCTTTTCGGTGAGAATCCCAGCAACCACACCTCCAGATAATTTCAGCATGAACACCGGCAGATAACTGTCAGAATCGTAAACCAAACCCATCATTCGTTCACCAATTGAAACACCGAATGCATGGAACAGGAAAATGGAAAACGAATATTTGCCGATATAGTCCAATAGCGGAATACGTCGACGCCATCGAAAGGCAATATATACCAGAGCAATTCCGGTCACTGTTGCCAGGGGACCATTGGTGTCCAGCCGAATTTCCAATCCCCCGCCTTTTGCTATATGTTGGAGAACGGTACCTCCTGCAGCAAAAAACACCATGCTCAATGCAAGAATCGGATTTTGCAATTGCCACGGAAACCGCTTGAGAGAAACACCCCACAGGAAATACGGCAATATATATATAAAACCGTCGATTGAATCGATTTTCAGCTCCGGAGTGACAATTCGGGCAAGACCAGTTAAAAGTATCAGCAGACTCAGAACAATAAAGGAATCCAATGTATTTAATACGTCGAGTATTGCAACGACCAAAAAGACGAGCAGAAGAGACTCAAGAAACCAAAACTGCCCATAACCGACAAAATATATGCGCCACCATCCGGATGCCGATTGACCGGAAATAAATGTCGAAAGAAAATACTGCAATGTCGCCACCGACAATAACGGCAATATTATGCGACGTGTCTTGCTGGAAACAAACCGTTTCATATTCGTTGGTTGAACAGGACGCATGGCATATACATATCCCGAGATGGCTGTGAAAAGCGGCATTGTCAAATAGTCGAAGCAAAAGGTAAAATAGTGGTACGCACCTCCTGCGTCAGCGTTGACAGAGTGTAGTATTACTACGAGCAGTATCCCCAACCCCCGTAGGGTTTCAATCGAAAGATCCCTGTCTCTGTGCCCTGTGTTTCGAGTCAATAATGAATTTTCACCCTGGTTCATTCAATTGCCCCAATTTTCTACTTTTTTGTCGAAAGAAAGTCACATGCGCTGCACAGCCATCACTGCGCCATTTCGACAAACATTATTGTCAATTTATTTTCTCGTTTTTGTCTCTGGAACATAACAGAACCGCCATTGACATAAATCTGATTTAAGTACAATAATTCATCTCATAAAAAGGTACAAAACCCTGCATTATGTTGTTGAATTTTCGAAAATTCGAAAATATTGACTAAATTAACTATTTGTTTCGGGCCCAATGTTGGCGCCGAATTCGCCATGTGAGACGTTTATATTATGGTCAGTAAAAAAAAGAATAGCGGCGATAAGCCTGAAATTTCAGTTGTTATCGCAACGTATAATCGCGGCGCACTGCTGAAGAGAGCTCTTGAAAACCTTGAAAAACAAACTCTGCCGTTTGAGTCTTTTGAAGTCATTGTCGTTGATGATGGGTCAGCAACACCCGCAGAAGAAGTTGTAGGTGGACATCCCCGGCCGTATCGTTTTTCGCTTGTGCGACAAAACAACGGTGGTGCGGCAAAAGCGCGTCATAACGGAATTTCCAGATGTTCCGGTTCCATCATTGTGATAGTTGACGATGATATGGAGATCACCGAACGTTTTCTGGAACAGCATTTGAAAGCGCACAGTCGGGGGGCAGATGTGGTTCTGGGGAGAATTGTCCAGTCGTCCGACTTTTCGACAATGCCTCTACACAACCGTTTTCAGCAGCATCAGTTTAATAGAGCGTTCGAAAAGAGGAAACCCGGTGACACCATAAGTGGCGCGGGTTTATACACAGGAAATGTCTCTTTTAAGCGGGAATTATACGATAGAGTAGGTGGTTTTGATTTAAATCTGAAACAGAACGAAGACCGGGAACTGGGCATCCGCTTCGAAAAAGCCGGTGCGAAATTTGCGTTTGCGTCGGAAGCCGTGACCGCCAATGGTTCAGACCATACCGACTTTAACCGATGGATGGAAGAATCTCGACGTTATGGTGTTTTGGACATGCAAATATCAAAGAAACATCAGGACGTAGCCAGTGCAGACCCCATACATTTTCTGTTCAGAGTCAACCCTCTTTCAGTACCGGTCCTTTCAACGGTGATGCTGGTCCCGAGTCTGGCCCCTGTTCTCTCCCGCACAGTGATGAAGGTATCCAGCATCGTTGATGAACTTCACCTGGAACGTCTTGCACTCGCGGGAACCACTTTAGCTTATGGCATTCAGTACTATCGCGGCGTAAGAGACGAAGCCGGATCGACGAAGGAAGTCTTAAAGAACTGTTATCGATACTTAAAAAAACGAAAAGTGTAAATTCACACGAAAGAACCCTGCCGAAAACACCTGCATTTAAAAAACAGATCGCATCAGGCGAACTGATTCTAAGAGTAAGTCAGGGTTGAAAATTTACCACGCAAACATTACATACGGGTTACGGATGAATATACACAGAGAGAACGCTTTTCGACAGGCTGTTAAACATACTTATATGCAATGCGATTGGGGAATTCGCAAGCAGGAAGAAAAAAGGCAATTATGACACAGGAAAAGGCAACTCAGTTAATCGATGAAGCAATGCCGGCAAACGAGCCGACTGCTAATTTATGTTGTACAAAACAACCCACAAATTGGATAAATGCCATCTCCAGACTGAAAAAGCGATTTCAGGTTGATGTGGACACTGTTAAACAACGTTACAAGAGTCAGCGAGGCGGAGTGGAAATGTCAACCCCCAACGTCCTGTTCCATGACATTGGACTCCAAATGATGTTGGCGGTTCGTCTCATGCAGTTGTTCAGAGAACGCAATCAAAATACGGTTGCAAAAATTATATCCCGCGCTGTTCTGCGACATATGTACGCAGCCGACATTCATCCGGATGCTGATCTTGAACCAGGCGTATCAATTATTCATGGAAATGGAATAGTTATTGGAAGAGATGTCACTGTTGGCACGGGAAGCATTATCTTTCACAACGTTACGTTGGGTGACGGACGGAACAACACCACCGGTGCTGTCGGCTTTCCGAAAATTGGCGACAATGTATCTATAGGACCGGGCAGTCAGTTATTTGGGCCCATCTCAGTTGGAAACAATTGCAAGCTGGCGGCGGGAACGGTTCTGGATATATCTCTTCCTTCCGGCAGCAGGGCCAGGCCTGCGAAACCCATAATAATGAAACGGGTCAAAAAGGAAGAGTAACATACCACTTGACGGACGTTGCATTGGTCGTATTTGGGTTACCTGGCAAGTTGGTGTGATTTCATACCAGGCAATAAGATTTAAGTTATTTTCCGATTATAAAAATGCCAGTGCGTGTATAAAGTGGAATTGTATAGCAACAAAAAGGATACAAGCATGACCATAGCTGCGGGAGCAAAACAATTTAATCTTGCATTAAAAATGGAAGACAATTTCAAGCCCATCGACCTGGAAACGTACAAAGAAAAATCTGTCAAACCAAGAGAATACGAATACTATTGTCAGATTTTCCTGCGACTGAAAGAATATCTCCCGGATGAAGATTACACGTTTTATGTCACCGACTCATGGGCTGAACTGCCCTCCTATGGCAAAAATGTCTTCGTTATCCTGCATGGAATTGGTCCCTACTGGTATCCTGCGTATGCGGATAAGGTAGGCGCGGTCTTTCGCAACTATGGAAACGCACCGGATCTTTTCCTCGGTTCAGGCTCTGTGGCGCTTGACATTTCTTCTGTCGCCAAGTACGTCCGCGATTTAATTACATGGACACCGTCGCGTCTCCGGGGTGTCACAACCACCATTGGCCGTGGATGTCTATCCTCTGACAATGTTTTTTCCATTCCCCTGGGATATGCGCATCAACACAACATACATATTGACACGGACAGTCCAAGAAAATATGACATCGCTTTTGTCGGAAGCGTTGCTGGGCGCGAGTACTCCAATCTGAGTATCAAGGCATATTTGCAACCTCCAAAATCGCTGGCACGCCAACGTATGGCGGACGTCGCAGAACGCATTCAACAGAAATATTCAGACATAAATGTTTATTTAAAGGCAACCAAAAGTTTTGAGGAAAGCTTCAGTGATCAGGGGCGGCAGTATTCCAGTATTCTTGCCGATACAAAAATCTCTTTGGTTCCCAGAGGCGACGTGTTGGAAAGTTTCAGGTACTTCGAGTCCATGCGATATGGATGCGTCGTTGTGTGTGAACCGCAACCCGAACTTTGGTTCTATACCAACAGCCCAGCCATTGAAGTGAAAAACTGGGATGATGCGGAGAATATTATTGTTGAATTGTTAAAACATCCCGACCGTTTAAAATGGCTGCAGAAGCAATCTCTGGAGTATTGGAATGATATTTGTTCAGAGGAAGCCATTTCACTTTTTATGGCGCGCAAAATTAGCACCATTTTGCATGGCGGACAACAATTTTAATTGACTGCGGCGACTCAATAATTATGACACTCGAACCAGTCGTATGATTCGTATGTTTCAGAAGAAATCGGCCTGCAACGTCAATACGTCGGCCGGTAAATTGTTTACTCTCAAAAAAACCACGCTGCGTTATTAAAACGATCAATCGTTCGGATGAACAGCAAAGAGGTATCCATATGCAACTAATCTATCACGAGGGGAACAACTTTGGTGATGAACTAAGCCCTTATATTTTTAAACATCTATTGCCTGGTTATTTTGATACGAACGATGAGGTATATTTTTATGGTATTGGTTCCATTATTGGTGAACATAATTTTCACGGAATCAAAAAAAGAATCATTTTCAGCTCAGGTTTTGGCAATTACATGGGAAAACCCGCAAAGCTCGATGATAACTGCGATGTCTTTTGCGTTCGGGGCCCCATTACAGCCAGACTATTAAACATTGAAAAAGACAAAGCCATCACAGACGGGGCAGTCCTCCTGAAAGCGTTCGACTATCCGGAAGTGGAAAAGAAATATCCCTGGTCTTATATTCCTCACTGGAGTTCCGAAGAAATATTCTCATGGAAATCGTTATGTGATGAGGTGGGGATAAACTACATTAGTCCCACAGCAGATTTTCAATTTGTTATTGAAGAAATTCGAAAATCGAATGTTGTCATATCTGAAGCCATGCATGGCGTAATCGTCTCAGATATTTTTCGAGTACCGTGGATACCGGTTAGAACTTTCTCAAAGAAGTTTGATATAAAATGGCACGACTGGGCGCAGTCGCTGGAAATACAATACAGCCCTAATCTTCTGCCGCGTCAGTTCGGAGACACCCCTGTTTTCGTTGATAAAATTCAGCAGAGAACTGGCATTCCCAGGATACTACTGACCCCAGCGGTTAAAACGATCGCAAAAATTCAAAATAGTACTATCCGAAGATTTGCCAGGCACCAGCTCGGATCTCTCAAACACGCGCGACAATATCTAAGTAGCGACGCCGTTCTAACATCTCGCTATGAACAACTATTGGAAAAACTGGACCTTTTTAAAAAAAAATACCCGCTTCAACAGTAGAACGAACCAATTCTTTTTCCAACCTCTCCATACATAAAAACCAAAACCGAACGGTGACTAAAAATATCGAAGATGTTCAGCAGGTAATTGGGCCCATGTTAAAAAAACATTGTATATAATACGCAAAATGCAAAAGCGATTTCTTCCAATTCATACCTTTCATGTTAATGTAAAAAATGTGTTTACATTTGATCAATTCGTGGCAACCCCTCAATTCAATACACCTCGTCATCGAAGCGCGAAGACCAAAACACAATGGAGATAACGAATTGATTCAATCTGCAAAACCATTTGTCCGTGCCAGTGTAATCATCAACAATTACAACTATGGCAGATTCCTTCGCAGATCAATTGATAGTGTCCTGAATCAAACCAACACGTCATTCGAGTTGATCGTTGTTGACGATGGTTCATTGGACAATTCCAGAGAAATCATTTCTTCTTATGGAAACAGCATCATTCCTGTATTGAAAAAAAATGGGGGACATGCATCGGCATTTAACGCCGGATTTCAACATGCCACAGGGGACATTATTTTCTTTCTTGATTCAGACGATGCGATGGTCCCACAAACCATCGAAAGGGTTCTTGATAAATGGAAACCTGGAGTAGTAATGGTTCACTATTTCATGCAGGTAGTTGACGGACAGGGAAATAAGCTGGGAGTGTTCCCCGCGAAACATCCTGGCCTCGCCAGCGGCGATGTCGTTGAAGATTTGCTAAAGACAGGCTCATTTCCAACCACCCTCACCAGCGGCCTGGCATTTTCAAGGACGGCATTAAAAAAAGTAATGCCTATTGATGAGGCGACTTTTCGTCAAGCCGCAGACGGGTACCTCGTTCGTGCTGTGGCCATGCAGGGGCCTGTACAGGCAATAGACGAGTGTCTGGCATGTTGGACCAGGCACGGTTCCAACGATTCAAGAATCACCGCCGACTATGAAGGTCTGCTAAAAGGTATTCGAAGACAGATGAGATACATGGCAAATGAGCTTGGAGCAGTGCCTCAGCTGGCCAGACAGTTTGGTTTTGATCCTGAAGAATGCGTCGAAAATCAGGCAGCGGAATATCTTCTGTATAGATTGTTTTCTTTGTCGCTCGATCCGGCAGGACATCCCCTGACCGAGGACACCGTATCTGCACTCTGGAAGTTATTTTGTATTGCCAGCTTAAAAAAAACGGGCTCGCTCTCTTCGAAACTGCAAAAGATTGCACTTGCATCGCTCGTGCGGGTGTCTCCGTCGCCGGTTTCCGAACCACTAATTCGATTCCATCTCGTTGCTGAATCACGTCCCGTATACCTGAGAAAATTAAACCAGCTAAAAAAATACATTCAAAAACGATTGAGGGGCGCCCCGTGATCATAAGTGTGGCTCGATTCGTTCTAGCCGATCCACCAATAGGCGGCCTGCAAAAGGCATAACCCGCTCTCCGCGAGCAGTCCACACGTCAAAAACACCATCAATAAAATAGTCTTCACATTGACGGTTACTTTTTTGAAGTCAACAATAAATTTTGCGCAACAAATAGCCGCTATACTAAATGGCAAAAGAAAAAATCTGCCAAATGAACCCAATTCGCCCATTGTTGCTGGAAAATAAAAAAGAGAAAAATAAAACACAAAGAGTTTACGATCTGTCTTCCAGACCAAAGGCGATAAAACAATCGCCAGATAAAAAAACGTTTTGTCAAAGACGCTGAATGAACGGCCGAAAACCAATCCCGGTTTGGCAAGGAATACATCTAAAACATGCGACGGATTGAAACAGTTCAAGATTGAATTTGAAAAATACTCCCCAAAATATTTATCCTGAACCCGGATAAACTCAAAGGGATCACCGAACTGCCAGTACTGATATCCCAGAAATAACAGTGCTCCCGCAACAAAAGACGCCCCGATTGCAAAAACGTACCGCAAGTACTTAAATTGTTGTGTTTTTATCGCATTAGGGATTTCAAACAAAAAGATTACTCCCATTGCAAAACCTACAAAGAATCCCGTCCCTCTTGTAAAAATCATCAAAATAGCGGGGACTGCAGCCCAATAGGATTGCTTGATTAGGAAGAGCCAGACAAACAGGAACAAGAGAAACAAAAAAAGCGATTCGGTGTATATACAACTTAAGAAAAATGCACTGGGAGCGCACAAAAACAAAACCAGTGCGATGCCACCAGCGCGCCTGGAGAATCGCGTATAAGCTACCTTTAAAAAGAAAAAAACAAAAAGGGCGCCATAAATGAATGTTAAAAGAATGCCTGTGACAACCTCATTCAGCACACCAAATGAAAACAATCTTATGGAGTAAGGGAAAGCCGGAAAAAAGGCACGTGCCATTTCGTTGGAATATCCCTCTTTGGCAATCAGCGTATACCAGCTTGCATCCCAGTTCAGGTACGATTTCAACCAGGATGGATCGGCAATAAATTCGGTCCGCCATGGCCATACCAGGGCGTCGATGACAACCCCCAACAAAATGAGTGTGCCCAATTTCCACAACAGTAAAAAAATAAGAAGGTTTTTGCGATGTTCCAGGATTTTTAAGATATCCATCGGATCCTGCGCATCTACTGAACCAAATAGCCTGGTTCAGCATAATGATAGGCTAAAATTATTCTAGTGTTCCTTTACGGTTGCCTTCAATTGACCGACCATGTGAGTGGAACTGCGATCATCGGCATCTCCAAATCCACTTCCCTCTTTGTGATGTGTAATATAGCGCGTTTCTGACTGAAGTACACCCATGGGCGTATTGGGGATAACGTTCCGGGTCAACTCGTTTGGAGTCCATCCAATAAAAGAAAGGCTCTGATTTTTTTGAGACACCGGCAAATTGAAAGACGTCGCGTACAAAATTGCCGGTTGATTGTCGAACCAGTCGTTGTTATCAAAGGAATGATCGACTTCGACGTATACGGTAATATTGGAGAGTGCTGGAATACTCACGGTTTCCGTAACTGTAAAATCAGCATTTCCAACTGTTGCCCCAGTCACCGCATCCACCTCACTGGCATCTGCCCTGTTCAGTCGCGTTACGGACCAATACGGCAACGCTGTACCGGTCAGGGAGCCGTCCGTCAGGCGTTTACAGATATATATGGGACGAATGAAATTGGCATCATAATTCTCCACCCAGATAGCATAAACGATTGATGGACTTGTGTTCGACCCCATCGTGTATTGGACAGAGATATCGAACAAGGTTGAATCGCCGCCATCAGTACGGGTATCTGAATCCAAAACAGTCGCCGTTTCACTCTCAGTATCGATGGGGGCAATACTGCCGGTATCCGCGATACCGGTGCCTGTATCGCCCATCGTGTCGACACTGCTACCGGTGTCGTCGATACTGCTGTGGGTATCGGTAGCGCCACTGATTGAGTCGGTATAGGTATCATTGCTACTATCGACAGTATGGGGAGTAGAATCGGTCCCGATATCGGTAGCGCCACTGATTGAGTCGGTGTAGGTATCAATGCCAGTATCGACAACGTGGGCAGAGGAATCGGTCTGTATATCAGACAGCGTGTCAGATGACATGGTTGTATCAAAAACGGACGGAGTGCTCGTGCCAGAATCATTCAGCAGTTGCTCGGTGGATGAATCAACGAACGCATCTTCGTCGCTTTTATCTTTGCTACTGTCACAACCGACGGACATAACAAATAGAATTGTGAAAAAAATCCTTTTAAAGGACGCCATTACCGCGTTACTCCCTTTAAAGATTGGCAATCCAATCTGTGTGTGTGCTGTGAAAATCGACTTTCTTTCGTGTGATTTACACTTTTCGATCGCATAATTGTGTTCCCAAAACAAATATCGTCGAGCTATCTTTCCATTATAATACCTGTTTATCGAATTTTGTCAAAAGGGATAAAAATATTCCAGCCATCGCCATGTTCAGATGACCTGAGTAAGTCGTCCGCTACCAAATGAACCATCCATGGGGAGACGGCATCAATGGTAACCCAATTTCAGGTTTGCCCGTTTCACAGAAAGGCGGCTTTTTTGGGGTTTACTTTTTTATAAAATACCCACATGAAACAGATACATTGGTATTTTAACAGCTGTGGCAACATTAAAGTTTTAAACCGGGAGAATAACTTTGAAAAGCATTCGTTTGGGTACAATTCATGCCGATTATATCACTCTTCAAGACACTCTGAATTACATAGAGAATCTTGCCAAATCAAAGGCAGGCGGTTTTGTCGTAACACCAAATATAGACCACGTGGTTCTGTCGCAGAAAAACCTGGCGCTACGGGACGCATATGCGGCTGCATCACTATCTCTCGTGGATGGAATGCCGTTAAAGTGGATGAGTACTATTGTTGGAGCCCCCCTGCCCGAAAAGATTTCCGGTTCGGATCTAATGCGTCCCCTGCTCCGCCATGCTGCAAAAACCGGGCTAAGCGCATATTTTCTTGGCGCGGCGCCAGGCGTTGCTCAGACTGCTGCAAATGTTCTCACCAAAGAAATTCCAAAACTCAACATTGTTGGCGTGGATTCACCACCGCTGGGTTTCGAAAAGGACAGCAGGCTGGAACAGGAGGCTATCGATAAAATGGTAACGGCTGCGCCATCACTGGTTTTCATGGCATTGGGTTGCCCCAAACAGGAAATACTGATGCACAAATGGGCCAGCAAGACCAGTTCCATAGTCTATTTGGGTATCGGAGCCAGCCTCGACTTTATTGCGGGAAAAGTAACACGCTGTCCCCCCTGGATGTCATCAATGGGAATGGAATGGCTATATCGCATAAAACAGGAACCCGTCAGAATGGCCAAACGTTATCTGATTCAGGATTCGGCGATCCTTCCCATTTTCGTGAAAATGATGCGTTCCAGCAAAGAAGAACTGATTTTTGAAAAAGACTGAAACTCCCGTTCCATTGAATTACATATACAGAGAGAGAGCGCATCCACATGACAATGTTCCTGCCGGGTTGCCGATTATCAGTCCGGGACGCCTCCCTCTGCCATCATCAGTCGCCACATCCAGGGACTGCAAGGCGATGGTTTTGCTGCCGGATTTTTTGATTGTTTTTCTTTCCGATTTTGGACAACAGACCGAACTCATTATACTATTTTGTACTCAATGATACCGTGTCTGTTCCATCCCATATCTCATGTTATATCTTGATTTTTTATAACGTGGTGTTATTACGATCCATTGGTGGACGGCAACAGCAAAACAGGCAATACAAAAGGAAATCCCAGTGAAAATGATTTGTCCGAGATGTGGTGTAACGAGCAAAGAGGAAGCTGAATTCTGCGTATCATGCGGTCAACCGTTAAAGTCTTCTATTTCTTCCATTCCGCCCACCCGAAACAGTCGGATGCCTGCATCTGAAATTAATGCCAGCACTGTTATTATCGAAAACGCGCCATCCAATATCTCCAACGGCGAAAAGCCGGAAGTCAGTGTTCGATACCGCACCATTTCAAGTTCACCTCATCGGTCAGCAACAAACAGCGACCCCGTCCCGGCAAAAGTGGAAAATCTTCGTGAAACAATTGTGCTTAATGCGCCGGGAAGAAATGCGGCTTCCACCACGAAGGAGAAGGACCCTCCATTTGCCACAACTTCCAAATCACCGGTTTCCCAACCCCAAACGGCCACAGAAACCGTCAACAGGCCAAATGCACTGAACGTCGCGGCATTAAAGCGTATTTCCGCCTCGCCAGCGCCAATTGCGCGCCATATGCCCAGCTCAAAGTCCTACAAAAACACGTCGGGAGATATTCCGCCACTTGATATACAGCACATATGGTACAAAATAACGAAAGCAACAGACTGGAACACAGTTGTGCTTGTGCCTGTCTCAGACGACGTCTTTACAGTTGACCTCGCGCGGGGATTCGGACAAATGGCTGCCCGGGAGCCATGTAGTTTTGTTCGCGTTGTGAACGCATCGCTTGTGTACGCTGAACACACAAAAACCAACGCCGACTCTCCCGTGACATCCGGCGCATATGAATACTTTGATATTGTTAAGCAAATTGGAGAAGAAGCCGATTCGGTATCCGTTACACAATTAACCAAAGAGCTTCTGTCTCAATTCGACAAATCGAAACGGGATGGAACGCTGAAAGATGGAAAAATATTTGTCAGTATCGACCCGCTTATCTCCCACCCGGATGGAATTGCATTGTGCCGTGCGGTCGATAAACTAATCCTTTGTGTAAAGCTGGGTTCCACCCAATTCGATGCGCTCAACAAAACCATCGAAATGGTCGGAAGACAGAAAATATTGGGAGTGTCGACCTTCACCGCACCACAGGAAAAGAAAAAAAAGAAATGATGTCAGCGATTGCCCAAAAAGCGACTCCTTTCACTACTTAGATATTCAACTCAATCAAACTGATACTTCGGGCAGGCATCCCATACTCAAATGCGTTTCCATTTGAAACATCGATAGACGCTGCTTTTCGGGGATTGGAATCAGCCGAGGTTAACTGATAGACATCAGCACTGGAAAATTTTTCGTCGTGAACAATACTCACCCCAGCCCGTACTGCGGTTTCCGCCTTGTTAATCAGTATTACCGTCATTCGTTTGCCACCCGTTGTGGTATCCAATGCGGCGTAAATAGAAGATTTTTCAACATCTGAACTCTTTGCGTCAACAGAGAGATCACCAAACTTGTCACCTTTGGGGTTATACGAGGTAAACATCTCAAATGCGCCCCATAAAAAGTCCTGCGGGGCTTTGCCCATCTTCCACAAAGTCGCAGCAAAAAGATTCTCGCGCCCAAAAATTCCCAGGACGTCCGCCTGGGCAATTGCCCCGGACATGTCATTTCCTCCCCCATACTGATACTCCGTAATGGCAATTCTTGTACCGGGATAATACGTGTCAATTTTATCCTGCAAATCCGGCAACAAGGCGATGGGATTATGAAGATAGTTCTGTGTTATCCAGCTTTTCTCCATATAATTTTTGTCCCACAGAGACCTCGGCGCCTGGATACGTTCTTTTTCAAGTTGCGGATCCGCCTTTTTTGATGAATGAATTCTCCCAACCCCCGGCACAGATACTTCGGGATACCAGTGCACATCGAGCACATCCACTAAGCGCAACCCTTTCTCCTTTTCGGCCTTCGCCAATTGTTGCAAATAAAATTCGATAAAATCTCGACCGTTTGCATCCGGGGCGTTCTGAAGATTGACAAACGCTGTATAGCCGTAGAGTGCCGGGCCAAATATTTTCGCGTCTGGCGCCACTTTCTTGATGGCTGAAGCATATTCGATTGTCTTCTTCATCAATTCTGCATAGGTTACCTGCTTACCACTTCTGCCCTTTTCTTCCCCGCGAAGGCGAGGGTGCGTTGTAGCCCATAGAGCAGGCTCATTGTCAAGAGAGTAGAAAAGTTCCGTTGCAGGAGTCGAGCGCGCATCAGGAAACATCTTTTCCATGAAGTGGACAAACTCATCCTGATAAACGAACCTGTCATTCTGATTCGGCGTCATCGAAAAAGATGCGCCTTTTTTGGCTTTGGAAATATGGAATCGTTTACTCAAATAATCAGGCGTATTGTTTACATCGCCCTTTGGACCTTTGTCCGCAGCCACATATCCGATCATCGGAACAGTTATCAGAGCGGCGGCACTATGCGAAAAAGCTGTTTTGACGAAGTCCACAGGGTAGTTTCCCGGAGTATTTGTATTCCCCAGCATACCATCATTTTGATTGTACCAGTCACTTCCGGAATTTGATGCATTGTTTTCCCAGTTGTACGCAGAGAGACGATTTCCTCCCTGTCGCACGAATCGAATTCCCCTTGGGCCCGTTGAGTCAAATTTGAGTTCATTTAATCCGTACACATAAGGGGAAATCAAATGTTTTCCGCTACCGGAGTCAATAGTAAAATTTACTTCAACGGCGATCGTATCGGACGCAACAGGAGCGTCTGGTTTCGGTGAAACCGTTGAGTTGCCGACAGTCCCTGTTTTATCTGCATTTGTATCTTTTTTTTCAGGTTTCGCCGCTTCGCTGTTATTCACCACATTCTTTTGAGAGCCGTGTCCAACCGTTTCTTCGTGAAAATTTCCTGTTTTACACCCGTTGAGTAACAACACTAACAATAAATAAGTTAGTCCATTGGGGAAACGCAACATAATGTTCAACCCTTTCTGTGGGAGAATGTTTGAAATTCGCAATTTTTCTTTTGAAATCCTAACGCAACGCTCTTTTTTTTCGAAGTTCTCGCCGGATAGTATAAGCATGCTGTCCACACAATCAACTGACCGTCCAACACTACTTATTCCGGCCAACCGATGACACGGTCGATGTCACACAATAGAGACTCTCTGAAAGGTCAAAATCATTTATTTACAAAAATCAACTCGAATCCACTCTGGCGGTCATCTGTGATTATCTGGGCTCTTCGATCTCACCAAGTAACGGAATATTGGTAATTTTTTCAATTTGCCAACTCTCAAGAATTATCCCGGAACGGATATCCACGAACACAGAAAGTGATATTCCGAGAAATATGCTTAAAAATACACCTGCCAGCATTAGTCTCAGCCCTTTCGGTTTGCTGGGACGTCTGGGAAATACCGGTGGTTTGGTGAGCCTATAGCGATATGCAAATGCGGCTTCGGTTGCGTCCAGCTCCAGTCGGGTATTTTCCAATTGTGTTTTTAGCCGGTTCACGGCGTCTTCCGCTTCATTGTACTCCGCAGTCATCAGTTCGCTTTCAAAAAGAAGGGCCGCAATTTCTTTTTGGGATGATGATCGTCCTTCGTCTTTTTCTTTGATATCCACGACGGTGTCCCTGGGCCTGGTGTTCCAGCGCCTCGTTGTCTCAGTCTTTTCGCTGTCAGCAGGGGCTGCCTGCAGTTTCTCAATCAGAGTCTCCAGAGTATGCTCTTTTTTTCTGAGCGCGCCGGGAACAGCTTCCTGCGCTGAAAGCAATTCAATGTATCTGGTTGTTTTTATTATTTCCGGATGCTGTGGACCGTACTGGGTTTGATACTTCGCCAGCTTGTCTTTTTCAGCATCAAGTCGTCTATTGTAGTCATTGCGTGCACGAGCAATCTCGTTTTGAACCGATTCCAATTCAGCGGAAACCCTTTCAAGCTCCTCTTTTTGCTCTGCACTCATTCCGGCAGGCGCGCGAACTCTGCTTGTTCTGAACGTTGAACGCGGTTTCCCGATATTGGATTCGTTCTGTTCCTGCTGAATTTCAAGCTCGGCTTTTTCAGTTGCGAGTATTCTGTTTTTCTCAATTATCGCCTGCAATTGTTCAAGTCCCTGCTTGTGCTTCTGCTCCAACAACTGAATCGTTTCCCGGATCTCACCAAGCTCGTGAACGCGACGATGTTCGAAAAAACGATTGAGCACCACCTTGTGAAGCTCCAGAGCAACCCAGGGATCTTCCCACTCTACGACGATGATTAATACACCACCATTGAACAGAACACGTAGTCGCCCATCCAGCTTGCTTACAAGCATATCCCGAATATCTTCATCACTTGGTGGACCAAACAATTTCCTGAACAGTTCATCTTTCTTCTTCCAAATGCCATACCTCGTTTTTTTCCACTTTTCAATGAGGTCGGCATCGCTCACTATTCCCTCCAGATTTTCCTGTGATTTCATCAATTCAACGAGACCAAAAACGTTGTCTTTGGGATTCAATCTGTTACCTGTTTTGGCAAGCGACGAAATTGTTGTGGATGAATGAATTAAAATCCTGGAGGAAACCTCGTATGATCGCGGCATGATCTTTATGGCCACAAATACCAGTGCCAAAACAATAACAATACAGGCAATCAAAAGAATTTTATGTCTGGCCACCGCGTGATAAACGAACCGAAGCAATGTAAACAGATCTTTTAATCCTGGTCCGGAATCAGATTCATAATCCTGACCAGTGTTATGATGATTGGTTATGTTCATTTATTACCCAACCTCCAAATAAATTAGGTGTTCCGAGTATTTCTACACATTTAGTGTATATACAAAAAAACGACAAATTGCCAACCGAGTGAAACTTCGATTTGTACAAATATAGAAAATCATCAGGATGTCATTCCATTATGTGCCTTCGAGGAAGGCCAGTCATGCGCGCTCAACACGCAAATCGATTCAATGCCTATTATTTGCCCCATTGGTTACTCATTGGCCCCGGAATGATTTGGATCGAACAGCATAACGAACGATACCATCCCTGCCATTTCCCTTGAACCCGTTTTTATTGGATAATCAAACAAATAGGACAAGCTGGTACTGGCCTGACCTCCGACACGGAGGAATGTCGCCCTCCTCAACTCAAACGAAAATTGAGCCGAAGCTGCGGCGGCGGCAGGAAACGTGTTGTTGGCGAGTGGTTCTCCCCTGGCCTCGTTCCTGAGGGGGGATGTCGCAGAGAGTGATGATTGAAACCGAATCTTTGGCGTAATTATGCTAACCGCTGAGAACCCCGCACTCGATCTTGGCAAAACAGCTGCTCGAGAAGTATCCACATATGTATCTACTGTCACAAACGTACTAAAGCTCCACATTGTAATCGTATTCCATTTGGGGCGTACATTGAGTGACAATCGCCCAGCGGGAAGCCAGGACCAATAATATCGCCCCCTTGCGGTTCCATCGTTTATGGCCGTTTCATCGTAGGTCTCAACTAACACAACTGTTCCGACCTGTGCTGAAAAGCTAAGATTCTCTCGTGCGCGATACGTTGCCCCCAGCAGCGCTGTCACTGGCAAAGACTGCAAGTCCTTCGAAAAGACAGACATGGAGCCTGTGATACTCGCAGATAGTGTACTGGTCCCGGAAATCCGTGTGGATAGCGTGGAACTCAAAGACGCCGTTTTCGACGAAGGGTCTCGCGCCTCTGAAAAAACGGCACTTCTCGGTGAATTGTCCGTGATCTGGTCATTTGCTGAATATGCGCCACTGACCGAAAGCCTCGTCTTATTACTCAGTACAAGGGACATGCCACTGTTGGCCGAATATCCGAAGTACCGGATCACTTGACTTTGCGGGCGACCGTTCGCCGGACTGGGTGCATTTTCATCTCCAATATTTGAACCAAACAAAAACAGCGACCGACTATAGTCCATCTCTCCATAATTGAGATTACCTCTTGCGTTCCACACCAGGCGCCTTGATATTGTGTATTGTTGCGTGGCCGTCAGCTGATGGAACAATAGAAATGATTCGGTGCCAGTGCTGCGCCAATCGCTCCCGGCGCGCAATCCGTAAAGGATGGATGTCCTGGCACGAGGGCTGGTTCTAACGAGATTAAACGAAGGTGAGAATTCGACATTCACACCATATTGACCACGTTTCGATGTAACGGACGCAAGTCTGCCTGTCCTGACTGATGTATCCAGATTACCATAAAAATCAACATCATATCCGCCCCATGAGTATGCACTCGACAGAATAAAAAGCAGACCAGTGAAAATGGATAAATAAATTCTCAAAATTATTTCTAAAATTTTGTCTGGAAGTTCATTTAATCAACAACGACAATGTCACCATCGTGCAGTCGAAAATTAATCCCTGCGTTGGGACACGATGTCATACGATCAAAATCGAAGCGAATTACCTGCAACTCATCATTCTTTTTCTTCCGAATCACATACATCTGATCGGTATGTGCGAATTCTGTAAACCCGCCACTTTTGGCAATGACGTCAATCAAATTGTCATGAGACAGAAGTTCAATTTTCCCCTGGGTACCGACCTCTCCAATAACAGTTACAAACTGCGGCACTGTTGCTACCACACTGACGTCAACACGCACATTCTGAACGATGTCCCCCTCCAATCGTTTTGCTATCGCATCGGCAGCCTCTTCCGTGGTCAGACCGGCAACGTTGATGTCACCAACAAGCACCACGGAAATATTCCCGTCTTCACGAACAAGTTGCGTTCCGGAAATCTGGTCCTGTCCCCATACGGAAACCATTAATTGATTTCCAGGGGCAATTCGATACTGCAGGGGTTCAGATTCCTCTTTTGGCAATTCTTCCACCCAAATATGAGGGCGTTTAACAGAGCATGAGAAGAGGCTGATAAACAGCAACCCAACGCAGAAAAACTGAAATCCTTTTTTAAAAACGTTATTCATACCCAAAAGTCTCCTGTCACAGAAAATGCGGCATCCGTCACAAAGGCATCGGTCACTAAAGATTCATTGTCTGAATTTCAAACAAACCAATTCTTTTAACAGTCAGAACCTTTCAGCGCTGAACCGCTCTTTCAATGTATTTAATTCAACATAAGAATACTGCCACCGTTTTATGCCTTGGTTCAGCACAATTGATCAGCACTATTCAATCTACACAGACATCAGATTCCATGCGTCGAATAAAATACAGTGAAACCACCGGAAGCCACCATAGCAATGAGTAATTACAAAAATTCTGTCGATTTTGCAATCTGGAAATAAATTTTCCATCTATGGATTCCCCTGATTTTCCTGTAATCGGACTCAATCAGTTCCAACAGGAATCAATTCATAAAACCAGGTGAACCGCCAGGCATCTATGAACAATTCGCGCTACGAGTGTGATCGAATACTATCTCTCATAAGTTTTGCCAGATACGCCACATTCCCGGGTTCCTGCACCACCGTCAAATGCCGTCCCTTTACCGGAATGACCGTAATTTCGCCATTAACAATTGGCCCCCATCCATTAAACGCATCGATTGTCCACCGAATATCTTCAATGAAAATACTCTTCGGAGTTCGAAACAATACAACATTCCCAGGATACGGGTCGGGACGATAATTATCACGCGCTTTCCACATGACGTTATATATGTGTCCATACCTTGCTTTGGCTTCATCCTCCGGAGTCGCCGGACGCCTGCGCTCCATGAAACGCCGTATGAATTTCCCCGGATTTTTTATGTATCGACTCAACATAACCAACCGGAACTCAAATGCCGTTCTCTGACGCAACACCGGACTCGTCGAATCGATTAACCCAAGCCAGGCAATTTTCTCCCCTTTTGAAACAAGTTGTTTCGCCATTTCGAATGCCACAACCCCCCCCATGGAATAACCACACAGATAATATGGCCCTGTCGCCTGAACTGTGCGAATTGCGCTCACGTGCTCGTTTGCCAGAGCCTCAATTGTCTCGTGCGGAATCTGCCCCGGCGCAACCCCTCGGGTCTCCAGACCGTAAAATGGTATATCTCTCAAATCATTTGCCAAATTTCTAAGCTCCATGGAGTGCCCATTAATACCCGCCACACAAAAAACCGCGGGGTGCTTCCCTGCTTTGCACAACGGGACCAGCGGAGTCCAGTCACGGTCACGTGAGTCGTCGTTCCCTCTGTTTTTCAACTCTTCAACAGCAGTAGCCATTTCGTGCAAAACAGAATGCTTCATAAAATCGGAAAGCAACATTGAAATACCGTATTCTTCCCGAATTCTATCCGCAAGCTTCAACCCCACCAGTGAGTGGCCTCCAAGATCAAAAAAATCATCAAGCCGTCCCACACTGGAGACAGAAAGAATATTTTCCCAGACCACTTTTAAAAATTGTTCCACCTCTGACAAAGGCCCATCGGCCTCGGCTTCACTTATCGCGTTCTCGTCCTGTTCGGCAAAATCGCTTTGAACGCAAGGAGTTGTGACGGCAGCGGGCAATTCAACCAAATGGCTGGACGGACTCTCGTAAAGTGCCTTGAGATTTATCGGGGCGTCGGCGCGTGCAATCATCCCCATTGCCTTGCTGAAGTTGTCGATTTCATTTTCGTTAGGCCGGCCCATCAGCGGAACAATCACATGCCGTTTCTGGTCATCCGCAGCCAAATGCCGCTTGATTAAAGTGGACATCGTGCTCCTGGGGCCGACTTCGACAAACAAATTTGAAGAATCGTTCAGCAACGTTTGGATTCCTGGCGAAAACAGTACGGCGCGGCGAATTTGATCGGCCCAGTGTTGTGCCGCCATGGCCTCGTCATCTTTTATCCAGGTGCCCGTTGCGGTGCAGACAATTGGAATTTTTGGGGGACGCCTCTCCACATCACTAACCACGCGCTCGAATGCTTCAGTTGCTCGTATCATCATGTCCGAATGGAATGCATGAGATGTGCGCAACAAGGTCGAATTTATTCCGTCACCTTCCAATTCTTTTTGCAATGCGCCTATCGCTTCAGCTGGTCCGGATGCAACACACAATTCAGGCGCATTTACGGATGCTATTCCAACCTCGTCGTTCAGACGCTTTTCAAGTTCATTCGCGGCCATTGGCACCGAAAGCATCTGGCCTGGAGACATTTCCTGAATTACCCGCCCCCGCTCCGCAACAAGGCGCAAACAAACGTCAAAGTCGAATATTTCTGCCAGACATGCTGCGGCGTATTGACCGATACTGTGACCAATCATTGCATCCGGCTCGACACCATAATGTTGCATCAATCTGGCGAGCGCATATTCTATTACAAACACAGTCGGCTGCGTGAAATTCGTTTGTTTCAGACGCTCATTTGCATCCTGTTCCAAAACACCGCTCGCAAACATCAGTTCCCGGATATCGACCCCTAAAATGGGAATATACTTCTTCGCGCATTCATTCACCACGTTTCGAAATATCGGTTCCTGTTTATATAAAGCGGCCCCCATCCCTGCATATTGAACGCCCTGCCCCGGAAAAACAAACACAACTCTGCGGTTCATGGGAGGTATGGATTTGGATTTCCGTAAAATCAGGGCCTGTTCTTCCAGCCGACGAATCGTGCTCTCCATATCTGTGCCAAGCACGACATTTTTTAGCCGAAATGAATGACTTTGCTGTAACAGTGTATAGCCAAGGTCGTTCAGGGATACATCCGGGCAATTTTTTAAATGCGCTGCCAGCGCCAGATGGGAGTGAACAAGAGCTGAAGTCTCATTGGCAAACAAAACGAGCAATTGGGATTCTGTTTTCATATTAAAAATATTCCTGTTGCAGCGAAAACGAACATTGCGTTGCAGTCTTCGCGCTTATCTTCGCGCTTGTCCACGCAACGGGACAACATAACTAATCAAGCGAACAAAAAAACCGCCTGAAGGGCGCTGCCAGGTACACCCAATCGTGCATCCGGCAAAAATATTATCGATGACATCTCAGCGTTTTAATAAGAACATTCATACATATTAATGCGATTTGATCAATCCCTTTGAGGGATTCCTTTTTATCGATGCAATTCAAACTGTTTCGAAATTTTCTATATCACTTTAAGCTGACTGGATAGATTCGCAACAATCCCCGCTGACACCGCCACTAAAACGCCTCCCCTGTAAGAGACCGCCCCCATGTCACCAAAGGCCATAACCACGTATGTAATAATCGCAAATATCGCCATCATGGCTGCAATGCGCTGATTGGCGTTTTGAGCTCCCCGGTAAACGCGTGTGCTAAGAAATACGATAACCACCAAAGGAGAAAAAAACAAAAAGAGCCCAACGGATCCCATGAGAAATGAAAGCCACAGCAATTGATTATGACCAAGGTATTGATACCAATCATACCCAAGTTTGAAAGCCGGTATAATCTCCCGATACGGAAAACCAAATCCTGTACCCAAAATCGAATTGCCATCCAATGTGGAAATCATATTCATGTTTTCAACTTTGCGTGAAAGATTGGAATTATCTGTGTCGTCAGTAACAGATGTAAACGCATGAACGGGTGCAAAAATCGAAGATCGGGAATGCATTCCGACGCCAACATATAAAAGTATTATCGGAAACAAATACAGTAAAACCCTATTGACTCGTTTCCGGGCGATGGGCCTTAGGAAAAAGTAGAGCATAATCATACAAAAGCCAATGGCAACAAAGCATACGCGTCGATCATTCATAACAATTCCCCAAAGGATGATTCCCCCAAACACAATCAGATTACGCGCAGTTTTACCCCCGGGATTTTCGATGACTGAAATAACAAGAAGCATCACCCCCAACGCGAACGCAAAGGAATCATTATGGGTCATTATGTAATCGGCCATTTCCCCTGAAGGCCGAAGAACAGTAAAATAAAACCATGCACCCTCCAGCGTCCGCAAAACAGCGGCAGCAAGAAGCATTTTACCCAACATAGGGAAAAATGTTTCCGTCTTGTACGACCGCATGCACACTATCATAGACAGAGGTAAAAGCAGCAATGTCATCATTTGGAGTGGAATATACTGCGTGGCCCCCCCCCTTACGATACCAAAAACAGTGCTGAATATTACCGCTCCCAAACACGCGAATGCAGCAACCTTTAACGGACGAGCAGCCTTCAATTGCATATGCTTGTCCACGTTGTTGTGCAACGACGTACGAAGAATGATAAGAATCAAAAACAGGAAAATACAAAGCTGAATAACATTGAATTTTAATGCGCCAACGCCGGTTATCGAATTGAAATTACTATAGATAAATTTTCCGGGCAGGGAGAACGGTCCCTTCCACTTTCCTTCATGAGGATTCTCACCTGGACCTGCAATTAACATCATTAAAAAAAACAATGCAGTTGCTGAGTATTGCAATGGCGAATTAAACAGCAAAATAACCACGACAATCGCCAAAACCGGAACGATGGCCACAAAAAAGTTCCCCCCTGAAATGAGCAGCATTATAACAGAGATAAATGCCACCAATGCTCCAATTGCCAGGGTCGACCATGAAGTGGGGATTTTATATTTGCGAGAGTTCATTGGCATACGGTTTTTGTCTGGCGATTCAGAAGATAAACTGTGGCACGACCATTTGCAGAATCATAATATAGAGTGCCACGAAGAAAGCCATTGAAATAATTGCAATTCGCAATCCTGTTCGGGGAGGGAAACGTATCGCACAGAAAGCTGGAATGGCCATCAATGCAAATAAAATGGATAGTATCAGTATGTTGTCCACGGGTTTACCTCCATATATAATTCGTTAATACATACTAGAAGTGACGTCTTAATCAAGCCCAAAGAAATGACGGCATGTGAGGGATATTGAAAAATAAGAAATTAAGCGCAAACGAGTCGCCTTTTTTATCCCACGGTCGGCAGGACAACTCACACTAATTTTATAAGCCACGGAAAGCGGGCTTTAATTTTTTGAGGTGCGAGTCCGATAGCAAACTCTCGATCTTCAGCAGTGAAGATAAGTTTCCACAAAATTGGAAGCGAAATTAGTCCGGAAACCGCCCAGGTGCCGATCAATACAGGCCAGTTATTGACATTCAGTCCAATAAACTGGGGCAAGCGGGCCAACAGAAAAACAATGCCGGTTGCCAAAATGATGTTAAACATTGGCTTATAAAATGCTCTGGGATGAATTTTCAACACACGGGAAGCATACAGGGGCAAAAATATGACATTTCTAAAAATCTTGATACTCATGACGACGATGGCAACGGCATATATTCCAAGGTTGGTCACTTTTGCCAATGTAACAGAAAGACCAATGCACAGTAATCCCGAACAGAATGTCATAATGCCAGGGACTTTCACCCGATTAAGGGGCGCCCACAACGATTGAAGCGGTGAAACAGATAAGTTGACGGGGGCGTAGGCAAGCATCAGGATAAGTAATGGATAAATCGCGTCTATCCCCTCTCCAACCCATATTTTAAGCAGATTTTCCGACTGGGCCATTATCAGTCCGGCAAAAAGAGAGGTGAGTACACCCAATATTTTTATTGAGCGTAAAAGAATCATTTCAATTTTGTGATAATCGTCTTTGGCATATGCCGCCAGCACCAATGGCGCAGTCAAGGATGAAAATACGTAAATGATAGACGAGAGAAGCATACTCCACTGGGCCACTGCTGCATACTGTCCGGCTTCGTGAGCGCCTATAAAACGATTTACCACAGGAATGTCGGTTCGCTGCAGCATCAGAAATCCCACGAAGTTCAAAACAATCCATCCGGACATTGTGACCAGCTCGCGCAGTTTCGATTTATCAATATCCTTAAGATTCACCGACATCCAGGGCGCGAGTTTTTTTCCGAAATACAACCTTACCAATCCTGTGAGAATGCTCGATGACAGTTCTCCAACCCCCACGTACACAAGACTTGGCTTATCGAATGTGAAGCATATGACGATCACCCCGATACGAATAATCATCCGCACGATGTCAATTTGCTGCATCAGATCAAGTCGATTCAGGGCGAACATGGGAACCGCAAATACATTGATTGTCAAAGAAAACGCATATCCAATGAGAGTAAAAATTACCAACCAGACAACATCGGATTTCAACCCCGCCGGAATTGAAAATATCCCATCGATATTGTCGACGATGAGATAGCCAACGGGAATATGGGCGACAATAAGCAATAAAAAGCCAATCAGAGAAGTATTGAGAATTTTATTTGCCTGGTCAAATTCACCCCTCTGTATATTCACAGACATGAACCTCGACATCGCGCCGTGCACGGAGCCGGTAATAATGCTCAAGTACTCTGTAATGATAGATGCAACGGCGACGAATCCGTATGCTGCCACACCAACGTGCGTTACGAGGTATGGCGCCAGCCACAAACCAATTAGCATTCTGGTAAGGAATGATGCTATATTAACAAGTAAATTTTTAGCAACCTGCTTCTTTTCAGAAACTGCTTTTTTTTTTGCGACATCAATTATCTCTTGCTTGGTAGACAAAACGGACCCTATCTATTTCGAACACTTATAGCTTTTGCGCATAAGAAAATACATTTATTTTAATTAAAAAAAAAACAGTGTTTTGAAAATTTCAGGGAATAAACCCAACAGAAGGACCATTGGTGATTTGAATCGATTGGCCACAGTCTTTGGGGGCTCAATCCTTCGCACAAGGAAGTACTCTTACCAGAATCCAACACCACTCCTGGCCGAAATTGTTTTATTGGATTTGTGGCGAACATAAAAATCTACAGGAAGAAAAGCAGTATACACGGGAAAAAAAGCCATCGCTTTTAACGGCCGAACTTTTTTCAGCTCCCGTATACGGCGAATGCCCCAACTGAATGAGACAAAACCGGAACCATCTTTAACGGCCTCGTCCATTATTCGCGCCAACCAATTCGGATCATTTTCTCCCTGCTCACGTATCCACTGCCCTACATCCGGAATGCTGTCGCGTCTGGCTTCAAAATATTTTTTTAAAACACCGTTAATGGCAGCGCCTATAGTCATTCTCTTTTCATGATGCAGCCATCCTTTGACGGTACTCTCAGCCACAAACTTGTGCAGGGCGTCTGCGACGCGAATAATCTGGTCACCCGCCATTTCAGACTTGAACATATTTGTGGTGATGCACGTCGCCAGAAAACCATCTTCCGCCGGCAACCCCGAGGGCATCCAGATTCTTTTTAGCGCCGAAGCTCTGGCACCATACAGCTGGCCCGACATATAATATATTTTGTCATCAGCTCGCGATGCCTTGTGCGCCACCCCCGATTCTTTAATCCCACCGGCCAGAAACAGCGAAACTCTATCATAAAGGGTTTTATTTCCCTTAAGCATGGAATGCTTCACCGAATTGCCATATGAAATCTTTGCACTGGAGTTGTTGACAAGTCCGTCAATTAAACGTTCAAAAGTTCGGTCAACGACAATTTCAATATCGGCATCCACAAGAATATAATAGTCGGTATCCGGTCTGGACGCACTGTGGATAAAGTGATTCCACGCACCGGCTTTGTCGCCTTTGGTCAGTTCGGTCACTTTCCAGGATACCGGTGATACAAAGTCCTCTTCGGCCAATCCTTCCAACCGTTTTCGAGCAAGTTCAGCGGTGTTGTCTGAGCATCCATTGGGCACAACAACAACCTCGATGTCGTATTGTTCGCCAGAGGCTTGAAAGATACTCTGCGAAAAAACATTATCCAGAATGGTTTCAATGTTTTCAGCTTCGTTACATGCAAGAATGCCAACCCCTATTTTCAACATGTCTCAATCCTTTCCTGAATTTGCCAACACATACTTTACCAGAAAAGAAATGTCTCGGGCATTCACCATAATAAGTTCGTTTTTTTGAACTGCACGGCGCGAGCACATAACAAGTCCACATGTTGCAGCAGTACATCTCGACCAGATTGCGTCCTTTTTCCTGAGTCTCCTCCTGCAACACATGTTTTTTTAGCGCTACACTATATTTTCACCTAATATACAATTATCAGAATATCCATTATCTACTCAGGAATTTCCGACACGAAAACTGATATTTTCTGTTATCCATAAAAAAGAGCAACCCGTTACCACCATGACTTTGGAAAGGATATTTGCGGTCCCCGGAATTCTGCCAATCTGGGAACGCGGAGCTCCTGCTTTGCCCATTCGTATTCACATAATTTTCGGAGCTTGGAGCTCCGCGTTCCAAGGAGAAAAAACAGAACTCGACACCTCTGTCAGCTCCCTCGATTGACCTTGACATGGGGAATGGGTTGCGATACATCGAAACCACATATCAATTTACATATCGATGATCGATTTACTTGAAAGTGGAAAAGCAAATGAGTAATAAAAGTAAATTCCTGGTGTTCGTCATCATTTATGTGGGCCCCTGGCCTCCATGGCTGAAGCTGTTTCTGGCAACCTGCAAGTCAAATCCTCACATAGATTTTCTTTTTCTATCGGACACGCTGATCGAGCCCGCTGAAACGTTGCCGGCCAACGTGAAAAATATCCAAATGGATGCGGACGATATTAAAAAGAGATTTGAAACTGGATTGGACATGGAATTGCCAGTCGTGGACGGCAGAAAAATCCCGGACCTGAGGCCTTTTTGCGGTCTGGGGTTCCATGAGTTCATCGAGGAATATCAATTCTGGGGGTATTGCGATATAGATTTGCTGTGGGGAGATCTCTCATGGGCTCTTAATCCTGAAGCACTGGCCAATGTTGATGTTTTTTCCCCTAGCGTCCAGCATTGCGTTGGGCATTGTACCATTTTGCGCAATAACGAAGAAATGAATTTGTTATGCAGAAGTATTCCGGATTACAAGGAAAGAGCTCTGGTTCGTGAATCAACATTTATGGATGAAACAGGCATTACAACTGTTATCAAATCCAGACCTGAAATACGCTACCTGCATCCCAAAGATGTGTTGGAAGAAATGAAGAATGATAAAGCGATGGTCGGAATATCAACGTGGGATTGTCGTGGGTTAACTGGCCAGAGAAACAACCCCGGATATCTTTTCCATTGGGATGGAAAACGGGGAATTCTGAAGACACGTCAAACATCCTGTGAGATCATGTATCTCCATTTTCTGTCATTAAAGCAAAAGCTGTTTTGGTTTTTTTACAATGACAAAAAAGACTACGCCTCATTTTATATGAGCGGTCTGGGTTTTATTCCAAAAGAATACAAGCTTTTGCTACACAATCTTATTGTTGACAGATCCGGTACATTGCTCATAGATCTTGTGCGCGCGGCAAAGCGTCGGTCTCAACCAGTTAAAAGAACGTCCTGGGACGGATGGGATAAAATGGGACAATAGGGATAAATGAATGGGTGAGGCGCAACATAGTGCCCCATCCCATTATTGTATTAACGAGGTGAATAACGTGTCCATCAAAGGGTCTTTGTCCCCAGCCGCGTCTGGCAAGTACCCTTGATTGATGGTCCAGACGATGGCACCTCCCAAATTCTTTTGCTTCACATAGTCAGCCTTTGCTTCGATGGAGGCTTTATCTTCGTAGGTGACATAAGCACAGTCATTCACAGCCGGTGAAAGTGACAGATATGGAACCTGCGCTTCGGCATCAAAGATATAGCTGCTGGCGGAATAGTAATCTGTCATAATATTGGTGTAGCTCATCTTATTGTCTCTCTTAAGCACACTTGCACCATCCAGGGATTGACGTGGTCCAGTCACCGGAGCTGAGTAGCAAAGTCCATAAAAACCAATTCCAACACCCACTTTTCTGGATGGCACATTTACACCTAAAAGAGATTCAACGGATTGACTGACCGATGTCGGATGTGCGGGACCATCATCGTACAAGGCGGATGAGTGCCAGCTTTCCCATCCTGACCAGGCGCCAGCCATGCCATAGGACATCAGATTGATCTGATCGAGTTTGGGGGCAATCCGGGCGAGGAATGGATGAGCGGAACCATAATTTGAATTGAAAAATCCAGTGGGAAACGTCAATATCACTTCCGGCCACGCAGCGCGAAGCGCATCCACCAGGGCCTCGAAAGGTACATGATCTTCATCGTTCAGTGGTTCCCAGTCCAAATCCAGACCATCCATTTTGTGCTCATCTCTTGCAAACGAGACCAGCTCCTGCACAAAATTAGTGCGATTGGCTGACGACGACGCGGAAATGAATGCAGAATCAGCACCTGCGCCTCCAACCATCCCCAACACCTTTGTTCCCACGGCATGCGCACGCTCGACCAGTTCATCAACCAGTACAGGCCCTTTTGTCGCGGAGAGGTAAAACGTTGTATCCAGAGATCCATTGTTCCGGGGAAGAATGGCGCCTATTGCCAGATGAGTCATCGCCTGATAATTAACGACTTCCGGGGGATACTGGCTCTGCTGATACCCAACATAATACCCGGTTACCCAGTACTTGCCATCCGGTATCGGCTCCACACCTGTGCCGGTGTCCGTCGGTTGATCTGTGCCGGTATCTCTCGGTTGACCCGTTTGCGTATCTGTCGGTTGATCTGTGCCGGTGTCTGTCGGTTGACCCGTTTGCGTATCTTTCGGTTGACCTGTACCGGTGTCTGTCGGTTGACCCGTTTGCGTATCACCACCGTTACCGGATGATTGCATCCCGCTTGTATTGGTATCATTTGTCTGTTGTGAAGAGGAGTCATTGGTCAAATCAGATCCAGCGCATACAGGACTCCCTGAGCAGTCCGGATCATTGCAATCAAACAAACCATCCATGTCGTTGTCAGCCTGATCTTCACACTCACCGGCATCATCGCCTTCCCATTTCCCTTGTGCGTTATTGTCTGAAGAACAGGCAATTAACCCAAACATTGAAAATGATAAATAGAATGACAATCGTCTCATTGCAGCCTCCCAGGGTGGATGCTACCAAATACAATTGTTTGCGTGAAGCATTATTGCCTGAGGGAAGTAAACAAAGTGTCCATCAATGGGTCTTTGGCTCCCGAAGCGTTTGGCAAATACCCTTGATTGATGGTCCAGATAATGACTCCTCCCAAATTCTTTTGTTTCACATAGCTTGCCTTTGCTTCGATTGTGGCTTCATTTTCGTAAGTAACATAAGAACAGCTATCTTTCGCTGGTGTGAGAGACAGATAAGGAACCTTCGCTTCGGTATCAAAGACATAGCTGCTTTCAGAATAATAATCAGTCATAATATTGGTGTAACTCATTTTATTATCCCTTTTAAGCACACTTGCACCGTTGAGGGCCTGACGCGGTCCTGTCACTGGCTCTGAGTAGCATAGACCGTAGAAACCGATCCCAACACCCACCTTTTTAGAAGGAATATTCGCTGCTATCAGTGACTCCGCTGACTGACTGACGGATGTTGGATAACTTGGACCGTCACCGTACAATGCTGACGAGTGCCAGCTCTCCCATCCGGACCAACCTCCGGCCATGCCATATGACATTAAATTAATCTGATCGAGTTTTGGCGCAATCTGAGCAAGAAATGGGTCAGGCGAGCCGTAATTCGAATTTAGAAATCCAGTGGGTAACGTCAAAATCACTTCCGGCCAGGCTGCACGAAGGGCATCCACCAGGGCCTCAAAAGGTGCATGGTCTTCATCGTTCAATGGTTCCCAGTCCAGATCCAGCCCGTCCATATGATGCGAATCCCTCGCAAACGACACCAATTCCTGCACAAATTTACTAAGATTTACTGACGAAGACGCAGAGGCAAACTCCGCGTCGGCCCCCGCTCCTCCCACCATCCCCAACACTTTTGTCCCCACGGCATGCGCCCTCTCCACCAACTCGTCCACCATAGCTGCCCCCTGCATTGCGGTAAGATAAAAATTGGTATCCAGCGTACCATCGCTTTTAGGAAGAATGGCGCCTATTGCCAGATGAGTCATCGCCTGATAATTGACGACCTCCGGAGGATACAGGCTGCGCTGATAGCCAACGTAATAGCCGGTTACCCAATATTCGCCCTCCCCCATTGGCTCAACACCAGTTCCCGTGTCATTGACACTGTCAGACGATTGTGTCTCGCTGGAGCTGGAATCATTTGCCTGCGAAGATGTGTCGGTGCTTCCATCGGTGCCACCACACGCCGGACTATTCGCACAATCAGGATCATTGCAATCGAACAATTGATCCATGTCGTTGTCAATGTCGTCCGCACACTCTCCGGGAGAGTCCCCTTCCCACTCTTTATCGGTGCCATCGTTCGAAGCGCAACCAATTACGCTCGCCAATAATATCAGCCCCAATACATGTAATCGTAGCATTTCTGCCTCCAATGCAAAAAAATGTCCTCTTAAACTGCTTATGTAACTAGAGTTTATATAGTAGTAAAACACTGTTAGACAAGTAAAACGAAATCATTAAGGCTCCGCAAATCAACAGCTCAATCACCAATATTATGCTCCAGTTGAAAAACAGGAATCTATTGTTCCATATAGTTCCATATAAATGTATGGAAATTCCCTGGGCAATCATTAGCAGGTATTGTTCCAGGAGGGGCGCGCCCGAAAATCCCGGGCGATGGGGGCGGAATCCCTAAAAGGAGGATAGCTTCATCGGAACAACCTTCGAATTGGGAAGTTTTTTTAATGGTTCCGGCAAAGACGTTTTTGCGGAAATGAATACGATTCCGGGCAGGACACCAGTTTCAACCTTACTCCGTAGAGACGCCAACCCTCCTGAATTACTTAGCGATGCATAGTGTTCGATTCTGTAGAATGGAGGAAAAACATATTTGTCAAACCGGGACACACCACAGAGACGGTAGAGACTGATATCGTCGAGAACATAATGGCCATCCCGCAACAATGGACAATAGACGATAACCTCTTCTGCTTTCCGCTTGAAACTCTGCTGATATTTCAGAGAGTCCCAGATTGTCCAAACGCTCACCAGTAGCAGAAAAACAGCAGCGACGGCTATTGCCGCGCGTGACAATCTTATGTTGGTCACGGATATGATGGCAGGCAGAACAAAGGGCAAAAAATAGTGCGGATAGTATTGGCCCGTCAGCATCGCCTGGACCAATACAAGACCACCCCAGACGATTGCTCCGACAACAAAATTCCCATGCAAAACCTTTCGTTTTGAGAGAAACCATGCAACGAAGGGAATGAGCGTCAAATAGACAGGAAACCGCAGTGAGTAAAACAACCTTGGCGATACAAGGGAAACTCTGTCACCGGAGTGTATCAGATTGTCTCTGACAATGTGGTTAAAGAGACTCACATTCTGTGAAAAAAAGTAAAGTCCAAATATTAAATACTGCAATCCTGCAAAACAAAAAGACAACAACAAAAAACGAATGCAATGTGCTGCACAGACACGGTGAGGCCGATGCCAAACCCAATACGTTATCGCTATTCCGAGCAAATCAAACATTGTTGTGTACTTAATTGATAATGCGAATGCGCCGGCAATGGCAGCGGTCATTATTCGTTTCTGATGCAGCTGGCCAAAGGCAATAAAAAGCGCGGGTATATAGAGACTCTCAGTGTTCGCAGTGATCCCGCCGCGAAAACTGAGCGCTGCGACTACCAGGGATATGAACACCAACAGCTCTGAATCATTCATGCTGAATAGTTTTTTTAAACATCTGGACGTGGTAAATACCGCATAGAACAACCCCAATGCAATAATCAGCCTCACAAGCCACATCGTTTTTCCGCCAAACGAACTCAGGTAGTATACCAGATAAACAAACGGCGGTTTATGATCGAAGATATCCTGATATGGCAGCAATCCATTTTTCCATCCCCGGGCGACAATCAGGTATAGCTCTTCATCCCAATCTGTGAATGTATCTGCCATCAGCATTCTGGCGCCGGCAAAGAGTACAATCGAAAATAACAGCAAAAAATTCAGTGGTTCTTCCTGATACCAGATCCGAAACCTCGTGCTGAGCAAAGAGAATAATGGGCACTTTATTCGCCACAGAGGCCTTGTGCCTATGGAATCGTTGCGTGATTGGAATTGATTCATACCAGGATTAGGGTAGCCATTCGTGAGAGATCAGGTTGTGAGGCAATCACCATTGTCACGATATCGCAGTTTCATTGGATGCGCCCCATTTGCCCCGCGAATTCGCGGGTAGTACCCCCCAATTATTCCACGATGGGGAAATATCTTTCAACACACTCGATGGATGTTGTAATGTGAAAATTAGATTCACTGGAATGACGTTCCGCATGAAAGATATCCATTTTGTATTTTTGCCCCTCCACCAGTCCAAGTGTATCCATAACGACTTCCCCGGTCAGTTCCCCATGGAGTCCCCCAAGATCGAGTTCAAGCTGGCCATCAATGAAGAGCCAAAGGTCATCGTCACCGGTGAAGGTAAATGTTTGTCCGCTTTTATATGTAAACTCAAGATGGATTTCCGTGGTAAACGAAAAGTTGCGTGTACCTTGCGCTGTTGGCACATCGATTAGCGGGAAAAATTCATCGTTCCGGTATTCGTAAAGTCCACCACCAATGGATGTCAGGGGAATATCTATCTCATACTCGGCATTTATTCCTGGAATGGTTTCGTACCATTGCGCAAACGTTTCAGCGCTGGTGATTTGCTGCCCCCACTTCCCATCCTCGCCAGTGCTTTTAAATATTGGTTTCCTGGCATCACTCAGATAATCTTCAATCAACCCGGTCGTTCCGCCCCCGGCATAAGACTCGAAGTCGGGATGATCCCAATTGAAATCGCGCATAACGGCCACAATGGTGTTGGCGCAGTCGGTAACGTCGCTGTCGCTATCGTTAGTGGTGGATGATGTATCGGTGTTATCTGAAGACGGGTCGGAGGTGTCCCCAGTGAGCGTCGAAGAATCTGAATTGCCACTATCTGAGTCATTGTTGCTGTCCGTTCCCACTGGTGTTGTGTCACCGGTGCAGAACGCCGACGCTGCGCAACCGGCGTCCGCGCAATCCCGACGACCGTTTCCATCGTTGTCAATCTGGTCGCTGCATTCTGCCGGAGTGGCGCCTTCACGCATCCCTTGTCCCCCATCACCGCTTTTGTCTTCATCGGAACATGCCATCGTCAGTGCAAGCGAAAGGGAGATTAAAATTATATTTTTAAAATTATTTTTATGTTTCATGGAATCCTTCCTTGTCTTAAGAAACGTATTGTTCCTTACAGCACAACTATCAGCAGCTGACAATCTTTACCGCAATAGTTTTGTTTCAATCAGTAACCACGCAAAACAACGTCGACAACTTCACGAATATCTTTAGCGCTGAACGCAAATAATCGTGCTATTATATTTATGATTCATTTAAATTATTTATCAACATTTAACCAGCTCATACAACAACTTATTCTCCCAAAAAAAAATCATAATTTTCAAAGAATGATCAGCAGTTGCGCGTTGTTCTGTTCCATGAACGAGAAAACGATTTATACCACATCTGGTCTGAAGATTTGTATATTTTTGTTGCGAGACGATAAACAGTCTGCAAAAGGTTCTCAATTTTTTTCAAACAGATGGTTCGTCACAACAGCACCCCACACTGATTCGGCGGGAGTCGCCAGCTACATTGGACCACAATGGAAGGCAAAACCGACACCTTTTTTGTCGGACACCGGACTATCCCGAATTAACGCGCCATATTGATTGAGTTGGAAAGAAGGCGACTTATAATTTTCGTGGAATTACAGAGGTGTCATTGGAATTTGAGTTCAACTGAAACATACTGTTTTATATAATCGAGCTCAAACAGCTCATGACCACACTTGAACCGCTTTGTGGAGTAAAAAATGAAATCAGAAATGTCTCGACTATCATTAAGATTTGTCAAACTGGTGCTCGTCTGCGGAATGGCTACGCTACCTCTCAGCGGCTGTATGAAAAACAGATTCAAATGCAAAGCAGGCAACCCGAAAACCACTCAGGCCGACGGCAATGCGGGCACTGCAAAAGAAAATGCGCACATCAAGAGATCCACCGATTCGAATACGCCAGAGGAATCTGACAAGCCAGCGGCCGTTAACGACATTAATGCACAGCAAACCACAAACAAAATCGACAATTCCAGTTCTTCAAAATCATTATGGACACTTGGCTATTACATGGGTTCTCAAACGAAGCAGTATCCACCTGAAAACATCAATTTTGACGCATTGACCCATTTGGCAGTCGGAGCCATCCTGCCCAACGAGGATGGTTCCATTGATACAAGTCTATATCAGCCCAGTAAAACAGATGGCGCCCAACTGATTGACCAGTTGGTCTCGCTTGCCCAAAAAAAAAATGTTAAAACACTGGCAATGCTTGGGGGAAAGGGAATGAGGGAAAAGCTGCTTTCAGCAACTTCTCCGGCAACACTGAGTCGATTTGTTGCTGAATTGGTCACATATGCTCGAGACCTGCACAAAATGGATGGACTGGACCTTGCGTGGGAGCCTTTCATGGTGGAAGATCATCAACAGTTTAAAGAGCTCGTGGCCGCATTGCGGTACGAATGGCCAGACGTTCTTTTAACCTTTCCCGTTGCGCCACTAAACTCCAATTATCAGAAAGCAGACTCATTCATTTCTGCAATCGTGCCCAGACTTGACCAGATTAATATCAAGTCATATTCCATGGCTACGGCCTTCGAGGCCTCCGAGTTGCACAGCTGGCATTCGGCTGCCTTAAAAGGTGAAACAGAATCAACGCCCATGTCTGTATCAGAAACAGTGAATCTTTACATTAAAAGCGGTATTCCAGCAGCGAAAATTGGGATAGGTATTGGTTTTTTTGGGATATGTTATTCCGCGCCGGTACAGGCGCCGCGGGAGGAACTCAGGGGGTCCAGAATCATCGCCGCTGAAGACAGCATGAGTTACACCAAAATAATTCACGACTATCTGCCTCATTCCAAATATTCGTATGACGAGCTTGCGGAGGTTCCGTATCTGACACTGGAGCCTCCAATTAATGGGTGCACCTATATATCCTTTGAAAATGAAAGGTCCATTCGAAGCAAAGCGCAATTTGTCAAACAGGCGCGACTGGGAGGAGCAATGATATGGACCATCAATCAGGGATACCTCCCCAATGCAACCGCCGGCCAGCAGGACCCGTTAATGAAAACCATTGAGGAACAATTCTGAAATTCAAATCCGCATCACCATCCGGGACGAAAAAAATCTCTCCATGAATAAAAGGTCCCCTCTGAAAACACACCACGAGAATAGGTGTGGAGTTTCTATTGAAAAATCCAACGGTTATGGTAATGATGCTTAAAAAATTTCAAGGAGTGAAAAATGGCATCCGCAACAAATCGTCGGCTCAGGATTCTTGCCGTTTTGCCATGGCCGGATAACCCCGTCATGGATGGCTTTGCCCAGCGTTCTCACATGATTGTTGACGCACTGAATCAACTCGGTGACCTGCAAGTGTTGATAACAACAACTCGAAATGAAAACAGCGAAGCTGCTGTCGAAAAAATGCGCCAGCGCATCCATCACGTGAATTTTATGCCCATTTCGTTGGGGACGCTTTCCCTTGCACATCATGGGTTGATAAATAATTCGGCAGAACTGCTCGCTGTGCTGATGACCCGCCCCCGTGGGTTTCTTGCCCGGGATTTTATGAAGCAGCAAAAACAAAAATCCCAGCTGCAGCACGACACATTTGACGTGGTCTTTTATCGGTCCGTACCGGAATACCTGTATTTAAGCCGGTTGATATGTACTCGGTATCAAATTGTGGATTTCGACGAACGACAATCCGAAATACTTAAAGTCGAGAACTTCAACAGACAAAAACAACTGCAATCCCGTCTTTTCAAGTATCTGGAACAAAAAGTGGCGAACAGGGTTGATGCGGTGTGCCTGGTAAAGGATGAAGATGCCGAAGATTTGACATCTCAGAATACCCACGAGCTGCGAAATATGCCTTTAAATCGCGCACAAAAATTCAACCGTCGTTCAGATTCCGGTGCGCCAACAATAGTGTTCGCTGGTAATTTCACTCATTCTCCGCCAAACGTGGATTGCGCGCGGCGGATACTCCAAAACATTTATCCCAAAATTCGCGCGTTTGTTCCGGAATGTAAGCTCCTCCTGGCGGGAAGTGGCCTGAGTTCATTAACCCCACCGCTACATTCGTCCTTGCCCGGTGTTGAATTCAGAAGTGACGTGGAACATATTTCCGACGTCTATGCATCTGCAAGTCTGTTGATTTATCCTGTGGAATTTAATCCCGGCAGCAGTGTTATACTGCCCGAAGCGATCTGCCATGGGGTGCCTGTTGTGGCGTCCCAACAGGCCGCCAAAGGACAGCCGAAGGAGCTGATTGACCGGGGGGTTGTCATTGTCGCCCAAAATGACGACGAGTTCACAGGTAACGCCATCCAGCTTTTAAATAACAGGGATAAACTGCTTCAATTGCAAAAGACTGCGGTGCAATGTGCTTCAGAGTTTTATCCCGAGTCCTATTTTCAAACCCGATTTACCGAAATTATTTCCGGTTTAACTATCGAGAATCAGATACACTTTCCCTGACCTGGTCATGTCGTGGAATTTCGTGGAGAAGAATTTTGCGCCCTGAAATACCTTCAAAACACGTATCCGTTCTGTGCACGAGCCCCCAATTATATCCCCGCAAATATATTTTTTCTACGCCGCTCGTGAAAGTGGTTATAAATGTTTGTCGAACCGAACCGTAAAGTAAGGATATACGAACAAAAGTATACCAGAAGAACAGATATGGCTTGACGACCAAAATTAAAGGAGGGGTCACATGAATTTGAAAAAAGATATTCTTATCGCTTTGGTGATACTGATATGTGCGTGTTCAGACAAGAACAGCGCCGATAATCCAAACAACGATAATTACGAAGGTAATGCAGCGGGGGAATGTGGCGACGATATTGACAACGATAACGACCGCCTTTTTGACTGTGATGATCCGGATTGCAGCGGGAGTCCCGTATGTACCAGTGATGGCACCGCGTCAATCGAAGACACCAACAGCGACTCGAATACGGTCAGCACCAACGATTCAGATACCGCCACCGCCACAGGTACTACTGACACGGGCACAGGTACGGGCACACCCGACACGGGAACAGGCACCACTGACACGGGTACCAGCACTACTGACACATCTGCTGCCGGCACTGTTCAATTCACCATCAATTCATCCGAAAATGTGCATCCCATTTCTCCATATATCTATGGCGCCAATAGTGTCGACTGGGATGGCCTTGGAAACAGCATTACAATAGACAGAGCTGGTGGAAACCGGTACACAGCCTTCAACTGGGAAAACAATGCATCCAATGCCGGCTCTGATGCCAGCTATTCCAGCGACTCCCTGCTGGGGGGGGGAGACACGGCGGGTGAAGCAACCAGATTGTATGTACAGGATGCATTTGATGGTGGTGCGGCGTGTATTATAACGGTGCCTCTTGTTGACTATGTCGCCGCGGACAAATCCGGAAAAGTGGACCTTGGCGATCCGAATTACCTCGCCAATCGATTCGTTGAATCAAAATCGACCAAAGGTGCTGCTTTTGAATATCCGCCAAATATCAGTGACGGGGTTGTTTATCAGGACGAGTTTGTAAATTATGTATCCGGGCAATTTCCAAACGCCGACACAGATCCAGTGAACAGGTTGTTTTACAGCCTGGATAATGAGCCGGATCTTTGGTCTTCCACCCATCGTGAAGTGCACCCGAATGCCGTTACTTATGCCGAGCTGCTGGCAAAAACGATAGAGTATGCAACTGCCATTAAGAACGTCAATGCCGATGCGACCATCCTGGGATTTGTCAGCTATGGCTTCAACGGGTTCGTAAATCTGCAGTCCGCGCCCGACGCAGGCAGCAATGGTGACTTTATCAACTACTTCCTGGACGGATTAAAAGCAGCTGAGGCAACTGCGGGACACCGCCTGGTGGATGTGCTGGATCTCCACTGGTATCCGGAAGCCCAGGCAAATTCCAAGCGAATACTGAATGACGACACGTCAGCAGCAATGGTCGAAGCGAGGGTCCAGGCGCCACGTTCCCTGTGGGACCCCACATATACCGAAAAGAGCTGGATTGCCAATTATATGGGAGAACCGATTCGACTCTTACCTCGACTGAAACAACAGATCGCCGATCATTATCCAGGTACCAAACTTGCTTTTACTGAATATTATTATGGTGGCGGAGAACACATTTCAGGCGGCGTCGCAGAGGCGGATGTGCTGGGTATCTTTGGCAGAGAAGAAACATATATTGCCAACGTATGGGTGTTTGAAAAAGAGTATGTATTCGGAGCCATTGACATGTACAGAAACTACGATGGCGCCAATTCAACCTTCGGTGACACGCATATCGCAGCCACTACCACAAACATAGCGGGCACTTCGATATACGCGAGCCTCGACAGCACAGATCCCAATCGCATGGTACTTGTCGCGATAAACAAAACGACGCAGCCATTGTCGGCGAATATCTCAATTACAGACGATACAGTTTTCACCAGCGGCTCCGTTTACCAACTCACCGAACAGAATGCATCGCCAGCCGCGGCGGGTTCTGTGAGCATTACCGGCAATGCGTTCACTCACACGCTACCTGCGCTGAGTGTCACTACAATTGAACTGAACGCTCAGTAGCAGCAACTGCCAATTCTTAAAACGTTTTTTTCATTATCAGACAGTTTTCATCTCCAACACGCTGATAATCAAGAGAATCCATCAGAGTCTCCATGATGTAGACGCCGCGCCCTTCGCACAACAGACTCTCCCTCTCGGGCAAATCATCGGTAAATTCCGACATAAACGGAATCGCACTGACACGATCCGGGTTGGGCTCCTCCCCCTGATCGAAAATGGAAACACTCAACTTTTTGCCTTCCAGTTGAACAACAATTCGCATTTCACCTTCAGTTCGACCGTCATACGCGTGTTCGAACACATTGTTCATGCCTTCTGCTATTGCAAGTTCCAACATGGAAGCAGAATCTGCGACACTTTCAAAATTACTGAAAAATGCTTTTAGACTCATGGAAATAGCGCGGATGCTCAACGCCGTTGCAGCTACGCGATATTCAATGGTAAAGGACATGTTCGTATCTCGCCAATTGGCCAATATTCATGGCAATGCTATGCCACAAATCGTCAAAAACAGGCTTTGTCCCCCCCATACATCCCATACGCACTCCGCTGAATCTGCTCAGAGGAAGCTCAACTATAACCCGCCTATTTAAACTCATCTCGATAAAGCATCCTGTTCGAGTTCATAAATATCAAAAACCTTGTAAAGTTGCGTCAGTTCAAAAACGGACTTCACTTCCGGAGTGAGCCCCCATAATCGCAGACTGCCTTCTGGCCCGATATTCTTCAGAACTGCCACAAGTGCACCAAGTCCACTTGAATCGACAAAAGCCACTTTACTCAAATCCAGTCCGATCTGAGATGAGCCGTTGTCCAGTATTTTGAGAAGCTCCGATTTCATCTCCTGAGCAACCAACACATCAAGCCGTTGCTCCTCGAATCTGATGACGGTACATCCAGAACGCTCTTCGTGAATAAAAATCATTTCTGACTTCTCTCCTGTTTCACACTACCTAAGTGAGCTATCAAAGCCCCGCCAGGCGCCTTGCATTTCGTTTTCCAATAATCCCGCGTGTCAGAGATGCCGCCACGCAACGTAAATCCTGAATCAAACTATGTTTTTTACTATATATTACATTTGCAAATTCCGCTTCGTCCGAGTCTGGTTCAAACAGTTTATCAATCGGAAGCAACCCCGGCGGAACAGTATATCGAACAGTGTTGGGTACAATAACGTCTGCGCTGCCGTCGCTGGAACCAACCGGTCCAGGTCCCGTAAAACGCATTTGTCCCCTCAGAATATTAATCAATGTTGGATACCAGGAAAGGGGTAAATCCTTGTCCGCCAATTCCAATCGGTTAAATCGGGGCAACCATCCAATATCTCGGATATCTTCCACATCACCGTGCCCAAGCGTCGGCGTTTTGGAGATGGCCCGGTTTGTTCGCAATTTGGATATCGCTGCCATCGATGCGCCCAATGGAAAAAGAGCCGTTAACATCCCCAGGGCAGCAGCACGATGAAGAATGGAATTGGATATTTCAACCAGCGAACCACCGTCAATACTATCCAGCAACAATGAATCGCTCACGAGCACTTTGGTCCCCGAACGCGGCTGTACCAGAGTGGCGCCAACCACTATGGCATCCTTCACTTCCATCATCTCCCCCACATATGTCCCTGGAGAAACAATCGAATTTTTTACAGTGGCGCCTTTGGCGACGATGGATCCGGAGGACACCGTAGTGTTCGGGCCTACTTCAGCACCGGCCATTATCTGGCAGAAATCACCGATTGCCACAGGAGGATGAAGTACCGCCGTTGGGTGAATCAATGTGTGATGCCCCAGGTGGATACCTCTGTCCTGCTGAGCAAAATGAGTGTCATGAATATAGTCGGATGGATTCTGCAAGACTTTGGCCGTTAACTGAAGCACCTCTGGCAGTGCACGACAACCAAAATAGGGGAAATCCGAGTCAATGACGTGAACATCATCCGAACAATTCAGCAACAGGTATTCGGCTGCCTGCTTTAAGCTGCCATCAAGCCCTTGAAGCAATTCTCCTGGACTGGGAGGGGCCGTTAAAAGTCCCACAATATCCTTCGACTCACGATGCCGAATAATCGAAATTCGTTTTTGGGCTTCCACATGGCTTTTTCGCAATTTCTCGATTGGCAAATTCGCCAGCGTGCGCCCTGCCAAAATCAGACTGTAGTCCCCAAGCAGGTTGCGATGGCGCAAAAGACTTTCCACCTCGTTGCCCGATGGGGCGGCAGTTACCAGGTTCAACTGCACACCAAAGCGACTGCCATCACCGCAGAAATTCCGAATTTTAGTTAGATTGTCGGAAGCAATAATCGTACAGGACCGAATTCCCTGCCCGGAACATAGCTCCAATTGATGTTGAATCAGGGGCTTTCCCATTATCGAAATAAGCGACACTGGCAAAATCGATTGCAATGGTTCAAAGGAATTTGTATCGGAATATATCAGCACCAGTTCCATATGTTTACCAGCCAATACGCATGTTCATCAGTATGACCCCTGTCCGCCGAGAACAGCGGGAATTGTCCGTAAAATGAGGATAATATCATTTAACAATGTCTGTTCATGAATATATGCGCGATCAAGTTCAACCTGTTGATGAAAATCCAGTTCACTTCGTCCACTTACCTGCCACAGGCACGTCAAACCGGGTATGACCTCCAGTCGATATCGATCGCCAACCCTGTACTGCTCAACTTCCCTGGGGAGCGGCGGTCTGGGCCCCACCAGTGACATATCCCCCCGCAACACATTGAACAGTTGCGGCAACTCGTCAAGAGACGTCCTGCGCAATATCCGGCCGACTTTTGTAATTCGGGGATCATTCTTCATCTTGAAAATAACCCCGGCCTCCGACTCATTCTGATTCAGCAATTCGTCCTTTATTTTCTCAGCATTTTCCACCATGGAACGAAACTTATAGAAATCAAATTCATTTCCGTGACGTCCAACCCTTTTCGATGTGTAAATAATGGAGCCGCCATCCTCAATTTTAATTGCCGCCATCACCGACAACAGCACAGGCGAAAGAACAATAATTCCAGTGGTTGCTCCAGCTACATCCACAAGCCGCTTGATTTTAAGTGTGCCGTTGCGAGCGCCCCACCACATCGCACGTCTCAGATGCAGGTTCATCTCCGCCATTAACTTTCGTTGCGGATTGGATAAGGTTTCAAATCGGTTGATGAGGGATGAATCTGTCCCCCGCGAAGATGTTGGCACATCTTCATTGGCATCGGCAGATTTCAGAACCCCCAAAGCCTTCACAGTATTTCGAACGGAATTGGACACTGAACCAACAGATGTAACCAGATTCTTCAGCGACAATTCCTTTAAACTTTTGCTATTCATTTAATGCGCACTCAAAAAATTTATTCTGTACGTTCGTTTCCAGTTTGCTATTTGATTTTCATCATTATAACGAAAAGGAGACGATTTCCACCTAAACATTTATAAAAGCCACATCTGGCTATTATTTTACACAATCTCTACCAGCCACTGGCCCCGACGCCATAACCTGTTATACTTTGGGCTCAAGTTTCTGCCGATACCGCTGCAAGCCATCATTTGCCCTCTTGCCCCTGCTCCCGAAGCAACCTGATTATCCCCCCGGCCACCATGGCCACCGCCAGAATCAACATCCCCAGTTCGAAAACCCAGTTTATTTGCAAACCGTGGAAATCCCGATACAGAAAATAATCAAGGGCATGCAGGGAAATGGAACGCATCAGCGAATAACATCCAAGAATCAACAGTATTGACAGGACGAATCGCTGAATTCCGGACGCTTTCTGTTTATTGGCAACAAACCAGAATAAAGCAATCAGGCATATGAGAAGCGCCCCAATAAATCCGATGGTCCAGTATTGAATATCAGCACGCTCAAAGTACCAATGATTGTGAAACGCATTTCTGCGCAGCATCCGCGTTATCAACCCTGTCAGATTGTGTTGTTTGTTAATTGCAAGGACAGCAAAACCAATTCCCAGCAGCCGCCACCATCGTTTATCGGGCGCTTTCAAGGCTGAAAATATGCACAGCGCACAGGTCGTCCAGTATACAAATACTGTCACCCACCACATTACCTCACTCATTTCCGCCGCGCCTTTTGGGCCGTCCACAGATTCAGATACGCCGATGCGGCCACCACCAGAGCCCCTGTAAGCTCCAGCATCCCATTCACCCGTATTCCACCGGTAAATCTGGACAACTCCGGCAAACGAACACCGTAGAATGTTCCGGCGCGCACGATTATAAACCGAACAATGAAAATCACTCCCAGTAATAGAATAACGTATCGACGCCATTGACGTCTAACGTTCCACATAATCCACGCCATTACGCCGGCGCTGAATAATCCCAATCCAAAAACAAAGTACTTTCGACTGCGACGTCCAAGCTCATAAATGTCCCAGTTTTTGGCCAGCACTTTCATGATTTGGGTGAATAGTGTCTGCAAATCCAGTTGTTTGTTGATTGCCAGAAAAAGCATTACTGCGCCAAGTCCCCCCCACACCGTACGATGAAAATTCAGCTTGTGCCTTCCAAATATTTGCTCCGCTCTTATGGCGCAGGCGATACAGCCAAAGGCAGCGAACAGGTATGCGGCGACGACCAACCAGGCCAACAGATAAGGATCTCCAACCTTTGCTTCCCACTTGATTTCTGACAACCGCCGCATTAATTCCATTGGCACATTGATAGACCACAAGCGGTTCCACATCAACTGTTTTCCAACACCCCATTAAAACAAAAACAAATTTCCAGGCAGGTTAAAAATCAGCTGAAAATTCAAGTCGAGATTCATAAAACAACTACGTATATTTTATAAATGCCGATGCCACATATTCCGCAGAGAAACGACTCTTTCCACAGGAAAATTCTGCACCGCGCAAAAAAGGCTGCCACGATTCAAGCAAACGACCGGTCCAGACCGCGAAATCCGCCTGAAATTCAACAAATTTTATCTGTGCGCCATGAAATCCCAAAAATTGTCCAGTGATTGGATACATCGCCTTGTACCAGGCTTCCTTTGCAGAAAACACGGCCATGGCTCCCCGATGATAATCATGGGCCGGTAATCGGGACAACCATTCCAACTCGTCGGACACACAGACAGACTGGATCATTGAGTCGCTCATGGTTCTGGCACTGTATTCCTCAATATCTATACCCAGAAAATCCACGTCCTGTGCAAGTCCAACAGCTGCGGCGCACCAGCTGTTGCAGTGTGAAATAGATCCAATGACGCCACTGGGCCAACGTGGAGTTCTATCTTTCGCCGACAAAATCGCCCCTGGGGCAACGCCCAATTCCTTCAAGGCGGTTCGGGCAAGCTGGCGCCCCAGAATGAACTCCCGTTTGCGTTTGTCCACTGCTTTTTGCACAATCGCGTTTTCATCCTCAAAGGTGGAAACAAGCGGCAAGGCGGGATGAATCTGCGATTCAAAAACCTGAATCGCCGCCGCATCAACCAGAGACTCAAACATCGTCTGTCATCGCCTCCGTCAATTCAGAATCGTTCCGCATTTCTGTATGGTTTTTGCTTTGCAAACATTTAAATCGATTTTCACATTTTCGCATACGTCATCACTCGCTTCACGTATCTGCGTGTTTCCGCCGGCAGACGATATGCCCCTGTGCGAGGAACACGCCCAGGACCGTAGTTGTATGCCGCAGCAATTCGCGGCAAGTCACCTTTGTACCTTGTCCACAAATGCGACAGATATTTAACACCACCGAATGCATTGTCCAAGGGATGAAACGGATCATCGACACCCAAATCCAGCGCCGTATCCGGCATCAGCTGCATCAACCCCATGGCCCCTGTATGGCTAACACGATGCGGCACGAGACCGGATTCCACTTTGGCAAACGCAAAAACGACGCGTCTGGGCACTCTGTACCGTTGCACCGCCTGCATCAATGCGTCTTCCGCTTTGGGCAGTGGCGGTTGACCGGCCTGCGAGACAACATGACATGCAAAAAAACCAATGGCGCGTACTTTGTTTTCAAGATGGAATGGCGACAACAGATGACTGCCGCTGGCCCCCAATAGCGCAATGATGCCGTTGACCACAAGAACAAACACCAACAGAACCAACGCAGTGCGCTGTACAAGCCAGTTACCAAGGAACGCTTTCATTTTTCTTGCCGGACCGAAGCCTTTGCGTTTCCTGCGTCGATTTGCCATCTTTTATCCCAAAACAAATGTGGAGTAAAAATCCACTACAAAAACGGCGATGGCCGAAAACACAACTGTTTTGTTCACAGAAACACCCACACCAGGGGCTCCACCAGTAGTGGACAATCCAAAAAAACAACTGTTAACGGCAATTATCCCTCCAAACAAAGCGGATTTGGTGACACTCAGCATGAAATCCGCTGGGGTCAGCATCGAAAACAGCGAACTCCAAAAGGTGTGATGGTCCACCTCCAGCATCAAATCACCCATGATGGACGCACTGAACAGCGCCACCGTGTTGCCGATTAACGTTAATGACGTCAACGAAATAATCATGGCCACAAAGCGGGGAACCACCAGATAGGAAATGGGATCAATCGCCAGGCAGCGCAATCCGTCCACCTGCTCCGTCACCGTCATGGTTCCCAGCTCCGCCGCCGTGAACGCCCCCACCCGTCCCGAAAACATCAGCGCCAGCAGCACCGGTCCCAGCTCCCTGATAATAACGAATCCGGCCCCCCAACCCAGCTGAGATCGCATTCCGTAGCGTTCCACAAAAACAAACGATTGAATCACGAGAATAACACCCACAACAAATGCGGTGGCGATCATAATGGAAAGGGACTTGTACCCCATGGTAAAAAGACATTTGCGAAACTCTGCCCCGTCGAATCGCGGTGGCGCCAACCGGCGAAAAATCTGTGCCAGCAACATCGCAGTGCCGCCAATTTGCGTCGATAGTTGGATTATAATACTGCCAAATTGTGCCAGTGCCTGCATCAGTCCCACGTCCATCCTGCAAAAGGAAGTCTGGCGTCATCCAGAAAACGCTTCACTTCTGCCCGTTCGCTTTGTCGCACCTTTGTGGTGGTATCTTCTTCAATGATCTGACCATTCCATACCAGTGCAATTCTGGATGAGATGGAAAACAATCCCACCACATCCGATGACACTACAATCACCGTGTTTTTTGTCTGGTAGCGGATCCCCGCAATCATGTCCAATATTGTTCTGGATGTTTGCGGGTCAAGTCCGGCGGTGGGCTCATCACAAACCAGAATCCGGGGTTTCGTAATACAGGCCCGTGCCAGCGCCACACGACGACGCTGTCCCCCCGACAGTCGATTGGGAAGCCGATTCTCGAAACCGGCAAGTCCCACCGTTGCCAGTGCTTCCACAGAGCGTCCCTCCATCTCGGAGCACGATAGCGTCGTCAAACGCGTCAGCGGGTAGGATACATTTTCCAGAACCGTCAAATGTTCAAAAAGAGCATCGTTTTGAAACTGCACACCAATATCACGCTGCACCACATGCAATTGCTGACGGCTGCATTGACGCAAGTTGGTTTGATGGACAAAAACTTCGCCAAAGTCCGGTTGCACCAGACCGGAAATCACTCTGCAAAGGGTGGATTTGCCACAGCCACCGGGCCCAATGATGCCCAGCAGGGCGCCATCACTAACGTGCAGAGACAGCCCATTGAGCGCGTCCTGCTCGCCAAACGCCACATGAACATCCAGCAAATCAATCATTCGCCCCTGCTTTTCCCATCAACAGTCCTGCCGACTGGTTTTCAAAAAAAGGATGCACTTTCTTTCCTTCCTGGGGAAAGACAGCTCCCCTTGGACGAGCCACCACCAGCCAGCGGGATGTATCCAGAACAACGGGCCACTTGAGTCGTTTCACATATTTCATTTCACCACTTCTTTTCCACACCACAATTCGCTGAACCTTTTTAGACCATCCCTCCAATTCGCACGACGGTGCGTATTCAGATAGAAGTTCAAACACGCATCCCTTTTTCAATCCGTCAATATGAACTTTGTCTAAATGATTGCTGAAAATCAAGATTGCTGCGCTATCCGGCAAATATTTCGAAACAACAACATGATCATGGCTGGTCAGCGTCCCGGTCTTGTACTGTTCGTTAATCCAGAGAGCAACATCATGGCTATCCTGTCGGACTCCCAGCGGATGTCGCAATGATTGCGCCAGTGCGGCAGTCGCCAGCAGCGCCATGGCGGCAATTGTAACACGGCGCACCATAATCCCCTGCCCCTTCAAAATATCCCCAACGAATATGGCCGACATAATAACCGCCCCAAAAAACACCCGCTCGGTAAATTGAGACGGCAGAGAATCAGCCGTCGCCAGTGAACCCAACGCAAAAACGAACGTTGCCAGATACACCGCGAAGGGCCAAAAACGTTGTTCAGGCATGGAACGATGTTTGACAATGAAAAACGTTCCCGCCCATGCGAGAAATAATAGTGCGCCCCAGCCATAAACGCTTTGAAGCGCCTGCCAGATGCGTCCCGGTCCCAGGTGGTCGTCTTGGGGCCCCTTTAAAAATTCCAGCCACCCATCCGGATTGGCAAATCCATGCAATATCCAGACAATTGGAAACAACACGGGCAGCGCCAAAACAAGCCACTTAATGGGTATTGACGCGTCAACGGGCGATATCTGTCGCAGCTGCCACCAATACACGGGAATCAACAGCCACATTTCGTATCGAACGGTACATGCACAAAACAGAAACAGGGAAGACCACAGCAACCGGGTTATCCCTGGTTTCTCGATATATCGAGTCAGAAAAAGACCGTGCAGCGCCAGATAAAACATAGCAAGTGTTTCGGTAATGGGCGATGTCCCAAGAATAAAGGACAACGGAGAGAAATACACCACTGCCATTGCCCACAAACGGGATTCATATCCAACGCCCATATAAAAAAGAAACGTCACCCCCGTTAGAAGGTGCAGCACCAACGTGAATACGCGCGGCGCAAAAAGCGTGTCCCCGGTCAATCCGATAACGCAACCATATATGTATTGATGCCCCGGAAGCCAGACAAACGAGCTGGTGAAGCTGGGGTGTTCCCACCACCAAACCGCGTGAAAAAGGCGAAAGTAATCATCGATAGATACGGGGTTCAACGTATAAACGAGCACAATACCAATGACAAATCGCGCCAGAACCATGGACAGGGCAATCGCCCGAAAGGTTTTTTTATGCGTCCAATGCATCTTTAAGCGGCGCCGGTTCAGACCATGTTTTCGTTATAAGAGGTTCAGAATGCGGCGGCTGCACCACCGGACACGCGCCACACGCGGAGGGTTGATGAAGGATGGGATAAAACAGGATCATGCTTAGTTATCCAGCATGGCTACCTGCTGGGTGTCACTGGATTTCTGCTCCCGCGCATCGTAATAAAGGCTCAGCCGAATGCCGCCGTTTCTTGGACTGGTTTTAAAATTGGGAAGATTGCCGTGAACATATACGATGAAACGGGCGCCGTTTTCCCGCTGTACGGCCTTAATGGACCGGATAATCTTATCGCCTTCTTTCAGAGTCAGCCAGCCCTCTCTTTTTACAAGACCGCCTGGAACATCCACGACAACACCATTTGGATTCTGCAACCGGTATGAGGTGGCAAATTCGGCCGGCCAGCGTGTAGGCAATACCACGTCTGTTGACAGCGCGGAGACGGCGTCCTTTTCTTCTTCTGCATTCATTTCACTCTCGGACGATACAACCACATCGTCGTTCTCAGCAACCTCTTCATTTACGGCGACTTCTGACGCTTCGGCATCGCCTGCATCCACCATCTTTCCGTCTGTGGCTTCAATCTCGGCCATTTCTTCGGCAGCCGCTTCAACCAGCTCTGGTCTTTCATCGGTTACAACGGCATCTGTCAGCGCTCTGGTTTGCGCAGCTTCGGTGGCCTCACTTTTATCGCTCAACTGTGCCAGCGAGTCGGTTGCTTTGGGAGTGCTGTCGTCCATCGACACATACTGCTTCGCTTTGTCCACGTTGACCACCCCTGCTTTACCAAGAACATACACACCACCTGCGGCAATCCCAAGCACCATCATCCACGCTGCGATGGCTACAGCGCGCCTGCGCCGACGTGTCTGAGCCCGTTCCTTAATCGCGGATGGAATGGGCATATCAGAGTAACATACCCACTGCGGATCCCCTTTGTGTTCCTGAAGTTTGCAGGCATCCACATCCTCCAGTGACAGCAACTCCGCGGTAGTGGTCTCCTGCAAGTCGTCGAAGAGTCTGTCCATCAGCACGTTGTCACCCAGTTCAATCTCTTCGCTTATCTGTGTATTGGGGCGTGGAATATCAACAGAAGACAACGATGCCGATACCGCTGCCTCCAGAGATTCCGCCGTCACGCGGCGATCTTCGGGGAAATCCACCACTACATCAATCCCGGTGTCAGTCACGCCCATTTCGGCGAAATCATCCATCGTCGAATGGGTTGCGGTCACCACTTCCTGCGGCACGGCTGTCAATGCGCTGGCTTCTGCCAACAACTCTTCCGCCGGGGCCCTCAGCATGGTTTCACGATCATCTTTAACGGTGCGAACGGAGAGCCTGAGTTTCGGTAATCCGGTTTCCGGATCATCCTCCACGCCAATACGATGAATCCGTCCTTCGCATTCCTCTCCACCAGCGTCGGTGAATCGAATGGGAATATCCACCTCAAGCGCAGGGAATGGACACACCAGAGACCTGCCCATCGCCGTTTTCTGATCCTGAATGGTATTCACCACCCGCGACGCCCCATCCACCTGAAGCTTTACAATATTGTCGCTCTGGCCATCGTTCAATCTTTCATTCAAGTCATCGTGAACGTCGTTGGTGATGCCGGTTTCTTCGTTATAGTTGCTCATTTTTGCCTCCAAAAACGGTTGTATATGGAACCATGTACCCCGTGTATACCATGGTAGTTTTATGTAGGCAAAAAAACTACACAAATTTTCTGATGCGTTTTACGAGAATTCGCGATACATACGTTTCGCTATGACAGTTACTATGAAATCATTAAAGGGAATGCACGTGCTGATGGGCGTCACCGGCGGTATCGCCGCCTACAAAAGCGCGGAACTGTGCAGACTGTTAAAAAAATCGGGCGCCACGGTACAAATCGTGATGAGCGAGGCCGCCTGTCAGTTCATCACGCCCCTCACACTGGAAGCATTGAGTGGGAGACCGGTGGCGGTGCAGATGTTTGGACGAACACAGGGCGCTCTGGAACATATTGATATGCCCACCGAGGCGGATTTAATGCTCATCGCTCCGGCGACCGCTGACTACCTGGCCCGATGCGCCACAGGCAGAGCCAGTGATCTGATTTCGTCAGTGACCCTTGCATTTGCTGGTCCGGTGATAGCGGCCCCGGCCATGAATACCAACATGTACACCAATCCCGCCACAAGGCGAAACCTTGAAACCCTTCGCCATTACCATGGCTGGCACTTTGTGGAGCCCACGTCGGGAGAACTTGCGTGCGGCACCGTTGGTCAGGGTCGCATGGCCTCCCCGCAAGATATTATGGCCGAAGTGCTCGCATTCACGCACAGAGACTTGGCCCAAAAAAAAATCGTCATTACCGCCGGTCCCACGGTGGAGGATATTGACCCGGTTCGCTATATTTCGAATCGCTCCAGTGGTAAAACCGGCTATGCGCTGGCAAAAAGAGCCCAGTTGCGCGGCGCAGATGTGGTGCTGATATCCGGTCCGGTTTCGCTGGCGCCACCATCCAACTGCCAAATCATTCACGTGCGCTCGGCCCTGGAAATGGAGGCGGCTGTTCTGGCTCATTGCGATGATGCGGATGCGGTGGTAATGTGCGCAGCTGTTGCCGATTACCGCCCCGCTTCGAAAGCGGACGAAAAAATCAAGAAGCCGCAACTCAATCAAATTCAACTGGTGCCCAATCCGGACATACTGGCGGGGCTGGGCGAAAAATATCGAAATGCATCAACGCCCAAATTGATAGGCTTTGCCCTGGAAACTGAAAATCTCAAACAAAACGCCACCGCCAAATTGCAGCAAAAAGGCGCGGATGTCATCGTTTCGAATCTGGCCGCTGATGCCCTTGAAGGAGATATGACCAAAGTGACCATCTTTGAATCCAACGGCGATTTCCAGGAAACCGGCATTATTACCAAAGCGGAATTGGCCGATTTGATTCTCAACCTTATTTAATCTCCAGAGCGGACGTGATGCCTCAAAAAGAAGTTTTTGTTATATCCAAACCCATTGTTCCTCCGTGGAATGATTCCGGTAAAAACATCGCCAAAGAACAGATTTGCCATGGTGACCGCTATTCATACCGAATACTGACCACACGGGATTTTGCTTTCCCGGAACACAGCCACGTCAGCTACGAGCGCATATACCCCTCAGGAGGCCATTTTAAAGCTGGGCTGAAACAGAACATCAAAGTGATGTTCCGCGGTCTCCAAAAAAAACACTCTCAAATTTACCATTATTTTTTTGCACCCAACCGGCTCAGTGCCACTGCGGGACGTTTGCAGCGGGCGGCGACGCGGGTGAAAACGGTGCAGACGTTCTCATCGAGGCCCCTTGATTACAATGACGTGAACAGATTCATTTTTACTGATAAAGTCATTGTTCTCTCGAAAGACTCAAGGGACAAGCTGCTCAGTGTTGGCATTTCGCCAAAGCGCGTGGTCCACATCCCCCCGGGAATTACGCCCCCTGCCCCGCTTGCGGAAGATGAAAAAACAAAATTGAGAGACAGGTTCGACCTGAAAAACAATCGAATCGTATTGTTTCCCGGTGATTTTGAATTTTCCAATGCGGCCAGTCTGGTGGCACAGGCCGCACCAGCGATTCTTGCCGGCGCCAGGAACGTTAGCGTTATATTTGCCTGTCGTGCCAAAACCGAGCGTTCGAAATCCCGCAAGCAACAAATTCAAAAGGAACTGAGTTCGCTGGGACACCGCGTGCGTTTCCTGGATGAAATTGAAGAAATGCACCGATTTGTGGGACTGGTCGATGTACTGCTGCTCCCGCAAAACAATCTCTACGCCAAAATGGACATTCCCCTGATACTGTTGGAAGCCATGGCACATGGAATTCCACTGGTGCTCGCGGATACCGGGCCGCTAAACGAGTTGATCGCTCAAAACGCGGCCATTGGCGCCTGTACCTCGGCAGATGTTGCGGCAGCCGCGCTTCGCCTGCTGCATTCTCCTGCAGAGGCTGGTGCTTTGGGACGAATTGGCCACGCACTGGTCCATACCACATATAACGCATTGAGCATGGCCAAAGCCGTGGAAAACCTGTATGACGAGTTGCTCGAATAATAACGACGCGAGTTGAAGATGCTGCGGGGGGACAAGGATTGTAAGATGACGCACAACAATGAAAGCTATTACGACGATTTTGCCGGCTGGTACGAAAATAACCGGGAAAAAGGATACCATGCGCTGATTGACCAGTTGGAACTGGACATCATCCGCCCGCTGGCAAAAGATGGGGACGTACTCGAAGTGGGATGTGGCACTGGGCTCATTATGAAAGAAATCCAGCAAATGGCCAGGTCTGTAAAGGGAATTGATATTTCTGAACAGATGCTCGAAAAAGCCCGCGCACGCGGACTGGACGTCTGTCAGGGAGTGGCCGAGACGCTGCCCTGGCCAGACAACAGCTTCGATTTGACATATTCATTCAAGGTGCTGGCTCATGTGGAACACATTAAAGAGGCGCTCCAGGAGATGCAGCGGGTGCTGCGTCCCGGCGGATACATGGTGGCGGAGTTTTACAACACACTCAGTATCCGGCACCTGGCCAAAGTGCTGGGGGGGCCGGGAAACATCAGCGCCAGCAGAACAGAAGCAGATGTATTCTGCCGCTGGGACACTCCCCGGGAAGTGCGCAGCTACCTTCCCCACGGCATGGTATTTCAGGGATTTAAAGGAGTTCGAGTTTTCACTCCCATAGCCAAAATCCACGATATTGTGGGGGTGAAATCAGTCTTGCAGAAAGCCGAAAAATGGGCGCTCAATTCGCCGCTGGCCCGATTTGGCGGGTTTCTGGTCGCTGTCTGCAAAAAATGCTGATTCAGGCGCCAATACCCCTATAAATCTCCGCTTTATTTCACACTTTTTTAGATACAGCCATATTTCTGGAGTACACTTCCGCAATGAACGAAAATTGTCACATTCTAATTATAGACGATGAACTTTCTGTCCGTGAAATGCTGTCCATCCTCATGAAACGGCAGGGGTTCGATGTCACAACGGCCTCGAACGGCAACAAGGCGATGAAATTACTCCAGGAAGGCAATCGGTTCGACCTTGTTATCACAGATCTCGCCATGGATCGCGGTGATGGACTGCAGGTTCTCAGCCAGGTAAAGACCCGTGATCCGCACTGTCCTGTGATTATGATTACGGCTTTCGGCACTACCGACAGCGCAGTGAAAGCCATGAAAAAGGGTGCCTTTGACTACGTTAACAAACCGTTTAACATTGAAGAATTCAAGGTGGTGGTGGCGCAGGCGCTGGAGCACCGCAAACTCGTTCGGGAAAATATCGATTTGCGGTCCCGGGTAAAGGGCGAAAAACGCATTAATGATATCATTGGTCATTCGGAGGCCATCAAACAAATCATTTTCCTTTGCGAAAAAATTTCAAATTCACCCGCCGCTGTTCTGCTGACAGGTGAATCCGGCACCGGCAAGGAAGTCATCGCACGCGCCATTCACTTTAACAGCAACAGAAAGTCGGCTCCGTTTATCCCTGTGAATTGCGGTGCGCTCCCTGAACAATTGATGGAATCTGAACTGTTTGGCCACATGAAAGGCGCATTTACCGGCGCCACAGAAAACAAGACGGGGCTGGTCCAGGCAGCGGAGGGCGGCACACTGTTTCTCGACGAAGTGGGAGAGTTGCCCGTGACGTTGCAGGTGAAGCTGTTACGCGCGTTGCAGGAAAAAACGGTGCGACCGGTGGGAGGGCAGATGGAAGTTCCCGTGGATGTCCGAATTATCTCTGCCACCAATCAGAACCTGCAAAGCCTCATCGAAAATGGGGCGTTTCGCACAGATTTGTATTACAGGCTCAATGTGATCAGTATTGAGATTCCGCCGTTGCGAAGGCGAAAAGAGGACATCAAACCGCTCATTGATTATTTTTTGCCCCAAATTGCGTCCGAAGCCAAAAGTCAGGCCAGGGATGTTCACCCTGCTGCCATGCGCTACCTGATGGAACACCGGTACCCCGGAAACGTTCGTGAACTGAAAAACATCCTCGAAAGAGCGGTGGCTCTAGCCAGCGGCGACTTGATTACACCTGTGGATTTGCCGCCCCGACTCACCAAACATACCGCCGAAAGCATCATCCCCGCCCCCAATAAAATGACCGGAGACGGAATTGATTTGGATGCCACCCTGGCCAAAGTTGAATCTCAGTATATAAAGAAAGCATTGGATCAAACCGGCGGAGTGCAGTCGGCCGCAGCAAAGCTGCTTGGAATTACTGTTCGCTCGCTTAGATACCGGTTAAATCGGGACGATTAGTCCTAACAACGATACAAAATGACCATTTATGAAACTTGCGAACGACAGTTATTGAAAATGAGTATCACAACAAGAAATAATTTTTCGAAAATTCTGGATTTCACCCGGGGCTTTTGCCATATTTGTGAAAAAATAATCGTTTTCGCATAATTGGCACCCAACTTGCTCTGAGTGAGGAACAGCATGATAAAAAAAACAACCATTAAAAATTCAGGATTCACATTAATAGAGCTCATGATTGTGGTGGGCATCCTGGGCATTCTGGCATCCGTTGCCATGGTTGCGTATCGACGCTATGTAGCTCGCGCCCACGCCGCGGAGGCCACCAGTGTCCTTTCTGATATTCGAATCAAACAGGAAGCCTATCGCGCTACCTTCAGACAATATGCAACCGATGGCGCCTGGCGTCCGGACGACAACCCCGGTGCTATTGGCCGACTCTGGACGCGCAACGACAACTGGGATCAATTGGGTGTGCGCCCGGACAATGATTTGTTTTACTCGTATTACATTTTGGCGGGGATTCCATCGGACGATGCAGATCTGGGCATCTTCGATGGCACAGGAATCAATACTGCCAGTGATTTCTGGTTCGCCGCCCGTGCCGCAGAAGATTTAAACGGCGACGGCACATGCGGTGGCTTCGAAATTTATCATGGCAAGGCAAGCATCGTTGCACTGGACACAGTGGCATGTCCCTGATTTAAAAAAATCAATTTTCCCTTCCCCCCGGGAGGGTTAACAAAACGACCGGCATAGAGAAGGTGCCGTCGCAGGAGGTGAGAAAATGAGAAATCTATTGAAAAAACGTGGGTTCACCCTCATTGAGTTGATGATTGTGGTTGCAATACTCGGTATCCTTGCCGCGGTGGCCATCCCAGCCTTCATTAACTACATGAAACGCGCCAAAACATCCGAAGCGACGGTGAATGTGGACCGGATGTATGAGGGAGCTGTGGCGTACTTCGAGAAGAAACATGTGGCCAGCGGCGTGAGTGCCCAATCCACAACCCGATGTCTGCCTTCTGCGCATACCTGGTATCCGAGTGCCACCCCCGGCGACGGTGAGTACATTGCAACACCATCGGCATGGTATGGCGAAAAAACATGGGAGGCTCTGGATTTCGCGATGTCCGATAACCATCTGTATGCTTATTCATTCGGTGTAAATGTCACTGCAGGGACGAATGGCTGTGCGATTTCCACTGCGGTATTCACTGCGGCGGCGAGGGGAAATCTGGACGGAGACGCGAACTATTCCGAATTCCGTCGCGATGCGGAAGTGGTTGGTGGCGAAATTCACGGCTCTTCCGGTATCTATAAAGTCGATCCTCTCGAGTAACCCCTCTTCCAACATAATAAATCCATTATATCCAAACATTTATTGGTCGAGTTTGTCGCAATGCGCTACATTGTGTTCATGTCCAGCAAGAATCAGTTTTTTTTCGGTGCAGCACTTGTCGTTTGTTTTATTTGTGCATTGCTGGTGCAGCCACATGCCCGGAAGGCTTTCGAGACTTCGCAAAAAGAATCAGAAATCTATTACCTTCCCTCTTCGGGATGGCTACAGGCGTTTTGTATGGGATACAATGAAGCCTTGGCCAGTGCACTGTGGGTCAAATTTATTCTCTACTTTGCTACCAGTTCCAAAAAGGCCGTACCCGACAAATCACAAGCGACGGAATTGCCGAATCCCAAAGTCATCGCCAGCGGCGACAAAAACAACAGCGTGGATTACATACAGGCAGTGACATCCCTCGATACGCACTTTCATGCGGCTTATCTCCACGGTGCCAGATTGACGCTTTATCACAAGGGCATCATCAGTCGGGAAACGGTTGAGATGTCAGCTGCAATCCTGCAAAAGGGGCTACAGTATTTTCCAGCCGATGGTGAACTGATGTTCCACCTGGGCTTTCTATACTATTACGAAATGCTGCCATTCGTAAAAAATGAAACCGAAAAAAGAAAGTTTAAAAGAAAGGGCACAATGATCATTCAAAAGGCATCCAATATGAGCAATGCCCCCGGTTATGCTTCAATGCTCGCTTCGGGCCTTCTTGAAAAGGAAGGGATGGATGAACTGGTCATACAACACCTCCAGGCAATGCTCGTCCAGGAACAACCGCCCGAAATCAGAGACAATCTCACCAGGGAGCTATCTGTTCTACTTGACGACCAGGCGCAAAAGGATTTTTTAAAATATAACGAGCTATACGATCGTTGGCAAAAAGATATGAACTTTATCCCCTTTGACCTCTTTATGATTCTGGCCCCCTGAAAATGCCAATGCACCATGCATTTTTATTCAGTGATGTGGCACCAGAAGACAAGCAGACTCATGAACGAAAATTCGTTTCTTAACAAGCGCCAAATCATATTTTCAGTATCCACAACGGTCACGCTCCTTGCAATCTTTCCGGTGGTCTTCAACCAACTCACATGGGATGATATATATATCATCGACAATAACCCACTTCTTGGAAAATGGACGACATTGTCGGAAATACTCACACGTCCCTTCTGGGAAAATTCGTCGTTTGTCGAAGAACCTCTAATGAACTACTGGCGCCCCATGACGTCGTTTATCCTCTGGGGGGTAAGCCTGATTCATCAAGCCCCCTGGATGTTCCATGGGGTATCCCTGCTCGCAGCGATACTGGCATCTATTACTATATATTTTTTTGCAAAAACATTTCTCTCTCCTCCCGAGATTACCCATTTCGCAAAATGGGCGGGTCTGCTGTATCTGTCACATCCTTTAACGGCAGAAGTAACCTGCATGGCAGCGAACATTTCTGACCATCTTGCCTTGATTTTTTTCTGGAGCGCATTCTATCATATTTTGAAATACATTAAAAACCCGGGTGGAATCCGCTTGTTTATTATCAGTACTCTGGTATTTCTTTCGTGCTCGTCAAAAGAATTTGGTCTCATTGCGGCAATCATTCCAACAGGGTTTGCACTACTTAGGAAACTGCCTCAGCATCTCGATTGGGTAAAGCTGACAGCAAAACAAAAAACAGAATTGTGGTGTTCATGTATCGTGCCCGCTATCGCCTTTCTTATCTTGCGCCATTTTGTATTGGCAAGTAGCGACGCAGTGATCTCGAAATCCATGGACGCGACATTCTTGACGTCGATCTTTTTTGGAATTGGGCTTGCCATAGAAAAAATCGTGTGTTTTGCACCATCCGGTACCACTGCTGGTGCAATGGAAGCACACGTCCTGCATATTCTACTTTCTTCAGTTGCTATTCTGACAACCATCGTCACAATTGTCATAGCACATAAAAAATCGTCAAAATTCGCGCAAATAGTTTTTGGGTTATGTGCAGCACATCTTTTACTCATTCCCTCCCTTTTCGCCGTCCTTCCCTCCGACAAATTTGTCGAAATTCCTGTCAGATATTTTCACCTGGCATTGCCCGGATATTTAATTGCGCTTACGCCAATCGTATCTCGCCGCCTGTCATCGTCAAAACTTTTCTATTTGCTACCGTTGATTACAGCAACGCTGGCATCAAATGCCTACATCAGGATTTCCCAGTGGAAAGACAGTATATCGCTTTTTTCATCAGAAGTGGCGGCTTCTCCGGATTCACCCGACCGAACCATCAATCTGGCTGAAGCACTCATAGGGATTCATGCGTTCACAGATGCCGAAAAACTGTTGAACGATTTTGAAAAAAAATATCAAGCGCAACGCAGATTGATGGAAGCGGATATTTCCTCTATCAGATCAGAAATATCATTTGGAAGAGATGGCGATCTGCAAACGGCCCATATGCTGGCCCAAAAATCTATTTCAATTAATCCCAACAAAATCAAATTCATAGAAAGGTTTGCCATAATTCTCGCCGCTGAAGGACGCAGGGATGATGCGGCGATACTGCTGAAGTCCGCAGTTGGCAACCGTCAGTTTTCTACTCAGCAAAAGAAATACCTGTTAAATTTAAGAAATGAAATAATGCAAATTGACGCCAGCAAAAATGTTGGTGAAAAATGAATTTTTTTAAATCTATACTTGAATCACGCCTTTTGTCAGACAGCAAGCTGCCACCGCTGATAATTTCGGGACTTATGACGGTGGCAGCAAGTGCAATGGTTGTTCATAACGAACTCGTTTGGGATGATGTATTTCTCATTCGCGATTTTCAACAAACAATGATTAGCAAAAGTCCATGGGAAATTTTAACCGTACCATTTTGGGAAAATTCATCTTACAACACTGCCCCTCTTCCCGGCTATTGGCGCCCATTGACCAGTTTCGTCCTTTGGCTTCTGGCCAACATTGGCGGTTCGACCTGGATTTATCACACTGTGTCTCTAATAGCCCTGCTGGCAACGGGAATTGCTATCGCCCTGCTCCTTGTAACCATTTGCCCCTCCCAAAAAATCGCGGCAATTTGGGTTTGCATGATTTTTTGTATCCATCCATTGTCCGTTGAAGTGTTGTGCATGGCTTCGAATATCTCAGACCATCTGTCGCTGCTTTTCATGGTCCTGTCGCTAACATTATCCATACAATATCTTCTTTGCCCCAAAAGGGGGTTGCCGGCTGCCATTGCAATGGCAACTTTTTTTTCATGTGCATCAAAGGAATTGGGCATACTTTGTATTGGTATTTTACCATTGGCCATTCTTACCGTTCGACTCTGTCGACCACACTCATTTGCCGGAAGGATTCCGAAACGTTCCATTGCTATACTTTTTCCAGTAACAATTCTTCCAGTGTTAACTTTTTTAATACTGCGAAACATTACGCTCACCAATGCCGGAGAGCTCACGCCTCTTGTTAACAAAGCCTTCCAGATTGACCCAATTCTATTGCTTTTTGCCTGGGGACAATTACTAAAACACACTTTTTTGCCTGTGCCGGCAGGTGCACATCTTATGCTTCATGATACAGATATTGCGGCATGGGTATGGGGCATTTTATACGTCCTGCTCCCGCTGTTGTTGCTGACAGTCAAACACGGGAACAAAAACATCCGATATTTTTCAATGCTATCCTGGTACCTGAGCGCACTGGTCATTATCCCGTCATTGCCGGGAGCAGACAGCCATTGGGGAAGCATTTTTATCCCCATTCGTTACTTCAACATACCATTGACTACGATGCTCATCGCTGTCCTTCCATTTTTTTCACGAGCCGCGACCACAAAACTCCATTTTGCATTGCCAATTGCCGTGGTATCTCTGGCATTGTTATCGTTCATAAGAATATCAGATTGGAATAACAGCTTAAGTCTATACACAGCGGAGTACTTCTATCATCCACACTCGGCTGTCGATGCGGCAAATCTCTGCGAAGCACTCATTCGCAGAAAAAAATTCAACGAGGCAGAGAAAACGATTATCGAGTTCGAACAAAACAACCGTCCTTTGTACGGCCGAAGAGCAGCTATGAAGTATGCCATTTTGAGTAAGATTGTCCTGCGTCGAGATGGTGACATCAACCTTGCCACCCATTATATACAAAAAGCGCTTTGGTATAATCAGTATGAATTGCAATACGTTTTTAATCTTGCGCAAATCCGCCTCCATGCTGGCCATCCCGAAGAGGCAATTTGGGTTCTGCGACAGGCATTGACTGCCCGCTGGCATACAAAAAAGCAAAAAAACGTAATTCGAAATCGCATCAAAAACTATTCGAGTTATCTGAAATCAGAAAATGGCGATGATGAAATTCACTTTCAGGAGCAAGCGCAATGAAAACTCTCGTCCAATCAAAGCTAAAGAAATTCAAGTATCATATTGCTCTGGTTGCGATAACTGCCTCGCTGTTTGCCCCCACACTGAATTATCCTTTCGTCTGGGACGACAAGGAACTGATTGTAAACAATCCGGCACTGCACAACATTGACACGCTAAAAGATTCGCTGAGCCGAAATTACCTCCACGCGATTACCAATGACAACCGCGACATCCCCTTTTACCGACCCATAAATACTGCCATACTGTATTTTGAATATCAGCTGTTTGGAACTAACGTAAGAGGATATAGAATATTTCAGTATCTGCTTCATTGCATAACCGTCTTACTTGTTTTCATTGCATTTAAACGCATTCTCCACTGGTTCCTCCATCCGGCTGAATCAGAATCAGATCATTCGCAAGAAGGTGGCATCCCATTCGCTTCCGCCGCAGCAGCCCTGCTGTTTACAACAACGCCATATTGCATTGACTCAGTTCTATTCATCTCCAATCTTGGAGACATCATTGTTCTTCCCTGCCTGATAGCGACTATCGGCGCCCATGCACGCTGGACCGAATCAGGAAAAGTCAAATACCTTGCGGCAATAATTTTCTTCACAATAATAGCCATTTTCAGCAAGGAGACTGGCGTTCTGATTCCAGTTTTTTTACTTTTCACGCTGATAAGCCGTCGTTTTAGAAATCGCAAGTCTTTACTATCACTCGCTGTCAGTGTGGTTGTTTTGGGAATTTACATCGCCATAAGGGCGAAGGTTCTGCAGGGAAGCATGGACATACACCTGCAAACTGCAGTCATTCGTTTCCCTGCCGATTTTTTTACAGCACTGTTCCTTTCAATATTTCCATGTTCGCTATCTTTAATCACATCAATGTCAGTATATGCGGGCGCTCCATATTTTTGGCTGTTATTCCCCTTGTTGATATTAATTGCAGTGAAACTAAGGGTCTCGTCTGTCATCGCCGCAGGACTTGTCTTCTGGAGTGTCGCTGTCGCACCTTCTCTGCTCCTTTTACAAACGTCGGGAGAATTTGCATCGAGATATTTGTACATCCCCTCTGTGGGTCTGGCATTGGCTGGCGCCTTTCTGCTGCTAAAGTACCCCAAATACAGTAAATTTTTTTTTGCGGGAATAGTTCTTACTTTTGCCCTTCTATCTTTTATTCGCATTCAGGCATGGAAATCAGAGCTTTCCCTGTGGCAAGCCGAATATCAAATAAACCCCAACCATCCGCATACGGTTTTCAATACAGGATTCGCTTACGAAAACCAAGGCAACTACTCAAAGGCACTTGCGCTTTACCTCAAAGCACATGACAAAGCGAAAAAGAGAAGACTGGCTCCTATTCAGGCGATTGCACTGGAAAGAATCGCCTCAGTTCTTTTGCACAAGTACAATGACCCGGAACGAGCAAAAAGGAATCTAAAATTAAGTGTTGCTGTTTTTCCAACTTTTTCAGCATGGTATAGCCTCGGGCTGATATACGCTGAGCAGGACAGAAACTATGCTGCCGCACTTTCAGCATTTAAATCAGCTGAAAAACTAAAAAGCAATAGCTTCCCAATTTGTCTCGCAATCGCAGGGGCATTGGGAGGCCTTAAAAGATTTGAAGAGGCACGCGCATATCTGGACCTGGCGGAACGTTTGGGTTCTTATTCAGAAGAACAAAAACGCGAGGCAAAACAAAGACGCAATGAAATTCTCGAATACGAAACCCATCTCGGCAGCTCAAACAACAAATGATGGCTCGCACGAAGTTTAAAGCGATGGGGCTGAAGAACCAGAAGGTAAAATCTTATAAATTTATTCTCAACACCATCGATTAAAACCAATAATGTGTCATAATGCTAATTCTACACAAACTGATACAGAAAACTTCGACATCGGTGGAGGTTTTAAACAACAAATCAAAACTCATTATCAAAAAAGCATACGGTTTTTGCAGCTTCAAAACAGCGAATGCCAAAAAAAATGACGGATAGTGTAAACAAAATTTATTGTAGAAATCACGGACTATTGAAACAGTGGTTTTGTAATCGAGACAGTGGATACATTGCCAGAAAGTTACTCATTGGCGTTATCAGACTGGTTTCTCCCGTAAACAGACTCTCGATTTAAGGATGGCGCATTGGAATTCATGATAAATAATATTGAGCACTTCATTTGGGATCTGGATGGCACACTGATTGATTCTTCACCGGACATCATTGCGTCGATAGAAAAAAGTATTGATGACTGCGGATTCAAACGTTTTGATATACCCAGGAATGTAATTGGACTTCCTTTGCAGATGATGCTTTCCCGGAGTAACGCTGCGCTTTCACAAGAGGAGATTGACAGGATTATTTTCCGTTTCAGAGAAATTTATGACAGTATCGAATATAATGAAACTCAAGTCATCGACGGCGCATGTAAAGTGCTGGAATACCTGGTGGCAGCCGGGAAAGGTAATTACTGTGTTACCAATAAGCCGTTAAAGCCGACGTTGAAAATTCTCCAAAACAAAAATCTTTCCGTTTATTTCATTGAAGTAATCAGTCCGGATACAATTGGAGGAAAAGTAATGTCAAAGACAGAAATGCTCATTCATTTTCTGTCCACTAAAAATGTTAAACAGGACCATTGCATGTATATTGGCGACCATGAAAATGACATCGAAGCCGCCCATTCGAGTGGAATTCCCTGTTGCATCATACTGGGTGGGTATGGAAGCAAATGCGAAATACTGAAGCGAAATCCCGAACATATTGTTGATAATTTTCTCATGTTGAAAAATTTTTTAGAGACGAGGGAGTAGAAATGTTGCGGGATATTTTTAATGAATTATTCGTTCTCGAATTGGCGAACAATCATTGGGGTAGTTTGGATAGAGGGCTAAGAATCATTAACGATTATGCAAAAATCGTACGTGTTAACGGAGTAAAGGCGGCAATAAAACTTCAATTTAGAGATGTCAATTCTTTCATACATAAAAAACATCGAAAGCATGACGAAATTCGGTACATTTGGAAAACCACAGTGACCGAAATGCCATGGAATCAATTGCGACACCTGGTTGATACAATTAAAAAGTCTGGATGTTTGACTATGGCAACACCTTTCGATGAAAAGTCGGTGGACAAATGCATCGAATTTGGAGTCGAAATTATAAAAGTTGCCAGCTCAGACTTGAATGATTGGCCGCTGTTGGAAAAAATCGCTGCCGCTAAAAAGCCAACAATCGTTTCAACAGGTGGTTCTTCGCTAAAAGAGCTTGATGATTTAGTGCGTTTTTTCAGCAGTCGCAATATTCCCATGGCAATTAATCACTGCGTTTCCCTTTATCCATCTGAAGATGGAGAACTTGAATTGAACCAGATAGATTTTTTAAGGAACCGTTATCCGGACCACGTGATCGGTTTTTCGACACATGAATATCATGATTGGACTTCGTCGATGCTGATTTCATATGCAAAAGGCGCTAGAACGTTCGAACGGCATATAGATGTCAATGCCGATGATAAGGAAATTGCAAAATACTGCTCATTACCGCATCAGATCGACACCTGGTTTAAAGCGTTTTTTAAAGCAAAAGAAATGTGCGGAGGAAGCGGCTCACATAAACGGGTGTGTTCGAAAAAAGAATTACAATATCTGGAAGGATTAGTGCGAGGCGTATATGCGAAACGCGATTTATGTAAAGGTCAAGTGTTTGAACATGGCACAATAGATCAGGATGTCTACATGGCCATACCGTTATTGAAAGGTCAACTTTCCTGCCGGGAGTTGATTTCCGGAGAGAAAATCCTGAAGCCTATAAAAAAAGACGATCCCATTTTTATCGATTCCGTAGATAGCCCTTATGCTACCGAACCAATTTTACGTTCATATATATATGACAGGGGTATCACAGTTGATGATCTCACCAATGACAGAGAAGACGAAGAATAAAAAGATGAAGACAAAAGTTTCTGACATTATTGCCCATTACCTGCATTCCGTCGGTATAGAAAAATTTTTTATGGTTACAGGCGGCGGAGCTATGCATTTGAACAATTCATTGGGAACGCGCCTTAATTATATTTGCTGCCATCACGAACAGGCATGCGCAATAGCGGCGGAAGGATATGCGAGAACTTCGGGTAAACTCGGTGTTGTCAACGTAACCACTGGTCCTGGGGGATTAAATACACTTACAGGGGTTTTGGGGCAGTGGACTGATTCGGTGCCAGTTCTTTACTTGTCGGGCCAGGTAAAAACGTCGACGACTATCACACATTATCCGAAATCTAAATTACGGCAGCTTGGAGATCAGGAAGTAGATATTGTCAGGATCGTTGAACCGATTACAAAGTATGCTGTTTCAGTGACACAGAGCAATGATATTCTTTATCAACTGCAAAAGGCCATACACATTGCTCTAAGTGGGCGCCCCGGCCCGGTTTGGCTTGATATTCCAATCGATGTGCAGGCGGCGGTTGTCGAAGCCGACGACCTGCGAACATACATTCCGGACGAAGATACAACCGGATATCTGTCATCAATAGCGAAAGTACCGGACGTTGCCAAATTACTTGAAAACTCGAAACGCCCACTTTTAGTTGCAGGAAATGGAATCAATATTAGCGGGGCAAGAAAAGAATTAATTCACCTCGTCGATAGACTTCAAATTCCAGTGGTAACAACGTTCAATGGATTAGATGTTATCGCGAGTAGTCACCCAATGTATATCGGTCGAATTGGCATACAGGGAACGAGAGCTGGCAATTTCGCCCTACAGAACGCTGATGTCCTGGTAGAGATAGGAACAAGAAACAACATCCGTCAAACAAGTTATAACTGGGAGAATTTTGGGAAAAACGCGTATAAGATTGTTGTTGATATCGATGAAGCGGAATTGGGAAAGCCGACGTTAAAGCCTGATATGGCTGTACATATGGATGCCAAAGTGTTCATAAAAGCGCTGTTCAAAGAATTCGATGAAACAGTTACCCACGCAACAGAATGGACCAGTTGGTGCCAGGGCATAAAGAATGCCTATCCCGTTGTCCTTGCAGAATATAGAGACATCAACGAAAAAGTACATCCGTATTATTTCCTTGAAAAAATAACATCAATATCCAGCGCACAGGATGTTTTTGTTTCAGGGAATGGTACTGTTTCGGTAACTATGATGCAGGCTGCGGTAGTGAAGGAGGGCCAACATTTATTCGGAAATTCCGGCTGTGCCGCTATGGGGTATGACTTACCGGCTGCCATAGGGGCTGCTTTTGCCTTGAAAAAAGGTCAGGTTATTTGTCTTGCAGGGGATGGAAGCCTTCAAATGAACATTCAGGAACTGCAAACTGTCAAGCAGCATGATTTGCCGATAAAAATATTTTATTTTAATAACAATGGATACCATTCGATACGACAAACTCAGAATAATTTCTTTGGTGGAGAACTGATCGGCTGTGATAAGTCGTCGGGAGTAACATTTCCAGATATCATCAAGATCGGTAAAGCGTATGGATTACAGACGGAACGAATAGAAAGCCATGCGGATATTGAACTGAACATCGCGAAAGTGCTGAATATGAAAGGACCGGTGCTTTGCGAGGTAATGATTGTTAAAAACTATATTTTTTCACCCAAAGTATCTTCAAAAAAACTCGAAGACGGCACTATGGTCTCCTCTTCTTTGGAAGACATGTTTCCGTATCTGAACAAAGATGAGTTGCAGAAGAATATGCTCGTAGAAAGTAACGAGGAGGAGGTATGCAAAAATGTTTAATATACGGTGCGGGCAAAACGGGTCAAAAGGTGCTACAAGCGATCTCTTCATATGATTCAACTGTGGCTGCGTTTATCGATGAGTATTCAAATCAGACACAAATACAGGGGATTCCCGTTCTCAGGCTATCAGAGGCTAAAGATAAAACTGAATATTTAGAGTATCCGGTTATTGTCTCTGTATTCAATCCGAAAGCCGATATGCGGGAGATTGTAGAAAAAATTTCGGAATCTGGATTTGAGAATGTTATTGATTTTTACGCATTTTATAAGCAGTACGGTGAAGATATTGGTACATTATATTGGCTGAGTACATCAGAGAAGATGTTGAACGCCGTCTCTACCACAACCGTGCGAAAACTTTTCGCGGATCAGAAGAGTATTGATCTGTTCGATTGCATATTGAATGTCCGGACGACATATTCCTTCGATTCGCTTCCCTTGCCAGACGAATGTCCGCAATATTGCCCGCAGGATATAGATTTTCCCTATGATGTAATTCAATTTGCAGATTGTGGCGCATTCACAGGCGATTCGATTGCAGCTGTCGTGTCACATTTTTCTACGGACTCTTACTTTTGTTTCGAACCCGATTATGAGAATTTCAAAGGATTGCAGATAGAGGCGGCGAAAACAGCTCTCGAAAAAAGTGTAAATTTCATTCTGATGCCTTGTGGGGTATGGAGCAAAAATAAAGTTCTTAAATTTTGTAGTGATTCTGCATCCGGGACAATCGCCACCGACGGAGATGTGACTATACAGTGTGTCGCACTGGATAATGTTTTTTTTGGAAAAACGCCTAACTACATAAAAATGGATGTTGAAGGAGCAGAACTATTTGCGCTTCAAGGAGCGGAAAAGATAATTCGTGAGACAAAACCTGCACTTGCCATATGCGTTTATCATAAACCTGAAGATCTTTGGGACATCCCGCTTTATATTCATAAACTGAATCCAGAGTATAAGTTTTACCTGCGGCAATATGAATTCAACCTTTTTGACACCGTATTGTACGCAATTTGAATTGGACCGAAAAATGTCTGAAAACAGGTGTTGAGATGAGCGTTGGTGATCTTGATTTGTCGTATCTGTTCTATCTCAGGCAATAAGGTAGAAACTTACTTGTAACTGTTTAATACACTGTTCCAAACAGTTAAGTATTTGGGAGAACTGCTCAATGAAAAAAATATCGATTATGACCCCTTGCTACAACGAAGAAGATAACATCCAAACAGTAATTGATAGCGTTAAAGAGATTTTTAAGCATCTTGAAAATTATACATATGAGCACATTTTTATTGACAATGCATCTACTGACCAGACAGCACATATCTTGCGAGCTGCCGCCAGTAATGACAAACACATTAAAGTGATTTTTAATGCTGGGAATTATGGTCATATCAGGTCACCGTATTACGGTCTACTTCAGGCAACGGGGGATGCAATAATACCATTTGTAGCAGATTTACAGGATCCACCGGAAATAATTCCCAAATTGATTGCAAAATGGGAAAGCGGTACCGAAATTGTTATGGCCATAAAGAATAAAAGTAGAGAATCTCCACTTATGTTTTCAATCAGGAGACTATACTACGGATTGGTCAAAATGGTTTCTGAAGAAGACTTGATTAGCAATTTTACAGGATTTGGGCTGTATGACAGAAAAGTAATTGAAGCGTTGAAACAGTTTAAAGACCCATATCCATATTTTAGGGGTATCATTGCTCAAATTGGCTTCAAGAAAGAGATTATCGAATATACTCAGCCTAAGAGAAATGCTGGCAAAACCAAGAATAATTTTTATACTCTCTTTGATATGGCAATGCTGGGATTTGTTAATAATACAAAGCTTCCCTTGCGAATCGCCACCCTTCTGGGATTCATATGCAGCGGTCTAAGTCTGCTGGTCGCCGTTATCTATTTCATATATAAACTTGCCTATTGGGATACTTTCTCAGCAGGTACAGCCCCTCTGGTGATTGGGCTATTTTTCCTCGGATCTGTTCAGATGATGTTTATCGGGATTTTAGGAGAGTATATTGGGGCAATATACACTCAAACAAAAGACAAACCTCTGGTTATAGAGAGGGAAAGAATTAATTTTGATTGATTGGGTCAAGCGAATTCTTGAAATTAAGTTTGTCAGATTTCTTATAATAGGAGGTGTTAATACACTTTTCGGTTACGGGATGTTTGCTTTTTTAATTTTTATTGGACTTAACTATCAGTTAGCCATTGTGTTTGGTACTATTCTCTGCGTTTTATTTAACTTCAAGACAATGCGAAAATACGTTTTTGGAGATAAAGGATTTAAATTAGTTCTACTGCTCAAATTCATTAGTGTATACACCATCGGGATTCTGTTAAATCTTGCGGGAATGCGAATAATGCTCAACTTTATTCACAGTGAGTACATTGCCGGGTTTATATTGATACTTCCCATATCCATTGTCACTTACCTGTTGAATAGGTTTTATGTATTCTCTCACTATAGCCCAAAACAGAATTTGAGGTGAATTCACTACGGTTGGAACTAAAGGCAACTATTTATGAAACGAATCATTGTTACAGGTGCGACCGGTGCGATAGGGACAGCGCTCATACAAGAAATGCTAAATCATGAGATCGAAGTTCTTGTATTTTGTCGTAAAAACTCAAAACGCATTTCCCAAATACCTTCTCACCCTCTTGTCACAGTTAAGTATTGTGCACTGGATGAGCTTGGCAGAATTGAAAATGATACAAACCAAAAATATGATGCGTTTTATCATTTTGCATGGGAAGGCACTACGGGGGAAGCGCGAAATGACATGTATCTGCAGATTCAAAATGTCCAGTACGCTCTTGACGCAGTAAGAGCAGCTAAAAGATTTGGCTGTGACATGTTCATCGGCGCGGGGTCGCAGGCAGAGTATGGTAGGGTTAATGAGGCATTGACACCCGAAACGCCAACTTTTCCTGAAAACGGATACGGCATGTCCAAGCTTTGCGCCGGACAGATGACAAAATTGGATGCACACAAATTAGGAATGAAGCATTTATGGGTACGTATTTTAAGTGTATACGGCATAAATGATAATCCCAAAAGCATGGTTATGTCGGCTGTCATTCAGCTCAAAACCGGAATTACACCACAGCTCACGAAAGGCGAACAAATATGGGATTTCCTGTTTAGCCGCGATGCTGCAGCCGCGTTAAGATTGCTGGGCGAAAAGGGAATTGACGGTAAAACTTATGTTCTTGGAAGCGGAAATGGGAGGCAGCTCAAGGAATACGTCAATATTATTCGTGACCAGGTTGCTCCAAATGCGGTGCTCAACTTTGGCGCTATTCCATATTCTCAAAATCAGGTTATGTATCTTTGCGCGGATATTTCTCAAGTGACAAAGGATACAGGGTGGATTCCCCAAAACTCGTTTGAAAGTGGAACAGAAGAAATAATCCGGACACTTATGGCAAAAAAATAAAGTTAAGATTATCAATCTGACATCGTTCAGGTATTAAAATCCGCTTTGGTCAGGATGTGCAATTATGTATGTAGTGAACAAATGCCCCATTTGTGACAGCGCTGAATACCTAACAATTCCGGCGATGATACCAGATTTTATTCAGAAATATGTGCTGAAAAGCAAGCAGCACATTTGTGAGTTTTGTATTTGTAACCACTGTCAATTAAGATTTTTCAAAAACAGATATAATGATAAGGAGCTTGAAAGACTTTATTCCAATTACAGGGGAGAGGCGTATTTTCAGGCACGACGAAGATATGAACCCTGGTATACAAAAAAGCTGAATGACTCCAATCTTTCTTCAGAAGTAATCGAAAGACGGAAACATTTATTGGAAGAATATCTTAGGACGCATACTGATCTTAGCCAATTGAATATTGTTGTCGATTTTGGTGGAGATAGAGGCCAATTTATTCCCAAATCTGTTGGGACGCAGAAGTATTTACTGGATGTTTCACAGGTTTCCCCTGTTGAGGGGGTTACGTCTATTGCTGAACTGTCTGATATCGGTTCATCGGTGGACCTGATAATTTGTGCTCATGTGCTTGAACATATTCCGGACATGTATCAAATGTTATGCGATCTCGTTGGCAGCGATGGTTTTACAGACAGAACCCTTTTATATATTGAAGTTCCTGCAGAACAATGGGAAATTTCCAACTTCCTTAAAACAACTTTTTATGAAAAAAATTTGAAAACACTTACATCATGGTCTGTCACGAGAATCGTTTGGGATTTTTTTTCAATAGTAGCTCGAGCAATGTTTAACAAAGTTATGTTTTTTAACGTTATAAAAATTCATGAGCACATCAATTTTTACAATGAAAAATCACTAATTGAACTGGCTGCAAAGTGCAATTTGGATGTGATTCATTTGGGCCATGACCATTCAAAGAATATCTCAACGCAAGATGGGAACATTAGATTGCTGGCAAAGAAGAAAAATACAATGCAAACGACAAGCGACAACGAATCGAGTGCAGGAAAAACAAAAGCCGAGTAATTGTAATCGAAATTGTCGACTCGTGGTGTTGCCCCTGATCAGCGTACGAACCTCAGAACCACAAACGCGGTCAAAGCCAGTAGCAGTAATCCAGTCAGGCTGAGCCACAGTCCGGGCTTCCAACTCGGAGGTTCGAAGGCCATCGTCAAACGCTTCGCTCCAGGCGGCACAGCAACTGCCCGACCAGCAATATTGGCTCGGAAGATGCGCTCAGGCTGGCCATCGACCAACGCCGACCAACCTGGAAACCAGGTATCCGCAACAAAAACATACCTCCCCTGACAGGTGCTTACGTCCAGGGATATGCGATTCGAGTCGATGTCTTCGACCTCAAGGTAGACAGGGCTCGTCGACCGTTCCGAGCCCCTTTCCATGGAAAACTCAGCATCGGGATCGGGGTGCAGCAGCACGACGTCGTCAGGATCAAAGGAGGCCCCAAACAACCGACGAAATGCCTCCTGAGTATTCGCGACGCTCTGCGCACGCCTCACGCATCGCGCTCTGTGCCCGTCTACAGCATATACATAAATATGGTCCCTGGAATGCACTAAAGTACCACTCGGCACTCCCCGGAGCGGCACTGGGCTCAGCAGGTGTGTTACCCCGAAAATACGCATCACTTTGAAGTAGCGAGCGTCAAGAACCGCACCGACCTCAGAGACATCCGACAGGAGGGGAAATGGCGACGGATTCGCATGGATGCTCCACATCTCGGCCCATCCGGCCGGAGCTGCACCGCTGTAAACGTCGATACTCTGGATGTCGAAGAATGCAGGCAGATTCGGTGCGAGCGCAGGCAAGAGTCGCCTCAGGACACTGGGGTACTTCCAGCCCTGGGCACGATTGTAGGCCATGAAATGATATGCACCGTAGGCCATGCTGTGAATCCGCACCTTGCCCTGCGTCTTCAGGTACCGGACGCTGGACGGCGGGCTCAACCACTCCGATGCTGGCTCCAAAGGGTTCTGCATCGGCTGATGCAGGCCTAAATCGACGAGCAGCGCAACTGTGAAAGCGTAACTGCTGACCCAACCAGGAGGAAGCTTACCCCAAAACCGATGCCGCCCATGTGCTCTACGACTGAGCCAAGCCTCGAGCGTCGAAAGCTGCAAGCCTGCAAAGACACACAACGCGAGAACGACCACGACCAGAAATCGCGTGGGAAAACGAAAGCGGTTGAACCCTGGCAGCGTGTCCCAGAGGACGCCAAATAGCGGCGTTTTGAACCCAAGCACGCAAACCAGTCCAAAGGCCCCTACCAGGATCAATGGTAAATGCCTTGGGTGCCGAAACCCCGTAAACGCGAAGCTCACCCCCAACACGGCGGTCAGCAGCCCAGAATAAGCGTAGGCCTCCCAATAGGGTATGGTCCCCTGATAAGTGCCCACTGCCGCGTTTCCATACAAGTCAGGGGAGAAGAAGTTAAGCAGGTACTTGAACTGAAAATCATAGGCATGGACCCAGCTCGATGCAAAGCTCGCATCACGCCCCGATTGCGCGGCGAGCTCGGCAAGAGACAGCAAGGTAAGCCCCGCAGAGAGAATTCCGAGGCTCACCACCCACACTGCGCTCCCACCAAGGGTAAGTGCTTCTGGCCAGCGTCTCCTTTTCCACGTACGCCAGAACCACAGAGGGACAGCGTAAATCACCGCTGCCAACAAACAGATATAGGTTGACTGCGGAAACCCGGCGTTAGCCTGAATAGCCACGACGAAACCCAGAAGCAGAAGCCGCCCCAATCGGTACCGAAGACTCTTGTCTTGTTCGCCGATGCCTCTGCTCCTCCCTGCCAAGGCCTGGTCGAGCAGCAGCAACACGAGCGGCAGCCAGGCGACAGTAGCCAACACGGAGAGATGGCGAAGCTGCGACACAAAATAACCACCGCTGGCAAAAGCCGTCCCGGCGAAGACCGCTCCCCAACGACTCGCGCCCAAATGACGGCTAAACCCATAGGTTCCCTGAGCGGCGATCCAAATAACCGTAAGAAGGAACGCGCTTAGTGCGACTGCCGGTGAAAACAGCGAGAAGTACAGAACACCAAACGGATCACCAAGAAGCCCGGCGCCGATGGGGTAACCGGCCCCCAATGTGCTGGTCCAGTGCGGACAATCTCCCGAAGCCAACATCCTGCCCAATAGAACTCGCCCTGCGAGTTCTCCGTTGAAGGCATCCGAAGTGCCACCGTCATCGGCAACTAAAACGCGCGAGAAGGTTAGTAGCTCGGGAAACGCCACCAGCGACGTGAAGAGTAGCAGAAGGCGCGCTCGCCCATCCGACGAGATAAGATAATCCCGCAAACGTCGCAGTCGGTTCGCCCCTCTCACAGCTCTACTGCCGTCACCACAGTCATTCGGCGAGTCTTCCATCATGCCCAGCCCCAATTCACCACAGCTCGCTTTCCTCATCACAACCACCAGACAGGAATTTTCCAGGCACCTCCAGGTCGTACGTCTCGGCGGGCGCCATGGTCTCCCGTCGAGTCTGCTCACGCAAAGACTCGGAAACCTGGCGACTTGCCTGGTCAAAAACCATTGCGGGAGGTCGCTCGATGAGGAGACGATCGATTTGTCGCCCCATGCCTGCGACGTTCGTGCATCGCGGACACGTCGCCATTGTCAACTGCTGTTCCTTCTGCGCCTGCTCGAACTTCCCTGCCCGCATCCGTAATTCACTAGAGCGCAGCAAAACCTGCCCCTGAGAATCCACGCACCACCGCCGGTAAACCGCCGCTGGTTCGAGCACCAGCTCTCCCACCCTTGCGAGGCGAGCCGTTCCCTTGTTCTCAGAAATTTCAAACGCCATTTCGGTTGTAGCTTCCATGTTGTGTAGCGCAATTGCCGATTTTTCGTTCATATGTGAATTTATGCCCACAAATAACATTCATCCAGTTAAAACATAATCAAAAATTGTAAATATTGTTCAGTTTGAATGAAATAATTTGCTCTTCACTGAGCTGAAGGCGCGACAATACGCTGTTCTGAGAATCTATATCCTCAAAAAAATGTCCAATCAGCTTAGGCGCCGTTATCGTCCGCCTACGCCCAAAAGCGTCGTCGCGATTTGCAAATGAATACCACCAGTTTACTGGTTGTATTCATTTGCTCCAGATAAATCATTCGAATGCCACGAGATATCACAACGAGCACAAACAGGCGAAATCCGGCACGATTCCACAACGGTGCTGGTGAAGTGGGGTGTTTGGGATGCTTTGGGCGCGCGATATTGAGCATGTTGCAATCAACCTCGGGACACATGAGTATCAATTTTTTCAGCTTTCAAATTTGTCATTGCGCCATGTTTTTCCGTTCGTGTTTAAACGTTTTTGGGTTCGACACAGTAGCTCTACAGGGCTATGTTTTTTTGCCGTACCGCGGTTAAAGAATATATAGAGATATATGCCCCATCAGCAACACACGATAAACGTCGTATCTTTGGTTACTGCTATCTGTACCATATTATGGTTTGCGGTCTACACATGGCTACATCATTACACCTTCGCCGATGATGCTTTTATATTTTTTCGATACGCCGACAACATTGTCGCCGGTAATGGGCCCGTTTTTAACCATGGTGAACGCGTTGAGGGATTTACCAGTCCTCTCTGGCTGGGAATTCTCACTCTTTGCCAGCTACTGGATATAAATATACTCCATGCCGCCACAATTATTGGTATGCTGCTGGGGATAGGCGCCATTTTGCTGGTTCTCACATTTCCGGGGTTGAACTCTTCCCCCGTTCTGCGCGCCATCGCTTCTGCTACAATCTGCGTCCAGCCCTGGTTCATGTTCTGGGTGACATCAGGGATGGAAACAATGCTTTTCACGTTTCTGGCGCTTTTCGCAGTGCATGTATATCTATCAGAAAAACAGACTGATAAATCTCATTTCATAAGCGGCGGGTTAATAGCACTGACAATTCTCACTCGACCGGAAGGAGTTTTCCTGGCACCATTGCTTTTTCTGGGAATGCCGAATTCGAAGAAAAAAGGTTTTCTGGAGGGACTACTGCCGTTGATTCTTGCTTACCAAATATTTCGAATGACTTATTTCAATTCACTGGTGCCAAACACGGCAACGGCAAAAATAATGCTGGATTCAAACCATCTCGAAATGGGACGAAGATATGTTCTCCAGTTTTTTGCGAACGTCCCAATTTCTCTTGTCGGATTTCTTCCTGCAATATTCGCTTTTTTTCCCCGCATACACAATTGCAATCACGAACAGAAGCTGATCCGAACGTTACATGTCACACTTCTGATCTTTATCGTTTACTTTCTGACAATAGGCGGCGATTTTTTTCAATATCACCGTTTCTTCGTCCCACTGTTTCCCTGGTTTGTTCTATTATCCACCTACGCGATACATCACCTCATCGCTCTCGTTAGAACGAACAGAATGAAATGGATTGTGTACATTGCCACGGCCACAATCTTCTTACTGCTGCTCATACCATCTCTCAATCAATCGCTTGTTCGAAGGCAATATGGTATAGATTGGATTGTCGCCAGCGGAAAACTGGGAAATGCTCTGCGCCTTCAGTATCCTGAAAACACGTTAATTGCAGCGCCCCATATTGGCGCGCTGGGTTACTACTCAAAATTACCGATGCTGGACATGTTGGGGCTTACGGACAAACACATAGCCAACAGCACTCCCAATCCGGAGGTATACAGGGAGTATCCCCAAAAGGACGTTGGACATGAGCGATTCGATATTGAGTATGCGTTGTCGAGAAAACCCCGGATTTTTGTTCCCATCAACGGATTTACAAGTGTACCGGCGACGCATATCTCCGAAGTTCCTGTTCGATTTGCAATGGAGCATGTACTAATAAACAGAATGAATTCGCACCCTGAATATCAATTGACAAACATCCCTGTTGAAAACAACTTCTATTGGATAGTACTTGAAAAAAAACATATAAGGAATCCCCTTTGATTTTCACCATTGAAAAGAAGATAATCAGTGGAATCATTCTCTTAATGTGCCTGGTGGCCCTCTTCATGCCATTTTCAGAGGACCCGGTAATGATTCAGGGCACATTCATTCCGGAAGACAATAGAGAAAACAGACTGGGTTCTTTTTCATATGAAGAAATGCATCACATGGAACAAAGCCTAATCCGTCAGAGCCAAAGCGATGTGCCTTCTGAGCGCGCCAGGGCTATTGGCCAACTGGTCACCATGTACCGCAAACGTTCTATGATTCGAGAAAATCTTATCTGGTTAAAAATGGGTCTCAAGGAGTACCCAAACGATATACATATTCTTTCAGAGGAAAAAAAAATGCAGGAAATCATAAAAAAAAACATGTAACCTTCCACCGTCTTTCTCAAAGAGATCTCGGTGCGCAATCCACCTGCGCCACAATTCCGCATTTCGGGGCAGTTTCGCATGGACGAGTCAATCTGCCTTTGCACAAGTTGTTCTCAATAAAGACGACATGCAGCCATCGCGTTCTTCAGCCAACTTTTGATTTCTTCTGTTGAAAATCCAGAAGTAGTACCAAAGCAGCTACTATCCAATGCACATATCCATGAATTCATTTCGCTTTAAACAACAGGATTTTCCGGAGGATGAAATTAAACGAGAAGACTAGCCCTGTAGAAATAATTTTTGACACAAGGTAATGCGTACCAATAAATTCCGTGCATAGCCATATGACGAGTTCATTGAGGCCAAGACCAGCGATTCCGATACCCGTAAAAATCAGGAACTCCAGTTTGGCGCTTTTCATGGTGCGTTCCGTGAAAACCCAGATGATGCTCAATGAATAGTTTGTTATGAGCCCGAGTATAAACGCGAGTGCCGCTGACAGCAGGTAGTGGAATCCTGCCCAGTGCGTGAAAGCGAACAGGCTTGAAAAATCGACTACAAAAGCTAGTCCCGCGACAAACAAATATCTGAAAAACTGAACAAACGAGTCCTGGGTCGAACTCAAAAACCAATATTTAAACGTCCATTGATGATGTTTGAAAAAAGATTGAATAGGTGCGACACTGGAATTGAGCTGTTTTGGCATTGTTTCTCTCCTGATTTTTCCGTAGTCAATAAGATAAATCCACAACTTACGTTTTAGGATGAATTGGTGGAAAGGACAGTTTTTTCGCCCTTCCGGCACAAAAATTTCTTCGACGGGCATAAACCTGAAGGTGACAGATAGCCTGCACATGACAGGTGGCGCTCGGCTTATAAACCGAGTTTACCATGGAATGTTTGACTTTGTGAAAAGAAACCACGGGGAAACACATCATAATACTGTGCTTCCCCGTGAAAAGACTAAGAAATCAGACTAACGGCTGCCAGGGCCGCCCTTTTTGTAGAAGTCTGCGGGCAGTCCAGCTTTTTGTGTGAAATAGTACAGCTGGAATTGCGGTGCAATGGGACGACCACTCGGGTCTTTGGCCATGGGCAGTTCGCGCTTCCATTTTTTAAGCTTGCGCACGCCGTCTTCTTCCACAAATCCAATGCAGTCCGTGGGGCAGACATACGCACAGGCGCCGCAGGCGATGCAGTTCTGCGGGGCTTCCTGGTAAGGCGTTCCTACATCCCTTTTGTCGCCGCGACCTTCGAAGTTGAGAGCTGCCACTTCAACCACCTCTTCGCAAACCCGCACACAAAGACCACACAAAATGCAACCATCGCGTTCTGCAGCCAATGCTTTGGTTTCTTCGGTTGAAAATCTGGAGCTGGTAACACCGTACTCCGCAGCGAGTTTTTGCACTTGAGGCGCATTGGACTCCGCCAGCATCAATTCGAGAACCATGGCGCGATTGCGACGGATTTCTTCCGAATCGGTGGTGACGTCCAACCCTTCGCGAACTTTGTAATTGCAGCTGGCAGCCAGTTTGGTTCGGCCGTTATCTGTTACCGAAACCAAACATACGCGGCAGGAACCACAGGGCTCCACTGCATGATGATGACACAGAGAGGGCACAACAAAACCGTATTTGCGGATTACTTCAAGAAGGCTCTCTCCTTTTTCGGCTTTCGCTTTTACACCGTTGATGGTGATTTCAACTGTCATGGGAACCTCCTAAAAAATCCTTACGGCATCAAACTTACAAGCGTCTTTGCAGATACCGCACTTAATGCATTTATCGGTATCAATGACGTGCTTCTGCTTCTTGTCGCCCGAAATGCAGTTTTCGGGACAACGCTTCTTGCACACCAGGCAACCGGTACATGCGTCGGTGATTTCGTAAGTAATGAGCTCAGTACAAACACCCGCGGGGCATTTTTTATCCTTGATGTGCGCCTCGTATTCATCGCGGAAGTATTTCAATGTGGAGCGAACCGGATTTACACCCGTTGTTCCAAGAGCACACAGACTGCCCTTTTCAACCGTCTCACACAGTTCCTCAATCAGAGGAATGGTGTTTTCGTCGCCCTTGCCGTCAGCAACCAGCGACACCAGCTCGTGCAATCTGCGCAGACCTTCACGGCAGGTGGTGCAGTTACCACAGGATTCAAACTTGAGAAATCCAAGGAAATACTTACACACATCCACCATGCACGTTTGATCGTCCATGACGATCATACCGCCGGATCCCATCATGGAACCTTCCTGTGTCAGACTGTCGAAGTCCACTTTGAGGTCCAGTTTAGACTCAGGCAGACAACCGCCGGAAGGACCGCCCGTCTGAACCGCTTTGAATTTGCGGCCATTGGGTACGCCACCGCCGATTTTGAAGATGATGTCTCTGAGCGTCATGCCCATTTCAACTTCCACCAGACCGGTGTTGTTTACTTTGCCCACCAGGGAGAAGATTTTCGTTCCGGCTGAATTTTCGGTTCCCATGCTGGTAAACCATTTGGCGCCTTCACGAAGGATGCCGGGAACATTGGCGTAGGTTTCCACGTTGTTAATATTCGTGGGTTTCCCAAATACGCCGCTCTCTGCGGGGAATGGTGGCTTGGGCTTGGGAATACCGGTTTTACCTTCGATGCTGCGAATCAGAGCGGTTTCCTCACCGCAAACGAACGCGCCGCCACCCTTGTTGATTTTAATTTCGAAGTTTTTACCGGAGCCGAGGATATTCTCGCCAATGAACCCTTTTTCGCGCGCCTGCTCCAATGCGATGGTCAAACGTTCAATGGCCAGAGGATATTCGTAGCGTACGTAAACGTAAGCAGTATCAGCGCCAGTGGCCAACGCAGCGATGGTCATCCCTTCGATAACCGCCTGCGGATTTCCCTCGAGGATGGAACGGTCCATAAATGCGCCGGGGTCACCTTCGTCCGCGTTGCAGATAATGTATTTCTGGTCCGCTTCCTGTTTGGCAGCCAATTCCCATTTAACGCCTGCGGGGAATCCGCCACCGCCACGACCGCGAAGCTTGGCTTCCTTAACTTCCGCAATGGTTTTTTCCGGACCCATTTCGATGCTCTTTGCCAGCCCGAGATATCCGCCATGGGCAATGTAGTCATCGATACTGGTGGGATCGATTTCACCGTTGTTACTAAGGATAAGACGCTTCTGATTGGCGTAGAAGGGAATCTCACTCTCCAGTTTATGTTTCTCACCAGTGGCGGGATTGTCATACAGATGCGCTTCGATGATTTCACCGTTTTTAAGAGTTTTCTCAACGATTTCGGCAACAGCATCGGGTTTTACTCTCTGATACAGCTGTTTTTCCGGGTGCATCAATACAAGTGTGCCGCGTTCGCAAAATCCGTGACATCCAGTGGGTTTAATCTCCACTTTGTCGTCCAAACCCTGTTTCTTTATTTCTTCCTGAAACGCTGCCACTACATCTTTGGCGCCGTAAGCCTGACAACCGGTACCGCAGCAAACCGCTACTTCCTTTTTGCCTGCGGCTTCAACCTTTTTCACCACTTCATCTTTATATGCCTGCAGCTCTTTTGCACTGTTGATTTTGGCCATCACTTACCCCCTTCCACTTTTTGAATTTCCGTGACAACTTTGGAAATTTTGGCGGAGGTGGTGTTACCATGATACTTACCGTCAACAATCACCAACGGTCCAAGTGCGCATGCACCAACGCAGTTAACTTCTTCCAGCGTAAACAGACCGTCTTCGCTCGTTCCGCCGGATTTCACTTTCAGATCTCTTTCGAGCTGTTCAACCAAACGCTGGGCACCACGCACATGGCAGGCGGTTCCCATGCAAACCGTGCAGATATGTTTACCACGCGGTTCCAGATGGAATGACTCGAAAAAAGTGGCCATGGAGTAAATTCTGGAAATCGGAATTTCCAGTTTCTTTGCAATATGTTCCACAGCTTCCCGTGGCAGATAATTTTCTTCAGCCTGCACATCCTGCATAATTGCAAGAAGGGCTGTTGCATCGCCATTGTGTTTCTTAATAATGGCTTCTACTTTTGCAGTATCCATCAATCCCCCTCCCTGGTCATTTGCTCTTTTTTCAAGAGGAGTTTGTATTCCTTAATCAGGCGTTCCTGTGACGCGGCAATCTGATCGTCGGTCAGGTGGCGGAAACGCCGCTGAAGTTTCACATAGTCTTTCAGAGGTCTGAAATCCTCGACTTTTTCCTGAACGCTATACTTCCCGTATTCCACTTCATAAAGCGGGAAGGCGCCTGTTTCAACTGCCAGACGGCCGAGCTGAATGCCCAGTTCCGGTCTGGAGCCCCAACCGGTGGGACAGCAGGAATATGCGTGCAGATAGGCCGGTCCTTCGATTTCGGCCGCTTTTTTCACTTTGCGCATGAAGTCGAAGGGATAACTTGGATTGATCGTCGCCACGTATGGAATGTTGTGGGCAACCATGATTTCTGTCATGTTCTTTTTCCATGTCTGCTGACCGCCAATGGCTTTCCCGGCCGGACTGGTGGTCGTGGCCGCATGCAGCGGAGTGGAACTGGAGCGCTGAATACCGGTGTTCATGTACGCTTCATTGTCATAACACACATAAATCATGTCATGCCCCCGTTCCATGGCGCCGGACACCCACTGCAGACCGATGTCCACAGTCGCGCCGTCACCGCCGTAGGCAATTACATTGATTTTGCGTTTCGGAATTTTGCCTTTCCGCATCAACGCTTTAAGCCCAGCTTCAATACCCGATCCGACCGATGCCGAGTTCTCGAACGCCACATGCAGCCATGGAATCGCCCATGCGGTTTCAGGATAGGGAGAAGAGATAATTTCCATGCATCCCGTCGCAGAAGCAGCAATGGTATTGCGACCGAGAACTTTGTGCACCAGACGCATGGCCAGCGCTTCTGCGCAGCCCTGACATGCACGATGCCCGGAGCATACGTAGTCTTCTTTTGGAATCAGACGGGAGGCGAATACATTAAATTTTTCCATAGTGTCCTCCTCGTGCCTGAATTAATTCGAACGGCGGCACTTCTCCACCATCCAGAACTTTCTGGCATCTATCGAAAATTTTGTCGAAAGTATCGAAATCGATGTCGCGACCACCGAGACCGGCAACCACTTCCACTGCTTTGGGAGCATCTTTTTCGCCGTAGAGTGTGTATTTAACTTCCTGAGCCACTGGACCACCTGCGCCGCCGGGGGAGAAGTGACGGTCAATGATACCAAGCACTTTTTTTCCCTGTACGGCTTCTTTGAACGCTTCGACAGGCAGTGGTCTCCAAAGACGGAACCGAACGATACCCACTTTTTTACCTTGTTCGCGCACTTTGTCCACCCAGCTCATGCAGGTTTCCGAAGCAGCACCCATCATCACAAACACAATGTCCGCATCTTCGGTTTTGTATGTTTCAACGGGCTTGTAGGTTCGGCCGAATTTTTGGCCAAATTCTTCGAGAATTTCACAAATCGGACCGTAGGCATTGCGAACGGCGGCTTCGTGGGCCATTTTGGCTTCGGTATATACTTCCGGCATTCCCACGGGGCCCATGGTGATGGGATTATCCACATCGAGACGTTGTTGCGGCTCATAGTCGGGCAGGAATGTGGCGATTTCTTCTCTGGTCAGCATCTCAATAGGTTCAACCACGTGAGAAACGATAAAACCATCGAAGTTCAGCATGATGGGAAGAAGCACTCGCTTGTCCTCTGCGATTTTGTGGCAGATGGGAACGAGGTCCGTGGATTCCTGGCCGTTCTCACCAAAAATCTGCAACCAGCCGCAATCCCGTTCGGTCATCACATCGGAATGATCGTTCCAGATGTTGATGGGAGCCGAAAGTGCGCGGTTGGCAACGGTCATCACGATGGGCAACCGAAGATTGGCGGCAATGAACATGATTTCATGCATCAGCGCCAGTCCCTGGCTGGAGGTTGCGGTAAACGTTCTGGCGCCGGCAGCAGCGGTGCCACAGCAGCAACTCATTGCAGAGTGCTCGGATTCAACCGGAATAAATTCCGCATCCAGCACACCATCGTTTACCAATTCGGACAAGTGTTCAACAATATGTGTCTGGGGCGTAATGGGATACGCTGCGATGCAATCCACATTGCATGCTGCAGCGGCTTCCGCAATCGCCAAAGAACTTTCAATACCTTTGCGTACAGCCATCAGTCCTTCTCCTCTTCCATGGAAATGCAGCCGGTCCAGCATTCCGTTACACAGATTGCACAGCCTTTGCAGTAATCCAGGTCAACTTGCGGGTAGCCATCCGCATTCATTTTCAGACACCCCTCGGGGCAGAAAACGGTGCAAACGCCGCATTTTACGCATTGCTCAAAGTTCCAAATCGGGCGGCTGGAACGCCAGTCACCGGTTTTCTGATATCTGGAAGAACCGGCCTCCAGGGTTGCGCAACCGAGCGCCAGATCTTGCCAGTTTGGGGCAGGACTCTGTTTTGCCATATTCGTCCCTCCTATTCGGCGACCACTGCTTCTTCGTACGCGCGATTAAACGCTTTGATGTTGCCTTCGGCAATACGACCAAAACGCTTTTTCAGCTGTTCGATGAGCAGGTCAGTGCTTACGATTCCGGTGGCTTTAATGAGCGCGCCAAGCATCGTGGTGTTGGTGATTACGCGTCCGATTTCCTCTGCAGCGATTTTGTTGGCGTCAACAACAACGAGTTTGCCCTTGAGTCCAATTTCTTCGCGCAGTGCTTTGGCAGAGTGTGTGGAATTCACAACCTGAATTCCACCCTCCACCAGGCCCTCGGATGTGTTTACGATGGTCAGAAGCGATGGGTCCAACACAATTGCGATGTTGGGAGTAGTAACCGCGGTTCTGTTTCTGATTTGAGCTTCACTGATGCGAGCGAAGGCCTTTACCGGGGCCCCTCGTCTCTCGGGACCAAAGCTCGGGAACGCCTGAGCGAATTTCCCATCAGCGATGGCAGCGAGAGCCAGCAGTTCTGCCGAGGTTACCCCACCCTGACCTCCTCGTCCATGGAAACGAAGTTCTAGCATGTATCCTCCTAGCGACAACTTATGAAAATTGCTGAAGTTTTCTGCAATCTTGCAACAGAAAACGCACGCAAGTTTCAATGAAAATTAACGGCACGAGCACCAAACGCGTATATTCTCGAGCCACCCATAGAAAAACGGTATTGGTGTTATCACAACGGGGGTTGCTATCAAGAAAAAACTGCTTACATTTCAAAGTTTTTCACGGCACATTTTTGTGACAAAAACCGCAAATGTCGTCGTATTCAGAGGATATTCATAAATACATTTTAATTATTCATAATAAACAGGCAAAACCCCATTAATTATTCATGGTTTACCCTAAATCCATCATTGTTTGCAGAGCGTTTTTTGATGTCGCAGCATCTGCGTTAAAGGATTGTCACAAAAACCACCTCACCACCAGGGCACATTGAATGCCGGTACTATCAAAGCAAAACCGCAAAACTGCAACATTTCAAAAGGACTGGACTACTGCTCACGCCAAATAGATTTCACAGAAATGTCGCAATGTTTTTTTTACTTCATTGAAATGTACAATTTTCAAACATTCGTAAATAGCCATCTGGCGAAACTCAAATGTAGATGCTGTATTGCGAGAGCTGTAACTGCCTGCGATTACAGCAGTTTCCCGTGTTTTTTCCCTATGTTCGATATTGGATAACCCCCTAATATGTTGTTTTTACATTATTGCAGTCCGGAAAAACTAATTGCGTCACGATGGCCATCCGGATTAAAGTAATACTGGATTGACTTAGACCCAAGGAGTTTTTAATGAAACGGTTACTTCTAATACTTATGTCATCTTTTTTAATTCTCGCCTGCGGCGGAACTGAAAGAGCGACTATTGACGAATCCGACAAATCTGATGGTGATAGTGATGGCGACAGTGACGGGGACAGCGATTCCGACAGTGACGGAGACGGCGATTCCGACAGCGACAGCGACACCGATGGCGATTCAGACAGTGATTCAGACACCGATGGCGATTCAGACACCGATGGCGATTCAGACGCCGACGGCGATTCAGACGGTGACTCCGACGACATTGACAGAGACGGCGTCTGGATAATCGCGGGCAAATGGGATGGCCCGGCACGCTCAAACGCCACCGAAGGCGGTAACATTTCTTCTCTGGACGAAAAAGTATATGACCTGAGCAGCACTCAGGTGTGTGCGTCGGGCTCCGCGGCAGCCAGCTACGAATCTGTGGGTTACATCGAAATGGACGCCACCCCGGATGGTGACTCATGGGACGATGCCGGCAGCTATAAAGGCGTAAAGGCGACACTTGATGCCACTACCAGCCTGCCGATGCGACTGGTGCTGGTATCCGGCAGCAAGGATTATTGTTATACGCTGAGCAATGGTGCCAATACCATCGCTTGGAGCGATTTCAATACCGAATGTTGGGAAACCGGCAATGGCGAAGCGTTTAGTGCGTCTGCCAGCATCGACAAAATCAAAATTCAGGCTGCCGGCGACCAAAACGGCGCTGCCAATTTTGAGTTCTGCGTGGAAAACATGGGTCCTGACGATGGCAGCGGCGGCGATGGCGATTCCGACAGCGATGGGGACTCTGATTCCGACGTCGACGTTACCGACTGCGATTCCGGTCCCTGCGATGTGCAGCTCAATCCCATCAATGGACAGGGCGGCAATACCACCCGTTACTGGGACTGCTGCAAACCGTCCTGTGGATGGCGCGACAAACCCGGCGAGGACATTCAGAGTTGCGACATGAGCGGCAATCCGCTTGGTGACTGGAACGCCCAGAGTACATGTTTGGGTGGCCCAGCCACTCAGTGCACGTACATGTATCCCAGGCAAGTGGGCCCCAATGCGTCATATGGATATGCGGCGTTTAACGGTTCCAGCTGTGGCGAATGCTACCAACTTGATTTCCAGGGTTCCCTTTCCGGCAAACACATGATTGTAAAAGTGATTAATATTGGCGACATTGGCGCTAACCATTTCGACCTTCTCATTCCGGGGGGGGGCGAAGGCGCTTTCCCCGACGGGTGCAGTCAACAGTTTGCGGGAATCGACATTGGCCCGGACCGTGGTGGTATTCCCACAGCGTGCAATAATGATCCGGGGTGTATTCGACAAAAATGTGAGCAGGCGTATGCTAACTGGCCCGATATGAAAAAGGGATGTTTGTGGTACGCCAACTGGTTCCAGTCCGCAGACAATCCCAATATGACTTACGCGAAAGTACCCTGCCCCTCCGGTATCTGATTTAATACGATTTGAAAGTGTTCCATTTTCCGCTGGAGAAACCGGCACTCTTTTGTGTTCTATATGACGAACTCAATTTAACCACTTCTACTTAAGGAGCTAAAAATGTGCAAATACCTGCTGATGGTACTCTTATCAATTCCGCTGTCCGCCTGCGGCACATCCGATGACGGCGACGGGGAAACCAGCGACCTTTCTGATGCAGACAGCGATTCAGATTCGGATGGTGATTCCGACGGAGACTCGGATAGCGATAGCGATGGCGACAGTGATGGTGACAGTGACAGCGATGGTGATAGCGATTCGGACGGCGACAGCGATTCGGACGGCGACAGTGACACAGACGGCGACAGTGATTCCGATGGTGACAGCGATTCCGATGGCGACAGCGATTCTGATGGTGACAGCGATTCCGATTTCGACACCGACACTGATACCGGCAGCACTTGGGTCCCTGATCCTGTGCAGGGCGGGCAGGATGGATTTGCCACTCACTACTGGGATTGCTGCAAACCGTCGTGTGGATGGACCGGCAAATTCGACAAAACATTCGAAAGTTGCGATATTAACAACAACAGTTTTGGCGGTGACTTTGGTCAGGTGAACCAATGTATGGATGGCGGCCCGGCGTATCAGTGCTGGGGCTACTACCCCCGTGCAATGAACGACAAATACGCCATCGGTTTTGCCGCGGCCCATCACGACGGAGAATGCGGAAAGTGTTTTCAACTGGACTTCACAGGGCAAAGCAACAGCAACAACGGTCATCCGGGATCTGTTTCCGGAAAAAGTATGATTGTTCAGATATTAAACATTGGTGGTGACGTTGGTGGAAATCAGTTGGATCTTCTTGTCCCAGGCGGCGGAGTTGGGGCGTTTAATGCCTGCTCCAACCAATGGGGACTCTCTGATTTGGGCGAACAATACGGCGGATGGTTTTTGCAATGTCGCCGCAACAGTGGCGGTGGTGGTGCCACCGACTGTGTGCGTCAAAAATGCAATGCGGCCTTCTCCAGCAAACCCGACCTGTTAAAAGGCTGTCTTTTCTGGGCGGATTGGGCAGACAATGCCGACAACCCCAAATTCAAATTCAAAGAAGTGAGCTGTCCAGCTGAAATTACTGCTATATCAGGCATCTAAGCAGGCGGTTTCCCCCTTTTCACATTCATTATAAAATTACCCGTTGGTTCGATGTCGTACGCACATGCCATGAGCAACCTTACGCTGGGACTACTCATCCGTTCTATCTGAATTTTTTTCAAATACGTTTAAATTGCTTTTGTAGAATGATATGATGCTTTATTAATTGTATCGTCGCAAAACAATACAATTAATTCTGTAAAAACCATATTTGGAGGAACCAATGAAACAAACCGTTGTTGTTATCTTTTTTCTAACGTTTGGAGCATGTAATCAGATAACGGGATTAGATGATCTGAAATTTAAAGAGAAAGATAGTAACACATCAGCAGTCAACAGCTCTGACGACGTCGCTGTCAACGATAGCAACTCGGATAGTGCAACAGCCATAGACACCGAAGTACCTACAGATTCAGTCGTTGCCACAGACAGTGATACAAACACGATATCTTCAGACAGTACGGATACCGGCACCGCACCTGACACAAATTCAATCGATTCAGAAACAATCGATTCAGAAACAGCGGACACCGACGACAGCGATACTTCCGATGTGTGTACACCAAATGTGTCGATTGGTTTGTTTTGCGAACAAAGCAACGTGGTCTCAAAAGATGATTGTGGCACTATTTTATCAGAAGAAACCAACTGCGCTCTACAAAGCAAAGAATGTGTTGGCGGCGCGTGTGTCTGCCCCATCGGCTGGACCGGTGACAGCTGTTTGGTACCAGTTCTCTATGTAAATGCCGCTATTGCCGATGACACTGGACACAATGGCCGTTCATGGCCACAGGCATACAAAGACCTGCAGTCGGCATTGACTACTGCATCAAGCGGCGCACAAGTGGAAATCTGGGTGGCGAAGGGACGTTATGTCCCAGGGAGTACCCGGAACGCCACTTTTCAACTGATTAATAACGTCCGCCTCTACGGTGGCTTTAACGGTTCCGAAAGACTGCTGCAAGAGCGGGATATTGTTACCAATAAGACACTGCTTGATGGCGATATTGACGGAAATGACAGCTCCAGCTCGTTTGATATGCACAATGAAAATGTTTACCATGTGGTAACTGGAGCTGAGGGAGCAACAATTGATGGTTTTACCATTCGGGGAGGAAATGCAGACAGCTCAGTGCAACCCAATGTTGCCGAAGGGGGCGGCATTTACGCAACTGGTGTTTCAATCACGGTTGCCAACTGCACAATCATAGAAAATTCAGCTGACTTTGGAGGCGCGCTCCATATCCGACAAGCAGACGGTTATGTTCGAAATTGCCATATTGAACGAAATTTCTCACAAAACGACGGCGGTGGCATCGGGTTTGGCTCAGGAAATTACCAAATCATAAACTGCACTTTTTTTAACAACACTGCTGCGGGTGATAATTCTTATGGTGGACACGGTGGAGCTATCTCTGTAGCAGGCGGCTCTCTGAAAATTGATGGCTGCAGCTTTCTGGAAAACCATGCAGCTGTGGGAGGTGGATTATACTCCAGAGGCGGCAGCAATAGCATACTAATCAACAATTCCCTGTTCACTGGTAACGATGCAGCATCAAGCGGCGCAATCTCGATTCAGATAGATGATCCATCTGAATCCGCCCAAATCGAGTCTTGTACAGTCACAAACAATTTCACAGATGGAGAAAACAATTCTGTTTACTTGATTGGCAATGCTAGTATTTCAAACAGTATTTTCTTTGAAAACAGCAATCAGGCAGGCACAGACACTCAGATTTATGGATATTATTCCCCTTCAAAAGTCACTGTATCCGATTCTATTATTGAAGGAAACTGCGCACCAGATGCCAATCTAATATGTGATTCGACTGTTCTCAACACAGACCCGCAGTTTGTCGATGCTGTCAGTGGTGATTTTCGTTTAAAGGTGACGTCGCCCGCGATTGATGCGGGAGACAATTCCAATGTAGCCAGTGATGAATTGGATTTGGCAGAAAATCCACGGATTGTGGATGGAGATGGGAATGGCACCGCCACTGTGGATATGGGCGCGTACGAATTTATGCCATAACCTCTCTCAATCTGCATCATCACTATTCCAACGCATTAAGCGGTTCCATCGAATACTTCCAGCCTGCACCACCACCCAATGGGGATTGACCGATTGGGGTGAACCCTACATTGGATGGTTCCTGCAATGACGCCGTAACAGCGGCAACAGCGGCGCAACCGGCTGTGTGCGCCCAAAATGCAATGCCGTCGCCCCCTGTAAACCCGACTTGCTATAAAAGCTGCCTCTTCTGGGACGACTGGGCCGACATTGCCGCTGCAGCTGGAATCACCAGCAGTTTGCGCCACATCATTCAAAACCTCCCTGTGAGAATCAAGCCTCCAGATTCTGTTCCCAAAGCGGTGACACGGTGAATAGCGAATCGTGCATCGCGATGGTTTACAACTCGCCTCATTGACATGTGCAATTTGAATAGCTTATAAAATCAGTTGTTATCATAAAAAAACCATAGACAAAATATGTGTTTCCAACCACTGGTGAACCATGAAGTTAGAATTTCTGATAGAAGGCAAAGCGCCATCCCCCCACCTGGGTATTGTGAACGGGTATATTCAGGAAGGGATAAACCAGGTAACTCTAATAGAGCTGGTGACCGTGTCTCGGGATGAATTCAGCGAAGATGATTTGGAGCAGATGGTTGGAAAG
>JAFGQN010000221.1 GCA_016935665.1 Deltaproteobacteria bacterium | reverse complement strand
CCGCGGCAAGGACAAACTGTGTCATACTAAACAAACAGTTTTCAGCGCAATATTGTTCGTGTGCGATATAGTTATGCCAAAAACAAAGTGAAAGGTCCTCGATGTCGCCTCGCTACCTCACCAAAACCCGTTTCAAACTCGCCTGTGAGTGCCCCACCAAATTGTATTACACCCGCAAATCCCAATACCCCGACAAGAAGAACACCGACCCATTCATGCTCTCCCTTGCCGAAGGCGGCTTTCAGGTGGGCGAGCTGGCGAAGCAGTACTTTCCCGGTGGGCACGATATTAAAGCGCTGGGGTATGAGGAGTCGCTGGCGCAGACCAATAAGTTGCTGGAGAGGGAAAATGTGACCATTTATGAGGCGGCCGTTTTGTTTGAAAATCTGTTTATTCGGGCGGATGTGCTGCAGAAGCGCGGCAACCTCTTAAGCCTGATTGAGGTGAAGGCGAAGTCTGTTGATACGGATGAGGAAGAGCCGTTTTTAACAACCAAGGGTTTCGTGACTTCTGAATGGAAATCTTACTTATACGATGTGGCGTTTCAAAAGCATGTGGTGGAGAGAGCGTTTCCCAAGTTTTCAGTGGCGGCGTCGTTAATGCTGGCCGACAAGTATGCGTTGTGTCCAACGGATGGGTTGAATCAGAAGTTTAAAATTGTCGCCGACGATAGGGGACGTAAAAGTGTGGTGGTCAGAGATATTTCCCCAGAAGATTTGCGCCCCAGGTTGCTGTGCCAAATCAATGTGGATGACATTATCGATAAGATTTGGAAGGGGAGGGATACCAAAGAGCCCAATCCGTTGAGCTTTTTCGAGCGTATTGACATGTTCGCCAATTACTACCAGCGCGACGAAAAAATTCATGAACCCATTTCGGCCAGGTGCGGCAAGTGCGAATTTAAAGCCACGCCCGAAGAAGAGGCCGCAGGACTAAAAAGCGGTTTTAAGGAATGCTGGAAACACCAGCTGCATTGGACCGATGCAGATTTTGAAGAACCATTGGTGCTGGATGTGTGGTCATTTGCGGGCAAAGACAAATTGCTCAATGCCGGAGTGTACAGGATGGCCGATTTGGAAGAGGAGGATATCAATCCCAAAGCCGACAAAGAGCCGGGGATTTCAACCAGCGAGCGTCGATGGATGCAGGTGGAGAAAGTGAAAACAGGCGATACTACCGCATGGCTAGACAAAGACAACTTGCGGGCACAGATTGAAAGCTGGACCTTTCCGCTGCACTTTATTGATTTTGAAACCACCATGGTGGCCATTCCGTTTAACAAAGGACGCCATCCGTACGAAACCATAGCGTTTCAGTTTTCCCACCATCAGGTGGAGGCAAACGGCACGGTTTGTCATAAGGGTGAATATCTGCACGCCGAGCAGGGCGTGTTTCCCAATTATGATTTTGTGCGCGCATTAAAGCAGGAACTGGAAAACGACGAAGGGACGGTGTTTCGGTATGCCGCCCACGAAAATACGGTGCTCAATCATATTTACCGCCAACTAAAAGAAGATAAAACGCAAATTGCCGACCGCGGTGAACTATGCGCGTTCATTCAGTCAATCACCACATCCTCGGGATCCACTGCAGATAAATGGGAAGGTCCTCGCAACATGGTGGATATGTTAAAACTTGTAAAACGCTTTTACTATGACCCACACACCAATGGGTCCAACTCCATTAAACAGGTACTCCCCGCGGTATTGAACAGTTCCGATTATCTTAAAAACAAATACAGCAAGCCCATCTATGGCGCAAAGGGCGGCATCCCCAGCAAAAACTATCGCGACTGGCAATGGATCACCACCAAAGACGGCAACATCATTGACCCCTACAAACGCCTCCCCAAATTATTCGAAAACATCCCCGATGAAGCATTGGACCAGCTGCTGGTAGACAACGACCGCCTCGCCGACGGCGGCGCCGCCATGACCGCCTACGCCCGCATGCAATTTGAAGAAATGAGCCAATACGAACGCCACGAACTCCAATCCGCCCTCCTCAAATACTGCGAACTGGACACCCTCGCCATGGTAATGATTTACGAATCCTGGCGGGAATGGGCGCTTTGAAGTGTCAACCACACCCGCCTCTGCTCCCCCCACTCCAAACTCACCAGCACCCGCCGCAAATCCCGCGCACTAATCGGCTCTCGCCCCACCTCAGATTCCATATGCAAAATCTCATCCTGAATATCCGGCGCCAGCAGCAGCAGATTCATAATCTGGGTCAGTCTGGCGCGGGTCAGATTATGGTGGCGGGCGACGTCGGCGTAGTCGTGGAATTCGCCGGTGTCAATGCGGTGCTGGATGTCGTGGGCCAGGGCCAGCAGGCGGGCGGCGCGGATGGGGTATTTATGGGAGAGATTTTTTTGGCGGCGTTCCTTTCGCTGCACCTGTCTGCCGCGATTGGATTTGAAGGAGATGGTTTCAACTGTTGCGCTCATGATTCAATCCCTGTCTGTGCTTCGGTGGTCGGAAATGATTCGGTCAAATCATGCATTTTGAGTTCCAGTTTGCCGGCGGGTTCGTCCACGTTGATTTGGTCGATGAGCAGTGACAAAAGGTCCACCCGCTCTTTGGGGATCATGGCTGTCCATAATTCATCGAACGAATCCAGCAGGCCAACGACGGTGGCGATGCGGCCGATGCTTTCGGTGAGACCGTGGAGTTCGGTTTCAACTCTGGCGTGCCTTTGGCGCTGGTGGTCCAGTTCCATTTCCAGTTCGCCAAGGCGCTTTGCAACAATTCTGCTGCCGTTTGTGCCAGTCAGTGCCGGAATGACTGCGGCCTTTTGTGGCGTACATCTGGTGCCCGCCGCAGCAGTGAAGCAGGCCCTTTAAAGCAATGAAGCTGTGTACCATGCGCCAACCATTACACACCAGCTTCTTTTTCATAGCGCTCTATGCGTCGATTGCATAACAGGGTGACTGCCTGCTGTAGCTTGTGCACCTGACCGGAGAGGTAGTCCAGGTCTTCTTTTTCGATGCGATAGCTGCGTTCGTAGCGGGCTTCGGTGTAGGCTTTTTTGAGGAGCAAAAAGCGGTTGCGTTCCTGTTCGGTTGTGGTGGGGAAAATGTGGAGCAGTTCTTTTCCGAAGCTGCCGGTGAGACGGCCCAGTTTTTCGAGATCGTGCAGTTTGGGTTTGTAGCCGCAGAATACGAGGAGCAGGGTGTGATAAAAGCTCTCAGCAGCCTGGTGGAGTTGAAAAGCGGCATTCTTTAGAAATACAGGACGCTCTATGCCTTTGGTCAGGTTTATTTCGAACGTTTCGTAAAAGGTGAGCGCAATTTCTGTCCAGTGTTCAAAATCCGATTTGGCATTGCCGAGTCGTTCTTTGGGGTCCGGTTGCTTTATGGGCGCAAGGTCGTATTTTCCGGAGGTGTACAGGCAGATGCCTTCTTTTTTAATGTCCACAAAGAAGTACGCGGCTTTGGAGAGGCGTCGGTTCACGAATTCGATGTCGTGGGCAATGAGTGTGGTCCAGGTATTGGAAATATCGGGTTCGCGAACGCGTCGTTCCACTTTGGTCCACAGGCCTGTTTTGTCGGCAACGGTGTAGGAATCGGTAATGGCCAGAATGTCGTAGTCGCTCATGTATTCGTACACTCGGCCATCCTGTTCAAAGCGGTCCTCCACCCAGTCGCCCCGGGCATGGCTGCCAAAGAGGATAACCATCTGCACCGACGGGACCATTTCAACGATGGTATCGGTAATTCGTTTGAGTTCCTGCTGCTTTTTCTCTGGCAGGTGGGTGGTGTCACATCTCATGGGCACCGACTATATCCGCTGCCGGGCCGGTTTGCAAAGAAAGAAGATGCATCGCTTGACGGAAGTTGTCTCGGCTTTTATTTTGGCACCCTCGCGATAGGTGCTGCTTCCCGCAGGCGCGCAAAGGTGGATGAAACTCTGTTTTAAAACGTGTGGTTTCATTTTGCCCACAGCGGGCCATACGGAGGACAGCTATGAACAGTGTATTTAAGGCCAACCGGTCATGTTTGGATGATTCAAACAGCAGCGGCATTCTGCTTATTGTCGACGACAACCCGTTGATTTGTCGCATGCTTTCGAGGCGTCTGTTGAGCAGCTTTGATGCGTTGCACACGGCCTGCACCAAAGAAGAGGCAGAGCAACATCTGAGTAAAACGCCAGTATCCCATCTCGTCTGCGACAAAGACCTTGGCGAGAGTGCGCAAAATGGCATCGCGCTCGTCGCCAGATGGCGAACCGAATATCCGTCCATCGAAAGGGCAGTGCTGTTTACCGGCGACGAAAGCACTGGCAGCGCCACACTCTTCCCGGGTATTGATGCCGTCGTTTACAAAACAACGAATTTTAATCAGCTGATCAAATCACTTAAACGGTAGGTGCGCCGAACGGATTCGACGGCGTCGGTTGCACCCGGACCGCTATTCATTGGTCACACCGAATTGCTTTGGTGTCTCATGACAGTGAATGTGACGGTCAGCTTCGTACCGCTTCTGCCACAACCGCCTGGGAGGGGTGGACCTCTCGAACGTATGGGGGAATCTCAGATAACAGCCTTGGTTTTTTGAGCGGCCGCACTGCCTTCTTTGCCTCTGTCCTGGAAGTAATCGCTGAGATAGCGCTTGTGTTTATCGGT
>JAFGQN010000220.1 GCA_016935665.1 Deltaproteobacteria bacterium | reverse complement strand
TTCCACGACCAGTTCATACACATAACCCGCCTCATACTCAAATCCCTCAATACTGTCGTAAAAAAGCGACCAATCGTCTTCTTCATGCTCCTTAACCTGCATGCATTGCATAGGAGCCACTCCCGTACACGACACGCGCTCGCTGTTTACAAAGAGTGTTTGCGTTTCTTTTTGTGATTGCGTTTCCGTTTCCAGTTCGTCGTCACAGGAGGCGCCCATAAGAAATATCAGAGGCAGCATAAGTAAAAATTTATACATTGTTTGTCCCTTTCCAATTTATATGTGTCAACCATCATTGTTGGTCGGTTTCTCTGCAAAAGGTATGCCATTAAAATTGTGCCATTCGGCACAATTTTAACCGTTCGGTTTCCTTACGTTCGGCGCAATGGCCGTTTTTTTTGGGGAGGGAAAGAATGGTTTCGAAAATAAAGCAAAGGTCTTTTGTTAAAAAATAAACTTCACGTCGCTCAAGCGGGATTCAAATTCGGCCAATACTTTCTCTTCTTCGGCTTTACCGCCACGGGCCACAAACGTGGCGCTGAAACGGACACAGGCGCCTGCATCATCCCAGGGTACGGAACTGATGTGCTTTTCCGTAATCAGCCATTGACTGAAAGCTTCACCGGAATCAAATGTCACACTGCCGTCCGCTGTCCCTTTTGGGACGGGCACGTACAGGTAAAACGATCCTTCGGGAACCTTTGCGTTAAAACCGATTTTCTGCAACGTGGCCGTCATGCTGGCCAGTCGGCGCTGATATTTTTCGCAAATGGCAGGCGTAATTTCGGACTGGGCATCCAAACCTTTTATGGAGGCCTTTTGAATGGCTGCAAACTGACCGCTATCCGCATTGTCTTTCACCGATGCAAACGCTTTTACCGCCAGCGCGTTGCCACATACCCAGCTCAAACGCCAACCGGTCATGTTAAATCCCTTGGACATGCTGTGCAGCTCAATGGCCACATCCTTACCGCCATCAATACTTAAAATGCTAAGCGGCTTGCCCACAAAATTGAGGGGGGCGTATGCGGCGTCCTGCACGATGAGAATGTTGTTTTCTTTGGCAAAAGCAATGGCTTTTTTAAAGAATTCAACCGTGGCCGATGCACCGGTGGGATTGTTGGGATAATTGAGATACAGCAACTTGGCGCGTTTCTTCTGATCTTCGGTCAGTGCATCCAGGTTTGGCAGGTAACCGTTGTCTGTGGTGAGGGGAAGATTTACCACTTCGCCTCCCAGATATTTTGTCCAGGTGCCCATTATCGGATATCCCGGCACGGTCATGATGGTGATGTCGCCAGGGTTAATGAACACCGCAGGCAAGAGCGATAATGCGGACTTGCTGCCGATGGCGTGTACAATTTCCGTGGATGCATCAAGGGTGACCGAATACAGCCCCGCCATGTATCTTGCCACCGCCTGCTTAAACTCGTCGATGCCGTTATCGGCGTAGGTTCGGTTCTCCCACTTGCCGGCCTCTTCCTTCAACGCCTCCACCACCTGTGGGAATGCGCCTTCGTCGGGTTCGCCCACACCCATATCGATAATGGGCAGTTTGGGATTGGCCGCCATCGCAGCCTTTTTGGCGCGTTTGATTTTCTCGAATTTGTAAATAGTGGTGTCTTTTCCGAACATGTTACCACCAATGCGGGCGGCGAAATTTTCCTGCAAATAGCTCTCAGTCATTTGTAACTTCCTTGGTTATTGATATTTCAAGTCCAAATTCTCACCGCCATGTGTAGGCTGTTTCCATTTGATTTTCAAGGGGACAGTGACAGAAACAGAAACGTTGACAACCACCCGCTTTTAAGATTTAGCTGTGCTATGAAAATTATTCACGACATTACAGAAATGCAACAATTCTGCGCCGATGTGCGCCAACGCGGAAAAAAAATCGGATTCGTTCCCACCATGGGCGCCCTCCACGAAGGACACCTCAAACTGGTGGATGAGGCCAGGCGTTGCTGCGACCTCGTTGTGGTGAGCATCTTTGTCAATCCCACCCAGTTTGGTCCCCAGGAGGATTTTGAAAAATATCCAAGGAACCTGGATGCGGACGCAGAAAAGCTGGCCCCGCGGGGCGCGGATGTCATTTTTAATCCATCGGCCAGTGACATGTACCCTAAAAACTGCGTGACCACCATCCATGTGGTCAGCATTACCGAGGGACTGTGCGGCGCCCATCGCCCCGGACATTTTGACGGGGTGGCCCAGGTGGTGACAAAACTGTTTAACATTATCGGCCCCTGCACCGCCGTATTTGGTCGCAAAGACTACCAGCAACTGCAGGTGATAAAACGGCTCACCACCGATTTAAACCTGCCGGTTAAAATTGTGGGAATGCCCACCGTTCGTGAGCCGGACGGCTTGGCCATGAGCAGTCGCAATGCATACCTTTCGCCAGACGAGCGCCCCCGGGCACTGGCCATCGCGCGCGCGCTGACGGATGCCCATGCGTTATTCTCAAACAGTGCCGAATTGGCAACTATTGAAAATCACATACAAAAAGCATTGATACACTCATTTGATACTATCGACTATATCACTCTGGCAGATGCGGACTCACTTGCGCCTTTCCCGGCGGATTCCGATTATCCCTCGCGGGCTCTCATTGCTGTGGCTGCACGCATTGGCGGTACCCGCCTCATCGACAACACCGTTCTGGGCGAAGACGCACCCCCGATTCAACGTTAGGAAAACATCGCCTCGCACACTGTTTACGACGCACCGGAATTGGGTTATTATTTTTATATGTCGAATGCAGATCCTGAAATGAAATCCAACCCAATACCGAGCCTTGAGACACTGGTGGCGCAATTTCATCAGGCCCAGTCCAGCTTTTTGGAATCGCAGGAGTACATGGACTATTACTGGACCCTGGACGAGCTCACTTTTGAGGTGGAGCGCCCTCGCAGTAAACTGGTGTATCCCTTAATCCCGGTAGGTACGTGGTCACCCATGACCGAAGTATTCACATGGGCTTTTGCCGTGTCCCATTTTCCCGAACAGGCGCGGTTCGCGGCCGGTGCGCTCAAAGGCATTGGCAAGCGCTTTATGCACCTGGAATACGACGCCAGTAAGTTTGAGCTGTCTCACATGGAACTGGACGACCTTCTGGCCATGGCCCGTTACCAACTGCAGGCGGAAATCGTGTTTAAAGAAAAAGCCATGATGCCCTGGCTTTTTTTCGCCCTGTTAAACCCTTCAAAAAAAGACTCTCCCCAATTAAAAAACAGCGGCTATTAATCCAGTGAAAACAATGGCGACCGTTCAATTCCCTGCTCTTCACTTCGTCTTTCCAAATCTGAAAAAAGCGCAAGACCTAAAACAACTTACGCGTCATACATGCGCACCGGCATCCAATTTAGAATTCGATATTCCATACGGAATACGTTTGGCACATTTCCTTCTCAATATCTGTCGCCTTGCGGCAGAAAAAACTCAGCCTAACTTTATCAGGAGGAACAGTGAGGTGAACCATGTACGGAAACATTAAAGCCAGGGACATTATGACGACGCGACTGGTAACGCTTCGACCCAGCGACGACATTTACCAGGGACTGCAGGCGTTGCTGGCACACAGAATTTCCGGCGCGCCCGTTGTTACAGAAGCCGGAATCTTTCTTGGGGTATTCAACGAAAAAAGCTGCATGAACGTGGTGATTGACGATCAGTATCACGGCGTGTCCAACACGCAGGTAAACACTTTCATGTTCACAGACGTAAGAACCATCACACCGGAAACATCGCTCATTGACATCGCCATGCTGTTTCACAGCGAGCCTTTGAGACGGCTGCCAGTGCTGGAGGACGGCAAGCTGGTGGGACTCGTCAGCCGACGTGATGTGTTGCGCGCGGTGGACACCACGCTGAAAAAAGCCGGCATTCGCCGCAAAGGCAAATCCATCGCGCCCATGCCTTACTACAGCGCACTTATCGATCCATTGGACAACGATCGCCAGGCATAAAAAACGTAATCGCTTTCATCTCCCAATAGAGTGTTCGAGCCCTTTGTGTAAAAATACCGGATTCGCCTAAATTCTCATCTGTGGTAACGTCCGACTCAAACCATTTGAATGGACCGGAGCATCTCATGATAAAACTGCCTGCCCTGTATTTTCGCTGGCTGCAAAAAGACGCCCCCGCCGGCAATGTGGAACGTTTCCCTGAATTGACTGACACCTTTGAAACCTCACAAAAAGGCATTTACTGCATTGGCGATTTAACAGGGATTCCGCTAATAAATCTGGCGGCAGCATCGGGGCACAGGCTGATTTCACAGTTCACCGCGGATGTTTCGTTTCAGCGCGCCCGGGCAAAGAGACCCAAAGACGTTTTGGATGTTATGATTATCGGAGCGGGTCCAGCAGGCGTGGCAGCGGCCCTGGCGGCCAAAGCCCAGGGGATGTCCTATCACGTTGCGGAAGCCACCAGGCCTTTTGCAACCATCCACAACTTTCCCAAAGAAAAGCCCATTCACATTGTCGACATCCCCAATGATAAAAATAATAGGAGCGATGCGCAAAAGAGCGCCGAGGCGCTCACATTTAGTGCCGGCATAAAAGAAACACTGCTCACTGAATTGCAGAAACAACTGCAGGCGGCAGATCTCTCCATCTCGTGCGACGCAAGTGTGCAATCCATCACACGAGGGGGCGACGTTTTTGAAGTATATTCCCAATCACAATCGTGGCGCGCGCTGCGGGTGGTGGTGGCTATCGGCAAGTCGGGGAACGCCCGACGATTAAATGTGGAAGGCGAAACGCTCCCCAAAGTGTTTACCAGGCTCATTGACGCCTCCAATCACCACGCGCAGGACATTCTCGTGGTGGGAGGCGGCGACAGCGCTTTGGAAGCCGCCGTCGCCTTGCAAAACAGCGGAAACCGGGTGACCCTTTCCTATCGGGGGGATGCGTTTGTTCGGCCCAAACAGGAAAATATTCGGTTCATCGAGCAGCTGGTGTCCGAAAAAAAGTTAACTGTTCTATTTAACAGCACAGTTGCACACATCAATGACGCCACCGTCACGCTGCAAACGCAAACGGGTAAACAGACACTGACAAACGACGCGGTATACGCGCTTATCGGCACGGAAATCCCCATCGCTTTCTTTGAGCGTGCCAACATTCGCATGGGGGATACGGTCACCGCATATGATCGCGTGGTCCTGATACTTATGATTTTGTTCTCGTGTGTGCTCTATTTTGGAAAAAGCGCTCCCACCACAGACGTGTCATCCATCAGCGAATTTTTTAAACTCCCCGGAATGTTTGTGGAGTTTCCTTTTTACCGGGCCGTAAAGGCGTTCATCGCGTGGGGGTCCTTTATTGGACTGCTCTTTTTTGCGCCCCTGTTACTGCTTTTGCAAATCCAGCAGCAGCGCTTTCGACTCAGTGCGTGGCAGTGGTTGAAATGGGTGTACTATCTGGCCATGCTGTGTTTGTTTGGCGGACTCTATATCATGAACAATCTGCAGGGCAGCAACTGGCTGGGGCTCAGTATGGGGTCGTGGTACACCGCCATGTATTCGCTCACCATATTCATTTTTGGATTGCGCCGAATGGCGGTGCATCCCACAGCGTACATAAAAAAACAAACGTGGACCCTTATTGCCGTGCAGTGCATCCCGCTGTTTGTGTTGCCCATTTTTGTACTGCCCTGGTTGGGGAGCAACGGATTACTGCACGATTGGATTGCAACCAACGTGTTTCCTGGGGAATCGTACTGGCGGGCATTTGGATTTATACTGGGTTGGCCCCTTTTTTTGTACAATCTCGCCTCGGGACAACCCCTGCTTTTCTGGCTGATTGTGTCACTGGTTCAAACATTCGTTATTATTCCCTACTTTGTATATCGCTTTGGGAAAGGGGCCTATTGTGGCTGGATATGCTCCTGCGGCGCACTGGCCGAAACCCTGGGAGACGAATATCGCACCAAAGCGCCCCACAGCCCGGGCGCCAAACGACTGGAAAACGCGGGACAGATCGTGTTGTGGGCGGCGGCGATTGTCACAATCGGAACCCTGTTACGGACATGGGGGGACATCTCCCTCCCTGGGCTGACGGTGTTCAGCCGGGCATATGCCATTGTGGTTGATCTCCTATTTGCGGGCGTGCTGGGGGTGGGGGTTTATTTTTCGCTGTCGGGACGGGTGTGGTGCCGTTTTCTGTGCCCCCTGGCCGCACTGATGCACATTTACGCCCGCTTCTCGCTGTACCGCATTTTTTCCAATAAAAGCAAATGCATCTCCTGTGGTATCTGCACCCGTGTCTGTCACATGGGCATTGATGTAGCCGCATATGCCTGCCGGGGTGTGCCCATGAACGATGTGGAATGCGTCCGTTGCAGCGCCTGCATCATTCACTGCCCCATGGATGTTCTGTCGTTTGGCGCCATTTCCAAATCCAGTGCCCATACGGCGTCCCCCCCTCTCCCTGGCACTCGCAACAACAAGTAACGCCGCGCCCAGGGGCAGTTGTCGTCACTCTTTAAGCATCGACTCAGCCGCGAGCCACCGCTCCACATCTTCCGGGCGGTCCAAATCATAAAGAGTGGGCAGCACATGGACCGTCAACGACGCGGATTCGATACGGTGCAATGTTTCCTGAAATACAGTATCGCTTCCCCAGTTTATCTCCTCAAACAGCGATGGTTGAGGGGATTTCATGCCCAATAAATAATACCCGCCATCTTCAGCGGGGCCAATAACCACATCGGAGTGGTGCAATGCAGAAAGCGACGCCAGTATCAGGCCGTCGGACAATTCGGGAACATCCGCACCGATGAGCACCACGCGGGAAACGCCATCAGCAAACGCATCGGCCACGGCCCGGTACATTCGGTGTCCCAGATGGCCATCGCCCTGTGGAATACACCGAAACGGATGTCCCACCAGCGCCTGCATCTCTGCCGGTGGTGCGCCATCCACTCGCAGCTCCACTTGAACCGTGCGCCCCATATCCCCAACAAGGACTTGCGTCAGCTCTGCACACACTCTTTTCAACAGACGGAATTGCAGGTCTGCCGCGGCATCGGCGCCCATGGCTGGGATTAGCCGAGTTTTCACACGACCGGCAACGGGGACTTTGCAAAACAGAATGATACGATTTGGAGACGCTTCAGACGGGTTCATTTTTTCAAGTCCACCACTGGAGACAACAGGCGCTTCCACACCGCTTCGGGATACCTTTTATCAGCGGCAAATCCGAGTCTTTGGGGGATGGCGTTCTTTGGCATGTACGCGGTTGTAAAAATCCAGTCCCAAATGCTTAATGTGATGCCAAAATTTACACCCGCGGGTTTGGAGGGATGGGCGTCGTGGTGCCAGATGTGCATCATGGGTGAATTTAAAATGTAGCGCAATGGTCCAAACGACAACTTTAAATTGGAGTGATTCAGGTTGCCAATCAGCAGCGAAATGCTGCCGGCCCAGATGGCGGCATCTTTGGAAGCCCCCAGCAGCAGCGCCGGGATATAACGAATCGTGAAATATACGAGGATTTCAAACGGATGAAACCGGAAGTTCCCCATCCAGTCCATGTGGTGGATGGAATGATGCAGCCGATGAATGCGCCACAAAAAGGGGATGCGATGCAACAGATTGTGAATGCACCATTCCACAAAATCGAGGATGACCAGCGCCAGCACAATCTGCAAAGGCAGTGAAAACGACGCCAGCAGGCCCGGATGGCTGGCCACGTCGCTAAAGAGCGCCAAAATGGTTTTCAGTCCCCGGGCGATGACGCGAAACACGTCGCCAAAAATGAAACTGAGGCCAAACGCATTGAGTGCGAACCAGAAAATATCCTGATAAAACTGCGGCCGCCGCCACTGCTGTTCTTTTCGCCAGGGACGTGCGCGCTCCAGCGCCAGCACGGACAGGCAAATCATCAGCACGCGAAACTCCCGTCCGGTTAAAATTTCAGCCAGCATGGTATTGTGTGCCTCCCCGGGTGCGCAGGCGGTTGGCTTTTTGCGCTTCTAAAAAAATCACGCGCAAAATGGTGGTCCCCGCGCCGAGCACACCCCGTATCGTCCCCGACACTTTCGATGCGCCACCTGCGCGGTTTCGATAGTTGACTGGCACTTCCAGTGTGGGGAGTTTCAACGCAGCGGCCCGCGCCTGCATCTGGACGGTCCAGCCAAAATCAAGGTCGTCCATATTAAGCCGATGCAAAGCGTCCAGACGAATAGCCCGAAACGGCCCCAAATCCGTTTGGCGCACCTGAAACAGCAGTTGCAGCAGCGCACAGGACAACCAGTTGCCAAACCGCTGCGTCACGGTCAGCGCCCCTCTTTCGCATTGACCAAGAACTCGTGAGCCCAGCACAAACAATGCCTCTCGCCGAATAATGGGGTCGGTGAGCAACGCCATTTCCGCCGGGTCGTCGGCGCCGTCTCCATCCAGATACACAACGATAGCGGACGCCGCGGATGAGTCGGTCATGGCATGGGAATCAATCCAGTTCATGGCCTTAAGGCAGGCGGCGCCATATCCCCGCCGCGGCTCATGCACCACCGTTGCGCCGGTGGCCTGTGCAATGCGGGGCGAATTATCGGTGCTGCCATTGTCCGCAACAATGATCTCATCCACAAAGGAAGGAATGGCGCGCACTACATCGGCGATGGTATCGGCTTCATTTAACACCGGAATGATAACAAAAATTTTATGTTCGCGTCGCATTCAACAACTTTCTGAAAATCAGTATTCGAGACGGTGCATCCACCTGATATCGGTGCCAGAGCACCAGCGCCACCCACACCGGCACATGCTCCAGCCACACCACGGCGCCCTCAAACCAGGGGAGGTGACCTGTTTTTGCACACCAGTGTTGCAGATAATAAAGCGGCAAAAGCAGCGTGTAAAGGTGGAATGGAAACCAGTGATGCAGCGCCAGCAAGGGTATGAGCCAGGTGGCATACCACGGAAACTGGGTGGGCGACAGGATAAATAAACCGCCAATGGCCAGCAAAAATGCCATTACCGTGTGGCCCGCGTCATTTTTCCATTGCCGAAGAATCAGCAGCAGCAAGCCTACGTACAACACACCGGTGGCATATCGCGCATAGCGATACGCCCTGTCCGACTGGCCACTCAGATGCAACACCCACTTGAGACCGTGAAACACCAGACGGAACACGCCGTCGTTGTTGCGCCAATGAAGGGTGTACGTAACGAACCCGGAGGTGTCATCCGGCCTGGAGATAAAAACCGGCAGGGCCAAAAGCGCCAGTATCCCGAGTGCGATGCCCAGACTCGCCACAAGTGTCCCCATCCGCGACCAGGAAGTGTGCATCCTTTGAGATGATGGTGTCCGAAGAATGTGGGCCATCACAAACACGAGGCCCAAAATCGGCCACAGTTTCACCCCGGCGGCACACACCACACACACCGTTGCAAAAAGGGACCGTTTTTGAATCAGCAACAGCAGAGCGCCCAACATAAACGGAAAAATTAAACCATCCATGTGAACCGAATTAAATAACTCTTTAACCACCAGGGGATTCCACCAATACACCAGCAGCCACATGGATTGCCTTTTCAAAGCGCCAAGCAGTCGCCAAAGCAGCACCAGTGTAATCAAATCAAACAGCAGATACACCATGCGCAGCCCCACCACATCAAACGGATACAGCATATACGCCAAAGCGAACGCGCCCTGCGCCACAGGCGGATAAATGGTGCGCACTTCTGGAAAATTGATTTTGGTCAGAGTCCGACGTCCTTCCGGCGTCACCTCAAACGACAAGTTGGGGGAGGTTGCGGACATATAAGCGGACGGTGCGTGAACATACGGATTTTGGCCATGGGCGCTCAATGCGCCATCCCACAGGTAGCGATAGTAGTCATTCTCGATAATGGGCGTGCTCGGGAACATGGTGAGCCGCATGACAACCCCGACACCCATCAATACCGCCAGATGAATACGCGCGGCGCCTTTCACCACGCGGTTCACCGCCACAATAAACACCGCTCCTGCCCCCATATACAGCCCAATGAACGTGAGCAGACGATCCGTCTCCAGATTCCCGTATTTTTCAAGGCCCGCAGACAGCCATGCGATGATGCCAAAAATCAACAGGAGCAGTGCACCGCAAGCGGTCAGCACTCCGTCGCCCTTTGCAATGCGGCGTATATTTTCCAGGTGGCGTTTCATTGGCGCCAGATACTCCATCGATTCCCAAGCTGTATGCGTGCGATGTGTCCCGCAGGACCCTGATTAAACGGCGCTTCTCTGCGCGGTGAGACTCACTGGTTCAAATCCCAATCGTACGCGTTAAATTCCAGATGGGGAGGTGTACCAGATTCGATGGCGTTTTGCACGACTTTGGCCTGTTCGGAAGGGCCATATTGGATAAAAAAGGCGGCCAGCTGGTCTTCTCCGCCAAAATCGGTGGCGTACCACTTGAACAGTTTGGACAAGCGCAGGACATTTTTCTGGGCCTCATATTGATTTTCGCTGCGATTGGCCATAAATGCCCGGGTCACGTCGTTCAATTGCTGATACAGACCCTTTGGTGTATATGCCGCTGCCCGCAATGGAGGGCATCCCCTGGAAGCGCAATTGAGGGCAAAGTGGATGCGCGGTTCTTTAAATCGCGGTCGAATCACTTTATTTTCAAGGTAGTCCAGAGTGATATTTTGCCCAAACAGATTATTAAGCGCAACAATGGGTTGATGCCATGCGTCTCCCGCCCCACTGCTGATTTGCTGAATGCTTTTGATTGGGTAATGGGTCACAATGAGCTTCAGCGTATAAGCGTTGTAGGCATTGATAAAAAACGCCAGCTTCTGGGACGATGAAAATCTGGAAAAATCCGACTTGCACACCGCAGACAGATCGTGCAGGTACCTGCTGAGAAAATCAGCATCTTTTTTCAAGACGCGATAGTTCACTTTTTTACCTTCAACCACTTTTTTTAAAATTGCCGTGAAATTGGCGTGAGAATGGTCAAATTCAACACATACCGGTGCGTGGACGGTTGCCGTCTGCTGTGCGTTGCTGAAAGGCGACATAGTGAATACCATGAATCCCATCAGCAATGCGGCAATACAGCGAACCAACTTTGGGAACAAAACCGGAGTGACGGATGAGGTATGGGCTAAAATATCGTGAATTGCTTTTTTCATTCGGTTCACCTTGCGCGCCAGGGAGATGTGACGGTACAGTGCCCGCCCAGGCCCAAATTTGCCAGTAAAACATATGCATGGAGAAGCCAATGCGCCAGGAAGTAAAACAAACTGTTAAAGATTACTACGGAAAAATACTCAAAGGGTCCGCCGACCTCAAAACCGATGCATGCTGCACCAGTGAGGCGGTGCCGGCCAATATTCGACGCGTGCTAAAGAACATTCACCCCGAGGTGCTCTCCCATTACTACGGATGTGGATTAATCGCCCCGGATGAACTTAAGGGCGTGCGCATCCTGGATTTGGGGTCCGGCTCAGGCAGAGATTGCTACGCCCTGGCGCAACTCACCGGCGAAACGGGCGAAGTGGTGGGCGTGGACATGACCGACGCGCAGCTGGCCATCGCCAACCGGCATGTGGAGTGGCACACCGAGGCATTTGGGTTCAAGGCGTCCAACGTTCGATTTGTTAAAGGGTACATTGAAAAACTGGACGAACTGGATCTTTTGGACAATTCGTTCGATGTCATTGTGTCCAACTGCGTCATCAATCTTTCGCCGGACAAAAAGGCGGTGCTCAACGAGGCGTTTCGGGTGCTCAAGCCCGGTGGAGAGCTGTATTTCAGCGATGTGTACGCGGATAGGCGCATTCCCAAAGCGCTGATGGACGATCCGATTCTGTATGGCGAGTGCCTCAGCGGCGCTCTGTACTGGAACGATTTTTTCAGGCTGGCCCACGCCGCCGGATTCGCTGACCCCAGACTGGTAAAGAGCCGCACCCTGGGCATTGACAACCCACAGATTGCCAAAAAGCTGGCGGGTTACCATTTCTGGAGCGCCACCTACCGTCTGTTTAAACTGCCACAGCTGGAGAGCGCCTGTGAGAATTACGGCCAATCGGTAAGGTACCGGGGTACCATAGAGGGACAGCCCGATGAATTTCAGCTGGACCATCTCCACGTATTTCCAAAGGAAAAAGAGGTGGCCGTGGACGGAAACACCTGGCGCATGCTCAACGAATCCCGCTTCCAGCCCCACTTTGAATTTGTTGGCGACTTCACTGCACACCTGGGCATTTTCAAAAGCGGGGGTTCCCATATGCCGGTGGACACGTCAAAAAGCAGTGCTGCCAACGGCGCCTGTTGCGCCCCCGCCCCGGCACTGATTCAATTGAGCGGTCCCATCACCAAAGTTTCCGATTGCGGCACACCCAACCCCGCCAGTGCATCGCCTCCCGCCCAAATATCCGCTTCGCGGCTATTGGAGTTCTGGCTGCACATGGGTACCCACTGCAATCTGAGCTGCCCCGATTGTCTGGAGGGATCGACTCAAAACGACTCGCGAATCGAACCACTATCGCTGGACGAGGCCAAACCACTGATTGATGAAGCCGTCCAGCTGAATGTGGAACAGCTCTGTTTCACCGGCGGAGAGCCGTTCGCATCAGATAACTTTGTCCCCATGTTGACCTGGGCCGCCACCCGTGCCAATTGTCTGGTGCTCACCAACGGCACCGAACCGTTCCACCGGCAGTACCCCCGTATACAGGCCGCACTTCCGCTCCCATTCAAGCTTCATGTTCGAGTAAGTCTCGACTATCCGGACAAAGCGGCCCACGACAAAAACCGCGGTATTGGCAATTTTGACCTCGCCATAGCGGCACTGCAAAAGCTGCACAACGACGGCATCGCCATATCGGTAGCCCGACGCAAATCGCCAAACGAGAACACCGCTGCTGTGGAGCGCGCCTATACACAGGTGTTTGAAGCGGCGGGATTGCCCCCCGATATGCCAATCGTCGCGTTTGTTGATTTGTTACCCCCAAACCAGACCAGAAATGTCCCCACAGTGACCGAAGATTGCCTGCGCACGCTTGGACCATCCCCCGGATTTATGTGCCAAACAAGCCGCATGGCAGTGAAAAAGAGGGGACAAATCACCCTT
>JAFGQN010000219.1 GCA_016935665.1 Deltaproteobacteria bacterium | reverse complement strand
GAAGACTCATTTCGCCGACAAACCCCGCCGCTCCCTTATCGACACAATCGGCAAAAATCAATAACGCCGTTCTGTTACCGCTTACACTACAGCGAATATTGTTATGAATGACGGCCCTAATAAATTCGAGTTCCCGTTCAATATTGAGAACGCAAGGACATTTACCAATGAAATAACCAAACAGTATCTTGTGCGTGGTCGGGCCGGAGCAGTGAAACTTCAGAGTCACGGAGCGTCAATCAACACGACAACGCGACCTTTTGACATCATTCCAAATATCAAATTCAGTGAAACAAAAGAAATTCTGGAAGGCGCAGAAATACTTTTTCGAATTCCCCTGGACTACAGCGACAGTATTTTCAAATTTGACTGTCGGACGTTCACGAAAAATGGCGCTGTTTTAGAGGTGATCAGTTCTGAGGTGGAAATAGTCGATGCGATTTACGCAGTTCCGATTCCTTCTATTATCTCTGGGAATGAAGAAACAACACAGCACTCCGTTTATGTTAATGATTCGAGCCATGGCGATATGTCAAATGTTTTTCTGCCGGCCAATGACTCCATCGCTGTATCGGATTGGCAAACCACCGGAGAACTCACATTTGCGTTGGGTGTTGCCGCAAAGAAAACCAATTATCCTTTTTCAATTCAGTACAGTGAATCGACACTCGTTAATACGCAGCTCGTGATAGAGAATACGGAAAAGCCCGCCATTTATACTCCGGAGGCATCCTATTATTCAGGCGACACAGTGAATTTGCAGGTTGCCCTCAGTACCAATGATTTGGTCTGGGATGCAATAACCCTGGACGGGGATGAATGTATTAAGGTGAACAATGTTGACTATGTGGATACAGGTACAGTCGTTTTCAATATCTCTATCTGTACCGATTTAGACATTGTCCCATCTGCAAGTCAGCGTCAGCTGATTCTTCACAACCAGGACAAAGCGTATTCGTTTTTCATCAATGTAATGGACTCGGGAGTGTTATTATGAAGCTGTTTTTTCAACTTTCCATGGCCGCTTTTTTCGCTGTCTGTGTGGGGTGTGAGGAAGACACCGGTTGCGCTTGCAACATGGAATGCGATGTGGCTCAGGCATGCGTTTTAGGGAAATGCATACAACAAAAAAGCCAGTGTCGGTTGACTGGCGGAATCAATGCAGTTTCTCACTACCAGCTTACACAGATTGGCTCAGTCCAAGAGGCACATGTATTTACCGATAACAACGGGCAAACATCATTTTGTTACTGGGGATTTACCGACGGAGTGCTTGATTCGAGGTTCGGACACCAGTTTGCAGCGAATTCATTTTATGAGGAAGAACTGAAACTGGAAGACAGGCAGAAAATAAAGTGTGGCGCCATTCATCAGACTGAAAATGGCGCAACGTATGTACTTTCGCGAGAAGAACCGGCAGTTGTTTGGAAAAACAATGGAAAGTGGGTTCGTACGTCGCTGCCGGGGCTGCAGGGGATTGAAGCTAAAGCTGCCATGCTGGGTCCCAATACGAGGATATCAATGACATCTGGCGATGGCGGAATAGTCTATGTCGCCCTGTCTCTCGGTTCCGATCTCAACAACCAGGGAATATATGTGGCGATGCTTAAAAACGGTGTCGTTACGGAACTGATGAATGGGTGGGCCGAGGACGGAAATCATGCATTGGCCGGGCACGGTCCGCAGATACTGTTCTTTGAATCTGTGACAGAACGAGCATTTGCCGGAATCGTCTATTACGATCCGCAAAGCTTCAGGATTCGCATCCTTGATTCCAATTTCAGTCCGGTATCCTTTCAGGAAGGCATTTTCCCCATCATCGACATGACAAAAAGTATGCCGGTATCGATTCTATTTGTGGATAGAAATCGCTTTTTGAGAACCGGCAGCATTGATGCTGCATCTTTTGAAATTTCCGGCGAACTCTTCGCCTACGATGATGAAGGTTCGACCAATGGACAACTCCCCTGGACCATGAAGGTTGATTCCGGACAGAGCATGCATGTCGCAGCTTTTGAGCCATGGAACGGCGCCAACGCGCTGGTGTACTTTGTCATAGGTGACACTGGAGTGCTGCATGCCCGACGTATTCTTTCCAACCAATACGCATCATTTTTACCTGGAGGACAATTGTCATCAATTACCACCGATTTGTGTTTGCGAGCGACAATTTCGTTTGTGAGTTTTGCAGATGAAATCGACGCCTCGTCAAACGTGATCACGCGCAATTTTTCAGTTGAAGTTCACGAAGCTTTTTAACCACCAAACATAAACAGAGGAAACCATCCTCAAAAGTCTGGAGAAAGAATTATGAGACGAAAAATTCAGTTCCGAACCGCACTGTTTTCCATTTTTATTGTTGGAGGAATAGTTGCCGGTTGCCGCAGTGAACAAAAAACCAAAGAGAAGCCGATCGTTCCTGCCGAGGTGTCCACACACAAATCAAAGCTTTACACTTTTACAATGGAAACAACGGAGGGTACGATTTCAAAATCAAAGGACCAGTCAAATTTACAAATGGCCCATGAGGACCTGATAAATTGCGTGGAAATGTGGTGTAACAGCGCCTACGGCGTAGGCAGATATTATGGTGACGTACTGACTTTTCCGCTTTACTTAAACTACAAAAAGGCCGTCTGTATTTCAGAGAAGCTGGAAACGCTGTTATCAGGCACAGAGAAGCTGGAGCTGGACAACGCGAGTGGTTTCGGACTGAATGTTGGCCTTCTTCAAACATGCGTAGGCGACAAAACATATAAGTTGGTTATGGATATGAGCTCCGCTGGTAACAACGAGCTTCAGAAAGTAGCGTTTTCCGATGCCAACGAGCCGGAAAACAGGGCCAGGCTTAGGAAACAATCGACATTTGCATTGAGTGCCGCATTTCAAAATGCTACTGAATTTCTTTCGGATTCAGCGGCACTTACAAATTTCGTAAACTCTGAGATAACCATGGATGCATACTGGGCGCCAGACCCGCTGGCTGCTCCAGCTGACCAGTTTGATGAAAAATCAGTAGTCAATGATGTCGCGAATTCTCTTTCAAGTATAGTTTCAAAAATAGTAAGTCAAGGTAAGGGCTACATTCTGGAGCTCATCAACCAGGGCATTGCGTCGGATGATCAATGGTTCAATGACGATTATGGTCGGAAAGCTGCTCTTGCAACCTTTTTCAAGGTAAGCGGTTGCAAAAGCGATGAAACATATGAACCCGATTCGGGGATATGCTGGAAAAAATGTCCAATTGGATATGAGTTTAATCAAGTATCCGACACATGCAAAAAAGTGAGTACCGAGGTTCTTGAACTGGAAGAGGCGAGAAGCATTTGTGAGGCGGAAGGTGGACGTCTGCCCACGATAAACGATGTGGTTTCCATTTTCTCAGGAGAGACATGCACAAACTACGACTATGCAACAACGCAAACAACGTGCCAGGGGGGCGTTGGTTCTCTGCCTAATGATGCCTGTCATATGATTTGCAACGCAAACACTCAAAACCAAAGCTGTATGTTTCATGAAAGGTGCAGTGGCATTTTTGGCGCCAGAATGTCTTCGGGGTTATTGGGAAAATACATGTATCTGGATTCCTATGATTCCGGTTCCTTTCAGGCGGAATCAATGTCCATTCATTTTAGAAACAGTGCACCTTGCGAACCGTCTATGGACTCCAGTTATTATTGTTTTCAAAAAGAATTATTCGCCCCGGTTTGTGTGAGAGACCAGGGAGAAGCCGACATGAAATTGCTGCCGGAAGAAGAAATTTCTGCATTGCCCAGGGAAACGCCAAGTTTGAAGAAGGCCGTTTCGCTTTTGGCTGATAACAAAGTCAACTTCATCGGTTTTGGGCAGCGAAAAAAAACCGGATTCACCGCCTTTACAGAAAAACAATTGGAAAATGCGATTGTAGCAAGGGTCAATGCCACTCGTTCTGAAGTGGGACTGCCTGAATATTCCAGCTTTTCAGCAATCACGGAATCAATGGGAATTGCGCTGGGGGACATGCTTGATGCCGTCGATTACATGTATGCGCATTCGATTCTATTTCCCAGAGACCTGAATTTTGCAGAGGGTACGCAACAGGACATCGATAGTAAACTGGACGGCTGGTATAATCCATATACAGCACTGCCCCCCGAATGGTATATTGCCAAAAATCTCACATCGGAAACCTTCAAGTCTGCTGACGATACTGGAATTCCACAATTGTCCGACATCTCAATCAGTTTGCCGGTTGCTTTGCTTCCGACTGTATATGAGTTTCTGGATGATGTTCAAGCGTCCAGTGCCAGTCTTGGCAATACCTCCGGCTTCAATGAAGTTCAACAGGCATTTTCAGATGTTCGCAGAGCCATGTTCGATCTTCTCGGTGGTGACAAATACGACTACATCGCCGACAATGACATTGGATTTAACTCAGACTTCTTTAAATCCTATTACCAACACAGAGATTCAGCACTTCAGGGTGTATCCTTTAGGGGATGACTCTGGCGCCTTTCAGTTTGACAATTATTTATGTGCACATGATTTGTATCCGTTCTGTGAACACGCCGCCTTAGCGGGATGAAATTTTCCAGAACGGGTTGTGCTGCAGCAGAGTGGTGACTTCGTCGGT
>JAFGQN010000034.1 GCA_016935665.1 Deltaproteobacteria bacterium | reverse complement strand
GGATATCGCCCCGGACCCCGGCAACGACATCCTGCAGATTCGAATCCACAGCCTCGCAAATCCCAGAAACAATATCGCCGTCGAACACCTGCTCAACCACCTGAACCAGACGGAGTTCAACTATCCTGGCACCACGCTCCGAATGATTTTTTCCCTGAACGCCACCACACCCCCGAACCCCAAACGATAATTTGACCCCATATTTTCTTCTCGGAAGTCAGGAGTCCTGAAATTCAACCACATCTTATCCTATACGGACACTGTGTCAATTGAGCCCCTTAACGCCATCTGTCCCCCGTTTTCATTTTAATGGAAAACAATCATCGTCCGCCCAATTCATGAGATTGTTTTAAATATACACAACCCGAATATTCAATTCGATTTCGTTACGCAAAACGCGTTCGCAATCATTGCGTTGCCATAATCGCTAATAAACGACCTCCATCCAAATCGTCTGACACCAGTGATATATGCGGTGGTCGTCTTAGTAGACCATTGAGCAACCGCGTGCAGTCACACTTATGTGTGTGCCCAAATCCACCACGATTTTCTCTCCCATTCCCAATCCTTTTTAACGCCTGTTCAACTGGCCGGGTCCCAGCGGCACTGCAGGTACAGGTCTTCGAGCAGGTCGCGCATCAGGTACATGTAGCCTTTGGCCGGCTGGCTGGGGGTGTTGCCGGCGGGTAGCCAGGTGCTGGTTTTGTGGCCGCTGTAGGGAGACAGCATTTCCACTTCCACCTGGTTATCGAATCGTTTTTTAACGGCGCCGGTCACTTCCTGACCTTCCACGGTGATTTGAATCATATTTTGCGTAGTCATAATACATCCTTTCCCGTTGACAGGAATGAATGTAATCCATCGACAAGACAGAATATGTCCTACCCATGAGCATATCCCCAAACAACCAATCAGTACATTTCCTCATAATCATCACAGACCGGACCAATCGCGTACTCGCCACAGATAATATCACACGCCTGGCAAAAAATGCAGCTCCGCTGTGCCCAGAATTTCTCAGTTGCCGCCGCTCCCGCCGCGTCGAAACATTTTTGCTGTGCATCCTTGTAATTATCGGCATCAAACGATTTGGTGTAACAGTCCTGAAGCCGCCAGCATGCAGCATCATTGTAGCATTCCTGCACCCAGGGCGTGCAGGGCCCCCCCCACCCTGCCCAGGAATAACAGGATTCAATGCCTTCTTCCTCCTCTTCCTCGAAACATACCGCATCGGGAGAGTTTATCAGTGTCTCGTCCACACATATATGAAAGTCGTCGCGGTATTCCGCAGCGCAGGACACCGGGCAGGCATCGCAAACAACGCATTTTGAAATTTTATGCCACAGGCTTAATCCCACAGGTGATGTATTGTTTTCGACCTGGCAATTCAATGTGCACTGCGCCCATTCATCGCCCTCCAGACATTCATCCCCCGCACAGCAGTCCCGTGAAATGCAACTGAAATAGACACTGCATCCGGTGCCATTTTCGTAATGGTTTGTGCACTCGTCCACCAAATCCGAACACATTCCATGCAGGGCACAATACCAGCAATCCTGGTAGCAACTTTGTCCCTCCACCTCGCACTCGGATTCGGATGCAACCACCCACAGTTCCGGATCATCACGGTCATCATCATCGCCGCTGTCACTATCGTTTTCATCACTATGCTCGGGATCATCGGTATCATCACGGGTCACGGTATCGTTCTCATCTCCGTCGTTGTCATCATCCTCTTTATCGCTGGTTTTCTCATCGTCATCATCGCCCGATTCGTCACCTGTATCCTTCTGTTTGTCCCTGGAATTCGACGACTGGCATATCACCTGGTCGTCATCGTCCACACATATCTGTTTTTTTTCAGCACAATCCTCGCTTTTCCATTTTCCATTCCTGCACCACAAGGCGACATCCCCATCGCAACGTTGCTGCCCCGCCCTGCATTCATCGCCACTGTTGTCATCCTCTTCGTTATCGTCCTCTTCATCCGTTTTCTGTGCCGATTCGTGGTCGGCGGTCCCCACATGGTTACAACCAAACATCACAGATAAAGAACCAGTAAAAACAAACCAAACCAACAGTAAACAACGCATATGCATCCCCTTTCCAGCCCTTAAGGCCTATGAATAGCCACGTCTGTCAGATAAGAAATTTACTGAAGTTGCAGTAGTGCTCTTTTGATCAATTGGTCCACACCGCAATGAATTCATTTCACTTTTCTTAAGAGACGAAACCGTCGCTCAATCTTCGTGAACCGAGATATGGTCAATCGCCGAAAAACCGTCCTCGCCGGGGATGCCAAGGAATTGCAACCGAACCGTCTGCCCGGCAAAGCCACTCAAATCGACCACCGCGCGTTCCCACGGATCCTCCCAACCCTGTTGCTGAGCCCCGGTTAACGTCAGCAAATCAGTGATATCAGTGCCATTATCCACAGAAATAACAATATCCCCCACTCCAACACCCGAACGAAAATACCAAAAATCCAGCATCGGCGAGGTTGCCTCCGAGAGATCAATCTCCGGTGAAACCATGAGCGCCTCATCCTGTTTATCGTCGCCATTCTGCTCCGTTACAGCGAAACGCCCCACACCGGCAACCGAATGGAGAGGGGCCACATGTTTCTGAGCATAGGTTTGCGCGTCCACAATCCAACGAATATCACTCCACTCCACAACAGGTGCGCTCGTCCAGCCAAACTGGCCGTCCGGCGCTGCAAAACTGAAGTCGTCAAATGTCTCCAAAAAGTACGTGGGGGATACCATCAGAAAATCACCTGTCGTTACCTCGTTTACACCCGCTGCGTTGCCCACCTGCAGTGCCACAGTATACAGTCCTGGAATCTCCAGGGATATCACAGGATCCTTCGATGCGCTGTCTGTATTGTCCAGCCAAAGAATCGGCCCAGGACCACTGATTTGCCATTCCCTGGTGGAAATCAATTCCGTGGATTGATCCTGCAACAGAATCCTCTCTCCGGTGACCACTGACGATAAAAAGGCAGACATGGACGCCACCGGAGGTGTCATTTCACGCAACCACAAATCATCGACGCCAATGGGACACAATGTCCTTCCGGTGTGGCGCTCTGCAAAAAATACAACCCGTACCAGCTGCCCCGAAAATGGCGCCAGATTAATCGATGTCCGCTGCCATTCCGTGCTGGAAGCCGCATCCAATGCATATCGCACCAGTACATTCGAATGCAGCGTATCGGTTGCCACATCCAGCACATGTACACTGAGGGATTCGGCATCGAAACCATTAAAAAAATATGAAAAATCAAGAACGGGCGCAGTCAAACCCGCCAAATCCAGAGCCACACTTACCATGGACGCGGCAGGTGAATCCGACGTTTCGTCGGAGCCAAACGAGAAAGCATACTTCACACCATCGCTGCTGCTGCCCGAAAGCAAAGCTCCTTCGGGCAAGCCTGCGGTTTCATCCACCACGCGCCAGTGCAGTGCTGAGTGATTTTCATCTTCTGCCCTCCAGCCCTTTTGCCACAACGTTCCCTCTGCAAACGATTCAAATCCCTCCGCGTACCAGACATCCGCCACTGTGATATAGTCTGTCCGGGTAACCGTATCCTGACCGGCGCCATTGCCGGCAACCAGAGATACCGAATACACACCTGGCGTATCAAATACGACCAGCGGATTTTGAGACACTTCATTTGTGTCGTTTACAAACGTCGCAGCACCAGGCCCTTCAAATGACCATTGCCAGCTTTTTGCCACGTCAACTGTTTCATCAACAAACGGCACCACCTGGGCGCGACCAACCGAAGTATCGATGGTACTGAATGCCGCCGAAATTTGCGCCGGTTCGCGAATCACGACATCGTCGACGGACACGGTGTCCGCATCGTCGGCATAAAATCCAATGCGCACTACCTGTCCGGTATAGGCACTCAAATCCGCAAATACCTGAACCCACCCGCTACTTGTGTTTGCGCCCAATTGCCTATCCAATGTTAAAATAGTATCGGCATCATGATCGGCATCGCCGGTATCGCTCGAAACAGTGATCTCCAGCGTTTCGCCTGTACTCTGATCAATGAAATACCAAAAGCTCAAAAGGGGCGATACGGCGTCAGTGAGATTGAGAGTCGGTGTCAATACTGTTACAGACGTCTCCCCCTCTTCGGGTTTGCGGGACGCCAGATACAGACCGCCGTTGCCGGTATGATCCGTCTCGGGACCGCCTGAAAGTCTCTGAACGGAGCTGCTTTGCGCCTGCCACCAGCCCGTGCGGGAACGATGGGAAGGTTCTGAATAATCAAACGGAATCATCGTCCACGCCTCCTGCCCAAAAATATCGGTCTCTGCCCACATATCGAAATCTTCGACGAGATAAGCGGCGTCCACCTCAATACCCCCCTGTTCCGTGCGCGATGCGGAACCATTGCTGTTGGAAACGGTAAGTGTCACGTCGTAGATGCCGGCAACGGGAAACCGCACTACCGGGTTTTGGCTGGCAGCCGTCGTCCCTTCTTCGAATACCGGCGCCCCGGGCCCTTCAAAAACCCACTCCCAGCGGGTGGGGGCGTCGCTGGACATATCAACGAATCGAACCAGCTGTGCCGTGCCAGGTGAAACAGCATCCGCGCGAAATTCAGTTTCGGGAACAATGGGTTCCCGCACCCACACATCGTCGATGGCAACAATGGCGTCATCAACTTCTGTACTGCTCACAGCAAATATGATTTGGATTCGGCTACCGACAAAAGCGGTTAAATCAACAACCTGATTGCGCCAGGGATCGGTGCCCATTGTTTGCGCCGGGCCATCAAAACGCCATATCGACGACGTTTCGCCGCCACAGCGGACCATTACTTCCAGGGCGCCCGCATTAAGACCATCCATAAAATACCAGAACGACAACTGAGGCAAAAACGCTTCTCCCAAATCAATTGGCCGCGTTTGGATAGTTACCTCCTGTGTCACATCGTCGGCGCCGCCGGCAGCTGCGTACTGCCCCGCACTGCTGGTGTGATCCATTTCGGGTTCTCCCAAAAAATGTTCAAATTCATGAGATGCCGCGATGTTCCATTCGTGCCCTGCAGCACTGGAAGCGTCATCCGCGGGGCCATTGCGCCACCCGTTTTGCCCGGCCAGCGCAGCTGGCAAAAGCGCATCGAAATCGTCGAAGAAATAATCTCCCCATATATAGATATATACTGGCGACGTCGATGCCATGCGGTTACCGCACAAATCAGACACGGTATTGGCCACTTCAAGCCGATACCGGTCATTGTCGATGACGCCGGTGAAGCGAACATCAAACGTGCGTTCATCCACCTGTGTTACGTCAACGAGTTCACCACTGCCCACCTCTGGAATCAAGTCAATCCGGTCAATATCCACGCCATAAACATTCTCGCTGAATTGAAGGCGATACGTTCCATTTTCGGCGCCTCTCGGATACAGACGGGACGCCGACGTCACTTCGGGACGCCCGGCCACTGCGTCATCGCAATCATTCAGTTGAAAAAGTACTGGAACAGGCGAATCCATAGACTGCCCGCACGTGTCGGTGATGGCACTGTCAATTACCATGGTATATGTGTCATTCCGGTATGCATTAACAACTTCTATCTCATACTCGGCAGGAGCCAACTGAACAATTTCGCCAACAGTGCCCATACCGGAGCCCGAACCGCTGACCCACGTGATATTTCTTTTTGAAAACCCAGGTACTGGATTACTGAATACGAGCCTGTAAACAAACCGGTTTCCAACCAGCGCAATTGAAACATCCGTGGACGATACCACCGTCAGGGATACTGTTTCCACACAATCCAGGGACACTGCGGTTTCTGTGCCTGAACTCGTGTCTGTGTCCCCATCCAACGATGTATCAAAATCGGATCCCACGGGCGCATCAGTCCCTAAAATGATGTTTCCACCGGAAGTCGGCTCGGACGCGGATGTCGTGTCCCCATGTGTATCCGTTGCAGAACCGGTCTCGCCTTTTGAAGCTGGGGCATCGGTCCCTCCCGTTCCAGGCATGGTTCCCATCGGGCCAGTCGTTGACGTGGCGGTATCTTTTCCCCATGATTGGGGTCTTTCATTGCAACCGGGGAACATTGAATATGTAAACAACAATAATATTAATCTACAGGCAATTCCACATGCAGCGTTTCTCATCCAGTACCTCTTGTGTCACTTCCAATTTTTTGAGCGGAAAAACACTACCATTAAACGATATGAAATTCATCAAAAAATCAGGGTCGTTTACGCCATATCATTTTCGTTTGTGTGCGGTTCCGTAGGCTCAGTTTGCTGTCCGGAGATTTCATTATGCCATTCCGGTCGTGGCACAGGGATGCACCGCTGCCCAAATGACACAACAATCCCTGTGGCGCAGTACAGTGCAGGCGTTTGTAGAACCGAAAAGACGCAGCCCCATTTGCCTGTTGGTGCTTCCCATCGCTGGTCTGGAATGGCATTACGGCAACGATCCTGGGGAAACGTGGATTGCACTTGGTATGGTTGCCATATTTCCTATACTTGCACCACTGGAGTGGCACGCACTGCTTTCATCGCATTCCCCTATGTGGCCCATTAAATTGCTCACCGATGCGCTGATTGGATTCATAAGCGGGGGGCAGCATGTGGCCGATTCCAGCAATGTTGCATATGGACTGGACCCTCATCACATCTCCCCCCAGTCAGGTGGCGGCCCCGGTCGTTGTATGGGTTGGTGGCTGGAGCCTGGGCCGTGATATTGAGCTGGAAACAAATCTGGAGCACCCGATTGAAAAGAACCGACTCATGGCCAGAGAAGCCGCCCAGGCACAAATGATGGCCATGAAAAACTATCTGGACCCCCATTTCATTTTCAATACCCTTAATGCCATTGCCGAATGGTGTACCGAAGATCCCAAAACCGCCGAGAACGCCATCACGCACGGTCCATGGGCGGGACATCCGGGCATTCTTGAACTCAGTATTTAAAAAGCGGGCGAAAAGACAGTTGTTTTACTCAGCAACCCGGGCCGGTACAACGGCCCCAGACCAGGCAGTGCCGGCATTCCCATGTTGAAACGTCGATTGAGCGTTATTTATGGCAGTTGCGATGCGTTCACAATCCAGCAAATGGGTGAGCGTACCGAGGCGATGCTCTCTGTGCCCCAAACCACCGGATACATATTTTGACTTCTGTACGCATTTTACTGGCAGATGACGAACTGCTGGCGCGAAAGCGTTTGATACGGCGCGTGGAAAACATCCCCAATACGGAACCGGTGGCCGTGTGCAGCAGCGGTGAAAAAGTACTCGAAGAACGGTTCACCAGCCCCGGTTTTCTCCGCGTTCACCGACGCCACATTCTCAAACTCGATATGGTGGAACGGCCAACCTCAACCGAAAGTGGCGGGTATATCGCCCACACCCGCACCAATGATACCGTCCCCATCTCCCACCAGGTGGCAGGAACAATGCGAAAGCGGATGAAGTTTTAACGAAAGCGTTTACGTCTAAAACCCTTCGCCCTCAGCCAAATCCACGCGGTCATGGACAACACCTGCCGTTTGCGAGCTGCGAATGAATGTTGCCGAAAACAGGAGGCGAGCCCCATGGCGTGATGCCACCGCAAAACCATCAGCTTCAATTGAAGTGCCGGCCACATCAGCCGTGCTGTCGTCAACGAGCAACCCGGTCTCGCCGCGAATGTGACCTCCGGTCATTTGAAGCTTGCTGTGAAAAGCGAAAACGCCATGGGAAACGTTCACACTATTGAGTGAAGCCACCGTATTTTCAAAACGCAGTGTCCCCACTTCAGCGTTTTCGATGGTAATGTTCGTACAATCAATGAATTCCAGAGACTGGTAACGACCGGTGAATGGATAATTTTGAGCGCCCGATTCACGGCAATTAATAATCATGGGGACAATCCAGTTTCCTGTTGTATTTTTGGAAAAATCTCCCAATGGCAAATCCAGAAATCCGCTGACACTGCGGACAAATGCATCACCGGCCTCTTTCATGGGCACGTGTCCAATATCCGGTATGATCGTCAGGGCGGCTTTGGCAATTCGGTCGCGAAGCAGTCTGCCGGTACGCAAGGGTGCAACGGTATCATTTTCTCCCCATATTAAAAGTACAGGGGACGTGATAGAAGCGATGTACGGTCCGACACTGTGAAGAATGAGAGCAGTGGCGGCCCGCGTCCCTGCCTTGCTGAGCTTTTCTGTTCCTGCGGCCATCCAGTTTTCCGAAGGCTCCAGCGCTGCAGACGTTTCAGCGAATGTATGTCCCAGGCCGCGAACGAGATGTCCAAGCCCATTGTGGATTCGAGAAACTGAAGATGCCCCCGCGTCTACCTGACTTTTAACAAATGCTTCCCGGTGCAGCACTCCAGCCGCGTCCACGATTATCAAACGACGCAACGATAAATCCGGTTGGACAGCCAGTGTCAAACAGACATTTCCGCCCAGGGAATGTCCCAGCAAATCAAACGGGCCCGTTATACGCGCGAGAATCACCTCCGCCACACGTTCTGCAAAATACACGGGAGACAACGATTGGCCCTTTGGCGCATCTGAACGTCCCAACCCAGGTAAATCCAAAAGCAATACCGGACGATTTTGGCTCAATTGCGACACCACCGGATAAAAGTCCCGCATTCCTGCCATCCCCAGCCCGTGGATCAAAACGAGAGGCACGGAAGAAGCAGCGGTTGGGTTATCGGTTTCCAACCTCTCAAATCCAATTTCCACGCCATATATTCGACTCCCTAATTCTCCCAGCCAGAATGCACGTGCATCGGGAAGTGAAGACAGCTCAGAATCCAGTGCTGCGTCGGCTACCTCCATGGCGGTGGCACGGCGTATGGAAATCGGCTTCGGCGGCAACGCGTCAAGACGAACCGTGGCCAGTTGGTATGTATTTTTTTTCGGCCCCCCGTTGCCTGCTGACCGCCCGCCGCATGCTGCTGCCATTAAAACCCAGACACATATCCCCAAAAAAACAAAACGCCAACGACGCTTTCCGGGCCTCGGGGCACGAATGGCAGACTGCTTTGCTGTTCCCGCGTATTTGCACATGGCAGTCATCATACGGAAAACTGCTGCAAAAAGAAAAATTCTTCTGAGCACCACAGTTTTTTTCCAAAACAGTGAATTTTTTTCACGCAACCGCGTAATCGTCGCAATTCGCTGGCAATATCAACTCATATCTGCGTTGGCATACCTGTTGCTCATGGGCATTGCGACACAGCAATTGCCGTTCATCGCATCGCGTTCGCCCGCTACAGGTGAACACTATGCAGCGGTGTATTTCAAAGGAGCAACTATGAAAGCAACAAAACATGCATGGCCTTTCCTGAGCCTCTCTTTTTTCGTCCTGATGACACATCCGGCCTTTGCCAAAGATATTGGCGTCTGCGTTGAAATCGTGGAACACGCGGAATCGGACAATCCCGTTTCTTTGGATTCAAAAGATACCCAAGGGGCGAAGACTCACAAAAAAGAGGCGGATGCAAAAACAGAGACACAACGGAACTCCACTGATAGCTCAGACTCAGATGAGAATGGAGACAAATCAGGCGCATCCCTGCAAAGTGAAGAAACAATAAAACAAGCACTCAATTCACAGGGACCCGAAGCACCTGAGTCGCTCTCAGCGCAACCGAGTGTTTCAGAGACTCCCGACAAAATGTCATCCGGAAAAAATTACGCCGACTCCAGCAGCGAAGAACACAAAGCGCTTGCCGCTGCCCGTTCGAGCTTTGAACTTTCAGACTCATTGTGGGATCACGAATTGGATATTTTACCCTATGGGCAAACGGCGCTGGTTTATCTTAAACGATTGTTTGAACACTTTGTCACCCATGAACAAGGATATGCGTCCACCACCCAAAAATGCGAACAAACAATCACGGTGGAACTGTATCCATTAAAAAAAGGATGGACAGCGTTTGCCCGTTATAGCGGTACCAATCGGGAGGAACGCGTGGATCAATTATTGCCCACCGAACTTAGTCAGTTTGCCGAACGCGCCGTTCTTGCGCTGCTCCACGATGTTCCCATCAGCACTACTATAAAACGAGACAACGTCCTTTCTTCCGATTCCAATCGACGCGTCCAGCAGGTGAAGGGGAGCAATCATTTCACACTTAACATTGGGACAAAACTCATTGGCGCCAGAGTCAATCAAATGCAGACCGACGGCGAGAACGCCGGGGGGGTGGAGAAACAGCTACGCATTTACCACCCCATGAAATTTGGACTGGGATACCGCGGACGGTTCGAAAACTGGGGACTCGAAGTTCAGGGAGGACTTGGCATCGGCATGGGCAAAAAAGCGGCCTCTTCAAATCCAAAGGGGGGACACATCGATTATGGCGGGGATACCGGTCTCGCGATTCACTTTTTGAATTACCGAGATCCACGGGGACTGGTGTCATTCTACCTGGGCGGCGGTGCAGGATTTGATTTGGTCTGGTTCAATGTGGTCAACAGCGAAAACGCTTCCGAAAAGCGCAGTAATCTGTTTTCTGGCGGATTAAGTGCAGATGGTGTCTTCGGATGGGAATTTCTCAGGGCCGCATCGGTACAATTCTTCATTCAGGGAGAAATAAACCTGCCACTGTACATTTGCAGAACCGAGAACGATTTTGGAACCATTAACAGCTGGATGCCCGGTGTTTCATTTAAGCTTGGGGTCGTTTTTTAAATCGCCATGAAAAAAAAAAATACAGTCCGATTCGCGTCGTTTTTGATATTTCTCGCACTGTCTGCGACATCATTGTCCGCATGGGCATCGCCCATCAAAACGTGTGTCAGTGTGGCCAGTAGCACGGCTATAGAAACCGAGGATCTGAAAAAAATGATTCTCGTCGAATTGGCGCATTTCCCATCTCATATCGAGTCGGCAACAAATTGCGAGACAACATTGCGTGTGGAAGTGTTTCGGTTTTCTGAAAGTCAACACGTCACATTGCGAATGACCGGCGAAGTGCCTGTCCGCTATGCGTATGACACTGCTGAAGACCTCGTACACAAGTTAAAAAAAGGGTTGCGGCTCATTCTTGGCACTGATCCTGTTTTTTTGAAAGAAAATATCAGTCAATACAGTGAAACTCAACGAGCGATGCACAGTCTTCGTTTGCAGGGGACCACACGATTTCGGATTGAGTTGTTTGAAAGCGTCACCCGAACCGGAAAAGGCGCATCATTCGGTCCCGGTATTGGCGCGGGACTGTACAAGGGCAGTAACAATCTATATATTTTTTCACGTATTCATGCATCAATGCAACTGCCAGGCGCATCGCACAATCTCATAGAGCGGCCCATAGCGGTGGGACTCGACGCCGGTTTCAACTGGGAGTTCAACCAGTTGAAACCGGTCACCGGATACATTGGAGCCGGTGTCGGATTATTGTTTCTTCGATTAAGAGGTGAGGTAAAACAGCAGGAGGAAACAGTAAACAGCGTGCTTGCGCAAGGCTTTTTCAGAATTGGCGTACGCATGTTTCGACTGACCAATTTTGATATGGATATTTTCACGTCAGCGTATCTGCCCTTCTATCCCGCTTCGGATGTGGATGCGACAATGCTGGGCAATAGCGGACGAACATATACTCCTCATGTCCAAATGGGACTGGGTGTGGGGTTCTGAAATTAAATCTCAACACAGGTCGTTTCCAAATATCAGGATCTTCCCGCATCAACGCTTTTCATTACCAGAAATGTCACAGGGACATCGCCAATTTTCGCCTCAGCAACCTGGACCTCGGAAGATTCAGGAACATGCAGTTCTCCCTTGATAAACATAGGGATACCCAGGTTAACGACAATGTCACTTTTTTTGCCAATCACCGTCTTCACCTGCCCTGCCAGTATATTGGTAATTTCACTGAAGGCATCGGTGACTTCATCGGCCTCGAGGTCTTCATCTTCCGGAGTCATCCCCATCAGCGCCTTTACTAAAATCTGTACATTTTCAGGAGTGGCGCCCACACCTATCTGAACCGCTGATTGCTCACCAACAACCGATATATAAGCGGCATTTTCCTGCTCAGGGAGTCCCTTTTGGATACTGATCAATTCCGCACCGGACATACCCAGCATTGTTGTGGCCAACTCAGCGGATGAAACGACAACTGCATCCATCCAGTCGCTGATAGTTGGGTAATTTGACATTAGAGCACCGGGTCCAGTTTCTCTTTGAATGTATCCGCCGTGAACGGTTTGGAAATTAAAAACAGTGCCCCGTTGTCCGTCGCTGTCTGCACCATTTCGGGCGTTCCCTCTGATGTAACAAATCCAAATTTCGTATTGTCACCGTCACTTTTCAGTGCCTGCAGAAACTCCAATCCGTTCATTTCGGGCATATTCCAATCACACAAAATGAGATCCGGGTGTTCTGCGGTTACTTTGTCCAACGCGTCTTTTCCGTTTACCGCTTCAACAACTTCATGATCTCCATATCCTGCCTGACGCAGTGTTCGTTTTACAATCATACGCATTGTTTTGCTGTCGTCCACAACCAGAAATTTCATGTTTTCAACCCTTTCAAATCATTTGCCTTTTGCTGTGAAAAGGCAGTATTTTCATGAATCTCCACTTTTTTAACGGCGATATAAAAACTTACTTAATAGAAGAAAATAGCGGTTAAAAAAAAATCAATCGTATCCCTGCCTTAGCTTATGAGTGCGCCTGCCGATATTACATCAGGAAGCAGGACCTTTACTACACCAGGAAGTTCAGCAATATGACAGATGCACATGCCATAGAAGATCAACTATCCATTGGGCGCCCCCTGCTTATCAGCGCCACGACATCCGACGGCCGAATGATTCAATTTGGTGCAGAAATATCTTCATTGGGCGGCCATCATTTCAAGGTGCGCACCAATCGACCTATTCCACCAACGCTGCTTGCATCCCAGCAGATTGTAAAAATACGACTACAAGGCAAAGGTCAGAGCACGTTGCCATTAAGTTGCCGTTTCCTGCGAATTGATGAACAAAAAGCCAGAGAGCTGGTGCTATCTTTTCCTGAAGGAAACTGGGTCACTAATCGACGCGCGTTCGTCCGTGCACCAATAAAAGTAAAAGTTGTCATCACGCGACACTCCGGCCAGCGTCTCGAAGGTGAGACCATCGATGTGAGCGGCGGAGGTGTTCTCACAACACTCAACGGTGCATTAAATCCTCGCGAAACGGTTTTGCTTAAGCTTGGGCCATTGCCTGATACGCAGGAGGTTCTCGAATTCGATGCCAGACTCGTCAGAGCCGTTCAAATGAACGTCAATCGACGTAATAACTCAGAACCGTTTACTGCATATGCCATGAAGTTCGTTAAGGTGGCAGCACGCGCACAAAACAGGATTTGTAAAATGGTTATCGTGAATCAATTTGAAGAACGCCGAGCGGAATTGCGCGACATCCTGGGAAAAGAAAAATGACACTGTAAAATTACAAACACACCTGTCACTAAACGTTCGAACAACTTCATTACATGCCCAAATTCCGCGCTGATCTGCACACATGACGCAACAGCAATACCTGGTGAAGAATGTCTTCCGCGTTGCAATGGCATCGCTTTTCCGGTGTTTTTTTTACGATCCTTGTGTGAAAGAAAAGTGAACCCTTTTTTTTTTTTAGTTCGTACTCATCTCCGGGAACTGTTTCTATGAGATAAAATTCCGCGCATCGCTCGTCAATAAGGTCTCATTGAGAAGGTTTCTGAAGTACCTAATCCGGTACTGTCCAACATGCTTGGTTCTGGAAGTGTGCTGGCACAAATTGAAATTAAACAGAAAAAAAATACAGAATCAATAGAATCAGGGAGGAAAACAATGGATATTCGGATTAAATGGGCAAGCGTTTTAATGGCAATGCTTCTTTGGGCGGTGCTGCCATCATGCGGAGGAACTGAGACAGAGGGCGGTAACAGCGATGGCGATAGCGATGGTGACAGCGATGGCGACAGCGATGGCGACAGCGATACGGATGGCGATAGCGATTCAGATGGCGATAGCGATTCAGATGGCGATAGCGATTCAGATGGCGATAGCGATTCAGATGGCGATAGCGAT
>JAFGQN010000218.1 GCA_016935665.1 Deltaproteobacteria bacterium | reverse complement strand
GAGATTTTTCTCTCTTGAAAAAAAACTGCGAATCAATGCAATACGTCGTTACAAATATTTTGTCTCACAGTACTGGGATGCGTTGAAGCGGTGGAAAGAAGGGAAAAGGGATGCCATGTTTCCGGCGGGCACTTATGCAATGCGTATTCATTCGGGTGTGTCGGTGTCGTCAGCATAAACGAAGCTGGGCTTACAAAAATAATTTGATGGCAACTCTCGCGTGTTTTGCACTCCTGCATCTTCTGTTGGAAACTGAGGTGTATGTTCCTCGCTCGATGTATTGATGCGCTCAGTATTTCATACAGAACATTCGAATTGAATCACCGGATTTAACTCACGGAAAAAATTTTTGGCTTTTCCTGCTGCATGAAAATAAACAACCGGGGTGGGGTGATTTGGGGTGATTTGGCAATACGGCACGGCGCAATGGACGCAAGTCCATGAAGCTGCCGGATTTCAAGCATCTCGACGAGGATGGCGCAGCCACCGCAGTCAATCCACGACTTCCTCTCCCAGTTGAATACTCAATCAAATGACTACTCCCATTATTGCCGATTATTGGCAAAAGTTGAGAGCAAGTGCCCCATGAGTGTCCCATCGATTACATTCAAGTATTTAAGGCAATTAACAAAAACTAAGGACAAAAATGCTTCGCCTAATGACAGAAGAGAAAGCAATTTTTTCCCATACCTTCTGTTGGGTTTGCTTTCCAATACAAGCAATACAGTGTAATACATGGAAAAAAGAGATTAGTATTTTAGCCTTCATAGCGACCGCCTCATGGAAAAAGCAAACGGAGGGATTCTCCATAAATGGGTTATGTAAAGGTCCCCGAGTTTTTTTCACAATGCGATACCAACATCAATTAACTGTAATCGCAATTCATTTGAGAAAGGAAGCATAATTAATGATGAAAAAAAATCAGTATTTTGTTGTCATGCTATTGACGTTTGTTTTTATTAGCGCAGGCAAATGCAATGGCGGAACTGGAAAATGCATCGGCGAAGGGCAAAGGTCTTGTTCGTCACAAATTATCACCGATTTAAAAGACTGTGTTAAACCCTGCACACCAGAATTTACTGATGGAGGTGGTTTCTATTGTAACGGGAAGTTTACCTGTAGCAGCCTTTCTAACTCATCTATTTGCAGCCGTCTTGGTTGTCAATGGGTGGAATGTACTCAAAACCGAGATTGTCCAACAGGAAAAAACTGTGTTGAGAATCAGTGTGGTTTTTGTCGCGTCGATTCCCATTGTCGCACAGGTCAACGTTGTCGAAGTGACAATGTCTGTGTAACGGCAAATGGCGAGGATGGAGCACCATGCGATCGGGACGGCCAGTGCATTAACGCCTGTATTGGCAACGTTTGTGCACCAAGGCGTGCTCCGGGGCAATCTTGCGGCAACAATGCAGACTGCGTATCACGTTTGTGCAACGGTGGTGTATGTGGATGCAATGCAGACTCTCAGTGCGCCGATGGCCAACGTTGTCGAAATGACAATGTATGCGTAACGGCAAATGGCGAGGATGGAGCACCATGTGACCGAGACGGTCAATGCATCAATGCCTGTATTGGCAATGTTTGTGCACCGCGTCGTCCCGCCGGTCAGCCATGTGGCAACAATGCCGATTGCATATCAAGGCAATGTAACGGGGGTATATGCAGATGAAACTTGGAGTCATTGTATCAAAACAAGCATAGGAAATAATACCGGATCTGCGAGCATATAATTTACGAAATCGTTGATATTTTCGAGTCAGAGAATCGATATCCTGTTTAATCTGATCTCCCCTTGTTCGGCGAGAAGTCAACATTGCAATGCTCGCCACGTATCTTAATAACCAGCATCGAGTTTTTCAAAGTCTCGCAATCATAAATTCCATCTTCAAGCGTTTATAAGTACCTCGAAGAAAATATATCGCAGTCACATTTGCACGCCAACTACCGCAGTCCGAGAAAACACCGTCACGCTCTTTGCCCCTCTGGACAAAGCCACATAAAGATGTTTCCTATTCATTTCATCAGCATTAAGGATCAATACATGATCTGCCTCCAATCCTTTTAAAAGGAGAGTTGAGCCAACAGCAAATTGCGGGATTCGACGGTCGCCGTAGTGCCTTCGCCGTTCTCTAACGATCGATGCACATTCTTCAATGCTTTTTTGTCCATCGCTGGCAGCCAGCCTCAATGTTTCCTTAAAAGCAGAATAGACAGGGCCTCTATACAATCTCACACCTTCTTTCTTCGCCAGAGTCTCCCATAGCTCCAGCAAAGATTTGCGGCAGGACTGTCTGACAACAGCGCAGGCCACGATTTCGACCGCCGTCGGCTCAGCCCTGTGCCTTCCTGCCAGAATGGTATCAAGACGAGTCATCACTTTTTTCTTTTCAGTACCTGTCATCAATTTAGAAGCGATATCCAGTGTACATTCCACAAGTTCACGACCTAAAATACCGTCCAGTCGTTTTGAAGCTGCGATCATGTCTTTTAAATCGACCGGTTCGACAACATGTACCCCTCTGGAGTTTCTCGCGAATTTGTGCCTTGTATTTGCTTCCATTGAGGAGCCAATAACCAAAATGGAATCAGTCTCGGAACCCTTAATTCGCAAGTCAAATAGAACTTTGGTTTGATTCGTCAAATCATCCCGCTCGCTCCCGGAAAGAGGATACCAGAAGACATTATTGGGACAAGTCTGTAGATTGATTGAACGCCGATTCTCTAATTCCGCACGAACATTCAGAATCCAATTTCCTAAACCACATTGTCCAGCGTTGTTCCACCGCCACGGAGTATTTAGAGCCAACACCTCTGGAAACACACTTTGGACTTCATTCCAGCTGGGGAGAGGGCCGCCAAAATCAAAAATTGATTGCATTGGATCTCCGAAAACCGTTGTTGGCAATAAATTCGAGAGACATAGAACTATGCTGTGTTGTTCTAAACCTGTGTCTTGGTATTCATCGACCAATAGTCGTGAATAGGTCGATCGAATAATTCCGTCGATATGCCCCCCTTGTAAGAATTTGCTAACAACATTTCTCAGTTCGGGGTAAAAAATTTGCGTGTTCGTTGGCGATGCCTTCAGAGGACACCCATGGGGGAACTTCTTTGCGACACTCATCGCCCATCCGTCAATTGTAGACACAGAAATGTTTGCGTTAGGGACGTTATACTTGTGCAGTTTTTTCTTTAGCGAAGCCACACCGGCAGTCGTATGCGTCAATACTAAAAAGGGCTTACCACCATCAGCACGTTTGGCGATTTCGGTAATCAGATGAGTCTTACCACAACCTGCAGGAGCAACCACAGAACCACGCCAAGTTTTTAAAACAGCATCAACTGGCACATCGTCCCCTTATGATTTTGCCCATTGAAACAAACTATCAATCACAGCGATCAATTCTTTTTTGAAGGTATTCCGGTTTGGTCCAATGACATTGAGGGCTATATATTCTGCAGGTTCAATATCTTTGTACCAACCGTACTTTTTAGCGCTTGACGCAAGACAACCTCGCATCGGCTCTTCAAAACTCGCTTTGCATTTATTCAAGTCGTAACTGTGGTTTGATGAATTGCGAATATGTGTGTCAATTGCGTCCGCCGAGTTACGGTCTACAGCCAAATCCAAAAGCTCTAAAATCAACGACTCCGGACAGCAATTAAACAAAGCCTCTTCGGTTGCCCAACCATGACCCCACTCTATTATTTGAATCCCCTGCTTCGTTGCCAGCGCTGTGGAATTGGTATGCTGCGTTGATATGTCAGAATCTTTAAATATAGCCGTTGGATAACCAAATTGGGCAAAAACCATCGCTCGTTCAAACAACTTTGACCCTCCACCGTCGGCACAAAATGCACCGTTCGAAAGCAAACTTTGTCGATTCTGCGACTCTTCGAACATGTCAATGCCGCGCACCAATCCAATCTCCGTCTTTCCTTCGGCCACAATAACTTTTTTTGAAAAGAATGCTTCGGCGCATGCGCGCAGTGTTGCTTGCGCTTGACTATCATTGGCATTGGCCGTGTATGCCCAGTGAGAGTATTGACTCCACGGCGGCTCAAAGGGCACTTCTGCTTTGCGAAGAACATGCAGTTGATGTACTTGAAGTTCTCGCAATACATGGGGCGAATGCGTTGTAATGAACACCTGCTTACCTGAATGCACATTTTTTGCGCCAAGTTCATGTAAAAATTTTGAAATTCTGAATGGCTCAAGACCGTACTCTGCCTCATCAACTAACAGCATGGATGATTCCGAAGCCAATTTCTGCAGACCACTTACAAGTAGACGAGTCGAACCGGTTCCTAACTGACGAAGAGGTGTACCGTTGTTATCATGTAAGCTAATCGCGCCATTTGATAACGCAACGGCTTTGGGATCCAAAGCCGCCTTTACCCCATGAGCAGCAACTGCCATGTCGTCCGCAACACTTTGAACCTTATTAATTGTTTCCTGAATGTTTGGAGGGACAGGCGAAGGGAAAGCACTTCGCGCAATGCGGCTCACGGCAGCTAAGGTCTCTCCAGTCTCAATGCCGTCAGTTGAAAGTCGCGGCAATACAGAACCAGACCCCCAAGTTAGATGATTGTATGACATCACCCCTAAACGGTTTGGGGAAACAATTATACGATGTTTCCATTTCAATCGATATTCTTGTCCTGCTGTATCTGAGCGTTCGGAGAAAAGCGTCCAATCAGGTTCCAAATCCGCACCTACTCGGAGCCGTACAGTTAAAACCGTCTCCAAACCATGCTGAGGTTCATCGAATATTGTCCTGTCCTGTAAATTGAATCCCCGAAGAACATTTCCGTAGTATTCAAAATTCTGTAGTTCGTCTTCCAGTGCCCCTATTGTTGCAAGTATTTCAATCGGCTGAGAAATGTTGCCACAGTTAAAATCAGCATCATTGAACGTGATTGAACGTCTTGCGCCCAAAACAACATCTATGGCGTCCAAAACTGTTGATTTCCCAGAGTCTCCTGGCCCGATTAAACAGTTCAGTCCGGGATTTGGGTACCACATGAACTCTTTTATCGCGCGAAAATTTCTGATTATCAGGTGACGGATCGCAGGCATAAATACCTCATTGCAAATTGGGTTTTCATAAATTTACGGGTTGCGGAAGAAATGACCAATGAAAGTTGTCGTTTTCAATTGAAAATTATTGTGGAAAGTTGTCTGGAATTGGTGGAACGTATCGCTGGCTGTTACGAAATCCCAACGATTTTCAACATTCTCAAAACCAAAAACTTGCAAATACCGTATTTTTTTCATACGGTATTTGCATGCCGGGTCGAGTATGGGAACAAGCTTTTGAAGTTGCGTTGGATCAATATGGATTCATCACGTTTGATGATATGCGTGATATGGATGCCGATCCGGTGCGGCTTCGGCAATGGCACCAGGCGGGGAAAATTGAACGGCGGGGGCATGGGATTTATCGGTTTTTGCAGATACCGGCGACAGAGCTTGATTCGTACATGCTGGCAACGTTGTGGCCATCGCGGCATGGGGTGCTGGGTTACGATACGGCGTTGGAGCTGCATACGCTATGTGATGTGAACCCTGAAAAAGTGCATATCGTGGTACCGGCCGGATACAGAGTCAATCGCAAGGGTGGCGAGAACTACGTTCTCCATAAAGAGAACCTGGATGAAAAAGACAAAGGCTGGCACGAAGGCATACCAATTGTGACCCCAGCCAAAGCCATTGAACAGGCAATCCGTGGCGCCGTTCCTACTCACCTGATTCGCCAGAGCATCGAAACCGCCGCGCACCTGGGCAGGGTTTCAGCCCCTGAACTTGAAATACTTAAACAACTATTGGAGGCACGTCAGTGACCGATCATCCGTTTGAAAAACTGGAACCCCGGGGCAAGCCTCCGGCTGGTTTACTTTGGTCGTTTGGGCGAACAGAAGGCTGGAACGAAAAACTATGCGACGACCCGTCCATGGATCGCATTGCGCCATTGCGCATCTGTTTCTGAAAATGCATTCAATGCTTCTTCAGCGCGCTGGACTTCCGAAAGCATTTGTGTGGGTTCAACCTGCGCTTCCAGAATAATCGGGATATCGATTGGTATTAACTGAGCAATAGATCGAACTGCAACGATTGATGTATACGACAAAGGAACATGTTTGCTGCCACAGGTAACTTCGCTGAGGTGGATTTGCTTAAGACGTTGCCCATGCCTTTTGAGTATTTCCGATGCTTCAATCATTGTGGGGTCTATTTGCCTGGCATGGCCAATATCAAAGCAAAGGGCGGCATCTGGCAATTCATCAAAAACGATATCCAGTTCATCTGCGGTGCGACCACCGGGTTTCCGCTTATCCATATTTTCAATCAGCAATCCATCATCAAATTGCCGCCAGATTGCGGCGTTGTGATACGCATCGGCGTGTAGAACAATTGGCAATTGTCTTTCGTGAACCTTATGCAGTAAATCAGCAACTTCGAGTTCCTCTTTCGTGTTCATGACACTTGGCGCATGAATCACCACACTGCCAAAAGGGAGACAGAAATCAACCCGCTCCAGCCAGGCGATTAGCGGCGCCAGTTCGTGAACGCGCAACGCCGATATTTCCACTGCATCAAACTGTAGCGGTGCGTCCTTCATATATTGAATAGCCAGTTCAAAATTCGATAGCGCCAATGCGCCCGTTGAAAAACCTATTTTTCTCATTAAAATACACCATATTTTCGCGTCAGGGTTTTAAGCGGTTCAACTTCAAAAAACAAATGATCAAGGCCATCTCGAAATCGATGGGAGTTTCTTCTGGCATCCTGAAATACCGAATTCTCAGCATACTGGTCCGGAGTCAAATTATTAAGAATGTTGCGGGCGTCTTTATCCTGCAATAGCCCGATAAAATCGTTGTAGGACTCGAAAAGTCCCGCAAGGACATCTTGTCGTTCCGGGCTTATCTTCAAAACCGTTTGCGCCAATATCTCGAGTGGAGAGAACGAAATGAGGCGCTCCATTCCTCTAATGCAATTTTCCACTGGACAATTCTTATTCTCAGTATTGAAACATAACCCGAGTTCGCATCCAAAACACGAAATCAATCCAGTGACATACAACAGCTTTCGAGACATTCTAAGTTTTATATTTCGCAACGCAGCGCCTGCCTGTTGTCGTCTTCGGCGTTTGTAGGCAAAATCCACCGCCATTGTGCGCCAGTATCTCGCAAAATCGTTGAGAAGGAATCGAGGTACGTGGTCGTATGTTGAATGATCGCCGTAGGACGTATCTTCCAATATGTATCGATTAAGAATATTTCGTATCGTTCTTTTGTGCGCTGCCGAATCTCCAATAACCTTCGATTCAAGTAGCAGCAGATTGCGCTGTGTCGTATTGAAGTTGGTATCATCCTGACCACCAATCAGATGAATCAACTCGTGGCTGAACGTTAAATTGCCGAAGACGCCTTCCTGCCCCGGTGACTTACCCGCGACTTCATCAACGATTCTTCCGATTTCCAAAACAGTCTCTAAGTGGTTGCTGTCTGCAGCGCCGTCAATTAAAAGTGTCCAATCAATATCACTTTTCGCGCTAAACTCACCTCTGGCAAGAGAGCCAAATACTACAATACTTGTGTCGTTGCGCGGATTTATGTCGCAAAGCCGTTTTTCCAACTCCACAACAGTCTCATCGGAGTCTTTCTGCGCCCGATCAATATGATCCAGATTCAGACCCCACTTATCACAGAGTTGATTTATGCTTGATTGAAGAGTCATGACTAATCATTATCAGAACATCTTAACAACAACAACATGTTACCTGTCTGGTTGAAAATTCAGTACGCCTGAGTCCCGAACGAAGGTTCATCATAAGATTTTGGTTTATTATCTGTATTGAAAACCGATGGTGCCATTGCACTTCCTGTCTGTTGAGACCAGCCGTTTCGGCCATTATCTTACGGTGGCTTACGGGTATAAGAGCTTTAACAATTACTTACTGGTCTGCCGCTCTCGCTCATTTTGCGGGCGCAAAATAAGCTGCCGCTTGGCCTGAAAACCGAGCTTGCTCGGTTTTCAGACGGCGCACCCAGCAGGACTCGAACCTGCGACCCCCGGTTTAGGAAACCGATGCTCTATCCAGCTGAGCTATGGGTGCTGAATGAGAAGAAGCTTATTATAATAAAGCGGTTGCCTTGGCAAGAGTGGATTTGAATTCGTGATTTCAGTGACAGTAAAATTCTGATTTCCTGGGGGGAAACAGGGGATGCCGGGTCGACAGGGGCGGGAATTCTCGTATTAGGTATAGAAACTGTGTTTTGAAGGAGGTCTCATGAAATGGGTCTGTATGGTGTGCAATTATGTTCACGAGGGGGATGCGCCGCCGGATGCGTGTCCGGTGTGTGGTGCGGGCGCGAGTGCGTTTGAGGAGATGGCGGCGCCTGAACCGGATGGCGGCGAAGACGAGGTAAATCCAAAGACAGATCAATTGCCGCGTCAATGGGTGTGTACGGTGTGCGGCTATGTTCATGAGGGGGATGGGCCGCCGGATACGTGTCCGGTATGTGGGCAGCCGTGGTCGGTGTTTGTGCCCAAAGTGGATGGTGGGGATTTGGAAAAAAGCGGGGCGGGCGCGGGGGCGACGTCTGCGGTGGCGGCGTCTGATGAGACGGGGAGCGGCGAGGCGCAAAAGGCGAACAGATGGCGGTGTGTGGTGTGTAATTATATTCACGAGGGAGATGATGCGCCGGATATTTGCCCCATTTGCGGGGCAAAAAAGGATTCTTTTATTCCCGAGAAGAAGAGCCCGAAGCATCACCACCGCGGGTTTAGCGGGCTGATAGAAAAACTGCACCTTCATCCTGTGGCGGCCCACTTTCCCAATGGGGCGCTGCCGCTGGCGTTCCTCTCGTGGGTGATGTATCTGGTGCTGGGCGAGGGGTGTTTGGAGCGGGCCAGTTTTTATTTGATGCTGGTGGCGGCGGCGGCGGCGCCGGTGACGGGGATAACGGGATGGTCCGATGCGCGGCATCGATTTGGCACCACTGAAACCGGGGTATTTCCGGAGAAAAAGCGATTGAGCGTGGTGCTTGGGGTGCTGATGACGGCAATGGCGGTTTGGCGGCTGGTGCTGGGGTGGACCCATGTGCCGGTGGGCACGGAAATGGTCCTTTATACGGCGCTGCTTTTGGCTGCCACTGGTGTGACCGCTCGGTTGGGTATGCTGGGCGGGAAGCTGGTGTTTGGCCACTAACGCTATGCGTTCATCTCCCCAAGAACGTCCTCAACAGTTTGCGCTGGATGGCCGATGAGGAATTGGAGGTCGTCGCTGTCGCTGTTGAGTTCGTTGACGGCGATGGCCAGGTCGGCCTGGACCAGGAATTGGGCGATGGGTTCGGGGAGTCCGGCGCCGGTGAGGGTGGCGGTGTACTGTTCGGGGGGCATGTTTTGATATGCAATATTTTTATGGGACCAATTTGAGATAATCCCGGCCAGTTCGGCTTTGGTGAATTGGTGGCTGCCGGCGAGTTCGTAGGTTTTGCCGGTGTGGCCGTCTTCTAAAAGTACGCGGGCAGCGGCTTCGGCGAGGTCGGCGCGACTGGCGGCGGCGATGCGGCCGTCGCCTGAGGCGCCATAAATGGCCCCCTGGCTTAAGATCAGTTGCACGTTGTCGGTGTAGTTTTCGATGTACCAGCTGTTGCGCAATATCACGTAGGGAATGCGCGAATCACGGATGGCGGCCTCGGTGTGTATGTGTTCTTTTAGTACTGAGACGCTGGTTTGGGGAGCCTTGAGCAGGCTGGTGTACACCAGCAGTTTTATATTGGCACGCACTGCCGCCTGCACTACAGCCTGGTGTTGGGCGGAGCGGTCGTTCATGATTTCGCTAAATACCCATATGCCGCCTCTTCGGGCGCACTGCCTTCGCTCTGTTTTTGCCAGGATGCATTGACTTAATCAAAGGGTAAAGCCGCCGGTCATCGTAAGCAGCTGTTCAATGGTAATATTTCTGTTGGCCGGCGCATTTTCCGTAAACATGGCGCCGGGCAGGATGTCAGATATTTTCTGTTTGACACTTTTGATTCGCCCCTGCTGAAGGGCAACGCCAATCAGAGCGGATATAAAACTCCTGGTCACGGATCGCACTTCGTATTTTTCGCTTTTACCAGTGGCCGTGCGGTAATACTCGAAAATGACAGCATCGCTCTGCATCACCAATATGCTGAGGATTTGTGGCATTTGGCTATCTATATGAGTTTTCAACCTTTGAAAGAGTTCTTCGCGCTGCCCCTGTGTGGTTCCCACCGAGCTGGAAACTGTAACATTCGATTTCTGCGATGCTTTTTTACGAGTTAGCCCGGTGAACCCATATATTCACCTTCGTCGCCACATCATTCAAATGTTGTTGTTTTTAGAATACTGGTTTAATTTAAGTGGAAAATGACAGCCATAATTGAAGCAATAGATTTAAAAAAAACGTATTTCAGTCCTTTTCGCAGGCAGCGCACGGAAGCCCTCAGGGGGGTCAGTATTTCTGTGAAGGCCGGAGAAACGTTTGGATTAATTGGTTTGAACGGCGCGGGGAAAACCACCTTTATCAAGTCTCTTCTGTCAGTGGTTCGATTTGACAGTGGCGCATTGACGGTTTTGGGGGGCAATCCGGAAAATCCGGCTGTGCGCGCCCAGATTGGCTACCTGCCGGAGCGTCTTGATTTGCCCAGGGCGTTTAGTGCACGCGACTTTTTAAGGAGTGTCGGGCGTTTGAAAGGAACCAGCGATGTGGATTCTCAGGCCCAAAAATTGCTGAATGCACTGGGGCTGAGCTATCGTTCCAGGGCCAAAATTGGTGGTTTTTCAAAAGGAATGCGGCAACGTCTGGGACTGGCCGGCGCATTGATGGGGCGCCCAAGGCTGCTGGTGCTGGACGAACCGACCGATGGCATTGATCCCATTGGCAGGACCGAAATTCGGAAGATACTCCAGGAAGAAAAAAAACAAAATGGCACCACCATTTTTCTCAATTCTCACCTGCTGTCTGAAACAGAACGAGTTGCGGATAGAATCGCCATCATTGCCCATGGCAAAGTGGTTCGAGAGGGCGCCCTGCAGGAGTTGTGCATCCAGAAAAAATGCTGGGAGGTAACGGTGGCGCCGGGCGGACATGTCCCCCAATTGATGACAACCTGTGGATTTGTTTCCGCGGGTGAAGGCGACCACCGGACGTGGAAAAGGGAATGTGATGATGCGGCCGAAATGAATGGGTTGATTGCATCGCTTATTTCGAAGGGAATCGTGTTTGAGGAATTCTTCCACCCGTTTGAACGACTCGAAGAGGTGCTCTCCAATTCCCTGAAGGAACATCCTGAAAGTGTACCACCCGGGGGAGTCCAATGAAGATATTCCAGGTTGCATACGACCTGCTCAAAGAGGCGGTTGCCCGAAAATGGTTTCTGGGGCTGGGTGTGGCATTGACCCTGGCGATGAGCATCATTGGGTTGTCGCTCAGGCTGGATGTAGTGGATGGGGTGCTGGCGGCCAGCAGACTGTTTGGCGATGTCTTATCCACCGATATTCAATCGGTGGATGTGGCGCTTCGACCGGTATTTAGAGTGTTTTCCTTTGTTGTGTTTTACGGCGGGTTGATTTTGGGCATACTCGTATGCTCCGGATTTGCGCCAACTATCTTTAACGAAGGACGAATCGAACACCTGCTATCGTTGCCCATTTCGCGATTTGAACTTCTGGCAGGCACTTTTTTAGGAGTTCTTTTGCTATCCGCCATGGGGACGCTGTACGGCACTGTGGGGCTGACTGTCATACTGGGGGTAAAAACCGGATTCTGGACCTGCGCGCTGATTCAATCCGGTGTGATTGCCACGAGCACATTTGGCACTATTTACATGGCCATGCTGGTCGCAGCGCTGTTTGTTCGCAGTGCCCCACTGGGGGCAGCAGTGGGCGGTGTGGTGCTGGTGGCCGGTTTCATCTCGTGTTTTCGCCAGGAGCTCCTGGAGATGATGGAACCGGGGTTTTGGCAGCAGACATTAAAGTGGGGACTGGCGCCCTTTCCGAGAGTGCATCTGGTGGCATCATTGGCTGCCAATACTGCACAATCCATGGACGTGAGTCTGTGGACCGGCGCCCGCCAGTTGTTGAGTCAGGGGGTGTTTTCTTTGGCCATTTTCTTTTTTGGATGGTGGAAATTCGAACAGAAGGATTTTTAAATGAAACGTAAAAAGCTGTCGCTGCTGCTGCTTTGCGCCGCACTGGTTTTAACAGTGGTTGCCGCCATGCTTTCGGGTGAAGCCGACGAAGAGAAGCAGACCGCCCGGCAAATTGAATTTCCCAATTATTATTCAACCCAGGAGCGGGAAAAACGCGGCAGGCGACAAAGAAGGTTGCAGTTGCTGTCCAGGCATCCTGCCAGAAGCATGGAGGAACAGCCCAGCCAGGAAGACTACGATGCCGATCCGCTGTTGGTGGCCATGTCCGGCGCTGCCGCCAGGAGCGATCATGTTGTTTTGGATTTGACCAGTCTTCAAAAAACGCCCATTGGTCAGATTCTTATTGATTGCATGAGTCAAAAGGAGAGCAATCCCATCTCGAAGTTCAAAGAGAAAACGGGGCGCTCTCCTTTGGATACTATTGAACGGGTGGCCATCACCGATGACGTGTTGTTTTTGGAAGGGGATTTCGCAAACCTCGATGTACTGGAGCTTTTGGGAAAGGAAACATACAATGTTGCGGAAAATGAATCGGTAAAACGATTCTACAAAAAACAGTCCCCAACGAAGGAAACGAGCAGTGATAAGAGCGATGATGACAGCCCCGTGCTCCACGCTGCTATTTGGAACGATTCCATGTTGATGATAGCAAAAAACGACGATGGCGGTGTGGAGGAAGCCGTGGGTATTCTGGAAGGGAAAATTCCGTTCGACGAATCGGTTTTCCCGCAAGACCAGGCATATGGCGATTTGTTTGGCCGGATGAGCATCGACAGCGCAGCACACTTGTTTGAAAGCAACGATGCGTTTGCCACCCGTTTTACTGAAGTAGTGAGCGACGTTTATCTGCATGTCGACGCATCGGAAGATGTGGCCATTGTGGCGGATGTTCAAGGAGAGAACGACACCGAAATGTCTGATTTGGCGGTGGCCATGGGCGGCGTTCTTTCTGTGGCCAGACTGACCGCACGTGCCAACGGCAACGAAAAACTCCATAACCTGCTTGAATTTACCACCATTGGCCATCGCGGCGATGGATTTCAGCTGGAGGTGGCCTTTCCCTTAAGCTACCTGGAAAAACACCTTGCCGACTGCCAATGGTCCAATGATGACCACTGAGTTTTCAAAAAGGGATGCGCGAATCATTTTTTTTGACATTTGGGATGAACCTATTTTATGGGATTTTCTTGCAGGTGCGTCAGAATTTCTTCGGTCACGGCATCCGGTTGCTCGTCGACGATGAAATGACCGCCCTTTGGTCTTACGAGACGATAGCTGCCGGTCATGAGTGGCGCCGTATCCGTCACGGAACGGCCCCCCGTATCGTCGCTGCCGAAGATGAGCAGGGTGGGGACATTGACTTCCCAGAGATCAAAATCTTCAATCACGCTTTTGTGGCCATCCGATGCCCTGTACCAGTTCAGCGCCGCCGTCATAGCGCCTGGCGCCAACATGTGCGCGATGGTCTGCTCCAGCAGATCGGCCGGTTTCGCTTTCCATATATTCTTGAGCTGTTGTTCGGACCAGAAATCTTCTCCCTCTCCCGGCGTCATCCACGTATTCAACATGGAAAGATACCACGCCATCTCGCTGTCATCGTAGACTGTGCGCGCCCAAACGCCGTAGTGGGGTATTGATATGGCGGTAAAAGAAGCAATGGGGGATGGATCTTTTTCGAGCATGAGCCATCCCACGTTCGCGCCCCAATCGTGAGCGATTAGGTGAAACTTTTGTCCGAGCTTGTTTCCAAACGCAAACGCGTCCTCTATGAGCGCGTCATAGTTGTACGCATCCACTTCGAGTGGGCGCGCGTCGGGGCTGTACCCGCGCTGGTCCGGTGCGAGGCAATGGTAGCCGTTATCCCATAACTTCGGCATCAAATCCGACCACATTAAAGATGTGTCTGGAAAGCCGTGCAGCAACAGCACAGGCTCGCCATGGGCCAAACCGATTTCCAGCGCATCGAAGGTGAAGCCGTTGGCTTCAATTCTTGTGGACCGGAGCGTCTCATCGCCAGAATCGGATTCGCTTTCGGTGCTGTCGTCTGTATCCCCATCCGTGCTGGTATCACCATCGGAATCGGAATCGGAATCGGAATCGATGTCGGTGTCTGCATCTGAGTCACTATCGGAATCAGAATCTGTATCAGAATCAGAATCGGTGTCTGTGTCCGCATCTGCGTCACTATCGGAATCAGAATCCGTATCGGCGTCGTTGTCCGCGTCGGAAGCGCCATCTGCTGAGTTTATGGAATTGGTATTATTGGAATCGGAGCCACTGCTGCAGGCGACAGCCGACACTAATACCATCAATATTAAAAATACCGGTTTCATTGGTCCTCCTTTTTTGTTCCGTCTTAACGATTAGTCCGTTTAAAAAATTATTGCAACGGCGAGTTTTCCCATCCGGGGCAGAATCCAGAGGGTGCGACAATCTCCGTTATTGCATCTGAATCCATCTCTGTTTTTTTTGAAGGGGAGATAATCGCGCGTTGGGGTCTATTCGAGTATGGTGACGGGCTGGCAACATCCGCTGATGCAGTAGTATCCCTCTTCGCAGGGTATCATGTCGTCGGGACTGCAGGGGGTGATTCCCTCGGCACACTGGTCGGTGGGCGGTTTGGGTTCGGTATCGCTGTTGTCGGTATCGATGGTGTAGCAGTCGTCGGGGAGTTCGGTTTTACCGATGCACAGCTCACAGTGGCCGCAGGCATTGAGGCAGCCTGGAACGGGCGTGCATCTGGGGCATTTGCTTTCATCGAGTATATCGTCAAATGTACACTTACCTCGATTATTTTCATCTTTGGCGCCAATCCACACATAGCCATCATCGCCGTTATCGCCCAGCCCCTCCAATTCCGGAAATGTACAACAGCCAAAACAGTCGCAGCCGTTGGGCGTAAACGGCAGGCAGATATCTGTGCACGTCTGAGACTGTGTTTCGGGGCAGAATCTGGGGTTATCCACCAGGGATTCCCGATACTCGCAAACGGGTGCTTCAGGTTGCAGCGGATCGCATTCGTGACTCCACCAGCAATCGTCGCTGCCGGTCCCCATGCCATTGCCATAGTCGAAATAGCAGTCCACGTGACAGGTGGAGCCGGTCACGCCGCCCACATCGGAAATCAGTGCGGGACCTTCGGTGTTGTCACAGGGACCAAGGCATTCGCGATCCCGCCAATCGGTCATACCGTCGCCGTCGTTATCTTTGCAGTCACCACATTCCAGCACCCTCCCGTCGCATTTGGTTTTAAAACATACGAACTCATGGCCATCGCCGTCCGTAATAAGCTCTCCGCCATCTGCAACCACAACTGTTCCATCCGTTCCGGTTGTCCAGCCGGCATCCGTGCTGTTGATACCGGCTCCAGAATCGCTGTCGGGGGTGGTTTCGGTGGCCGAGTCGTTGTTGTCACTGGTACCGTCTTCAGTGGATGGCGAAATTGAACTGTCTGTGGGGGTACCGTGACTGGTGGCGCTGTCACAGGCCGTTAGACTAATGATTGCGATAGGCACAATTGTCATCAACGTTGTTGCGGCGATTCTGTGGGTCATTGCTTCCTCCTCCTGGGTGGTTAAATTTTTGAAAAAGAGCAAGGACAATGCCAGGGAGCGATAAGGAAAAGTGAAACGCAGGTTGTCTGGTAACTCCTTTGGCATACGGGCTTTTGGGTGGGATTGACCTTCTGGCTACTCCCTGATCATTTACCGAAAGGTCCGACAATTACGCCGAGCCCGACGTTTTGGTCGAATGATGATACCTGAGCGCAGACCGAGGCGGTACTCTCATAAAGGATGCTTCCTGGCAAACGGCGTTTGGGAATGAAGTAATAACCTTTCAATTTTTAATCGTTTCAGGAGATGCGCGCCCCTTGATTGCCCATATAGTTAATTAAAGAAGGTAAACAGGGTTGTCTGTTACTTACGGAGGCAGAAATGGTTCAACGAAAATCAGACAAAGATGCACATGACCAGGGTTTCCTGGAAAGTGAGAAACCCGAGTCAGAAAAGACAACTGTTCCGGAAATACCAGTGCACAAACTGCTGGAGCATTTCGAAAGGGAAGCGGCGAGACGCACTTCAAGTGACGCCACAAAGACACCTGCAAGCCGCGAAAAATAATTAACAGCAGGCGATTGTTTTATCCTCTCAAAACATTTGAATAATCCATTGGCAAAAAAGCTGTTCGCCCGGATGGCGGTGCGCAGGGAGGGGCGCCTGGTCCGCGAATATCCGGTTGTCAGACGGGCGAGGTCTTTTCGTTGCATCAATCCGCCACCACCAGTTCCAGGTCATCAATCCAGAATCCGTCGGTGGGGGTGTTGGTGTCGGCGCGGATGAGGAGCTGCTGCTGACCCTGCTCTGAAGCGAAATCGGCAATAGGGACAATCACTTCCTGCCAGGTGTTGGGCTGCCATGGGCCTGTGTGGTACGTGGGAGAGCCGTCCACGATCACGTCGGCGCTGTTGCTGGTGGTGCTGCCTCGAAACTGCGTACGAAAGCGCACTCCCATGCCCGATGGTCGAATCCACATGCGCAGGTGAGTGTAATCGCCGGGATTGAAGGGTGCTGCGGCGCCAAATACTGTGGCGTCCCAGGCTGCGGGATCAAACACGATGTGTGCGCTGTAGGCGCCACTGGGAGTATGATTCACTTCGTTTTGATAATCGTACGTGCCGTTGTTGTTCCAGTTGCCGGTGGAAAAGGCTGCGTCGTCACCGTTGAATACCAGTGTGCTGCTGAGAACCGTAATGGGGTCTGGGCCCGGAGGAGTGGCTTTGGGAATCATGCAACTCTCCAGACAGCCAATTCGTGTATCGCTGATGACAAAATTATCGAACATGGCATGTTCGTCTTTCACAGGCGCCCATTCCGCGGTGCTGCCACCAAAGAATGTTGAGAAATAGAACCCGTCAATGGCAAAGTCGTTGGTGTAGCGAAATCGAACGTCCGTGCGCTCCAGGGCCAGCTCGCCATCCAGCCACGAGCGCACCTGTCCATCGTATGCGGCGTTGGTCTCACCTTCGCCATTTACCGTGTTCATGCCAATGAACGTCTCCACGCAGTGCCATTGTCCCGGAATGAAGTAGCGTGAGCCACCGCCCAGGTTCCAATCCATATCTTCGCCATATTCTCCCGGCTGATCCGGGTGATACACATATTGCACAATGCGCCCGTTTGCCCGCCACATGATGCGTGCACTCCACCCATCCATGCCATTTGGGGGATTACCGCCGGTATTGGCCGTACCCCCAATGAACCCCGGAAGTTTGCCCCCCAGCACGAAGTCAATATCTTCATCGAACTTCACATAGTAGCGCACATATAACGCCTCTCTGGATACGATGGGCGATTGCAGTAAATCAAATGACATCCGATACTGGCTGCCACCTTCCGCTGACATCAAACCCGCGGGATACGTGACCCGCGCGGCATACTGACCAAACAGCACCCCATCCGGGGTCACTTCGTGATTGTCGAGGGATTGCCATTCCAGGCCCCACACCGCGTCCCACGGGTCCGCTTCATATCCTGAGAACCATAAAAATCCCGCTTCCTGTGACGGCGGTGCAGCACAGGTGGTATCTGTTTGCGAGTCTGTTCCTGTGTCAACGTCGACATCGGTGGCGGTGTCTGTGGCCGTATCGCTGTCGGTATCCGCTGGTGGCGTCGTATCCGTCTCAAAGTGGGGATTGGAGTCCTCGTTTACAAATGAATCTGAATTGGGTTGTGAATCTGTGGGCGTATCCGAATCGCTCCCCATCTCCTGGTGTGTGCCGTTGCTGGCATCGGAACACGCGGTTATCACCCCTGCCAACGGCAGTACCATTATGAGCATCATTAATAGTATTCCATGGGGACGCCTTCGCAGTGCACACAGCGAGGACCTGTGGTGTTTGGCTTGTGCATTAAAGACGGGGGATTTGGACGAACTGCGGATTAAAGCGCTATGAGGCATCGCATACTCCTTTGGCCAAAGGCAATACCAGCATACACTATCCGCCCTGATGAATGAAGCAGGCAACTGATGTAAGTGCCGGGCGGGGTGTCTGCAAATGCAATCCCGTTTTATTGGGTTTTGAAAAATGCTGCATCCGCGGTATTGTTCGTTGCGGCGTATCCTACAAATAACTACATTATATGAGAGTGATCTACCTTCTGACGGAAATACGCTTCCGTTAGTTCCTTTGGGGAGGAGGTATGTTATGTCCAAACAAATCGCCACTCAGATGGTGTTGTGGACGATATTCTCCCCGTGTCCCGAACCAGTTCAATTCACGATATTTGCCAGGAATCCCGATTGCTGTGACGTGGCATGGCATGCCACCCAACAAAGTCTTTCGCTCCAATGCGTAAAGCCTGGAGAAATATGATACGCAAGGAAGTAACTGTGGGAATAATCCTTATATCTCTGTTGCTGTTTCAGCTGTCGTGTGAGGATGATACTGTTCCCGATGATAAAGAAATCGTCAACGTGGTGCATGTGCACACTGGCCCCTTTGCCGCCACATCCAGAGAATTGTGTCACCATCGCGGCATGGAGATGGTTCGCCTGTCGGGCAAGGTTCGGTATTTTGGAATGAATATTCTGCAGTCGCCGCCGGCCCCGTACAACTTTGCGGGGGTTCCGGGGGTACATGTGTGGCTGGCAGATTATCCGTTCTCAAAGCGATTCAATGTGCGCACAAACAAAGAAGGATACTGGACGATGCATCTGGTGAAACCGCGGGGAATGGACCTTGATTTATCCTTCATGTACGAAAAGGACCATTTCTCCAAAGAGGTGGAACGCATGGTGATCCCCGGTGGCCTTCCCTCGGGGTATGACAAATCAGTTATTAAATCCAACGTGTATTCCATCGGTTCAGAAGATATTGCCGATATCGCTATGCAAATGCCCGACGAGCTGTTTCTGTTTGTTGCCAAAAGTACCCTGGAGCAGCGCATATACGAGCTGACGGGGATTGCGTATGTCATCCATAACCTTGCGGTGGCCACTGTGGGCAAGGCCTGGGCATCCATTTACAATCCCACGCTTCCCCATGGGGATCCCGGAGCCAGTGTGATCGCCAATCCCCCGGTGAGTTCTCCGCTGGGCGGCCCCATTTATTTTGATGAAACGGTCACGCCCAATCCCATGATTTCAGCAACATCGGTGGACGGCGGTGTATTATTGAACAATCTGTCTTTTGGGGTTCACAGCCTGACGGCTGTAAAAGCGCCCTTTGCATATAACACTATCCAGTTTGTGGTGGATGATTCCGCAAAACTCTATGTGGCATCGCCGCCCCATGCCATTATGGGAAACAACGCTTGCGGCCCCGGGGCGCCGTAATATTGACCATTGAGCGTTGCTGATTCCCACATATAAATCGATGCATGAAAAAGCAGAATACGTCTCTATACCGATAGATTTATGCCGGGATTTGGGAAATGTCCATTTCATGACAGAACCGTGATTTAATAATGCTATCCGCAGCCGACACTTTATATGACAGGCTTGGAATATCAAATCTATTTAAACAAATCATATATTTCAATTCCCTCTCTTTTGACAATTTGAGTGAAGGTTGCACAAATCAATGACACATTCTTACCGCACGTCGTCCCGCGCCCCACGGATACTGCTTTCCGGCGTTTTCGGCCCATATGGGGTTGATGACGAATTCGGACGCGCCAAAAACATCATGGAACTGTTTCACAATCAGGTCACCAAAGGCCAGGGCCTGGCATCGTTTCGATTGCATCATCGATCGTTTGGGCTGTACTTTATCGCGGCTAATCTGGATGCCGATGTTACGGTACTGGATTTTCCCTCCCGTAAACGCTTTGAAAAAGAGGTTCAAAAGGGGTACGACATCATCGGCATTTCGTTTATCACGCCCAACTATAAAAAAGCCAAAGAAATGGCCCGCGTTTGCCGCGAATTCGCGCCGGATGCGGAAATTGTGCTGGGCGGACATGGTGCGGCCATTGAGGGGGTTGAGTCCCTTATCGACTGTGACCATGTGGTGAAAGGGGAAGGCATTCGGTGGTTTCGGGAGCACCTGGGGCAGTATGTGGATGCACCCATTATTCATCCCACATTGCCCGCGTCGGATTGGCAGACCATTTACGGTGTGCCGGTTCCCGGAAAAACCAATAATCTGCTGGTTCCCGGCGTTGGTTGTGTCAATGGATGTAACTTTTGTGCCACGTCCCATTATTTTGGAAAGCGCTACACCCCCTTTTTGCGCACGGGAAAAGAAATTTTCGACACCTGCTGTCGCATTGCCGATGAACGCGGCACCGATAATTTCTTTGTAATGGATGAGAACTTCCTTAAGGACAAGGAACGCGCGCTGGCGCTTATTGAGGAAATGGAACGACACCAGCGCTACTTTAAGTTTTATCTGTTCTCGTCAGCGGAAACCATTGCCAACATGGGTATCGACAATCTGGTGCGGCTGGGAGTTATTTTTATCTGGATTGGATTTGAAACCAAAAGCAAAAAGGGCAATTACGAAAAAAACATTGCCAACGATGGTCCTGCACTCGTGCAGCAACTGCGGGACATTGGCGTATCGGTTTTGGCATCCGGCATTTTGTGTCTCGAAGAACACACCCCTTCGAACATCCAGGAAGATATTGACTTTATGATTGAGCTCAACGCGGATCTCGTGCAGTTCATGCTGTATACACCATTGCCGGTGACCGCGCTCTACACGCGATTGAAGGGGAAAGGTTTGATTCGGGAGGATTTGCCATTCGAGGACTGGCACGGTCAGCAGGTGCTCAACTGGCGGCATCCCGCGTTTCCAGGAGACAGTGCCGAACAATGGCTGAATCGCGCGTTTAAAATGGAATACGACGCCAATTTCAGCTCCGTATATCGAATGATCGAAACAGCGTTTCGCGGGTACAAAACCTTGTCCGCGTCCCAAAATGGCAATCCGCACCTGCATGCGCGAATGCAGCAAATGAAGGCGCGCACACAGGAATACCGTCCCATGCTGGAAGTTCTTAAAGCCAATGCCTCCCCCGCTGAACAGCTTAAAGCGGACACGCTTCAAAAGGAAATCACCGACTTGTTGGGCCCCCTTCCTCTGAGTGCCAAACTTCTGGCTGTAGGCGCGCGGATCGCCGCGGCATGCTGGGCAATGCGTGTGCAACTTAAAGGCGATATGAAACAGCCTGGAACAATTTACACCCGTTACGAACAGGGCGATGCCCGAGTAATGCCATTGAGCACCCATGACTCAACATCTGTTTCTTCCCACGCCACTGCCGTTGTGACCATTAGGGATGCCGGCGATGTCGCCGCATTTACACGATTGTGAGCAGACCCACTGCACTACTCAATGCAAACATTTGAACAGACGCCAACCCAACCATGACGACGTCCGATTTGAAAATCACACGAAAAATGGAGCTGCTGGCGCCGGGCGGTGGTATCGACGCCATCAAAGCCGCGATTCTCGCCGGAGCGGATGCGGTGTACTGCGGTCTTGAAAAATTCAGCGCCAGAGACCGCGCGAAAAATGTGCCCATTGACGACTTGCCGCAAGTGGTATACCTGGCCCACCAGCACGATTGTCAGATTTTTGTAACCCTGAATATCATTTTGCTTGAAAGCGAGTTTTCGAGTATCGTTCGCATCCTTCACCGACTGTCCAATATGCGGCTGGATGGCGTTATTGTGCAGGACATTGGATTGCTCTATCTGATACGAACGCACTTTCCGGGCATTCGTGTCCACGCATCCACCCAACTGACCACCCACAATGCGGGACAACTGGCGTTTCTCGCCACACTTTCCACCGTTCGTGTCAATCTATGCAGAGAATTGAATATGGAAGAAATAAAGGATTTGACCAATATCAGTCATCAGTTGGGGATGGAAACCGAAGTGTTTGTACACGGCGCCAACTGTTTGTCCTTTTCCGGCCTGTGTTACATGAGCTCGGTATGTTATGGAAACTCAGGCAATCGTGGCCGCTGCAGTCAGCCATGTCGCGAAGAGTACGAGCCCACACCGCAGGGATGGCGATTCCCATTAAATCTCAAGGACAACACGGCCTTTATGCACGTGCCTCAGCTTAGGGACGCGGGGGTTGATTCGTTGAAAATTGAAGGTCGCATCAAGCAATCGAATTATGTGTACCGGGTCGTGCGGTTGTGGCAACAGCAGTTGCGGCGATTGTACAGCGATTTAAAGCTTTGCGAGCGCGTTACACCGCTAAGAACCGTATACAATCGGGATTTCACCAGCGGGTTTTTAGATGGCGTGATTCATAAGGATATGTTCATCGATAATCCCAAAGACAATTCGGCCAGGTATTTTTTAAAAAAGAGTGGCGCAGTTCGCTATAAAGAAATCAAGCAAGTGAACCAGATTGTGAATGACAGCAAAAAAAAGCTGATTGAAAAAGTGAAAAAAAAGGTGGCCAGGTTGAGCGTCGCCAAAGTTCCACTGGAAATCCATGTGTCCGGAAAAGAAGGTGCGCCGTTGTGCATGACGGTGAATACGTCTTTGGAGTCATTCAATGTATTGTCGGATACGACATTGTTTCGTTCACAAAGAACGGCATCGGACGACGGTTCACCGGTGCCAAAGGCCCACAACCAGCTGAATAAAAAACTGTTTTTGCACAAATTGCGCGCCATCAATGGAACGGCGTATCAGATAACGGATGTGAATATGAGCCGTCTGGATACGGGGCTTTGTATTGGATACGAAGAGATAGTGCGGTTAAAAGAAAAAATTCTGTATCGTTTGAACGGCAGCCTGTCATCTGTCGCGCCGGTTGAACTGCCGGAGATTCAACGGGCGAACGACCAGGAGGTTACGCCGCAGTTATCGGTGTTGATTTGCGACGCCTCGGATTTGTTCCTGAGCGATGAAACAGATGCGAACTTTTATTTTGAACTGCCAAACCAACTCGCACCCAATTGGGAATCATATGCCGCGCTGTTTAAAAAATGGCCAATGGTCACGCCCTGGTTTCCGGAAATACTTATTGGAGATGACTTTGCTGCCGCAGTGGCATTGCTTCGAACAGTGCGTCCAACGCATATTGTCACCAATAATTCGGGATTGGCACAGATGGCTTTTGAGATGCGGATACCCTGGACCGCCGGGCCGTACATGAACATTGCCAATTCCTTTGCGCTTGAATGTTTGAAAAGGGATTTTAATTGCAACGGCGCGTTTCTATCCAATGAGCTGAATCACTTACAGCTAAAAAGCATTCCCCGTGTGGCGGATATGGCGCTGCACTACAGCATTTTTCACCCCATTCCCTTAATGACCAGCAGACAATGTCTGTTCCATCAGGTGACCGGCTGCGAAAAGTCAGAAGTGAGTTCCCAATGCATTGCCGAGTGCAGCAAATCTGCGTCCATCGTCAATATGAAAGGGGTCTCCATTTTAGTGGAGAAACGCGAAGGGGATTACCATCGCCTGTATTTCGACAGACATTATCTGAACACATCTGTGGCGTTGGAAATGCCCAATGTGTTCTCGTCATATCTGGTAGATCTGAAACGGATTCCCACTCGGACCCGAATCGCCAAAAGCCAAAGAGAACTCATTTTACTTTTCGAGCAGCATATTCATGGCAGCGCCACCGCCACAGAGCAGTTGCATCAGTCCATTTTGGCCACTACATGCAATCAATTTGCGGTGGGGATTTAGTCGCCCAGGGAATAGTCCGGCTAATCAAGGCTGGATTGGATCCCTTTTCCATTCCCGCATCTGCGCGGCCATTCCTCATTACGAGAAAAAGGGCTATCAGAAGGTGGGCTCTGTGTTTGAGATCCCCGGTTCTTTTTGTAGATAAAATCGTGCTTTCCATGCAAAAGCGTATCACCCGAACGTTCCTCTTTCAGATGAACAAGTGAATTATTCACTCGGGATCGTTAAAAAAACGGCAGGTGATTTCCTCGGACCAGTATCGGCCGTTTCGGTTGAAGGCGGGAAATCCGCAGTGTCCGCCGCCCTTTGGCATCAGCAAAAGCACGTTGTTGTTTTGCACCGCCGCCTCAATAGGAAAGCATTCCGGCGTCAAAAACGGGTCGTTTTGCGCATTTACAATCAATGTGGGAAGCGAAATGTGGGGGATGGCAAAAACGCCACTGCACTTGTGCCAGTAGTCGCCTGCATCTGCGAAACCGTGTATGGGAGCGGTGTACCGGTCATCGAATCCTCTAAAGTCTTTGATGGAGCTGTATCCGTCACTGCTGACTGCCTCTGGAAAACGTTTTTCCTTTGCCAGGATCTTTTTTTTCAGCTCCATGAGAAACCGCTTCATGTAGATGCGATTGGCGGGCCTGGCCAGAGCAGCGGCGCTGGAGGCGATGTGCAGGGGAACTGAAAAGACCACTGCCCTGAAAATCTGAGCGGGCATTAGTGCTTTGTGCCATGCGAGGTAGTTGAGAACCATGTTGCCGCCAAGACTGAAGCCCACAAGGGCAATCTGATCGTATCGGTCCGTTTCAACTGCATGCTGCACCACGCGTTGCAGGTCGTCGGTGGCGCCATTGTGGTAGAATCGAAGTTGGCGGTTGGGTTCCCCACTGCAGGACCGATAGTTCCACGCCAGCGCATCCCAGTGGGCGTCATTCAGTGCGCGCACCATGCCCAGGATGTACGCCCGTTTCGAGTGCCCTTCCAAACCGTGGCACAAAATGGTCAACCGCCGTGACGGAGAAGCCGCACTGGACCAGTCCAAATCCAGAAAATCGTCATCGTCGGTGTGTATGCGCTCCCTGCAATACAAAACTCCGTGAACGTGCCGCGCCACGGCTGGAAAAATTGTTTGCACATGTCCACCTGGCAATAGAAAAGGAGGTGCGTATTGAATATTCGAAATTGAGTCAAAAAGCGTCATGCAAAGGAATGATACGTGGTTTTTTATTTGGAATCCACTCCGGATTCACTTCCTGGTGAGATCATTGTGCTGTGTTTTGCGGCAGTGCTGCGACAAATCCAATCATTGCGCCTGCTGAGACCGTTTCGCTTTTTTGGGATATGTCGAGGGTTACCTGTGCAATGATTTCCAAACTGGATGATACCATCATATTATAACCCAGAGCGATACCGCCAATCTCAACGAAGTCTATCTCATCTTCGGAAACCTTATGTGCGCGATGGTTGGAAATCTCATCGTGTTGCGTCGAATCCCGTATACAGTTCAAAATCAGAAACGCCGACATCGAATGTTTCGGTTGTATCCGCGGCTCTTTCTGTTGCAGAGAAGAAGCATATCGCGGCTGCTAAAACCCCGGATATCATTTTTTTTTTCATTCTATTTTGCCTTTCTGAACTGCTATAATGCGCCGTCCACCACACAGGGAGCAAGGTTCCAGTCGACCCGGAATTTCCAGATGACTGGCCTGTAGCAGGGATTGCTGCTGAAGAATTTCTGACGTTTTTCCATCTGCGGCCACGGCGCCTTTGTGAATCACGATAGTCCGCTCGCACAAATCCAGAGCCATATCCAAATCATGGGTTGCGATGATTTTAGTGTGTGTGAATGATGCAAGCAGTTCGATGAGATGTCTTCGACTTGCCGGATCCAGACTGGTGGACGGTTCATCCAGCACCAGGACACTGGGCGACAGGGCAATGACCGAGGCAATGGCGACGGCCCGCTTTTCACCTCCGGAAAGTCGGTAAGGTGGCCGATTTTTCAAATGCGCAACCCCCACTGTTTCCAGCGCCTTCATCACGCAGGAATCCACTTCCGACAGCGGCAATCCAAGGTTAATGGGACCAAAGGCCACATCATCGAAAACAGTCGGCATAAACAGCTGATCATCGGGGTCCTGAAATACCATTCCCACCGAGCGACGCACGTCTGCCACATTTTTTTTGGTCAATGGAAAGTCGCCAATTCGAACAGCGCCACTTTTTGGAAAGAGCGCGCCCATCAGATGCATCAGCAGCGTGGATTTTCCAGCACCGTTGGCGCCAACCATGGCAACCGACTCGCCATGTTCAATACGAAAAGATACTCCGTCCAACGCCCTGGTTCCATCCGGATAGTCATACACCAGGGAGGATACTTCAACAATGTGATGGGTCATCCGAGCCCTCGCAATACCAGTTGGCCAATCGTGGTCACCAGGTCTGAAAAACGTATCGTTGCAAAAAACAAAAGCCAAACGACTGCAAATCCAAAGTCCCGAACGGTAAACCGCATTGGTCGTCGTTGAGGAAAACAGCCGTTGAATCCGCGCGCACACATGGCCACGTGAATTCGCTGGGCGCGATCCACTGTCCGCAACAGCAGATGACCCACGAGCGACCCGAAATGACTGACCGACAACCTGGAGCGGTTAAACGAACGCATCTCTGCGGCACGAATCATCCGCAGTGCTGTTAATATCAATACAAATAAATAGCGATACAAAAAGGCCAGCTGCATGACAAAAATTCGCGGGGCGCCCAATTTTTCCGCTGCCGAACACAGGGGGTCCATACCGGTGACTGCAATCAACACCAGTGTCGCACTGACCGTCAAAACAAAGCGAATGAGAATTGACAGAAACGAAATCCATCCCGCAGAAATTGAAACGCCCATCACCTCGGCAAATGGGGCGGTGTCAAAAACAGGATTGAAAATTCCCACCAGCACCACAAACGGTGCCGCAAACAAAAGACGCTTAAATACTTCCCGCGCTGGAACGTGACCACTTAACCCCAGGACAAGTGGATAGGACGCCAACGGTATCAGTGGCCAAATGGCATAGCGGTTCCAGGATACCACCGTTATCAGGTAGGCGAGAGTGACCAGCAATTTGGAACGCGCATCCAGCCGATGGATAAATGAATCGCTGTAGGACAGCAAATCCAGATTTCCTATGGCGACAACGCTATCGGCCAGCTTTCCCATTGAGTTATCCGTCGTTTCTGTTTTTATGATTGATTTTGAACTGAGGACCTGCGGCGAATCCCCAGGCCGATGAGTCCCGCGAGCAGCAGCGTTAACGCGATACCGACGATTCCGGACAAACTGGTCCCCACATCGACGGCAGGCCATGACGACGCTGTATTCTCATTCTCCACTGTTACGGTTTCATCATTATTGGGAAGTTTGTAGTCCGGCAGAAAAGATACTTTCTTCTGTACGTCTGCGGCTGTGCTGTACACCGCTGTATCCGGTGATTCCAATTCCGCGCTTCCGGACGTTTTTTCCATTGACCATTCAAGTCCATCCGGCTGTCCGGATGCGAACCAGCTCACCACTGCGCCCACAAGGACAGCACAGCCAAGTAATCCGAAAATCAATGGTTTTGAACTTGGCGGTTTCGCTTCTGTAAAATGCAGAACATCCGGTCGTGCCTGATGTACAAACATCAACACCGCAGCAGTCGCCAACCCTTCGACAACACCAATGGCGAGGTGAATCGGCAGCATCAGAAGCAGAAATTCACGAAGCGGCAGAGCGCTTATCCCAGATAGTTGTGTTTCAATCACCACCGCCATCGCCCCCAGTTGAAGGCCGACAACCGCGGTCACCACCGATACCCAGGAAAGCCGAGCGCGCGATGGCGTACCGCCGGTCAGGCGGCGAAACAATAGCGGGTATGCCAAAAAGCATGGAAAAAAAGCGAGATTGAATACGTTACAGCCCAGAGAAAGCAACCCGCCATCCGCAAAAAACAATGCCTGAATTGTCAATATGGATGCCATCGCAAGATACGCGGCGTGCGGACCGAGCAACGCCGCGAGAATCAATCCGCCGCCCAAATGGCCGCTTGACCCTGTCCCTGGAATAGAAAAATTAATCATCTGGGCGGCAAAAACAAATGCAGCGCCCACACCCATCAACGCAATATTTGGTTCTTCAATTTTTTTTTTTATAATGCGGGCACTGTATCCTGCCAATCCGAGAGTTGCAGCCCAGCCTCCGGCGCCAACAACCGGAGAAATCAACGCGTCTGCCATGTGCATATAGAGACCTCCTTCAAAAAGAACAATGGGTGTGAACAGTTCGTCTGCTGTTCGGTAACGCGATTATTGAATCTATGCTACCTGTTTGAGAAGAAAATTCATTGATTCATCCTGTTTTTTTCAACTGCCAGGAAAGACGTTCGACGTCTGCCGCTTTTGTGGTTTCGACGTTCTTTAATAATAATCGGATGTTACCCGAACAATGGCACGAGGCATATCTGTCGTATCCTGTATGTATTTTGTACGCGGGTCTTCGACGGCAGCAACGAATCCGCTCAACAGAATTGTCGAATGCAGTAAGGGTGTTCATACTTGATTCACACTGAATCTTTGTCGTTTTGTACGTTTAACGAAAAGAGCGCTGTGTTCCGATATTGGTATATGAAACGCGAAATTACCTGTGAGCCGTTTGACTTCAGGTCCAATTATCACCTCGAAACCCAAAGACAGTTTAAAAAGGAGATGCGCACATCGATCACGATTTCGATGGCTTTTGCCGAGGTTATTCTAAAGTTCAGTTTTCTTGCCAAGGGGTGTGATGACGAAGCATCTCCATCCCCTCTGTATGCGGGGATGGAAAAATAAATGGCATAGAGGCGTGTGACGACAACAACAGCAATCTGGATACCTGCACCCATACGTATGAACGTGTCCGATGCGGAAACGGATTTGTTTGGGACGACGTTGAGATGTGCGATGATGGCAATTTCGGCAACAATCACGCCTGCACCAATGCGTGTGTTCTGGTGACATGTGGCGATGGTGCCATCCACGAAAGTATTGAGGCGTGCGACGACGGCAATCTCGACAACACCCGCAGCTGTCTGATCACCTGTGAACTGTTTGACTGGTGTGAAGCGTTTGCCATCGAATCCATGACTCCGCCCCTGAATTGTTCCAACCTGTTGTCTGCTCAAGTGAACCTCACGGCAACCGGACGTGTTTTGTGCAGACTAATGGCGGTCACATGGGATGGCATCGCGGCGGATGTAACGCTATCATCCTGTGCGGCCATCACCGGGGTGAAGGTCAACGCACAAGTGTGTGCTGCGCTTACTTTTGACATTCCCGCATTGGCGCCACCGCCTCCAAATGTGGGCGATTATGCTGTTGTTGTCACAAATCCTGTCACACAAATCTTTTCAAAAGAAGTTACTTTCAGTGGAGCAGCATCCGCGAAACCCTCAAATTTGACTGATTCGATTGAATGATTAGTATAACTCGTTGGATTCCGTTTCATTCCCTTACCGATGCGAACAGGTCCCCGTTGGCTATTTGACCAATTGCATTGTTGGGTGGAAAGGGCACAAAAAATCTTGTGATACGGCCCGTTATCGCAGAAACTGTTGAGAAACAACACCAGTTCGGAGTCCGCGTGTGAAATTTGGAATGTTGCAACTTATATGAACGTAAAGGGATTTGGCGGTAGAGTCGGTTGACCGTAGCCGTTTAAATTATAATTTTACATGGTGAAGAAAATTTTTTGGGGTATAGGTCGTTCTAACAAAGCTGCAGTGTGGTATTTGTTTACGAAGGGTAATTAACGGATGAAAATACATTATTTAATAGGTTCAATGATTTTAACGGCATTTGTTGTTCTGTTCGGACTGGCCGTCGCAAGTCCCGCCAGCGCGCTTGAGTTTTCTACAGAGGAAAAGGCCAGATTGCGGGAAGGGGAAATGGTCATCCGGTTGTTGCCCACCTCCGGGAAAAAGGGGTTTTATGGTGGGTCGGGGTACGTGGTTATCGATTCACCGGTGGACGAAGTTTGGAAAACACTTTTAAACTGGAGCATTTATCCGGACATTTTTCCCCACACCAAAGAGTGCACGCCACTGTCGCGCAAAGGACAGCGCACCCTGGTAAAGATGGTAATCGGGCATCCCGTCGCCAGAGTGCAGTTTCATTTGAATATTGTCACCAACGAAAAAGAAAAGACGCTACAGTTTGATCTGGTCCCCAATTATCCCAGCGATTTGGAAATGTTACAGGGATTTTGGCGATTGTTTCCCCAACCCGGCGGGCGAACATTGGCCGCGTATGTGGTATCGTCGCGTGCACCGATGGGGCTGGTGATTCTCGTAGGTCCCGAACTGGCCCGTTCAGCGATTGAAATGCTACTGAGTATCCCAGGGGACGTCCGCAAATACATGCAGGCCCACGAATCCCACTAACGTTTCGCTGATTATCAGAAGTATCAGTTTGAATGAATGTTGTTTTGTATCATCGTATGAAGTAATGGCGGTCATTTTTTTCTTTAATGAGGATTCTGTCTGACGTGGGGATGCGCGTTGCGACACAAATCCGCTCCAGGACAGTCCATCTGTTTTCATGCAGGCCGGGAGTTTGGTCGCGGTAGGAACAGCTCCTGGCACAAATGGATTCGAGCTGTCCCCGCACAGATCCCAGCGAGCGGCATCACCGCACTGGGCTTCTACCTCGGGTGTTTGGCGCAGAATCTGCTTCGGAATATGGATGCAGTATACGTATGGGAGGGAGCCAGACAGTTGCTATTCGATTCATGCGGCCCCAATTTTGGATTTCATTTTTGCTCTGTGATTTCGCAGTGTCTTTTAACAGTGAGGTCCAGATGACCAGGCTAGTAATGAATGATCACCAATGGGATAACGTTTCCCGGTTGATTCCAAAAAGCGAAAAAGGAGGTCGACCACCGATACCGAGGCGGAAAATAATGAATGGAATATTCCGGATTCTTCGTACAGGTGCGCCTTGGAGAGATTTACCCAAAGAATTTGGCGCATGGCAGACAGTCATTTGTTCAATTCCAGCGGTACTCCTGTCCCATGGCCCATAGCCCTTGCGGGAGATAAAGGGTACCCAGGCGGACTGAAAACGACAATTGTCTCATGAACCTTCGCATATCTCCTGTTATTCCTTCGAAAAGCAACGAAGACAGACAGACAGGCTCGTTCGGTTCCTTTTCGCAGCGACCTTTATCGAAAACGCAACATCGTTGAACGTGTCATTGGCTGGATGAAGGAAAACCACATTGAGTATCGAGGAACAGAATTTTTTTCTGTGTTTTAAGCACCCACAATCGGCAGAAGACTATACTGCAATATCTTCATTCATAGCCGCACGCGTATCCTGCCGGTATATGCCGGGCAAAAGGAGCTGAAGCCATTCGCGTCGGCAAAACGGACGACCATGTCCACATTGCCTGCACACTGCCATGGACACTCACGATGGCGAAACTTGTCGAGGAAATAAAAAAGCCATCCTCCTCGGGGATGAAGCAGCAGGACGAAGGAACAGCACATTTTTCGTGGCAGTCTGGTTACGGCATCTTATCTCTTTGGCAATCCCAGTTTCCGACATTGCCGCATTATATCGATAACCGGCAGGAACACCATTAGTCAAACGGTTTCAAAGAAGAATTGCTTCTGCTTTTAGAAAAATATGGAGTGGCTTATGATGAACAAATGGACATGCGTGTTTATGATTTTACCGATAACGAAGTGGCATCATGACGTAGATTACAGAACGAACAGGAGCGGTTGAGAAGCGCCTTCATTGCCAAAGGAAACAAAAAGCCGCATGAGGCCCGCATGCGCGAGGCAAACCCAATGCGCGTCATGGCGGCGCAACGAGTGAAGACCCAGCGATATTTTTGTAGAATTCGCAGGCATTTGAACGGGCGAATAAAATCACTGTCAGCGATACCAGGTCTGTAATCAGAGGTAAAGGGAAAATTACAAGGCGCATTCAAAATGCCGTTGCAATGAGGCGGGGGTCGTTCCCGAAAAATAAACTACGGCAGATAATCTTTTATGGCGTCGTACCACTGATCTCCCATAAAATCATAGCCGGCCTGAGAGGGGTGGAGGCCGTCAGAAAGGCTATTTGGAGGAAAATCGGTGTATAAATCCACCAGTATCACATGTTTCCCTGCCGCAATTTTTTCATCCACTACAGCCGGAATCTTGCTGTTGTAATCGGCAATCAAAGGCTGCGCATATTCATATCTGCCGTTGGCCGGCGTAATAAGCGCAACAGCCACCAGTGTATCCGGGGCTTTCTCAGTAAGGAAATCAATAAGGGAGGACAACTCCGCTGCCGTCGCTGCCCCATCCCCGCCTCGGGGATTATCCAGCTGATGAACGTCGTTGGTACCCAGCATCATTGTTATGATATGAGGCATGTTGGCGTTCAACGCCGGCTGCGCCGCATCAGCATGCCATTGATCGACGAACCAGCCAGGGTAGCCCTCATGATTTTTGGGGAACGGCACACCATCCACGTCGTTGGGCCCCCCAGTTGCTCTGCCAACCAATGTCATCTTTTTGCCATTTTTTGTGGCGTTTCTGAACAGTTGCGTTCGGTAAGATCCGGTTCCCATACCATCGGTAATCGAATCCCCAACAGGCATGACTTTGCAGTCCGATCCGTCGGTGGGACATGGGGAGAAGCCATTCGGCTCCGTGCCGGTATCTGTTTCAGTATCACCATCTGAATCGCTATCACCATCCGAATCGCTATCACCATCCGAATCGCTATCGCCATCTGAATCGCTATCGCCATCTGAATCGCTATCGCCATCTGAATCGCTATCGCCATCCGAATCGCTATCGCCATCTGAATCGCTATCGCCATCCGAATCGCTATCGCCGTCAGTATCGGAATCACCGTCAGTGTCGGAGTCGCCGTCTGAATCGGAGTCGCCGTCTGAATCGGCATCGCCATCTGAATCGGAATCCGAGCCACTGTTTGAAGACGTATTTTCCCCGTCTCCGCACGCCTGCAACACAATTAAAGCCGCAATCAGCATTAAAATTAAAATGTGTTTCATCGCCATTCTATTTTTTTCCCTTCTTTTTTGTGAAAAGCACTCCATAAACTATCCTCCAGTACCCTTAAACTCAATAAATGAGTAAAAAAAATGCGTTCCAATTCTTCTCAATAGTATTTGCTTCCATCCGGGGTTTCCTTGCATATCGTTTTTTGCAATTCATAAGTAACCCGGAGGCTCCATTTTTTTTTCAACTCATCAATCGCAATGTGTTGGTTTTTAAAGATTAATGCGCCGGAATAAAAGATCCGCTCCCATTGGAGAGTGTGTTGCTGAAAAACCAAATTGTACAAAAGCGACCATCAATGTATCACTGATTCAGGCCAGGGAAGATCTGGAAATTCAGCAGGCGCGGGCCAATTCGGTGAGTAGAGATACTTTTGAATGTAACCCCTTCCAACCGATCCCGGTTTTGTATTGCATCGCAAATACGTGAGAGTTCACGCTGCTGCGTTTGGGGGGATTTATTGCTGCTTCGAATGACAATATTGCCACTGTCGTCAAGACGGTAGTCATAAATCATGGCAATGGGATAAGCCGCTTTCACAAACACCATGGTATCGTGAAAGTCTTCAAAATGATTGCGCCCATCAGATGTCAGAGCAACGTTCAATTGGATTTGCCCGTTGGAATCGACCGAAGTGTTGCACGTCGAGAACACCGTTTCACAAGCGGTGGTGCTTCGAAGCATGTCAATGTCAACAGATGTCCCTTCCCACTCAAAGGCGCCCACATGGCAATCCTTTATGTTGTCAATCATATCCGCCAATCGAGTCCCGGTGATGGGCGCTTTGGGGGCAGTAATAGAAATAGTTGAATTGTCGACTTCGACAGATTCGGGGAAAACGCCCTGTCGCGTCAGCTCGTGCATCAGAGCAGCAGCGAGGACGTTCATCTGCGCATCTTTGGCAACGGTGTCCAACTGATGTGTCCCCTCTTTCCAGTTGGACAAATCCACCTCAACATTAATGCGCACTCCGCCATGAGTCAGTACGTATACAATGAGTCCAGTTGCGAATACAGCCAAAAATATTCTTGGAACTATCTGTTTCGACCGTGGTTCAGACTGTGGCATTACTTCGCCGTTCGTGTAGCCATCGAACGAGTATTTTCGTTTGGGTGGTTTGGGAAAATAACTTTTTTTTATCGGATTCAAAGCCACTGTCATCTCCTTTTCCACCTTGGATTGGTGCGCTGGTGGTTCCCGGATTTGTCGTTTTTTCCCGGGTGTGCATTAGACTCATTTTTTCGTTGTCTCAAAGGGACTATACCGTATTCGACCCATCGATTTCAAATACTGTTTCGAACCTGGTGTGGGCATCGGTCACGCAGTTTGATGCAGGTAATGACTGCGGGCGGTCGCTTGTGTCAGTATATTCATGTTTCAAAAAGAAAAAGCAGTTTTTCCTCTTTTTGCGGACAGTGTATTTTTCATACTTTTAATCAAAGGACGTTACAACTGGAAAGTGATTATGTTCGCCCAGCAGCGGGTGTCGAAATACGTTTCTGGCCACCAACAGGCGGCTGTGAATCGCGAAACGAAATCACGCTGTTTCCCATAAACCTGCAAAGGGAAATGCGGTTTTCTCTTCATTGCCGTTTAAATAGACCGATAGCAACTAATCGGCTTGAACCGTAGCAAATCCGTTTATCGCGGATTTACCAGTCAATTGACTCAACTTGTGTTTCGTTTTTTTGTCAATTGTTGTGGACGAAACCTTACACCGCGGATACACATTGTCGATTATGAGGCATCCCGTATCACCTCTAAAAAAAAAACATGTCGATACCCGCCGTAATCCCCCTGGGTACGTTCCATTGGTCCGGGCGCTGTCAAAACTGGGAGTGGCCTCCCGCACTGAAGCGGCAAGGGCCATTGCCAATGAAGAGGTTCAGGTAAATGGTAAGGCGGTCACTAAACCCGACTTTCTGGTCATTCCCGAAAAGTCGCAAATTGTTTTTCGAGGCGAACCGGTACAGGCGTCCCGGACGCGGGTCATCCTGTTTCACAAGCCCCGTAAAGTCATGACAACCCGGAGCGATCCTGAGGGCAGAAAAACCGTATATTCTTTTTTTGAGAATGAATTGCCTGGATTCCACACCGTGGGACGTCTGGATTACAACACCTCGGGGCTGCTGTTGCTGACCAATGACACAAATCTCTCAAACCGCCTGACCGATCCGGCCAACCAACTTCCGCGATGTTATCTGGCCAGAGTGCGCGGTCGTGTTACCGCATCCGACACGCCGCTGTTTGAAAACGGCATTATGGACAAAGGCGAATTGCTCAGAGCCAGCAAGGTGACCTTAAAAAAATGCAGTAATCGGGAGAGCACCCTGTTCATTGAACTTATCAGCGGCAAAAACCGCGAAATACGTCGCCTGTGCAAAGGGTTGCATCACGAAGTGAATAAACTGAAGCGAATCTCCTTCGGCAATTTCAGGCTCGGCGATCTTGCACCGGGACAGTTTCAGGACGTCGCCCCGGAAGAACTTCAGCACTATCTCCAACCGGGGTGGTAAAAAAATACGCCATCTTGTAAACCTGATAGTATCGTCTGCCACACCAGTATAAATCCCATCGTCTCAATACGGCTTTTTCAAAAGCCCAAAAAAGTTCACTTTCGTGCAACCATTTTAAAAACCCGCTGCATTCACGTTTGCAGAAAAAGGGATACAGCCGCTTTAGGAATGAACTGACGACGCGTACAGTCTTGCGTGATTTCATGTGCCATCGATCACAATGCCAATTGAGATTTGCGGCGATACGCATTCATCTCATCCATGCGCAATATCCCAGCGATTAAATAGTAACGCAGCAAATAAAACGAACTTCTGCACACTCGCAGGGAGTCAAATTTCCAAAATGGAATAGAGGAGAAAATGAAGATGAGAAAAAGTAAAGAACTGAAAAAGAAAATTGCGCTTGCAACCCGTATTCGTGCACGAAACTCATGCTCGCTCCCCTTGATGCAGCCGCTGGATTGTGCACCGGCACGACAACTGACATCCTCAACCGTTTGAACAATAAGCTGAAATACGTCGGTATCTCCACAGATGCAGATGGCAATCCGCTGGTCATCTTACAGGGAGCCAATGTGCAGAGGGTTTCAAGCAATGCAGGCAATGGCACCGGCAATCTTATTGTTGGCAATTTTCATATACGGTCCGGCGCTACTGATGGATTCGTGGCTGGACACTCCCAATTGATTTTTGAAAACAGCCCATCCGCCTGTCGCGGATACAAAAATGCTGCAACTGGTTATTACATCTCGATCACCGGCAGTTCTACAAATAAAGCGAGTTACAATTTCGCCACCGTGAGCGGTGGAAGAGACAACAAAGCCTCCTGCCATTATGCAACCATTCTTCCGTCAGTGGCGGTAAGTACAACACTGCGGCCTCGAACTGGGCCACCATCCGTGACGGATATTACGTATATGTAAATGAAGACTCATAGGTTAGTCCTTAAGCCCTCCCCAATTGATGACAAAAATCGGCTCGAGCCCGCAGTTTCTGCTTCCCAGCGTTCTGTCCCTCTGCGGATGAGACCGTTTTGCATTGCGGGATAGAAAGAAAAACAGCTTTTTAAGGGCGTCCCTTGTTTTTCTGCGCTGCATAAGCATGGTTATCAAGCTGGTAAAGTGCATCTTCAAGCACATCGCCACTTTTCGCGTTGATATTTCGGCGGTTTGGAAAATCTGCTGAGCAGCCAGTGCGAGGTATCGTTTGATGAAGGCAGCGGCAATGGAAAACCAAATCAGTCCTTCTGCGATGTTGGCCTTCTCTGTATCGAATTT
>JAFGQN010000217.1 GCA_016935665.1 Deltaproteobacteria bacterium | reverse complement strand
TCCAATTCCACAGACCGAACATGCAGCGTTTGCGAGGCTGGAACTTTTGCCGCTACGCAAAACAGTGCCCAGTGCACCGACTGGACCAATTGCCAGCCGGGACAATTTGTCGTTCAAGCCGGGACAACTTCATCTGATAGAATCTGCAACGCGTGCGACAGCGGTACTTTCTCCATCGCTGCGAACGCAATTGAATGTGCCATATGGTCCACCTGTTTACCCGGCCAGTTCCTTACCGAATCCGGAACGCCCACAACGGATGCCGTGTGTGACAATTGCGACGCGGGAACATTTTGCGAAGGAGGCACTGCCCCACCAGTGTTGTGTCCCCTCGATACGTATGACAATGATCTTGATGCGTCGACTGATTGTGTCACCAAAACCCTTTGTGCTTCAGGCGAGTACGTGACAGACAACGGAAGCGTCATATCCGATCGCGTTTGTATGGCATGCCCGGAGGGGTCTACCAGCGTTGGTCCAAACGCCACAGAATGCAGTGCCCTGGAATGTGTCGCAGACGCGGATTGTGACGATGAGGACCCCTGCACCGAAGATACCTGCAGCGAATCCAACGCTTGCGACCATGTAACAATTGAGTTGTGCACCTGCGTGGATGACACAATCACTCTGACAGCCGGAGTGGATATACCAATGTCGTACGTGGAAATTCACGAGCACGAACCGGTTACCCTGTACACACCAGCCGAAGAATTGAGCGTGGATCTCGAAGCGACATACAATACTGACAATACAGAGAGTCAGGTACTGCTGAAATTCGACGATTTTGCCTCAGCCATTCCGGCCAACGCAACACTCAACGGCGCGACACTGTTGCTGCGAACCACCAACAGTACGCGGGGCACTGTTTCGATACACCAGATGTACAGCGAATGGAATGCGGACAGCACATGGGAGAGTATGCTGGATGGCGTGTCCCCCGACGGTGTTGATGCTGCCAGTATGCCGGACGACGCGGTGACCAATCCACCAAACAACGAGGATTCCTCTCTGGATGTCACCGATTCAATACTGAACTGGTATCTGGATGGTGACGCCAATTACGGTTGGTTGCTCATCAGCGATTCCACAGATGGCTGGGATTTCTATTCAAGTCACGAGAACAATCTCTCCACAGATGTACCCAGACTGGTGCTGCAGGTTCAGGTGTGCGGAACCGATATTGGTAATGATACCGACGATACTGATGATTCCGATGGCACCAATGGCACCGATGATACGGACGACACGGACGACACAGGCGATACCAACGACACGAACGATACCAACGACACGAACGACACGAATGATACTGGGGACACGGGCGATACCGTCGACACAGACGATACCGCTGTGACGGAATACACCGTTCAGGACATCGCGCTGACCCCCGGTTCCGATGTAACAATGATTCATTTCAGCTGGTATACGCCTTCGCAGTCCAGCAGTTTGCTGCAGATTGCGCTCAAAGCAAATATGTTGGACGAACAGTTCCCCGCAGAATCCGCAGGCAGCTACCAGGCGGTCGTCACAGAGGCTGTTTCGGGGTTCTACAGCAACAAAGTGGCAGTGGATTCGCTTCTTGAGAATTCAGAATATGTCTATCGCCTCGGCGATGGCGCAGACCACTGGTCCAAAAACTATTTTGTCACCACTCAATCCGACGAATCCTTCGAGTTCATCGCCATTGCTGATGCACAAATTGGGGCGTCCAATGTCGCCGCCGACGCAGCCGAATGGACGCAGACGCTACAGACGGCGCTGGGACGATTCCCCAATGCCGCATTTATTGTATCCGCGGGGGATCAGGTGGACCACGCTACCAGAGAAAGCGAATACCATGCATTTTTATCTCCCGAGGTGCTGACCGGAATACCACTGGCGCCAACGATTGGAAACCACGACAATTCTGGGCCCAACACATCGTACCATTTCAGTCTACCCAACATGTCGAAGGAGTTTGGCAACACCAACTCCGGCGTCGGTGACTATTACTTCACATATGGCGATGCGGTTTTTGTTGTATTGAATACAAACAACAGCAATGGTGCCGAGCATGGAGCGTTTGTCGACCAGGTCATGAATGCCCACACCGATGTAAAATGGAAAATCGCCGTTTTTCACCACGACATTTACGGTTCCGGAATCCACGCCACAGCCGCTTCTGTTTTGAATCTGCGCGCGCAACTGGTTCCCATTTTGGATGCGCATCAGTTCGACATTGTCCTTACCGGGCATGACCATTCCTACACCCGCAGTCATGTCATGTATGGAGATACACCGCTGACCAACGTGACCTATAACGATGATGGCGCTGTTGTGGATGCGCCGGGCACTCTCTATTTTACTCTCGGATCGTCATCTGGAAGCAAGTACTATGCATTAAATGGCGAATTGGCCCCGTACGCGGCGTTTCGCACGCAGGAAAACTGGCCCACTTACTCTCGCGTTAAAATCGACGGTGACACACTGACCCTCGATACATACAGAACAGATACCCTGGAAACGATGGACTCGTTCAGTATGGTCAAAACCGGGGTTGTCAGCGAAACGGGTATCGTTTCAACGCGGATAAGGGATTCCTTCGATGACGTTGAAGAAGCCTTATCGGATGGCACTGTCTACACAGACAGCTCAGATCTCGAACTCATTTACGATTCCCTGTACGGAGATCAGATCGTTGGATTGCGGTTTCCCGACATCAGTATTCCTTCCGGCGCCACGATTACCGCTGCACACCTTCAATTCACCTGCGACGAAACCGATACGGACGACACCAATATCACTATCTTCGCCGAGGCCACCAGTGACGCAGCGCCGTTTGTAGAAGAAACCTACAACGTTTCCAGTCGCACCGTTACCACTGCGTCGGTGGACTGGACTATTTTGCCATGGGAAACGGTTGGCGAAGCCGGAACGGCTCAGCGAACGCCGGATATTGCCAACCTGATACAGGAAGTGATTGGCCAACCCGGTTGGATGGCGGGCAACGCCATTGGAATAATCATTACCGGAGAAAGCGGCGTCACCCGCACCGCCGAATCATACGACGGCAGTGTATCCGGCGCTCCGCTTCTGTATGTTGAGTATGAACCCATCACCACTCCGTAGTTTTTCACGCAGTTAAATCGCTCCTTTGCAATCAAGGTTCATTCCATTTCGCGAATGGTGCCTCGCGAATCGCTCTTTCAGGGCAGTGTTGCGATAAACCCTGTCGAAACGCCAACGGACCATTCCTCGTCATCATTTGGAATATCCACAACCACCTGATTAATCAGTTCCAGATTGTCGGCAAGCATCACGTTATATCCAACTGCAGCACCGCCCATTTCCACTTTGTATTCGTCTTTAAGCGCAGCTGGCCGCAGGGCGCCATCGAATTCCAGCAGCAGTTGGTGGGCTTCGCCCAAAGTGGCATAAAAACCCAGCGTACCATCAATCTGTGTCGCCAGTTCATAGTCCGGTTCCAGCGCGTCCGCCAAAGCCACATCGCGCCCGAACAAAGGCGCACCTGTACGCAAATACAATCCCACGCTGCCCATTTGCGGGTCGGCATCCACGTTGAGTTCCAGGGCGGGAGTCACCGCGAAATCACCAATGGTTCCAGAAAAATCCAAAAACAAATCCACATCAAAGTGATGGGTATCCACCACGTTGCCGTAAATACCAAAGGCGAAACCAACTGTGCCATCTGCAAAATATTCATTGGCAGCCAGTGACGTGCTAAAATATGCGCTCATCCGCTCCAGAATCCCGTATCCCAGAACCACTTCGCTAAACACCGTCTTTTCATATTTTTCAAGTCCAAAACCGTCCATACCGATATACATTTCGAAGTCCGTTGCCCCAATATCGAACGGCTCCACCGTATCGGCCCCATGCGCGTTGGGCGTAATTACGCTGCAAAACGCAAAACATCCAATTACAAGACAGTTCTTCATTTCCCTGTAAAACAACATTTGATCTCCTCAACTTTCGTATCGCAAAAAAACAGATGCACCTCAGGTGTTTCAATGCGTGAAGCACACTGATGGTCCGTCAATTCAATTTAAAAACTTTTCAATCAGACTCGGTGTTTATCGACTTAATGCCCTTTGGGTTTCAGCTGCACCACCTGCACCGGAGACGAGCTCTTTCCCCCTGCATTGCTGCATCCCGCACAGCCGCCACAACCGGTGGTCTCGGTTTTGCTCTTTTTAAAGTGCCGAACAATTCCCGGCGCCAGGATTGCGGCACCGATAATAACTGCGATGGCAGGTACCAAAAAATCCATCACATCCTCCTCAATAAAACAGGCTTCCAACCTGAAAAACCAGCAACGAAATCAAATATCCCCACCATGTAAATGCCAAACAATGCCCCCGCCCGACGGTTCACGGCAAAGAACACAGGGACCAGCAACATCCAGATGGGCAATCTGGCTCCACAGGACATCAGAGGCAGCACCAGCATGGTCGTCAGACGATCTGTTTCGTTTTCCATGGCGCGTGTGGCCATGATTCCCGGAATGGAGCATCCAAATCCCGTCATCATTGGAATAAAACTTTTGCCGTGAAGGCCAAAGCGATGCATGAATCTATCCACCAGAAACGCGGCCCTGGACATGTAGCCGGTATCTTCGAGCAGAGCGAGTCCTAAAAACAGCAGCACAATATTGGGTAAAAAGACCACCACGCCTCCCTCTCCGCCAATTACTCCATCCACAATCAGCGAACGAACCACGGAATCATCACTAAAAAAACCGCTGACCCAATCTTCCAGCCACTCAAACCCCGTCTCAATCCACCCCATGGGATAGTCGCCAACGGTAAACGTCCCCCCAAAGATGGCGTACATTACCCCCGGAAAAACCGGAATCCCAATAAATCGGTTTACCAGTACCGCGTCCACCGCGTCGGATATTCGGCGCGCATCTTCCGCTGGCGCCTGCGTCATTACCTCTTTGAGCAGCCCATCCACAAAACCGTAATAGCACTGCATCACGTACAGCGAAATATCAACACCCGTGTCCCGTTCCAGCTGTTCGCGGCGTTCTGTCGCCACTTTAATTGCCGCATCACCCGCCTCTCCTTTTTTCTTTAGCGAGCCAACAAAGAAGGCATCGTCCAGAATCAGCCGGGTGGCCACCCACTGCGCTGCACCGAAGTCATCCTTCGACCTCCGCAACACGCTCACCACTTCGTCTACGGCCCCATTCAGTGCATCTCCCAGCGCCGCGCGCCGGGCCGCGCGAGGATGGATTGCGGTATCCGCTATGGCGCGTTTGAGTTCATCAATCCCTTTTCCTTTGTGTCCCACGGATTCCACGACGGGAAATCCCAGGAGGCGTTCCATCTGACCCAAATCCAGCCGCTGACCCGCCCGCTGCGCCTCGTCGGACATATTCAGACACAACACCGGCTGCACGCCAATCTGCATAACCTGCGACAGAAAAACGAGACTTCTTTTTAAAGTGGTGGAATCCACTACCACCACCACAACGTCGAGATCCGGCTGCAGAAGTTCATCCCGTGTAATCCGCTCTTCGGGGGACCTTGATGACAGGCTGTATGTTCCAGGCAAATCCAGCACATCCACCTGTTGCCCGTCCCACCTGTAACGACCGCTGCGCCGCTCAACGGTCACCCCCGCATAATTTCCCACGTGCGGATTGGCACCCGTCAGTTGATTACAAACGGATGTCTTGCCGGAATTGGAGTTCCCGGCGAGGGCCACTTTCAGATTTTTTCGTTCATTAACCATATCAAAACCTTTCAGAGACGAATCTTTACAAAGTAGACATATCTACATCTGTACCCAAATTTTTTTCATTCTTCAGCGACAGCGTTATTGGAGCTCACTTCCACCAAATCCGCTTCCAGTTTTCCAAGACAAATCTGACTGTCCCCAGGCTTTATCCAAACCGGAAATCCCAAAGGCGCCGCTCGTTCAAACAGCACCTGTCGACGGGGTACCACGCCCATGTCAAACAGTCTCTGCCGCAATTGTCCGTTACCGCGAATTGCCAAAATTGTTGCACTGAAGCCGGGTTTCATTGGGTTCAACGTCATGGATTCCTCCGCGCTGCATACAAAAGGCAGCGCTGTTATTTTAATAATCACGAGAAGCATCTACTGCATGTAGTCGAAGCTGTCAAATATCATTTGCACTGTTTCCTACTTTTCGTCAGCATCATTACTTTGCCATCCGCCATTGCTGCGACGAACGAAGACATATCTGGTGCGGTATCACCGACCTTTGCAAATGCTGTTTCCAGTTACGGTCCCTGGTTACGCTCCAGTCGAGAAGCCGTCAATAAATTTCGTTAAACGATTCGTGCTTTTGTCAGCTTGCATAGAGTGTGGTGGACAGATACCGTTCTCCAGTATCCGGAAGCACCACCACTACCAGTTTGTCGCGAAATTCATCGCGGGACGCAACATCCAGAGAAGCTGTTACCGCAGAATGAGCCGGTTCAACAGTGAACAGTTTAAAATGCGTATTCTTTTTTTTGATCGCCCTGGCCACGCCCGTGGCTGTTCCGCCACTCCCCACCCCGCATACCAGCGCTGCGATTTCGCCATCCGTATCCCGCCACAGTTCCTGCGCAGTGGTGGTTTCATGAATCTTTGGATTTCCAGCGTTTTCAAACTGACTGGGAATAAATGATGGGGTGATTTGCGCCGCCAGTTCGGTGGCTTTGGCCAAAGCACCCTTCATTCCCTTTTCCGCCGGCGTTAAAAAAGCTCCGCGCCCAAAGCCCGAAGCAGGTTGCGCCGTTCCAGCGACATGCTTTCCTGCATGGTCAGTAGCAGCCGCAGCCCCTTGCCCTTGATGGTGCACACCCACGCCAGTGCGATTCCAGTATTGCCGCTGGTGGCTTCAATAACAGTGGTTTCCGGTGTGATCTTTCCATCCCGTTGTCCGGCCTCAATCATGGCCAGCCCAACGCGGTCTTTCACACTGGATGCGGGATTGAAAAATTCCAGCGTCCCCACCAGATGACCAGGAAGCCCTTTTTCAACTCATTGAGCAACCCTTCCAAAAACTTGAACGGGATACTTTTCCGCTCGGACACGTCCTGAATCCGACACAGATTATCCTGAGATTCCGAATAGTGTTTGGCCAGCTCAAACAATGCTCGCAAAGCGTATTGTATTTTTTGAGAAACGTACATTCAAACGCAATTCTCCCAGATTTGCCAACGGGTAATCCCTATTATCCATATAGGGATAAAATAATTTTCCATGTGGCAAGAAAAAAATCATCACAAAATTTCACAAGTGCGCCCTTGCTGCACCCGCGTGCGCAATTATCATTGGGCAGAAACCAGAATGGTGCCTTTCATCCCGGGGTGAACACTGCAGTAAAACCCATAGCTGCCAGGCTGTTCAAATGTGACTTCATAGGTTTCACCTGCACCGTAGAGGATCTCGCTGCTCTGAAAATTCCCCTGTAAAGACGTCACGTTATGAGGCATGTCATCCACCCGCACGAAGCGAACCGTGTCCCCAACAGAAACTGTTATGGTCCCCAAATCACCGCTGGCGAGCCCCCACCGCAACTGGATAATATTCTCATCGGTCTCCGAATCCAAACGAAGTGGATACAGTTTATCCTCGCACCCGGCCAATAGAACCAATGCACCAACCATTATTACCGAAATCAACAGATTGAATTTCAAATTCCCTCCATCCAGGAGAAGATAATGCCGCCTTCATCGATTGTCATAACTCGCATTCAAAAGAACAGCCGGATTCAATATGTTTCGCCAACAGAATAAAAGCAGCAGCCATGCCATGGTAAAAAAAAATCAAACAGATAAAGAAATATTCTTTCCATTGTCCAGGACAGCCCATCTCCGGTAATCTCATAAAGAATACCCGGTTTTTCTGGCACACCGAGGAGGAGGCGCTTTTGACCCACCGAAGAACCTTTTTAAAAAGCATCGCCGCAGGGGGCGCAGTGGCTGCCACAGGGATTGGCATTAAATCGCTTTTCGGGGTGCCCCAGGTGCAGTCCGCTGCCGAGGGCGCACTGGCGGCCCCTGTATACTTCGGCACGCCAACGGAAACTATTCTCAACAGCCGTATTTCGTACCATTCCGTAGGAGACAGCGAATTGCCCGACACTGTTTTGAGCAATGTTCTGTGGGCCGCTGCAAAAGCGCCAGTGGTGGGCAATCAAAGAGAAATCTACATAGCCACCAAAGACGGCGTATTTCGCTACGACGAAGACGCGCACAGCCTTGTCCTGCATACATCGGGAAATCACATGTCGGAGCCCGACATTGCATTTGAAGTGGCGGTGGCAGGAGATTCCGCCTTCGACGCTGGAGCGGCGCTTCACTTCGCACACCTGGCATCCCATGCATTCTGGTCCGACAGGACGGCACTGGCAGCCTGCTGCACCAAAGAATCGGCGGCAGAAAATGCCCGTAAAAACTGGAACATCACTGCCGAAGTTCAAATGGCCAACTGCTACGGCCGGGTCAGGGAGATGGTCGGACTTCAGACAGAAATGGTGGCCACCGCCTCCGATGACAGCCTGCCAAAGCCGCAAGCTTGGGGCGAAACAGGCTTTGAAGCGACACTGGACAAATTGACCACAGCCAATGAATTTACCTCAACTGCGCTGTCAGACAGCATCATTTCGCAGCTGCTATGGGCGGCTTACGGCTGCACCCCCCACAAGGCCGCGTTTGGCCCGGATAATTCGCCGGCGGGTCTGACTGTGGCGTCGGCGGTGGCACGTTACTACCTGACAGAGCAAATATATGTACTGACGCCTGAAGGTGTATATCGATATTACAATCGCCTTCCCGACACAGACACCCTCACCCGGGACCATCGTCTGGTGCGATTGACGACTGATGATTTGCGAAGCGACCTGCTGAACGCGGTCCCCGAACTCCCGGAGGGAGCGCCGGCATACTTTCTGTTTGGCGCATACGAGTCCAGCGTCTGGTCAAAAGTGGAAGCCGGCTTTGCGGCAGCCAGCCTCCTGCTGCAGGCCACTGCAATGGGGTTATGTGGTGCTGTCGCCAAAGTGACTGACAGCGATGCCGTGCGCACTGCGCTGTCACTGCCGGAGGTTGATATTCCCCTGCTGAGTCTGGCGGCCGGGGCGGCGCAGGATTCGGACGGTGATGACGACACGGAGGACGGTAGCCAGGATCCGCAGGACACGCAGGGCACAAGCAGCGCAGATGTCGACAGTGATAGTGATAGTGATAGTGATTCAGACGCCAATCGCGACACGGATGCCGACAATGACAGAGATTCGGATACCAACGGTGGGAGTGAAGACGATACCAGTGCGAATTTGGATAATAGTGAAGGGGGCAACACAACAGTCAACGCGCCCGACACGGCGAAAACAGACAGCGGCGATCCCTCGTGCAACTGTAACGTTCCAGGAACTTCCGGTGGGCCAGATAGCCTGTTCAAGCTACTCCAATTGTTCACCGGAAAGTCGAGCAACGATGTATCATAGCCGTTTAAATTCGTATTGACAGCTCTGCCGAAGCATCTTTTTCGTCCTGTCCATCAATGGGAATATCCGTTGCCACGATACTGCAAACAGGAGCAATCGGCGCATCAATATTGCAAAAAAACGGATCTTGCACCGCTTTGAACCGATGCCAGGTTCATCTATGGGCGTGCATTCCAGCGCGACACACCAGGTTCGTCAGGCAGCGGGAAAGAACAAATTTCGCGTTATCGCCGCGACCAATTTGCAGATGAAAAAGCCATGCTGGATCTGAGAGATCCCCTCAATAAAAGGATCGGTTGCAACGATATGTCGTACAAATCGTAAAAATTGGAAAAGAATAGGAAATATGCCTCGGTGGTTATTGTGTATTGGGTATCCAAAACCATACAAAAACACCAGGGCATCCGATGAGAGAGCCCTTGTGCGTATCTCGCAATCGATTTTTTTAAAGGTTTCTTCATCATAAACAGGTTTTCAGCATCGCGCTTGTAACGCCTGGCATTATCTTTACCGCAGGAATGACAATTCACGCCATTGGCGCCGCCATGGCAAAGAAGCGTGGTCGCGGCAGCGTGAAACATGAAATCAAACAGGTTGACCGATTCATGTCAAACAGGAAGCTTTGTCCTGTGGAAATGATGCATTGCTTCGTTAGGGCGATAGTGGGCAGCAAAAAAAAGTATCGATGTCACCATGGACTGGACGGATTTCGACAATGACGGCCAAACCATGCTGGTATTGTCTCTCATAATGAAAAAGGGTCGAGCAATTCCCATAGTGTGGAATACCGTTAGCAAGGACACGCTGAAAAGCAATTAAAGCAGATATGAGCGGTTGACCGTGAAGAGACTCAGGCATGCGCTGCCTGAAAGTGTCCATATAGCAATTATTGCCAATAGCGGATTTGGCAGCACAATTTTGTTCGACCATCTCCTCGGATTAAATGGCATCGACTTCATCATTCGTTTTAGACAAAACTACTATTTCGAGTCAGAAACCTATTCTGGACAGGCACTGAACGCCGATTCTCTTTTTCGGCAGAGCAAGGAAAATGTCGCTGGAGCGCTTAAAAAAAACAGGAACGACAATGCCTTTACGCAGTTATGCGGCGCATATCCAAAGCACTGAAAACGAGTTTCTATCATGTCATGGCGTGAGGGGATGGCTCAGATTGCGGCCCCAAAAGCGGGCTTCTCCATGGATGCCCTCGCAACGTACCTTTCAGAACGCAGAATTCCCAATCTGATGGATTCCATGGAGTCCGCCGGGGAATACACGGCGAAAGTGGTGAGCAATATCCTGGCGTTCGCGCGAAACGATCAGCAATTCAAAGTGTCAACGGACATCGGAGCACTTCTGACCGACACCCGTGAATTGGCGCGAAACGATTTTGACATGAAAAAGGGATATGATTTTCGAAATATTCAGATTCACGTTCACCACGATACAGTACTGTCCAAAGTAGAATGCCACCCCACGATGATTCAACAGGTTATACTCAATATTTTTAAAAAGGGTCCTGGGCGATGACGGAATTTCCTGCGCCGAATAAACCGCTGGCGTTTGACATTCGTCTGGCAACGGACGAAAGCAAACTGAGCATCCATATTGAAGACAACGGTTAAGGTGAAGTCGAAGGTATCGGATAGTGTCCAGTGCCAAATGATTCGATTGGACGATGAGCGCTGCCAGTAGATTGCGTAGGTCTCGCACACGCAGTCGCAGAAGTCGACTTGCCTTACTTATAAGGAGTATCCATCAGACCGGGTTCACGGCGAGTGTGTTTTTTGGATTTGTGTCCCCGATTCTTTAAATTTTTCTCTACAGAAGTCTTCTTTGATGCCAGAGGCGGCAATGATACCTGTATTTGAGTATCGCCATGGGCAATGAACAATGCTTCAAAATCCCTTGCTCCTGTCTTTCGAACGGTGATTCGATGCTGTTTGCCATCGGGCACCAACTGAAGCGACGTCAGGTCCTGACCAATGAGAACACCGTCCACCAACACCGCATAGTCCGTTTGAGCTGTCTCCAACGTAACAGTCATTTTCGAAGCCGAGTTACTTAATTCCTCCCCCTGTGCCATGGCAGGCGCAGTGGGGGCGGCCAACGCTGTCATACCATTGGATTGCGACGACTCAGAAATTTCCTGTTTTCGAATATCAATTTTCCGCAACGCTACAATCGTCCCAATGGTTATGGCCAACAACCCCAAACCAGTCAAAGCGATGATCATGTAACGCATGCGCTTGAGCATTTGAATTTTATTTCCAAACAAACTGGATTTTGTTCCAAGCGCTCCATCTGCCTCAACTGTTTCAAACCGGATTGATGAATGCACTGCACGGGGCGTGTTGTCGGTGCGGCGTTCCACCGAAGTAATGGCATCTGCACTCATGAATACGCCGCTGCCTTCCAGCAATTCACCGGAATCCTCATAACGCGCCAGATGGGATGAATAGTCCTCGCTCAATTCAATTCTGGACGACACCTCTCCCATTGCATGTCGATGCCGACGCAATAACAGTTTGTGCGCCTGACGCTCCTTCACAAAAAATTTGCGGGTGAGCCCACTGAGTTCCTGAACAAAGTCTCCATGCTCTTCCCTGGATATGAATCCCTCAAGGTCGTACGCCAATTCCGAAGCGGTCTGATATCGGTTGTCGGGCTTCACCTGCATGGACTTCAGAATAATCCGTTCCAGGTCGGGATCTATTTTAGGGTTTAAACGGCTCGGTTCCGGGAACTCGCCTTTTTGCAGCTGAATAATCCGTTGATGTTCATTGGTTGTTTCAAAAGGTAGCGAACCGGTGACCAGCAGATACAACGTTACCCCCACCGAAAAAATGTCACTGCGCCTATCCAGCGTCTCACCCCTTCCCTGTTCCGGCGAAACGAAACCCGACTTCCCTTTAAACAACCCAACTTCGGTGTGAGACAAACGTCCTTCAGCGTGAACGATACCAAAGTCGATGAGCTTAACGTCTCCGGCATAGGAAATCATGATATTATGGGGCGACACATCCCGGTGCACCAGACGCAGAGGATCTCCTTCGCTGCTGACCAGTTCATGCGCCGCGTGCAGAGCGCGACATACGCGACTCATCACATATGCGATGAGGGGCTGCGAGATGATAACGCCCTTTTTGCGCGCCCGACGAAACAACTTGTGGAGATTGCATCCCAGTATCAGCTCTCCCACCATGTAGAGCACACCGTCATCTTCGCCCACCTCTATGATTTCACCAATATTGGGATGATGCAGTTGGGCCGCCAGCCGTGCTTCATCGAGAAACATATCCACAAAAAGTTTTCGATTTGACAGATGAGGGTGAATCACCTTGATGGCCACCAGCCGCTCAAACCCCGCCAGACCCGAGAGGCGTCCCAGATGAACACTGGCCATACCGCCCGCTGCCATGGGATAGATCACCTCGTAGCGACCCACTTTGGGACGCCCCAAAGAAGGGGGAGGCACCGAGGATGGCGAACGATTGGCTTTAGGTTTTCCAACGTCCAGTTTCGCTTTTTTCCCATGGGGTGCGGTCTCAGAAATCGGGAATACGCCTTGCTGCTCTTTCATGCGCTTTAAATTCGCTGCACCGCCAACCCCATCGACTTCAGTTATGCCGGCCTGTTCCAATGGCAGCCGCGTCGCTTCTCTGATTGCCGCCACAATTGCGGAATCATCTGTGGAAAACGTTCCCAGCAGCTGTGCAGCGTCCGCTTCGTCGACGACAACGCGTCCATTGGCAATATTGTCGTGGAATGCACCAGGCAATCCCTGGTCTGTGGCCAGTTCAGACTCAAGATGCAATTTAATTCGGTCTGTTCTCTCCATTATTCATAATCACGATACCAGCACAACATATCGAGTCCCGCTAAATAAAATGTTCCGTCAAACGAACAGGAAAGTCCACGCAGAGAAGTTTCCTGACCTAACGTTTTTAAATTATCGGCAGCGACATAATTTAATTAAGGGATGAAGATATTCTTTATATATGAGTGCATGATTTGTACACTATCAGCCAGTGCAACGCCTCTTCGGGAGTCGCAAAACACGCGGTTTTTGCACCCAATTTCTGGTACTCTGCAACGAGGCGCCGCATGTTTGGGCTGTGATGTATTTTCCGAGGCAACACCATGGCCCAATACTGCCATCCTGCAAGCATCATTCCTTGTCTCCAAAACTCATCCGCTAAGGACTTGTCCGCAGGAAGAACGAAAAATTGAAGTTAAACCATCAAACAAAACCACGAAACAGCGCCCCGTTAAAGGCTCCGGTAATATTTTTTTGTCCACATAAAAATATCGGGGGCGCACCGTCAGCTGTCGGAGGACTTCTCGGGAGAAAGTATACGGTACACGAGACCGGCGAGTGCGGCACCAACAATTGGCGCCACCCAAAACAGCCACAGTTGCCCCAGTGCCCAGTCGCCGACAAAGATTGCCTGACTGGTGCTTCTGGCCGGATTCACTGAAGTGTTGGTGACAGGAATACTTATCAGGTGAATCAGCGAGAGTCCCAGTCCTATGGCCAATCCGGCAAATCCCGCTGGCGCTTTCGAGTGTGTTGCACCAAGAATAATTAGCAGAAACATAAACGTCATCACAACTTCCGTTACCAGCGCCGCTGTCAGTCCATACCCGCCAGGAGAATGCTCGCCATATCCGTTGGCGGCGAACCCACCAGGTTCAAAGCCGGCTTTACCTGATGCAATCACAAAAAGAATGCCGGCGCCGGCGATACCGCCCAGCACCTGAGCGACAATATATGGCAGCAACTCCTTTTTGTCGAAACGTCCCCCGGCCCAAAGCCCGACAGAAACAGCTGGATTCAAATGACAGCCTGAAATGTGTCCGACGGCGTAGGCCATGGTCACAACTGTCAGTCCGAACGCAAGGGATACACCTACAAATCCGATACCAAGTTGGGGATATGCGGCGGCAAGCACCGCACTCCCGCATCCTCCCAGTACCAGCCACATTGTTCCAATAAATTCAGCAATCCATTTTTTCATAAATTACTCCAGACTTCATAACTTGGGTAAACTGTTTTAAAACTAGCGCCGAATCGACCGGATGCAAGGGACTGGCTCTATTTAAGCGATGGCGGATTGCTTCGAATTATCCATTGCCAACTGGAAGAAATATTTCGTCCCGTGTTAAATAATACAGTTGGCTATTTCTCGAACTGCATTCCAGATGGCTAAGTCCCCATTACCCCATTAAATCGCATACAGACAGGTGGCACAGAACCTGTTCTATCGCTGACAAGAATTTACAATGATGTGATTCTACACACCAAACAGACGTGTACTTCCGGCCAGTTTGCGCAGTTGAAAAAAAGATGAATTATTTTTCGAGATTTTGCTCGTAGTTCCAGGAGAGCCAGTTCATTGGGGATACGGCTGCGGCTTCGAGTTTTTCAGCAATTGCAACCATGTAGTCAAACGGATTCACTTTGTTCAGTTCGCAGATGTTGTTATCGAGCGGAGCACCCGGCACTCTCAAAAAAGAGTTTCAGTTTATCCCACCGCTCCTGCATATAATTGATGGCCCGGCCGAAAGCCTTACGAAACACTGGAGACATCCTGACGGACAAACTGGGGAAATCACGCAATCATTTGGTGAGTTTGGCGATTACATGGCATTTGCCCTGGCCCCGTATTGAAATCACTCCAGGCCGATACCGTTGGCGAAAAGAGATTCCATTATCTGACCCATGACAGCCGGGATTTAAGAAAAATACTAAACCTGTATCAGCTCATACAATTCTGGTTGATTTTTAAAGATCTTCGTCCGAGCGGCAGGAATCGTAAAAAACCGTTGTTGTATACTCCGAATTCACATCTTCCGGTTCAGGAATTGAAACTTTTGTCGCACAGTTCATCTTCCCTGAAAACTGTGCCAGCATCATGGCTGAACTATCGGCTTTGCCGTAATTTTCAAAACTTACATCAGCCACACATTTTGAGGAACGGCACTCTGTATCAACAACTCGAAATCCAAACTGCTTGCCTAACAGACTCAAATCTTCAAATAACATACTTTCGGCTTTCGGCGCCCACAACGAATCGACAGGATCACTTTCAAATTCTTCTTTTGCTTTTGCAACAAATTCTTCAGCAGTAGGTCCTGGCGCATTGGACTCATTGAACCCTTCGTTTGAACTTTCAGCGTCATCGACTGCTTCAACAGGTTCTTTTTCTGGTTTGTCGGATTCCAGATCTTTTATCCGACGCTCCACATCAGACAGACGATATCCCGTCAGCGAATCCTTTAGCTGCTGAGGGCGATGATTTACTTCAGTCGAAGTCGTTTCAGTCATCGTCTCAGGTATTTTTTTTCCTAAGGTGAAGTATGCCACAAATACAGCAGTTGCTATCACCGGAATAATAATTTTTATGAATTTACTTCGCATCACTTCTCCATTAAAAATAAAAAATTTCCTTTAAGTACTTCTGAACATCATCGAGAGAAATTTATATTTCGATTCTATTACTCTGTTACATATAGAAAGCGAACTTTGTCAGCACCGTATAGCGTGACACCAACATATGGCCCCCAGGCACTGTACGCCGTAAGACTGTTCAGATAAACGCCAGTAAACGTCAGGGTATGCTCGCCCAGAGTATTAGGTGGGGAAATCCTCTGTCCACAGGAATAACTATCAGAACTGTAGTCTTTTACGCATACTCGAGCACCGGTATGCCAATAGGCATAGTCAGCAGTATTCCGGTCCATGTGAACATTAACTTTGTTAATATCAATATGATTAAAATAACTGTCCGAGGGTAACCAGCACGTAGCAAATGCAGAGCTTCCCAGAGCTTCAATTCCGATGGAATTGCTGCCAGACCCAATGTCATAACCTGCACCAGGGTTTCCATGGCATACAGCATCGGCAGTCATTCTCCGCCACTTAGCTTCCGCTGTACCTGACATTCCTACAGATGTAGCAATAATTAGCAATCCTGATGCAACCGCAATAATTTTGTTGAGTTTCATTTAGTACTCTCCTTACATTCCGAGTGAAATATTAACATCCGCTGTTTTGATAATTCGGTCATACGGGAAAAAAAACCAGGTGTCAATATTTTCCTGCCTCGATAAAATTCAAATATGATTTTTCCGACACAGGAGGCGAACGACCTGATACTTTTCTATCAGGCGAAAACCCTCCCTCCTCCAAAAAAAGTGGGGGAATCGTATCCGAGAACAACGCGGCCAGATTCAGCAGGACAAAATTCATTTAAGTCCCAACCCAATTCAAGTAGCCAGGTTACAAAACCACCTCTGGCTGTAATGAGGTATCTTCAGGACGCTGGACATTTTTGGAGACATGACACTTAAAAACTCATTTTTATTTGAGGGTGATATTGCATATTTCCATAACCATCCCCATATAGTTACCCTCCCCCTCCTCGTCAGCATCGTAGTGTATCTGATTCACCAGCTGGTCGGGATACTGTGCCACAGATTCGTCAAAAAACAGCGAGTCACTAAAGCGCGCATATGCCATGACGGAATCGGATACATCATCCCGCCGCTGCAATGTGCCCGGATGCATTGATTCCGGCAATACCGTGACGCCCACCAGCTCCATATTCTCCGGATCATACGCGGCAATCACTGCACGCATATCCGCGATACCGGTGATTTCCTCCGGATCTGTGTAGGTGCCAGTGAGGTTTAGATTGTCCGTTTGCTGTTTGCCCATAATCAGCAAAAGGTCGTTTTGATAGATGACCGCTGGTGGATAGGCGTCCATATCATACGGCCCCACCTTTGGCAGCGCCGCCATCAACAGATGCCCATCCATATCGTACTGCGCTATCGCGATGCCGTGGGTATCGCCAATTGCACCGTCCGTGGTTTCTTTAAAATAACCCGGTTGTGCTGTTCTGATCACAACTCCGTCGGTCCCCTGGAACACTTCACTATTCCATACACTCAACGCCATATAAAAGGTCCCCGCCAGCCCTGAAACAATCCGCTTCGGTTCCATTCTCGAGTTCATCCCCCATGGCATATTTTCGTCAAATTCAAAAACATTGCTGGTTTCCCATATCAGGTCACCATTCATACTCAACATTGCCACCCCCGAAGGCTGCCCCATTTTTGACCAGTCATTGCCGGCAACGAGCATCACGTTTTCACCGTCCTTTTGGATGACTTGCATGTCATAGGGCTGGATGTTCATCTCCAGCGCCCGGGCAGAAATCAATGCGCCATCCAATGCATAGTGAGCCATGTAAGTACCCGGGGACAACTCGCTGGTCTCAAGAAGGGTCTCGGAGGGTTTGCCTTCGTCCAGAATCAACTCGCCAATGAATGCGCTGATAAGAATGACACCACCATCCGGATGCGACGCAACCCTCGCCTCCTGCTCAAACTCACCGGAATCATGGTGAATTCGTTTCGGAAACGGCATGCTCCAGCGCACACTTCCATCCTCCATTGATATGGCATGGACGTACTCTGTGTGTTCACCGTCCTGCTCGATTCCACTCACGCCGTATACCAATTCATCCGTTGCGTTTGCCACAAGCGGTTTCAAAGCGATGATGTCTGCGTCCACATAGGTTTCGGGGTCATCTATGCCATATGGCGAAATTCCAAACCCCAAACTCCCAACAAACGTGTACCCTGCCATATCCTGATTCGACAAAAGCGGATTGTACTGTTCCCCAGGTCGCGGATTAAGGGTGACCCCACTAAAGACCCGCGCATTGCAAATATCCATCTCGACAGGCAGCGTTTCAATATCCAGATACTGCACGTTGTTGTCCGTCTCGGTTGTCGTTTCATCAGAACCGACAACCGTATCCGATTGGGTGACCGATTCACTGCCATTCTCAGTGTCATCGGTCACCACCGCCTCGGTCGACGAGTGGCCCGAATCGTTCGCATCTGTGTTTTCGAAATCGCCCACCAGTTCCCGTAGCTCACACCCACCTGTCGCCAACCCAAAACAGAACACAAAAATCATACCTGTCTTAATCATAGGACACTCCCTTTCCATTTTTTTTGTTATCTGTTTCCCAAGTGCATTTCAAAAATTATTGCAGACAGAAAAAAGTTTCATATTTTCAATCGCGCATCATTCCCATACAAAAAGAGGCGCGAAGCCTTATCCGCCTCGTGCCCGCAAAAACGAGAGTATTCTTTTTTGCCTGTTTATCTGCGCATCATTGCAGTTCCTGTTTGCGCTGCATCAATTGATTTACATGAATAGATTCCGGATACGCCGCTATAAACTCATTTACTGCCGCCAGTTCTCCCTGAGTATTTTTAAGTTTTCCAAGCGATTGGATTTTGCCAAGCAACGCTTCCTGTCGAAGGACCAAATTGGAACCTGCCAGGTACTCATTGTAGTGTTTAAGTGCACCACTGGCATCGCCAAAACGCAATCGAATATTCCCGGCGGCAATTCTGGCCGATGCGGCAAAGGACGACCTTGGCGACAATGCAATGACCGCCTCATAAGTATCGAGGGCGCCGACCCAGTTTCGCTGATTTTTGTAATTGCGCGCCTCCGCCATCAATCGACTCACTCGCCTTTTTTCAATCTCCGCGGATTGAGCCAACAGCAAATCACGTTTTCCATCACGGGGAAATGGAGCCGTCCGTTGCACCGCTGTCTCCCGTGTTTTGCCTTCTTCATGGCATTTCTCTTCAAGTTGCGCCAGGGTATGCGCCAGGGTATTTTGCTCCACTTCAGACAATTGATGCGCGGTCGCGTTCCCTATCTTCAGACCATTGCCTGCGGGAACCATAATCGACTTTTGTGCACCCGCGACTTTAACCACTCCCCGCAGAACGGTGACATTCACCTCGGACGACACCGCAACCGAAAAGATGGTTCCTTTTACCGTCACTGTTCCCTTAAAGGTTTCGACCTCCACCAACGGATGCGGCACCTCGGGATTTACGGATGCCAGCATTCGTCCGGAAATCAACCGCACCCGCAACAGCATATCGTCGTTTTGCACTATTTTTAATTGGCTGCCCGCATCAAGAAGCGCATCCACGCCAGATGCCAGTGCAACACGATTTGCTTCAGTGGCGTCTGTTTTTGTGCTTTGAATGGCTGGCGAATGACGAGAACGGTCCGGCATTGTCGCCCTGTCTTTATCTTTACGGGCCGCCGCGTCATTGAGAGCCACATGGCGCACCAACGCACCTGATTCAACGCTGCCTGAATTCAGCCCCCGCCCCGCCAGAAAGGCCACAAAAGCCAACAGCAACGCCGCGGCTGTACCAATCACCAGCCAGCGCCTGTTTTTACGTCCCGTCAAACCGATGCCATCGGGACTACCGCTGCTATTTACGTCGTTCGCCTGTGAACCCCTCGCTTTGGCAATCGCCGCTCCCAGCAATCGCCTGTTCTGCAACTCATCTTCCCTGAAAGGCACTTCTTTGCGCATCAAAAATTTAACGCTGTCACTCACGCGACAGACAGCACAGTCCTGTATGTGGCGCCGATACATGGCCAACTCTGTACTCGACAAAACCCCAAGCCGCGATGACAGGCGATCCGGAGATTCGGCGCGCGATATCGTTGAGTTGGCAAACACGACCTCGCTCATTCTCATTACGTCTTCACAGGTTACTTTTTTTTGTGTCGTCATTCTTTCACCGACATCCAGTCTGACAACATTTCATCGTGCAAAACAAGCTGCTTCATTTTTTTCATACCGGTTCTAAGCCTGCTTCTCACCGTATGTACACCAACATCCAGCATGGCCGCCACTTCTTCCACCGAATATCCATACAGGTGGTGCAACACCAGCGGAGTCCGGTCACGCAGCTGTATTTTCTCCAAAACATTGGATAGAGCCCGTTGCATCTTCCGATAATCCATCTCATCTTCCAGTGTTCCCTGTCTCGCCGAAGGAAACCAGGTCTGCTCCCGTATTCGTCGTCTGCGAATATGTTTGCTGATGACACGCGAAGCCATATGCACCGTAATACGGTCCACCCACCATGAAAATCGGCTCTCTCCCCGAAATGTGCCCGCTGCCTTCACCAGCTCCACCAAAGTGTTTTGAACCACATCTTCCTGCTCCATGTGGTCGGCACACAAAAACATAACGGTTTTACGCACCCTGGGCAGGGCCTGCTGCAAAAACAGGTGTGCTGCCGCGTCGTCACCCGCTGCAACCCGGGCAGCAAGTTTCACTTCGCACTCCACATCAATCGGTGAAATATTCGGACTACTCGACATCATTAATTCAGCAGTGCATATTGAAATAGAAACCAGACACAAAAAAATCCGATATTATCTAAAAAATCACAAAAACTCGAATCCCAGTCCCACATATCCCAGCGGCTGAAGCACGGGTGTGACATGCATTTGGTGAAGCCCCCCATCTATTCGCGCCTCAAACACCGGCCTGCCCAACGCAACCCGCATGCCAAGCCGGAAGGCAAAAAATCCCCATTTCGCCATTCGAAAGGTCACGCCCACCATGGGTACAACGGACAGTTGAAATAAAAAGCCTTCCTGAATGATGACGGAGCCAGCCCGTGTAATGTATGGAAGCGCCGTGCCTTCCAGTTCCACCCCCGTCTCCAGATATCCCACGTGAAACCCTGTCGTCCAGCGCCCCCCCAGCCCCAGCGGATACTGCCGTACCTTCAGGCTCAATGGCGTTTCCCTAAAGCGGAGCGATCTTAAAAAACCGACCTTCGCATACAACTCAAAGGGGCTTCGTTTGGGGCGTATTCCTAAAAACAGCACGCCGCCCACCGAATTAATGGATGGACGCACGATGACATCCATGACACTGAACTCCAGACTGACGCTTTGGCGCTGTTTACGCTTTGCTGCCGATGGTCTTTCAACATCTCTGGCCCGCTCGGTGTCGCTTCCTTTAGACGGCGGAGAGTCGGAGGACGTTGGCAAAGACGGTGTATTGACACCCGGCGCGTGGTTTGTAGTTACATTTTCCTTTTGCCACGTTTGAATCAATGCATCCAGCCAGCCGTGTATCACTGCACAAATCCCTTCGGCATTCAATTGACCGCTGTCAATCTGGAGCACGCGTTGCTGGTCCAGCCAGAACGAACCCACATGCGCTGTCAGATGCACCATTCCTTTACCACAGGAAAACCACAGTCCCGCATCCACCTGCAGCGCCTCAACCTTTTGGCGAATGGTCATTGCCGATATCTCGCTCGTTCCATCCGATGCCAGTGGCGCCACAAGGAACTCAACCGGAAAATTCTCGTTGTCCACTCGGATGTTTTCAAGAGTTTCGGCATCCACGCAGGTGATATCATCCGTAAATATCAGGATTTGAAATAAATCGTTGCCAGTACTGTTCGCCCAAACGTACCGCCCGCACGCCATCATGACCCATACACTCAATATGCAGCATCCGTTTTTCAATGTTCGAATATTTGTCAATTGCCGTCATCTTCCAGTTTTGTCCGGACTATGACACAACCAAACAACGCGGACAAGTTTCAATATCACTGCCCCGACTCGATACTATTTAGGCGATGAGAGGCTTCGTTGATAGAGGTATTCACAAAATCGACATCACAGGAAATGGTTTGGCAAACCGCCAATTTCCTGTTGCGTCCTCTACAGACAAACTGGAGAGGGGTTGTCTCACACCGGCGCGGGCGTCACCAATACCAGAGTTATGGCGCCTGCTGCAACGAACTGAGAGGGGGGGGCGGACAGCTTCGCCAAAACCACGGACACGTCAATATAAAAATGTTGATACCAATTCCGTTGGGGGTTTCAAGCCCGGATTGTGATGAGATCAGCGTGGTGAACGAAATTGTTGCCGTTTCAAAATACCATGCGTCGACGAATGACTGAACATTAATGTCACCCAGGGTTACGGTCCGGCTGCCCGAACAGGCCAACCGCTTGAATCAAAGGGCATTTCTGCGATGCGCAGGGCGGCGTAAGGCCTTCCTGAAGTCGGATAGGCATGGTACACATTGTAAATCATGTCACTGTCCACCAACACCTCACTGTGTCCAGCGGCAGCATATGCACCGCCGCCGTCCACAAACAGCGTGCCGCCGCCGTCCACCATATCCTTGCCGTCTTTATCCACATACGGCCCCATGATATCTTTCGAACGGCCTACCCGAACATTATATGTGCTGTTAGCGCCATCACAGCATTTGCCGAATGAAACAAACAGATAATACCATCCGCAGCGGCGGAAAAGCACAGGCGCCTCGATTTGACTGTTCCATGCGAGATGATGCAGTGTGTCATCATCCGTGGCCCGGCTGCCGTCCGCATTCAGTTTGAATGCGAAAATGCCATCCCAAAAACTGCCAAACGCCAGCCACGGCGTCCCTTCTGCATCCAGTTCCACATCCGCATCAATGGCGTTGTATCGCTGGCTGCCATTGGTACAGATGACCGGACCGTGATCAGTCCACGGCCCTGTCATGGAATCTGCTGTTAAATGGGTGATACAGGAAATGTTTTTGCCAAATATGGCCGAGAAGGTTGAGTAAACGTGAAACTGTCCATTGAAATAAATGGCATCCGGCGCCCAGGGCTGGTCGAAAGTGCTGCCGGAAATGCCCGCAATCCATTCATTGAACCAGTTGGGATACTGGTTTCCATAGATGCTGCCACTATTTCGCCAGTCCACCAGATTTGCGGAAGTGGCAATGGGCACATACCGGCCGGTTGCCAATTGATAAAACGTATCGCCGTCTTTAATAATAGTGGGATCATGGGTACCGAAACCGGCGGTGCCAATCACCCGCGGCGTGGTACTGCCGTCCCAAACGCCCGCATCACACAGATAATCCGAATCCCCGTCCGAATCCGTGTCGGAATCGGTATCGGTGTCAGTATCCGTATCACTGTCTGAATCTGCATCGGCATACGTGTCTGTATCCGTATCCGTGTCGGTATCGGTGTCGCTGTCGGCGTCTGTATCCGTGTCGGTGTCTGCGTCTGTGTCACTATCGGTATCCGCGTCGGTGTCCGTATCCGAATCGGTGTCATTGTCGGCATCACTGTCGGTGTCGGTATCACTGTCGGTGTCCGTATCGGTGTCGCTGTCGGCATCAATGTCACTATCCGATGCGTCAGTCTGCTGTCCCGACGTTGCCCCATCCGAACAGCTCCAAATCAGCAAAAACAGTACCCCAAAAAAACTAAGTTTCCCAAACGGCATTATTTGTCCTTCCAGGAGTGCATTCATTTCCTGCACTACAGTGTCTATGCCCGACTGAAAAAGGGCATAAAAACCGTCTGAAACCCTGGCGCACGGAGGGCAAATCGTTAAACACGCTTAACATGAAGGCAACTCACCCGCCTGCAACACTCCAATACGTGCCGACACACAATTGCGGTTAATCGTGACCCTTTGCTTTTAAAAAAGAAACGGAACAGCTATTGATAGCGTCAACCGAAAGCTCTATTTTGGGGGGTGTGCAAATGGGGAGAGGAAAAGTGAACCATGAAATATGCATTTTTGTTTTTCTGCCTGGTCGCATTGCTGACCGCCTGCAGTAACGACACATCGTCCAGTGACTGTCAGGGGGAGGACTGTGATACGCAGGTCTCCCATGGCGACAGCGATGGCGACTCGGATTCGGATACGGACACCGATTCCGATACAGACACCGACGCGGATTCTGATACAGACACCGACGCGGATTCCGATTCAGACACCGATTCCGATACAGACTCAGATTCGGACACCGACGGGGATTCGGACACCGACGGAGATGCGGACACCGATGGGGATGCAGACACCGATGGGGATGCGGACACCGATACGGACGCCGACACAGAAACGGATACCGGACCGTTGACCGAGTCATTTGAAGTGACCAACCCGCTGATTCTGAAACGGGCCGACCCATGGATGTATCACCATACGGATGGGTACTACTATTTCATTGCCACCGAACCGGAATACAAATTTATCGGTCTGCGCCGTGCGGATTCCGTCCAGGGCCTGGCCACTGTCAAAGAAACCGCCATTTGGACCGCCCATGGCAACCGGATGTCCCAGCATATCTGGGCGCCGGAGCTGCATTATATCGACGGCACCTGGTATATTTATTTCGCTGCGGCGTCTTTGGCCAATCAGTGGGATATTCGTCTGTATGTACTTGAAAACACCTCTTCAAACCCCATCGAAGGCAGTTGGACAGAGAAGGGCGAAGTGGTCACCCCTATGGCGGCTTCCGATGGCACCAAATTCACTCTGGACGCCACCACATTTGAGCACAATGGCATCCGCTATCTTCTCTGGGCCGATCGATCACCCAATCTGGACCAGAACACACAGGTTTACATCGACCGGCTGGTGAATCCCTGGACCATCGAAGGAAACCCGGTCATGCTCACCAAACCGGAATACGAATGGGAAATCAATCGATATGCGGTGAACGAAGGGCCAGCGGTTATCAAGCGCAATGGCAGAATTTTCATCAGCTATTCGGCCAGCGCCACGGACTCAAGATATGCGGTGGGACTGCTCTTTGCCAGTGAAGACGCCAATCTGCTGGATGCCAGGTCATGGACCAAATCATCTGAACCGGTGATGCAGACCAGCGTTCAAAACAGCATCTATGGTCCCGGGCACAGCATGTTCAGCACATCGCCCAAAGGCACCATTGACCTGCTCGTGTACCATGCGCGAAACTACGATTTCATCGAAGAGCGAGACGGCAACGCGCTGGCCAACCATGACCGACATGCCAGAGTTCAAAAACTGAACTGGAGCGCCGATGGCATGCCTATCCTCGGGCCTCCGCTGCCCGAAGGAACCATCACCATTACGACAGACTGAATCCAATTTTTGACGTTGACGCACAAGGGGATGTGGACGCGTTGAGGATTATCTATAATTTGCCTTACCGGCAGGCGTCGTTGAACCGCTCTGACCCGTTCCAATCGCAATTGCCGGTAATACAGTCGATGAGGTTGTTGTTAAAACTGTTGGCGCTGTGGTCAAAAATTTTAAACCAACCCCCATCATCCCATACGCTGGTGGGAATCCCTTTGGCAGATGCGAACTGACTGTGCATTCCCTGGTACCAGGCCCGAATGTTGTTGCAATCCATCTGACTGTACTTGCTGCCCCACCCCACTCCCCATTCGCCAATGTATACCGGCATTCCCTGTCCAACGGACTTCGCCCAGCTCTGCATGGTATCCATGGGACCAGACAAATTGTCGTCGGTCCACGGGTCGTCATAGGTGCCCTGATTGTCACCACAGAAAGTCCACGGGTCGTAGTGATGGAAGGTTGCCATCACGTAGGGATCCTTGCCGCCGCCCACATCGTCCAGATTTGGCCACACCGTCGCCATTTCATGAGCGCCAAACCACTGATTGCCGCCGATGATTACAATCCGAACCGGATCGGCTGCCCGAATTTTGTCATAGGCGAGCCCAACCATGTGACGCAGGTCATTGGGGGCCATCGCCGAGGAATCCGAATCACTTTTATGAGGCTCATTCAAAATTTCGTACAGCAACCGGTGATCCCGATTTTTAAAAATGTCGGCAATATCCTGCCACAGACGCTCCAGTACCGATGCTCGATTCTCCGTTTTCAGGCGTTGCTCATGATGCGCGTTGATAATCACGTACAAATCCGGTTTGGATAACGCGTAATCCACGACCTGTTCAATGACTGCCAAACGCGCATGGGAGCGATTCACATCACCGACAGAGGGATTATTAACGATTGTGTCACCACCAACCGCTTCTGTCCATGTGATGGGGATGCGTATGTTACGAAATCCGCGTGCATAATACGCGGCTATTTTCGCTCTCGCTTTATCCAGTGTTCGCGGGTGTTGCGTGCTTTCAAAGATCTGACCGAGATTCACACCCATTCCCATACCCGCGGCAGCAGTGGCTGCACGAATACCGCCATTTTCGGTATCTGTATCGGTGTCTGTATCGGTGTCACTATCCGTGTCTGTGTCGCTATCCGTGTCTGTGTCTGCATCTGTATCAGTGTCAGTATCCATATCGCTATCACTGTCAGCATCAGAATCCGCGTCTGTATCACTGTCGCTATCAGTGTCGCTGTCGCCGTCTGAATCCGAATCTGAATCCATGTCGCCATCACTGTCCGTATCGCTATCACTGTCAGCATCCGAATCGGTATCCGTATCGGAGTCGCTATCCGAATCGCTGTCAGAGTCAGAATCGGAATCGGAGTCAGAATCGGAGTCACTATCCGTATCACCGTCTCCACCCGTTTCGCTGTTGCTGTTTGAAGTGCATCCCAATACGATGGGGACGACCAGCCAAAGCATGATAATTAACAGTAAATTCATCTGTCTCATCATCTACTCCGTGATTTTAAAAAGTTAGTTTAGACGTGTTTGGTTCGGTGGACCGACTTATAGTGCATTTACAAAACAAACGCCGACGCTAATTGCATTCTCCCAACGTTGCGTCGTCATGCCAATTGAAATTGTCAGATTCCCAATCGGTGTAATACTGCTCTTCATTATTGTATGCCAACCCGGTGAACGTAAACCATTTGGATTTGGTTGCCGACTCATCGTCCATCTCGTCAGACCACATCAGATTTCCACCTGCGTCGGTGACCCGCACCCAGTCCACCTGGAGCATATTGCTGTCAAAATCACCCGCGATTATCCCTGCCATATCTCCACCCAGGGCCATATTCAAGATGATTCGGTGACCATGTGAATCAGGATCATTATAGGATCGGGTCGCCTGATCTTTGCCATCAAAAGTGAACGTGATGTCATCCCCATTGAAGCGCACACCGTAGGTATGCCATTTTTCGGGACCATTGCTGTATGAGACTGTGGACGGTTTATTGTGATCCACCGGGAAGGCGGGGTCCCCCCACTGATTGGTCTGATAATGTGTGTCGTCGTATGTGCCAATCCACTCGATAATGTCGATTTCGCCGCACTCAGGCCATGCCACAGTTCCGCCATACCCCTGTTCACCGGAATCACTGCCAAGCAGCCAGAATGCCGGCCACGAACCGTCTACATACGGATCCCCCGCATTGCATCGTTTTAACGTAATTTTCAATCGGGCGCGAACCCAGACGCCCGCATCATTGGGCACCTCAAAACTGCTGTTCAACCGGCCTGACGTATACGGCGCACCATGATCGTTTTCTTTTTTTCCGATGATACTCAAAATGCCACTCGCTTCCGTGTCTGAATCGGTATCGGCATCGGCATCGGTATCAGAGTCACCATCCGAATCCGAATCACCATCAGAATCAGAATCAGAATCAGAATCAGAATCGGAATCGGAATCACCGTCCGAATCGGAATCACCATCGGAATCAGAGTCACCGTCCGAATCGGAATCGCCATCGGAATCAGAGTCACCGTCGGTGTCAGAATCCCCATCGGTATCGGAATCGCCATCGGAATCAGAATCACCGTCCGAATCAGAATCACTGTCCGCGTCACTGTTGGCATCAGAATCGGTATTCCCAGACGAGTCGTTTCCGCCACAAGCGAAAAGAATCAGTCCCAAACAAACAAGAAAAAAAAGATTGGCCAGTTTCATATCAAGTCCCCTGTTACCCAAAAAGCAAATTGAAAACCAGTGTCAATAATCCCATGGATTCCTGTTGATTAGAAAACGAACAACCGGAACTTGATTTCGATGAATTGTCCCCATCGCTGTCATCATCATCATCATCGTCGTCGTCATCGTCATCATCATCGTCGTCGTCATCGTCATCATCGTCGTCATCGTCATCCGCGTCGCCATCCGTGTCGCTGTCCGCATCGCTGTAATAATCCACGTCCCCATCCACATCCGCATCACCACCATTGGTGTCGCAGTCTTCCGGAGGGCCTTCTGCATCATCGTCAGTTAATGACAGCACCGCAGCGCCGCTGCAAATGTTCACATTTTTTTTGGTATGGGTGGAAAGGCCAAATGGGGAGTCCCACGTCCCAAAAAGCCAACCGCTCGGCATTTCTTCGAATTCCTCTTTCCACTCCTCCGTAAAATCGCTCCCATCATCTCCCTCGCCGGGCGTATAGGAGGAATATCGCACCCAATCAATGTATTCATAAACGGGAAGAGACGCTTCGTCGAAATCTCCGCCAAACGATGCATTGCCAACCCACAGATTAAATCTGATTTGCATGCCGTCTTCAGCATTCTCTTTGAATCCCTCCACAGCATCACCGGTCACTTCCCGAATTTGTTTGCCATCCAGGTAAAAGCGTATCGTATCCGGCGTCCATTCAAATGCATGTACATGATACCCGTCGCACAAACTGTCATCCGTTGTGGTTCGTTTGGAAATATCGCTTTTATCGCTTCCCAGTCCCCAGTGAATATTCGTGTTGTACCCGTTGCAATCATCACTGATTTTCTCAAAATCCAGTTCATTCCAGTATACATCACTCATTTCGGAATCCGGCTTCCAAAGGAAAAAGCTCGATACAATGCCATCACCAGCGCCAAAACGAACGCGGGCTTCATATCGACCATATGTATACGATTTGCTGGTATAAACTTCTGCCCCCGATACGGCGAATGCCTGTCCCTCAAACATAAAAAGTAGTAATAGTACCGATAACATTGGAAATTTAGATTTCATAAGAGTCTCCACAAACATTAAAACGCCTTTCAGAGGTAAAATTTGCATGCACGGCATGCCTGGCGCTGCTTGAAAAACAAGCAACGGCTCATTTCAAAAGTATATTTGTTTGGCAACGGAGAAACCTTACAAAAAAAAGAATAAAAAAAGACAATGGCCGAAATTGCAGCGGCTTTTTTAATAAAAATGCAGCAATGACAATAACGTCCGTCGCTGCAGACCCGGTGATGATGGCGGCATTTGCATTTCTGTTTTGGCATGACGTTTCGGTGGCATTATGCGCGTCTGTTTCGTTATGCGTTTTGTCGAAATCCCTTCTGGCATCAATACTCAATAGCCCCAATATCATTCCGGTTGCCAGTGCGCCGTTGCCAAACCCTGGAAAAACGGGGTCTGCGTGGTGTCTTTTGCCTTCTTATCGGCTGAAATTGGCCAGCAGAGAAATATATTTCCACTGATAGCCGATACTTGGCTCGGTGAGAGGCCAGGATCCCGCCGGCCAGCCGTAGTTGAACAATCAGCTTTGAGCGAATTGCGCCGTTTAAAAAACGCTTCGAGACCGCTCAATGCACAAGTGCATTTACCGGTCCAATGGACGGCGGGTTTGGACGTTGCCTCCTCACCAACGCGGACTCCAACAGGGCTTTTAAGAAAATGGGCATAGCGCAATTAGCTCACCATTGTCGCCGGTTGACACAGGGGGATTCATACAATCGACCTGTGCAGTTCATGTATAACAGCATTCGTACCGTCATCGAGTGCCCTGGCAATTTCCACCACGCTGCGCTGGTGTGTAAAAAGCAGTACCTGTGTTTTTGCGGCCAATTCACTTAAAATCTTCAGGCATACCTGTGTCCTGTTATCGTCAAACCCGATTAAAATGTCGTCCATAACCAATGGCATGGGCTCGCCTTTTTGAATCTGTTGTTCCATCGTTGCCAGTCGCAAGGCCAGGAACAACTGGTCACGCGTGCCATCACTCATACCTGCTACTAAAGTTTCTTTGTCATCTGGCCGAACGCCCAGCAGCACCGGACTGCCATTGGCGTCAAGTTCGTCCCGGAGCCCCTTAAAAGACCCCAATGTTAATTCAGCGAATATTTTTCCAGCGCGTTTCAGAATGGGCCCCTGATTTTGCTTGCGGTATGTCTCAATCCGGTTTTCCAATATTGACGCCGCGATACGCAGGCGCATATATCGCTCAATATTTATGCGGACCGACGCCAGGCATTCCTCCGCATCTTCCATGGCCGCTGCTGCCACCGAGGAACCATCTTTCGCATTGCTTTGAATTTGCAGTTCCTTCAAATTATCGCGCAATTGGTCTCTTTTCGCTTCGTGGTCTGATATTTCAGATTCAACGCCAAAAAGCTCTCCAGGTACATCTTCCCCATGGCGGCCCTCCGCTTCTTTTTCCAATTCCTCTATGCTCAGACCATCACCGATTTTAATAGCCTCGCGAGTGAGTTGTTCCACTGTTGACTGAAGGTTTCTTTTTTTATCTGAAGCGGCAGCTACCACTATCAGATCATCGTTTGAGGTCACTTTCGCCTGACTTCTCAGCTGTTCAAGCTGTTTCTCCAACGCCATTATGGAAATCCCGGCATCATCGATTTCTGAAGCGGTCTCATCCAACTGAGAGAGAATCCCAGTTAATTTCACATCAGATTCTTTCGCCTTATTCAACGCATCGTATAATTTTTTTGCGACTGCGATCGCATCCAGATTCTCATGGGAAAACTTAATCTCCGAGGTGAAACTGTTCAGTTTTTGTTCGAACCGCTCAATGTCTTTATCCATCCCGTAAATACGCCGCCTCGCCTCATCAAATTTTTCGTGTTGCTCGAAAAATCTTTCAGCAACTTCAAATCTTCCCTGTCCGAGTTCAGGCGCCGCGTCACTATCCAAACCGAGATCGGAAACCACTTCTCCCCATTTCCTTTTCCAGTCCAGAAGCTTTTGCTCCAGATCTTTTCGTTCATCGCTGAGTTGGGTAAGCTCCATGTTCAAGTCTATCAGAGAGCGCTCCAGAGACTTTCGTTCCTCCACTGCGCTTTCTTCCGCTTTGACAAACTGCTCACAGCGAGCCAGTATTGCTTCCAGGCCATCACTTTGTTCCTTAAATCCGATTTTTACATCTTTCATCACGCTCAGGAGAATACTTTTCAGACTATTCCGTTTTTCAATAAGTCTGGAACATTCATCTGCAATGTTCCTCGCCTGAATCATGTTTCCCATCAGTTTTTCTGCCTGAACCACCCACTGTTTCATCTCAACCGGCGTTGCAGGAGCAATTCCCAACGACTTCCAGATCTCGCGCCACTCCGTATCAAGTGCAACCCGGTTTTCCTCAAGGACAGCGGCTTTGGACTGCACCTTCTGAAGTCGTTCACTTAGCGTCATTTTTTGAACTTCCAGATTTACGCGATGTGCTACGTTTTTCGCATCTTCCCTTAGCGCATCAGATAAATTGTCAGCTGATATAATCTGATTTTCATAATACTGCACCAGGTCTGCATCTCCAGCATGGGCAACTATCTGTGAATCCACAGCCACCTGTTCCACATACTTCTTTTTAACCAGATGCCAGCTGATGCCTCGGGAAACACGCAATGCCTTCAATTCATCAATCGTGGGAATCTCATGTTGTCTCAGAAGTTTACTCAGCGACTCCGTTGTATCTGCCAGTTTGGTTTCAGCTTCCAATGCCTGTCTGCGACAATCGCGAATTTCCGCATCTATGGATGCAAACCGCAGTTCAAATTGATTCAATGTTTCAGAAACAGGAAGAGACGTGGTTAAAAGCGCCGCGCGATCATCCTGAAATCGGCCAAGTCGCTTAAATTCTTCGTCACATGTTTGCGTTTCGTTTGCCACACGCAGATTCATCTCGGATATTCGAGTATCAATCTCGCCCGCTTTTCTGGCTTCAACAATGCAGGCTTTCAACGTATTGAGCTCGACATCCGATACCTCAATTTTCGCCAGTTTCGATTCTATCGTAATTTTTTTGCGATCTGTTTTTCGCATGGAAGTATTGAGGGTTTCAATTCTATCAGAAATACGTGCATACTCAGTGATGAGAGACGTAAGTAACTTCTGTTTTGCAAACAGCGGCTTCAGTTGAACCGCAGCCGTATCGAAATCCAGATCCGGTCGAATTATTTTCAGTTCTTTTTCGGCTTCCACTCGTGCTGTGCGCTGCAGGGTTTCCTGCCGCGGGCGGTCTGCAATACTTTTCTCCACGGCGCCCGAGTCCTTGAAAATTGCCTCAATCTCGCTACCCCGTTCAATCAACGTTTCGTTAACGCTTAATGAATCACGTTCATTTGTCAGACGAGCCTGCCTGGTTTTCGCCTTTTCCTGTCGCTCACGAGCATTGGCCAGCATTTCTATTTTATGCGCACTTTCGTTGCCAAAGTTTTCCGGCAGGACCAGGACGTCGTCCAGTTTCGCCAATTGAATCAGTAGTTCGGTCCTTTCCGCGAGGGTGGGTGCAACTTTGCTGATACGTGCCAGCTTGTTTTGCTTCCCCTTTAGATGGACCAGCGCGCCGTCGACCTCCTCAAGCAGAATTCTGGTTTCCTCCAGCGACGCCTGAAGAGATTTCCAATCCTTCAGTTTCAACGTGGCATCCTTAGCCCTCGCCTGCGCGCTTTTCATTTGCGCAAGATCATCTTTCACTAAACTGCCCGCGCGTCCTGGGCGATATATGGTATTGGCTTTTGTCTGAAGAGCGTTAAGCGTCTCCCTGATTCCTGCGATTCCAGAAGCCGCGCTGAACAATGCCTGTCCCAAATGTCCGGATTGATTCAGAAGCTGTTGTCCACCCGCCAAAAGACGCTGATAATCGATTCCGTACAGTTGTTCAAAAAGCTCCTGTGTGACAGCAGCCGGCAAAAATGGTGAGATAGCGTCGTCTTGAAGATAGCTATTGGTATCAGGATCGATTAACGTATTTTTGTTCCCTTTTCGCCGAATGAATCGAATCATATCGCCTTTAGTTGTCGACAACAAACCTCCAATCCGAAGCTGTGATTTGCCATGAATAAAATCATCCGTTGTTCTCGCAGGGACACCGTACAACAGGGAAATGAGGCCCCTTAAAGAAGAGCTTTTACCTGCTTCATTATCCCCGTAAATTATTTGAACCCCAGCACTATCCTTTGAAAAATCAAAAGCGATATCAGTGAAAGGGCCGTATTTTAAGAGCTCAAGTCGCTCAATTCTCACTGCTCGCCTCCTTTTGCCAGCAAACTGTTTATTAAAAGCTCTTTGGCATCAAAGACCACTTGTTTAAGGGTATTTGCGTCGGAAAGGTCGAAATCGAAGCCATCGCCAAATACCTCAGGTGGCAGCGCTTTCATTTCCGTAATTAAGTCAGACACGCCATCCACTTCACTGGGATCATCGGGCAATTCAATTATTTCACCGAGTATCTGGGCAACAAGGCCGCCTTCAGCAAGCGCTTTTTCCAAATTCCGTTTTCCACGAGTACTGTTGTTTACCTTCTCTATCCAGACATCCTCCCCGGCAACTTCCGCGCCCAGCGCCAGTATCTGTTGTCGAGTTGCCTCCGGATCGTGAGCGAGGGAGCTGGCGACAGGTGCAGACCCTGTCAGATTAATGCGCAGCGCAAAGGGGGAATCCCCCGACAAACCGCGATTGTCTGCTATCGCAGCACGGATTTTGTCCCAAACGGCATCCTTCTTTTCAATATCTGTAATATCAATGGAAACCTGAAACCATCTGAACACATCCAGATAGACTTCTTCAACACTGATGACCTCGCCATCATCGACGGTCACCAGTCGGCACCCTTTGCTTCCGGTTTCATTCATGTGCCTGCCCTGAATGCACCCGGGAAACACAATCCAGGGGTCTTCCGAGACCACTTCCGCATGATGAATATGTCCCAGCGCCCAATACTGGTATCTTTTGGAGACAAGGTCATCCACAGAACACGGCGCATAAGGAACATGTCCCTCTCGACCAGTAAGAGAGGTGTGAAGAAGTCCAATATTGAATGCTCCAGAAACTGCATCAGGGAAATTCACCGCCAAATTGTCCCAGACATGCCGGGTGCTGAAACTCTGTCCGTGAATGGCCACTTCCAGTTCTTCAATTGTCTCTGTCTGCGGACTGCTGGACTTAAAAAGAGTAAAGTTGGGCGCTTTGGCCAGACTCCTGGTCATTTTATTCGCGGCGTCATGGTTTCCTGATACAGCATAAAAGTGAATTCCGGCTTTGGCGAGCTTCCCCATCTGCTGACTGAAGAAGATGCCCGTGCTGTAATCCTTCCAGTCCCCGTCGTACAAGTCACCAGCCATCAGGATAAAGTCAACTTCTTCATCAATGGCATATTCCACCAGGTTTTCAAACGCTTTGCGCGTGGCGTTTCGAATCGCATCTACCGGCGCGGTTTCATATCGGGCAAGGCCTCTCAATGGGCTATCCAGATGAATATCTGCTGCATGTATGAATTTAAACATAAATTACCTTTCCTAAGCAACGCAGTTACGAGTGATATTATCGTCTTCGTACCGTGTGCAGCAGAAATTCTTTCAGGTCGTCTTTAAAAAGCGCTTCAGATTTGGAGCGGTGAACACTGCCGCCATGAACATGCTAATATCCTTCGCCGCTTAACAGGTCAACAATTGCTTTTTCCAGTTGTGCTTCAGAGAATCTCACTCTTTATCCTCTTTCGGGGTCGCAGAAGTTCCCTCCTGAGATCGCGGACCTCCCGGTTCGCTTTCTGACAGCCCTGCCTGTGTTGGCGGAGCTGGAGCTCCGCGTTCCTAGTGAAGTCGCTTCATTGCGTCTCATCCTCCAATCGAACATCAATCTGAATGTCCCCATCCTGGTTTTCATAAATCAGCAACTGTGAATCTGTCATTCCTTAAGTGCGGGATTCCCTGTCTGAGCATCACACTCAAAGGCAGATACCGGTTTTGAAGCCGTGCAGGCAAGGAATGGCATGGGGTTGAGCGCTTTTTTGAAATTACTTAACTGAGCGTAGACACTGAGCAGACGCTTCATTGGATGTGCCTGCCGGACGGAGAAATCCCGCAGAAATATCGATGTACCAAGCTATCTCGGACTCATCACTCGTCGATGTCCAAAAAGCTTCAGTTGTTGCATTAAAAACATCTTTACACACTGATACATCTGCACATTGAGCACAGTTCCCCTTTGCGCCGATCATCACCCTATCGTCACAATCTCCCAGCATGTCCATATAATCTTGCTTCGATGCCAGCTGCCAGTCGGTAAAACCGCCGGCATCCAAATTGTCGCAATATGACACAGCGCCATCCCAGGTAAACGCATCGCTGGTTCCTGATTTTTCCCAGCAAAGACAGTTGGCGCTATCAAACACGCCTACGGTGTCTGGGCACTCTTTGGATACATCAACACCGGGACACGCGTCGCCATCACTGTCGGCATCCGTATCGCTGTCGGCATCCCCATCGCTATCGGTGTCTCCGTCACCACTGCCATTATCATCCCCGTCCTTGCACCCGACAATTAAGCAAATTGAAATCATAAAATAGCAAAATAGAAAAAAGTATTTCATCCTGTCACCTTCAAATAAAATTTATTACATCGTTGATCAGTTGACGTCATAGCCTTTGGCGTTGCCAACGATAAATAATCCATCATCGTCCCCTGGATTCGCGATATCCTCTTCGACAAAACTGCCGGCGAAACGCCACATAAACATTGAATCATTTGCATCCCCAAGGTCATCCGTATGGACTGCCCAGCCGGATGCTTTTACATTAACAACACTCCCTTGGGCCACTGTATCCCATCCACCCCCTTCCGGCCAATCGAAAACCATATACAATTGCATAGTATCGGTTCCTGTCGCAACACTTGCGATTGTCAATGCAGGCACCTCAGACCATTGTTCCAAATACAACCCAAATCCCATTGCACTGGGAGTTTCAGATGGCCTGCACTTTAATCCCCATCCTTCATTTTCAAGCTTGCCGGTAATCCGACCAACACTCACCCCATCATCACCCCCCACACACAAATTCCCGATGCTCCCCAAACCACATTACCGAGTCTCTCAGTGCGGGACTCCCCTGTCTGCGCGTCACACTCAAAGGCAGATATCGGTTTTGACGCAGTTCAGGCCAGGAATGCCTGTATCTCTGCTGCACAGATTTCGAGCGTCTGCATGGATAAACATCCTTCAATACACGTTTTCACAGTCCCGCAAGACAACGTCACCACATGGCGGCAAATCTGCTGTGGGGAAGACGCCTCCGCGGGTTGAATACTTTCCGACTGAGAAACCTGGGTATCAGCTTTGCGCCCGCCGGCTTCATGTTGGACAGATACACAACCCAAAGGGATTCACGCCGTGAACATAGTGCCAATAGCCTTCGGCCGCCTGGATTTTCGGGAAAAGACGACCAGTGTCATCGGTTTCCTGATCTCCCGCGCCCAATCCGTTTGAGTTTTAGCTATCCGAACAGCTGAACAAAACCGTTGTACTCATGATGCAGATGGGTTTACTTTAAAAGCGCACGTTGTCAGTATTATCAATCGCGGACCGGGACCGGTCGCAGTGGACGCCATCGTTGTGCTGTGACAAAACGACTGGTTTTTGCGCCTTTTTTTTTGCGCTTTTTTTTTCTCAATGCACCACCTGGTTTTCATTTTCAAATGCCACTGCAGTTCGAGTTACGCGTTTTAAAAACAGCATCTTGCCGAAGGAAATAAAAATGCATCGATCATTTTTGCTGGTCTCGTATATTATCGCAATGGTTTGCAGTATTGGCTTTACTTCCTGTGGAAGTTCTGAATCCGGCAATGACAGTGGCACAACCGATAACTGTGATGGCGATTCGGATGCAGACACCGATTCGGATACGGACGGCGACACCGACAGCGATGGCGATTCGGATACGGATGGAGATTCGGACACCGACAGCGATGGCGATTCGGATACGGATGGAGATTCGGACGCCGACAGCGATGGCGATTCGGACACGGATGGGGATTCGGATACAGACGCCGATACTGCCACCGGCAACGACACCGAATCGACTTCGGAGGTGGATTCCAGTTCTGAATCCGATACCAATCCTGCCGTTGTTGGCCCGTGTGACATTTATGAAACCGGCGGAACACCGTGCGCCGCTGCCCACAGTACGGTGCGCGCACTGTACGGAACATATGACGGTAATCTTTACCAGGTGAGACGGCCAGACAACACCACACTGGATATAAAGGTTTTGTCACCGGGCGGTTTTGCCGATGCGAGTGCGCATGACGATTTTTGCAAAGGCGTAGAATGCGTCACTACGGTGGTATACGATCAGAGTGGAAACGGAAATGACTTATGGTATCAGGGGTCGAAAGAAGTTCCCGGCAGCCCGGCGAGTAGCCCCGCGAAGGCGAGCACCGAATCCCTCAACGTGAGTGGTCACAAGGTGTACTCCCTGTACATCAAACCAGGCAACAGCTATTGGCGGGACGGATCCAAATCGAACGTGCCTGTGGGAGCGGAGCCTGAAGGCATGTACATGGTTACCAGCGGCACCCACGTCAACGGCGGTTGCTGTTTTGACTATGGCAACAGTGAAACAACGCGCAAAGCCGACGCCGCAGGCGCCATGGATGCCATTAATTTCAGCACCCAATGCTGGTTTGGCGGATGCGAGGGCAAAGGACCATGGGTGCAGGCGGATTTGGAATGGGGACTTTTTCCAGGCGGAAGTCAGTCCTGGAATCCAGGCCAGAAAGCGTTTCCCGAGCCGTATGTCACCGCAATGTTGAAAAACAATGGCACCACAGAATTCGCGCTCAGAGGAAGCAGCGCACAGGAGGGCGCTCTTGCCACCATGTACAAAGGAGCGCTCCCGGGGGGCGGATACAGTCCCATGAAAAAGCAGGGCGCCATTGTGCTTGGATGCGGCGGCGACTGCTGCAAACCCGATGGTGGCGCCAACCTCAGTGAAGGCACTTTTTACGAAGGCGCGCTGGTCATCGGGTATCCATCAGATGAAACGGAAAACAGCGTGCAGGAAAACATTGTGGATGCCGGATACGGTAAATAGCGCCGTACTGTTTCATTTTTGATCATGGCAGAAATCTCTATTCCAGACAGCCTGTCTGCGAATTCAAAGAGGAGGAGTGTATTTTATGAACTGGTTGAATTTTAATTTTCGTCTGGCAGGGCTGGTGATGGTCGGATTGTTTTTGTGTATGTGCAGCGGCTCCGACAAAAAAAATAATACCCATGACGACACGGATAGCGATAGCACCTTTACAGATGCCGACAGCGATTCGGATGGAGATAGTGACACGGATGCCGACACCGACAGTGACGGGGATTCCGACAGTGACGGAGATTCCGACAGTGACGGGGATTCCGATAGCGATGGAGATTCGGATACGGACGGAGATTCGGACACCTTTGGCGATTCGGATACGGATTCTGAATCCGATACAGAACCAGAGCTTAAGTGCGACAACTCTACACCGACAGGTCCATGGGCGATGGACGATAACGGTGTGACGCTCACTCTGGATTCCGGCACGTTCCGGGTACAGGTCTGCAAGGCGGATATTTTCCGGGTGATGTACACAGGCGAAGCAGCCATTCCGGATAAAACATCGCTCTCCATCAGCAACACCTTTGGCAATGTGAATTTTTGTGTCAACGAGGAAGACAATGCAGTTGTGATTACAACCACGCGAATGAAGGCGCGAATCGATATGACCAACGGACGTGTGCGCTTTGTCGATTTGGAAGGCAACGAGATTGTGACCGAAGCTGGAAAATCCCTCAAACCAACTGTTGTGGAAGGCGTTCAAACCAACACCGTTGAAACCATTTTCGATTCACCCAAAGACGAAGCGCTGTTCGGTCTGGGCCAGCATCAGGACAACGTGATGAATCGCAAAGGCACTCGTCGTCGCATTTTAAACGCCAATACGGAAATTAATATTCCGGTGCTGGTCTCCAACAGAGGATATGGCATCTTTTGGGATAATTATTCCAAATCAGATTTTTATGGCGATGACTCAGGGAACACCCGGTATCGCTACGTGTCCGAAGCCGGCCAAATGGTGGACTATTATCTTTTCTTTGGTCCTGAAATTGACCACGTCATTTCTCTGTATCGCACCGCCACCGGCGCCGCACCGCTGTTTGGAAAGTGGGCATATGGCCTGTTCCAGTCAAAAGACAAATACGCCAGTCAAACAGAACTTTTGCGCATTAAAAATGGCTACCGGGACAACGATATTCCGCTGGACTGCATTGTTCAGGATTGGGACTATTGGACGCCGTATACCTGGGGCTCCCATTACATGGATGAATCCCGCTACCCCGACCCCGCTGCCCTTGTGGACGAAATGCACGATGACAATGTGCACACCATGATTTCCATCTGGCCGGAGTATGAATATACGTCATCGCCCAAAAAAGCAGGTGACCAGGACAATTACAACGCGCTCAATGAGATTGGTGCGCTGTTTGACAGCGGCGGTTCGCATCATTTTTATGACACGCTGAACGCTGATGCCAGAGAACTGGTGTATCAGCAGATGTATGACAGGCTCATCGGCAAGTACGGCTGGGATGGCATCTGGGCGGACAATACAGAGCCGCAGCCCTATCCCGACCCGGTAAATATTCGCGCGGCCGATACCGCACTTGGAAAAGGCGCGTTGTATATTAACGCCTATCCATTGGGACACAGCCAGGCGTTGTACGAGGGATGGCGAAACATCGGTCCCGATGAAAAACGCGTATATGTCCTTACCCGCAGCGGATTTGCCGGACAGCAGCGTTACGCGACCACATGCTGGTCCGGAGACATTGACAGCGATTTTAAAACGTACGCTCGGCAAATACCGGCGGGCCTCAATTTCGCAGCAGCGGGAATGCCCTACTGGACCACCGATATTGGCGGCTACTGGGGACACAGTGTGGACTGGAGCACCCCTCAAAACAACGAGCTGTTTACCCGCTGGTTCCAGTATGGCGCGTTTAGCCCCATCTTTCGCATTCACGGCGGCGGTTCGCGGGAGCTTTACGGAAATCAATGGACCGCGCAAACCAAAGCCAACCTCCTCAAAATCGACACACTGCGCTATCGCCTGATGCCTTATATTTACTCTCTGGCATGGAAAATCACCAGCGAGGGCTACACCATGATGCGGCCACTGTTTTTCGATTATCCGACCGACGCCAATGTGCTGGATATAAAAGATCAGTTCCTGTTCGGCCCGGCTATGCTGGTAAATCCCGTCACAGCCGAGGGCGCGGACAACCGCTCTGTCTACTTCCCAGAGGGCAAGTGGTTCGACTTTTGGACTGGCGATACGGTGGACGGCGGCGTGGAAAAAACAGTGGATGCGCCCCTCAACAGCATCCCCCTGTTTGTTAAAGCCGGATCGGTTCTACCCATGGGCCCTGAGATTCAATACGCCACGCAAAGCATCGACCCGCTGGAAATCCGAATTTACAAAGGGGGCGACGCCACCTTCACCATTTACGAAGACGCAGGGGATACATACGACTACGAAAAAGGAAAATATTCGCTCATCACACTGTCATGGGATGAAGATACAGAAACGTTGACCATCGGTGACAGAAAAGGGGACTACGACGGCATGCCCACAGAGAGAACTTTTAACATTGTATGGGTAAAAAGCGATCACGGCGTGGGTATTGATGCCACGACACCTGACGAGTCTGTCACTTATGACGGCTCTGCCCGGACAATTAAATACACGTCAAAGTAACCCATCCCCCGCCCACATCTCCCTGGTCTGCAAAACCAACCCCCAATGCCCAAAAAAATGTGCGCAAATACAAAATTTCAGGTCGATAGTGCCCCTTTGGTATTTCCAAATACAAAAAAGATACCTCCAACCCGGCTTTGAACGCGCTAAAATACCAAACAGCCACTGGTCACCTTCAATTTTGAATGCGAACGCATCAAAATGAAGCTGTTGCCCGCGTTTTTGCGCGCCCAAATAAAAATAAAGACGCGGCCCCCGCCGGTTTTGTATTTACACGCTCAAAAATCAAGGTGTCCCCCATCATGCCCCCAGAGCGCTGAATAGCCCGATTCGATTACTCGGCGGTATCTGTTTCAGCTTCCGCGTCGGATGAGGTATCGTCTCCAGACGATTCATCTGTATCAGCCATTTCTCTGCAATTGAAACCATTCATCCAGCCGCAGGAGCACTCAATATTATCGTAGGTGCAATTGCCGGCTTCCTCAATAGCGCTGCGCAGGCATGCGTCGCCGTTTTCAGGCTGCGTATCGGGACAACTGGTCGCAACCGTTTCACAGCTCCATTTGTTGTTGTTACGACCGCATGAGCACACCTGGTCGTCGTCGGCATATTCACATGGTGACGCCTGGTTCTCAACGCAGTCGTCTCCTGCGGTGGGAGGGCTCGCAGGACATTGTTGCCGACACATCCAACTGTTGTTCCAACAATTGCAACTCATATCACCGTACGCGCAGCCGTCCGGCGCTGCCTCGGCGATGGCCTGCGCATCGCACGTTCCTCCGTCGGGTTGTTCTGCCGGGCAGTCTTTGGCTATTTCGTCACACGTCCAGGTCCATGTGGTGTCATCTTCGGTACCACAGGTGCAGGCCTGGTCATCAAAAACACATGGCGTAGTCTGGTTTTCAGAGCAATCATCACCTGTGGTGGGTTGGCTCGCGGGACACTCTTTACGGCAAGACCAGGTGTTGGTCCACATGGGGCAAGTGCAATTGATGTCGTCGTACGCGCAGCCCTCGGGCGCCGCGGTGCCAATGGCTCCCGAATCACACATTCCGCCCGTTTCGGGTTGCTCTGCCGGACATTCGGTGGCCACTTCCTCACACGACCAGGTCCATGTGCTGTCATCGGTGGTTTTACAAACGCAGGTGTCGGGCTCAAAGGCACACGGCGTATACTGTGTTTCGCTGCAGGCGTCCCCATCGGCAGGCGCCGCCGCTGGACACGATGTTTTGCAGGACCAGGCAAACCCACCGCCGCCGCCGCCCCATGCACAATCGCACGTCACGTCCCCAAACGCACATCCTCTCAATTGCATATTCTCACAGGCATCGCCATCGGTGGGAAGCGCATCCGGACACTCCGCGGTTGGTATATTGCTGTCCGAGTCGGTACTTCGACCCGGATTGGTATCCGAATCCCCATCGCCATCTGCATCTGTATCCGTATCGGTATCCGTATCCCCGTCGGCAGCAGTGGCGGAGTCATCATCATTGTCCGACGACGCTATCTTGTCAGAACTTTGCGTGGTGTCATCTCCAGAATCGCTGGATTTGGAGCCATCGGACTTGCACGCCTGCATTGACAGCAGCGCTGCCAATAATGTTAATGCCAATTGAAGAATGTCTTTTTTCATGTTGTTGTCCCTCTTTGCTTTTTTCTTGTTCTCTTGCCTGTTCCCAACTGAAGTAAAGGAAACAAACCCTTCTTTTTGCCAGACGCTGTCACGAGATAAACAACAGCCCTGACACCAGAAATGTTAATTGCCGGCACATACATCCCAAAGGATGCATTCCTGTCGTTTTGTCGTTTTGTTATTAAGTCGTTAAGATGCCCAATAGGGTCATGAAGACATGGTGAGGGGAAAAATTAATAAACAAACTTGCAAAAGTATCAACGTTGGCATTTCGTATCCATTAACTATCTGTCTCAAGATTGTTCGCAGGTGGTGGCATCGGCGCTGTAATATCTGACGCGAACGATGCCGGTGGCGTCGCCTTTAAATTGAACGACGGTGCGGCAGTTTCTATCGGCGATGGGCAGACAATGAACAAACCACAGATTGGGGAAAGTAAGATCGCCTCCGGCGCTAACGCCGTTGCCGCAATCGTTGGACCAGGTGAAGGAAACGGGAGGCGTCCAGCCATCCACCGATTCAAACCACATCATTGTTCCCCAGGGAAGGGTGTCCACTACCACACACCCATCTGTCGGCACTGAAAGATATTGCCCTTCATTGGTAAATCGCAGGCAGTCGGCAATGTTGACCGTGTCGGTGTCTCCATCGGTATCCGTATCCCCGTCGGTATCCGTGTCCCCGTCGGTATCGGTGTCCCCGTCGGTATCGGTGTCCCCG
>JAFGQN010000216.1 GCA_016935665.1 Deltaproteobacteria bacterium | reverse complement strand
GGAACGTTGCGTTTCATTGCCACTCAAAGGTGTAGTGATGGGTATCGATGCGGTCCTGTGTCCGACCGTCTTTGGTCGTCACGGAGTTGATTTCCTTTGATTTCACATCCACCGGCCTAAGGTCCGCCGCATGAAGCACAGCCGTCACCTCAACTGTTTTGCGCACCTTTTCTATCGAAGCGACAAACGCATTGGTGGCACTCTCGGATTCCGGATTGCCTGTTGCAAATGCCTTCAACGCGGCAACAGTGAATTCCACCAGCGCCGGATTGTCCTGCACGGCCCGCATGGTGAGACGAATAAGCCCTTTGGCCTGATTGTCGGTGCCTTCGTTTCGCATGTGAATGTTCACCGGGGACACCAGATCTTTGCCAAGCTGCACCTCGGATGTCCGCGTCACGTCTTCACCCTTCCTGCCGTCAAATCCCACCCACGATTCCACCCAAATGCGCCAGAAGTCTCCGGCGGCGGCAACTGCTGTTGCTTCGAAGCCGGGGTCCGACATCAGTGTTTCCATACTTTGCCACACCTCCTGGGGCACATCTTTCAGTGCACCTTCGCGCATTTTAGTCAAAATCTGATTCATGCTGAATCCGTCCGGCAGGCCGTCATACGCCCCTTGCGGCGAAATTTGCAGTGGCGGAATAATACCGGACATGGCGGTGACGGATTTCAACTGCTCGGCGAGTGCGCCTTCCACCTTTTGGCCCTCATATTCGAGGAATCTGAAATCCGAAATCTGAAGGATATACCCTCCCGATGAATCACCATGTCTAAAATCGATGACGTATTCAATTTTCGCCCGCTTCCCTTTTTTTTTCGTTGTATCCCGAACAATCGCCCGACTGGGTGCTGTCCATCCAAAGGCAAGCGGCGCCATTGAGAGATCCCGAACAGATGGTTCTCCATCAGATGCATTCTCGCTGTTTACGGCATCCGGTATTGCCCCGGTTTCCCCCCTGGACGCGGTCGCGCCACACGCGAGGGTGCACCACCCCAATATAAAGATAATCAAATATTTACACATCGTTAAACCACTCCTAACGCTTCCTTTACACAATATTATCCAGTGATGGATTTTAAAAAACCTTACGTGAATGGTTTAAAAACAGCAAGGCCGACACTGCATCCAGACACAGAAAGACCATTCCCCCATTTCTTTGTACGCACTTCCGTGCTAAAAGAATCGCCTTAACAGATGCGGCAGAGACTGCTTGTCATCGAACAATGAGGAATTATACTCATTTGGGGGACTGAATGAGGCCATCGAATCCATGATTGTCTGCGGCATTATATTCACACACAACAGTTCCGACAGAATTGAAAACATTGTACTGCGCGCCCGAGCAGTTCTGGAGCCCGATATTTATGTCATGGATAACGAATCCACCGATGACACCTTAAAAAAAGCGGCAGGGGCCGGCGCCCGAATCCTTGGAAGCGCCAAAGAAGGCTCTTCCAGGGTATTGCAGGCACTGGAACAGGTCCATGAGTTGGAATACACCCACGCGATTTTGCTCAACGCCAACAACGACACTCACCGCCCCGAAATGATTCCCATGTTTGTCAGTGCGTTCTGGAATTCACCGCAAACCATATTTGTGGCCTCCAGCAAACAAAAAGGACGTGCTTCTGTTACCCATGCGCTTTTAACCGCCAGCGCCATGTGCAGTATTCGGGACGCATGGAACAGCTTTCGCGGCTACCCCATTGAGGACGTTCTGGCACTCCACTGTGTGGAAAAAGACGCGCTGTTCGATGCCGAAACACTGGTTCGCGCCTCATGGGCGGGCCTGGCCACCCGTCACCTGGAACTGGATGCCTCCTGTCCCGTCGAATCCCAAATGGGCAACAGCCGCGACGCCATCTGGTTCAGCCTGAAACTGCTGGGGCGAAGCGTGGTGCGGTATCCATCTCTCCTGAAACGCCGTCTCACATTATGAGGCCACACAGGCTTTGCCCGTACATGCCCCATCCGCCCCCAGGAAAAATGCAGTAAAACGGGAAAGCGTTTCCAATTTCAACGCTTTCCCATGTGCACTCCACATCCCCTATATTAAACTTATAGAACTGAATGTGAGACGCACCGCTCATTCCTGATGCTGCTCCGCTCTCATCTCCAGGTATTCAAATTCTGCGTCTGTATAAAACAAAACTGCAAAGGAAAACGATGAAGCCAAATAATTTTCGTTGTTTTGATCCGACGCGTCAGTGTCTGTGCCTGCTTGTTTGGCTGATGTGGTCGACCATGGCGTTTCCGCTGCCGGCACAGGAGATTGCGGAGAGTGCGTCAAATGCATCTTCCAACGCCGCCGCCAGGAAATTCTATCAACAGGGAATTTCACTGTTCGATGCGGGAGAGTTCACAAAGGCCGCCGCAGCATTTCGAGCCGCATACGAAAAAAAGGCCACGTGGAAGCTGCACTACAATATCGGCCAGGCGGAAGCGGCAGCGAAACGCTATGGCCTGGCACTGGAATCGTTTGAATTATATCTGGTGCAGGGCGGCGACGCCGTGGGGGAAGACCGACGCGAGGAGGTGACACAGGAAATCCGACGCATTCGTGTTTTGGTGGGAGTGCTTAAAGTTAATTGTGACGGTGGCGCTGAACTCTTCATTGACGACCTCAAACGGGGGACCGCGCCATTCGAAGGTCATATACAGTAAGCGGTAACAGAACGGCGTCATATTAAATCTCGCCTGGTCCAGTATAATTGCTTCGAAATGAACCTGCAAACAAACAGGAGG
>JAFGQN010000215.1 GCA_016935665.1 Deltaproteobacteria bacterium | reverse complement strand
GGATGAGGTAATGACAGGGGTTTAGCGAATTACTGAATGAGACATCTGTGCAGTTATTGATTTTTGATTATTTTTGAAAATTATCAAAATAGAAATTGACATTTATGAAGCGGATATTTACTGTAAGAATCAGAAGTCAACCTTGTGTGTTTGTGCTCAAGGTTACAATCGGGCTGCACAAGGGCTAACAAAAAATTTGGGAATGGAGAATTTGGAAAAATGAAGGACATCTTTTAGAGTTATCCATCTTCAGGGTCATTTTTTTTCTAAGTCCTCGCAAAGGCTGAATAGGGAAGGTCTGTGCTTGTCAAGCGTTCGTCGGACAGTCGGAAAAGTGATAAATTGATATTAACGGCTCTTTGAAAATCGAATATGTGACTGGTGTTAACATGCAAACGTTATCAAAACGGTCAAGTTTGAACGAAAAATGGAGTCCGGTTTCCTAATTTTGTAAGGTACAGACGGACTCTCTCTGTACAAACTAACTCGATGGGTAGTCCGTTAGGCGACTTGCTGGATTCGATAGCCGGTGATTCGGGTTGAGCGGAAATAGTGCCGCTCGATGTCACATGGGATCGTTTTGGCATCACGACCGGGTTTGTCCGGCCGATTCATGCAAAAGACATCATCCGGCCGAAGCCCGTCGAGGGTCATATGCGGCCGCCATTGGTTGTACCAGATTTGAAATTCCTCACACAGGTCGGTCAGATGATCGATGCCCTTGATGAAAGCAACCCGTTTGAGCCATTCGTATTTGAGTGTTTTGTTGACCCGTTCGGTGACGGCAATGGAACCGTGTTTGCCGATGGCTCCAAACCGATGCTTGATTTGGTGCTTATCCAACAGTTCAGCAAAGGCTTCATTGGTAAAAATGATGCCCTGATCGGAGATCAGATGCTTCGGTGGGCCATACTTTTCAATGGCTGATTCCAGGGCATTGACCGTCCATCCGGCATTGGGACCTTCCAGAGGAGTTGCTGCCATGACTTTGCGTGAGAAGTGGTCAATGACCACACAGATATGAATGGGCCACAGACCCCAGCAGAACACCATGGTGGTATCGATGGACCAGACGTGATTCGGATACCAAGCCGGGACGGAGCGAGCGTTCTTCTCTTGGCGCCTCTTTGGCTCCAACACTTTCTTCGGGCCGGATGGAGGTTTGGGCTGGTTGAGGATATTTCGTATCGTGGAAGCGGATAACAAGATTTTCAGCAATGCTATCTGATTGGCAATCCGCATCCGTCCCCAGTCGGCATTGGCCTTTGCAATTTCCCAGACCATCGCTGCGATTTGGGCGGGTGTTTTGTTGGCAGGTGTTGCCGTTCTGCTTTTATCTTCAATGGCATGCAGCCAGCGGTAGAGGGTTGATCTGGCAATGCCCAGATGCTCACTCACTCGGTGCCTGGCAATCTGAAAGGTTTCCATATAGTGAAGGATGTATAGTTTTTCTCGAAGCGTATAGCGATTGTTGGTGTGCTTGTTTTTCAGCCCTTTTTGAAGAATACAGATTTGCATTTGCTGTTGATTGATCTTATCGCGGAGGAAGGTGATTTCCTTGCCTTTTTCATCGGTATCCATTTTAGACAGCCGTTTCAAGCTTCGTTTGCGGGCTCTTCCGGAGAATTGGGCGGCGAGAATGGCGGCTCTAATAATCAGTGAAACTGCGACATTGACAACCTCAATAGTGTTTGTCATAATCTGATCTTGAAAGTTAATCAACAGGTGAAATCGACTGCAGAATTATAGCACTTTTTAACAGAAAATGCCAGCTGCAGGGTGTCCTACGGACGCGTGGTAGCTATATTTCCGTTACATTTCCGACAAATTGCCGATAACTTTCCGATAAACTGTATGAGCGGGAGCGATTGGACGTGTTAGCGATGGTAAGCCATCCGTCTTCAACCCACTGCTGCATCAAGATACGCATCATACGATTGGAGAGCCCAAGCGTCTCGGCAGCGTCTTTGGCGGTAATGCTGTCTTTTTTAGCAAATAACGCCAGCACAACGCGTGCTCTGTGGTCAAGCCGCCGCAGTTTCTCCGGCTCAGAAAGGATACCAGATTTGCCAAGCTTAAGGGCTTCATCTTTTGCCTGCGTAAATACTCTGGCCAAAAGGGCAATGAAATACTCAATCCATCCTGTCAGTTCTGCTTCTGCTCGGCCATAGTAATAGTTATGGTGCTGATGGACCACCAGAGAATCATAGTAGCTGGCAAGATCACGGGCATGGTGCTCTTCCATCGAAAAGAAACCGTGCAGTCCATACCCGCCCCGCTGCAGAATAAACGTCGCCAAAAGCCGAGCAGTGCGACCATTGCCATCATAATAGGGATGAATGGTTACAAACTGATAATGCACCAGAGCCGCAATCACTGGCACAGGAATACTCTCTTTTTCCGCCTTACGGACCCACCGTACTAGGGCTGCCATAAGCATCCCAACGTCTTTCGCCTCCGGCGGCATATATACAATTCCGCCGGACTGTGAATCGCGGATGACATTTTGACCATCGCGGTAAGCTGTTGGTTTTGCACGTAGTCCTTTTTCAACCATAGCATGGAGCCGGCGGATCAAGTCCTCGCCGAAATCCACCTTTTTGGCCGCCCAATCCTCCACTTTGAGTAACGCATCCCAGTAATTGCGTACTTCTTTAACATCCCGCTGACGGCCATGCAGGCTTGTCTTTTTTTTTTCGATTACATCCTGTGCCTCTTTTAGGGTAAGACGATTACCCTCAATACGTGTGGAATAATGCGTCGAACGGACACGTGCTTTGTAACGGAGTTCAGCCTCAACTGCAGGCGAAAGCGGTGTATTTTCGACCACGGCTTTGGCCGCCTCTATTTCCATCAGTCCCCGCACCATAGCAGGACTCATCACATAGACTGGCTTCCATGCAGACTCTGCTTTTCGAGACATCGCTATTCCTTGTTTTTGAATTATTCACGGTCATGTCAGTTACTTTCCATTCTACCGCATTTACACATCCTATGCAATAGAAATATCGCCTTTATTGCCGTTATATTGCCGATAATAACTGCCCCCGCACGCCATACCTTACAAAAAGTCACCCAACAGGTAAAACTGTTGCGATTCAGAAGACTTCTCGTTTTTGAACCATTTTTGGCGTACTATACAAAAAGTCATACGGGTGTAAGCCACAGGCAATAAAATACTTGCAATCTGGAATTTTCTCGTTTTCTCGCCCCCTATTTTTGTTTTATTCCTGCCACGAAACGGCTTGTACTGGACAACAATGATCTGTTAAGTGGGCAGCTTTTATGAAAAACCGACTCCATGTGATGCTTCTGATGATGCTGGCCGGGTG
>JAFGQN010000214.1 GCA_016935665.1 Deltaproteobacteria bacterium | reverse complement strand
TTACTAAAATACCGCCAGTTCTCTTCCGCGCCATCGGCTATCGCCACCAGCGTCAAGTCCGGACGTGCCGCCAGGATGGATTCCACTTCCGCATCCAGTTCTTTTGTCAGAGTTTATTTTTTATATTCGGGGGCTCGACCATAACAGGAACGCCAATGACTGGTATCGCTATTTTACATATTCAATGAATGTATCCCCCAACAAGGTAAAGCCAGAGTGAAGATTTTTTCTTACGCATATTTCTTACGCGTATAATGACATGGCATAATTATAATGTTACTTTTATCATTCGACACTCCACTGCGCTCCTTACCTGATAATCGCAGTCGAGGAAAAAAACACTTAATGGCTTAGAAAGGAAAAAAGATGTCCAGATTAATGAAATTATTAATGTTTACAATGTTCCTGAGTATCTTTGTCAACGGATGTGGGGACGACATTGACGGAGACGACTCGTCGAATAACGGACAGACTGGGGGTGGCACGGAAACCGACCCGGTGACCAGCTCAGACAGCGGTAATACGACCAGTACGGACCTAACTCCGGGCTCTGACAGCGATAGCATTATTCCTAATGGTACCGACTCAGATACGATTTCCGACACGGATACGTCCTCTCCAGTTGAGACTGACCCTTACGCCCCCACCGTCTCCTGGGAAGTTGCAACTGCATTATCCGGTTGCGGTTGCAATGACGCCACACAAGTTTGCGGTGTAGAAGGTGCATGTATTCCCCGCTGTGACGATGTCGGGAGATGTTTGATTGGCGTAGTGAGTGCGGAGGTTGAGTACCAAAAGTCAATAGACAATTCTGAATCTTTCGTAATGTTATATGAACCCGCGCTCCGAGATGGACTCGACAACCCTATTAACGAGGCGCAATTGTGGAAGTTTAATCCTGAAACAGGAGATGCTATTGCTCTCGAAAACGGCTTTGATTCTGTGGGCACCTTGAACGATGGTACTTTTCTTTGGAAAAATGTGCTCCCTTCCGGTCAAATTGAACTGGACACTCGCACAGGCACCACATATCCCTTGCCTTCATCGATTGAAAACGAACTTATGCCAATACATATTAAGGTTTCAGATGACTGGGCATATTACCCTGGCGTTGTTTTATCGGAGGATGGCGAAAGTAGTGAGACATGGATACTACGCACCCGGCTCAATGGTGCGGGCGAGGAGGAAAAAGTGATTTCAAGCTCGCAGTTGCAGGTGGGTGCATCCGTCCCAAATTGTTCGGATGCATCCGACGTGGAAGTGTTGCACGTGACGTCCCAAGGCATTTTGTATACTTATTCAGACGATTGCTTATCGATATACGCCTTGGATGTGGCAAGTCCCATAGAATCGTTGGTTGCTGAGAATGCCTCGTTCGGCTGGACCGTGAGTATCGGCATTGATGGTGAATTTTTTATATTGGCTGAAGAGGACATTTATTGGAGTGAAAACGCATATGTGCGGGCTTTCAATGCACTGACAGGAAACACCTTGAATGTTTATAACCACGTTGGGTTAGGGGAAAACTCCTCACATAGAGGCTTCGTATTCAATGAGGGCTGGGGATATTGCATGGATAATTCCGTTGACGAAAACATTGTTGGTTTTCCTTTGGGGATAGGACACGAACCCATTGTTGTTTTTCCCAAAACATTCACTCTCAACAGTGAATTACCAGTAGCCTATGGATTCGAAAAAGGACTGTTTGCTGCCAATGGCGGACTGGTCTCAATCAAACATGTTAAAGATACAGCGGGCAATACCGTTAAATCCCTTCTTATTCAGTTACCCCTCCCGCCCAAACCCTGTAACACCATCACCCTTCCCTGTGCCGGCGTCGGCGAAACATGCGGGCAGGATAGATATTGCACAAGCAACTGAACAGCATATAGGCATAATAGGAGCATGGCGTCCTTTTTACCAGCCCTCAACAGTTTCCTTTTACGGTGCCTTCAAACATATGACTCATATTCGTAATGCCGGAGGTGTCCCAGTTTCTTATAGAATCGAATCCGGTTAGCGCTCTGCACTCCTGAAATGCACCCTGGAGGCTGGTGGTAAAGGATAAGTCGGGTGTATCGGTGGCGACAATAGTGAGTTGCATGCACCCGGAGAACTGCTCATCGGTGTCACCCAATGCCAATGTCCCCCAGTTTTCAATACGCACAATACGCGAGGGATTGGTTGTGCCTATCTCTGGCTCCCAGTCCGACTTGCCAGGCAATTCCAAAAATTGGCCAATCTGTCAACTGTCACCGAGCCATTGCACAAAGTGCGGCGTGGCCGTTTGCCGGCCCCTTACGGTCGCTTCAACTCAGCAAATCGAAGCTGGGCCAAATTAAACCTGACATTCGAATACGCAATAAAATAATTGCCCACTTCGTGTGTGGCAAATTAGTTGGAAAATTGTGAACAATTGTTGCTCAGGCACAGAATGCGTCTATGCTTTTTACATTCAAAAGTGTTGTAAACCAATTAAACAGGGGGGAGTTGCCATGTATCCAAACGTCAGTGAATCAACAGATTCCATTCCAGGGAAAAAAAAATCTAAAAAGGCCAGTAATCAGCAGGCCAACAGGCGTTCTCGGAAAGATGATCCGGCGGACGCTTCAACCCGTCCGGACGCAGGCGCGGGCCTTTCGGGATGTATTGAATTTCGCAAGGTCGATGAGTTCTTCAGCGATATGGACAGTCATCCGGAACAGTGGAATAAATTGTGTCAATTTCAGGGAATTGCCATCACAAAATCAAATGACGAAAATCAAACCAATGATCGCCTTCTTCTCACATTAAAAGATACAGCGGGAACTTCCCGATACATGGCAGTGGATTTCATCACTGCAGATATTTTTCGCATCAAATTTAATCCGGCACAAAAAGACGGCAACTACTCTGACAGCAATACCAGAAGTACCGTTCAGGACAACTACGGCGATCTTCGAAGGTCCATTGAATACTATGCCAATAGTTTTCCACAGGAACTGGGGTATACCGCTTATACCAGCTTCAGTATTGAAAAACAAACCGATACGCCAGAGCTTTTTTCGTGCACAACCACTTCGGACAAAGACATCCTTCAAATTGAATTCAACAAAAGTAATCTGACGGTCAGTGTATATAGAGTGGACACAAAGGAGCGTGTGTGGTCCGCCAATCTGAACAACACCTGGTTCAAACATCAAATTACCTATAACAGCCCGGTCGGTCAGAACGAAACAGTGACCGACTATGCCGTTTCGGTTTCCATTAACAGTCCTGATTCAGCCAAATATATAGGCTTTGGAGAAAAAGGCGGCAATGAGCTGTGTAAAAATGGAAAACAGTTGTCGTACTTCAACTTCGACAATATGCGGTATCAATCGATATATCAGGATGCGGGTAACGGCGCGCTTGATACAAGGGAGCCGCTCTACCACAGCAATCCGTTCTTTGTTGAGTTCAACGGGACACCGGATACGCCAAAGGGGGTCCTCGGCACATTTGTAAACAATCCTTCTCAAATCCTCATGGATGTCTGTTGCACCCATAAGGATCAGCTCCGGGTGGCCACCACATACGGTGAAATGGACATTGTTGTTTTTGTCGGAGACACCAGCAAAGAGGTGTTGAGCAAGAGTACGTCCATCTCGGGAAAAGCGCGATTAAAACCCCGTTATGCGCTGGGGTATCATCAGGGAGGCTACGGATATGAAGATACCCAGTCCATGCTCGATGTTGTAAACGGCTACGGTGACAGCGATGTTCCCTTTGACGGGCTGCATGTGGATGTGGATGTCCAGACGCACTACCGCACCTTTACGATGAATGAAAACAAATACAGGCGAATTTGTATGGGGAGAGATGGAAAGGCGGGTCCCATTGATACAGTGAATGCCAATAACGTGGTATTGCTTCAACGCAGGGACAGCAGTGGCAATCAAATTGAAGCCGTGCAGTCAGATGGCACCCCCGTTCTGGCCCAATGGATAAATGGCGAACTGATTGAGTGCAATGACGACAACAATGAATTGAAACCGTTGAAAAACCAGGATGGCACCAATAAAAAGGTGGGGCGGTTTCTCTTTGAACACCTGCTTGACGGTCATCATACCTGGGCTGCCGACAAAGATATGAAAATTAAATGCAGTACCAATATTACGCCCGTTGTCAGCAATCCATACGTCATGGAAAACCAAAATGACGGGGAGACTTACCGCACATTCAAAAGTGGTCTGGACGGTGATTTTTTTGTCAAATATCAAAAAGCCATGCCTGATATGCCCGAGAATAAAGCCACATACAATGGCTCAGACTATAACGGTACCTATCTGGGCGGTGTGTATTACGGACAGGATGCCGAAAAAAAAGAGCTCGGATCGTTTGGTCATTACCCGGACTTTGGCAAAAAAGACACACGCCTCTGGTGGGGGCTGCAGTATAAGGAACTTTTAAAGGCAGGCCTGTCCATGATTTGGCAGGATATGACCACTCCCGCGATTTCCATCAATCAGAACATACAGTACCGCGATGAAAGCTGGTTTAATTTTACTCTTTGGAACGGTGCGAAAAATATTTCCAAAGGGGATGACCATGCGAATATGTGCTGCAGCTTTAAGTCTTTTCCGTTTTACCTGTTTCTTTCCGATAACTTTGACAAAAGATACTGTTCCAGTGCCGAAGCGGATAAAAAATCCCCTGCAGGTATCATCCGCAATCTGTACTCTTACAATCTGCACAAAGCGACCTGGCATGGCATCAATAATATCTGGAAAATTAATGAGATGTCGTTTACCTGGGTTATTTTTCAGGATCAGGCCAATAAGGCATTAAACAAAGACCAATCAAAGGAAGTGCTTGGTCTGCTGGTCAACAGAGGTACCATTTTGGAACCCACTGCCAATGAGGGGTCGGTTTCGTGTTACACGGTCACAGACCCCGATTCAATCACGCGTGAAGTGCAGGCAGCCCTGGCAGGAAGCGCGTATGCGACGGTTGCCGACCAGGTGTGTCAGGTCCTGTATGATTCCAGAACATTGGAAAAAAGAGCCAATCAGCGCAACTTCATTGTTGGCAGAGGCGGGTTCAGTGGCATGCATCGTTTTGCCGCCCTATGGACCGGTGATAATGCATCCACCTGGGATTTCCTTAAAATCAACGTTGCGCAAATGCTGGCGCTGGGAATGTCGGGGCAACCCATGGCAGGCGCTGATATCGGTGGTTTTGAAAATCCGCAAAACTGCAGCAACAAATGGGCCGATCCTGAACTGGTGATGCGCTGGACAATTCTGGGCGCTTTTTTGCCCTGGTTCAGAAACCACTATCGCAGAAAAGGAACAAAGGAGTTTCAGGAGCTGTACAAATTTCAGGATTTTGCGAACGCCGCTCCGGAAAACGAGCGATTCCTGTATCACAGCATTCTGCCTGTTTCCAGAATGTACATCAAATTGCGTTACCAGATGCTGCAGCTGTTTTATGATGCCATGTTCGAAAATACGGTGACCGGCATGCCAATCGCCCGTCCCCTCTTTTTGCAGGATGAGCAGGACAAACGGCTGTTCGGCGACAGAGTGACATCTTTGAATGACCAGTTTTTGGTGGGAAAAGATTTCATGGTGGCGCCCATTATGGACAAACAGACCGACAGGGGACATGGTACTTTTGAAGCCAAACGATCCATTTATTATCCTGCGGGTTCCAACTGGTATCAGTTCCTTCACAATAAAAAACCGCTGACCCCCTCCGTTACAGGCGGGCAGACTTGCGATTACAATGCACCAATTGACAGTCGATGCTGTGCGCCCGATGCGGACCAGTCACTCTATGTATTGCCGCTCTATGTCCGTGAAGGGGGAATTTTGCCCATGACAGAATCGGAACGATATGTGGGCGCCTACTACGATGACCATGGGGAATCCATGCCCATCACTGTCAATGTTTACCCGAGTCCAAATCAGAAGGATACAAGTTACTCAATGTATCTGGACGACGGAAAAAGCAGAAGCGCCGCTCATAAAATAGACGTGACCCATGGTGGTGATCCGGCGGCCAAAGGAGAATACCGAAAAGTGTTTATCACTCATTCTTCTGATGCAGACTGGAACAGAACGATAACCATAAAACGCGAACATGATGGTGTTGATCAAAATCAATACCGGTTTTGCAAGCACAGTTTTGTTGCATTGCCGCACGATCCTGCAGAGCCAATCGTTACACAGAACAGCGCGGGAAAGGATTCAATCTGTGAGGTAAAAGTGAATGGACAAAAAATCCCATTCTATGCGGCAACCGCCAATGGCACAGACATCAATAATCATTTTAACGCCGCTTCCCAAAATATGTGGTATTTCAACACGGCGTTGAACACTTCGTACATTAAGGTATTTGATGAAGCAGAGTTGACTGTCACGTTCCGGAAGAAGTAAAACGGACTCTCACCTTTTGGAATATTCAGATGGCCCTTTTGCCCCCAATGGGCAACATCAATCGGATCGGGTAGCCGGGTGGTGGAGGTCGGATGCTTCTCTCTCGATGGAGGGGGAAAGAACCTGTCTGCCGTTGCTCTTACTTGGGCATTTTACCTGGACCGTTTGATGCCAGTCGCCGCCACCGTTCCATAAAAAAGAGCAGCTCCGCCGTGGCAGCATAATCCAGCGCTATGTTGTCTGCCCGGGAAGAGTCTCCTTCGCCGCGCAGTACGGCCAGCATCTCTGTGGCCAGCAGTTGAATTGAGGCGGGGGCGTCGGTTGCTTCTATCAGAGTGTGGAGCAATTCGATAGCCTCATCATCTTTTCCTCCTGCCAGCATTCCCAGCGCTGTATCCGCCAGTTTTCCTGCCACTGATTGCGGGTATCCTCCCTGTTCGCGGTAGGCCAGGTAGGCATCCCGCGCCTGTTGCCAGGCGGATTGGGCTTCAGCGGGGTGTCCGGTGTCGGTTTCGATTTGGTGAAGAATTCCAAACGCTGTCCATGGTTGAGCGGCATGTCCAAATGGCTTATTGCATTCTATCGCCCGCTCTATCTCAACACGGGCGTCGTCGTAGCAGTGGAGTTTGATTAGGGATTGGGCAATATTGTTTCGGACCGCCCCTTCATTTTTCAGATCGCCCAGTTCTACAAAAATATCCGCAGCCTCCCGATAAAACAACACCGCCTCTTCCCGGCGATTCAGACAAGCATCATACAGATTCCCCAGCTGTCCCAGACTCATCGCCTGTCCGACTTTGTGGTTGCTTTTGATTAGAATCCCAAGAGATTTACGGTAGGCCTCTTCCGCAGCCTCGTCGTTCCCCGCCTCCTGACGCACCCTACCTATTTGGTGCCATATCTTGGCGACCGTTGTGGGTTCATTCAGCTGGTCAAATATATCACGAGCATCCGTATATGCCGCAAGGGCAGCCCCATACTCTCCTTGCATCCAGTGCACCGTTGCCAGGTTCACTTTCTTCACTGCAACATCTCTTTTTCTGCCTTTGCATTCATCTCTTGCAATTGCGTCTTCGTATTTGGCCGCCGCCTCGTCCAGCCGCCCCAGGTCCGCAAGACAGTCTGCCTGTTCAGCAAGCGTCGCAGAAGCCATCCGTTCTCCCCGTTATCCCAGCGCGTCAAACAATGTTTCCGCCTGCTTGAACCACCTGAGCGCCGATTCTGCCTGACCGCCATCTGACAACACTCGACCCAAACAGGCATGCGCCGTTGCCAAATCATAGTCCGCGTCCCAGTATCCCTGTGGTCCGACGGCTTTGGCCTTGTCGAGCAGCGTTGTCGCTCTTGTAAAAGCTTCCTGCAACGCGCCCTGCTCCAGCAATCGTTCGATTGTCATTCGTTCGTTTTCAAACCGGGCGTGCCCCCATTCCGGGAGTTGCCGGTTGGCCATCTCCCGCACCTTCACCGCCAGCGCCAGCACCTGCGGTCGTCCCAGGTAGGCCACCAGTTGCTCTGTGCGTCCGGCGGTGTCACCGACCGCCTCTGCGATGGCGCTGTCTTTTGTTACCTGCATTTCCAGTTGGTCGAGCAGGGCCATGAGATTGGGCAGTTCCAGCAGGGTCAGTTGGGCGGCCAGGTGAGCATCTTGTGACCGCTGCTGGTAAAGCAAGCCCACCAGCTGCGTCATGGCGGTGGTCCATTTTGCCGTCAGTTCTTCGAGCTGCGCCGCACTTTGGCTAAGCCGCAACCAGGCGGGCAATGCAGGGTCCAGTTGCAGGTAGCTGTATTCTTTCTCTTCCGCCAGACCCACCTCAATAAGCTTTGCACCAATGGCTCTGGCCTGTTCCGCCTCAATTCCCATGACCTCCGACAGAATAAAAAGATGTCCACCCCCATGACACACCGCCAGCCGGTTAACGAATGGACGCATCTCCGCCGGCAGACGCCTCAAAGACAATTCCACGCTGGCGTACAACGAATTTTCGCGGTCGCCCTTGTTTTCGGCTTCCAGTTTGGCCATCAGCCTGACCACGTTCTCTCGGGTGGTCGAAACACCCTTTGCCACTTCTCCTGCCAGCAGCACCAGGGCGCGGGGGTGGCAGTTAACGGTTTGTACCAGCTGTTCGATTTCTTCCGGGGTTTTGGCGTCATCGCTTTTAGGCGGCTGCCAGTGGTGCCTTGCCATCACCTGCTCCACCAGCTCAATGGCCTCGGTGGTGCTGAGCCGGCCCAGTTCCACCTGACTTGCCGCATCATTAAACGGCGCAGGCAGCTGCTCCCTGGTGGTGAACAGCAACCGGGCGGCGTCTGACGCTTTAAGCAGTCGGGTGCAAATGTCGAACAGCTGGGTCACATCGGCGACCCCTTCGGGAACAGCGCCGGTGCGGTCGGGCAGCACGCTCTCCATGTTGTCAAACAATATCATGGTAGGGTAGTCGCGCAGGGCCCGTTCAATGGGCTGCAGCGCTTTGGCGGTGTCGTTGCCATATTGTGCAGCGGAATAATGGGGCAACAGCTGCTCGCCTATTAACTGCAAAATCCCTCTGGTATCCTGTACATTGCTGCTTTCAACACACACGAAGGCGGCGCGTTTGAATCGGCCCGAGGTGACCAGCCAGCGCACCAGCTCCACCCCAATGGCGGTTTTGCCCATGCCGCCACTGCCGCGAATGACCGCATAGGGTTCAATATGAAGCAGGCGCTCCAGACCCAGCAGCATGCGGCTGCGACCCACAAAGGTGTGGCTGGGGGGCGGGGGCAGTGCGCCCAGCTGATTCTTCAGGTTTTCCTTCCGAACATGGGTGGCGTGCTGACTCGGCAGTTCGTTAAACAGCTGCTGGTCTTCGCGCTCCTGAAAGAGCACCGGCACAAACCAGTCTGCCAGGTTCAGCTTTCCCGCGCCCATAATATCGAAGCGATAGCTGTCATCGAAAAGGGCCTGCTGCCCGGCCTGCATGGCTTCGCCCACCCGGGCGCCATCGGCCAGTTTGCGGTAAAACGGCTCCACAAACCGTTTGGCGGTTTCCACCAGCACCGAGTGGCTCATGGCCACCACCGCCCCCACGCCCTGATAGAGCAGCATGGCCGCCACCGACGCTTTGGGGTCATCTGTGCTCATGGCTGTCTGACAGGCGTCGAGGAAAATCAGCGGCACCCCAAAATCGCGCAGTTCCGCGGCCAGGGTGTTTGCATGAACCAGCGCCAGCCGCCTTTCACCAATCACATCGGCGTCGTTTGGGTCTTCAAAGCACAGGGCGCCCAGCCCCATCTTGCGGTCGTAAATGCCGTGGCCATCGAAGTGAATGATGCTGTAGGGCGTGTTATTGTCCCGTGCTTTCTTTAACGCAACCTTGAGGGCCGGGAAGGTGGGGGGATTTAAAAAATCAATGGTGATAAGAGTCTCGCCCAGTGCTTCCGCCGCCGCCACCATGGGCCGGGCGTTGATGCGGTGGTCAATGTAGCTCACCTCCTGGTTGCCATCGCCTTTTTCGGGTCTGGGGCTGCACAGCAAAATGCGAATGGGCAGGCTGGCTTTCGATGACGCTGCCGCTCCCCGATTAGGCAGCCGGCGGCGGACACGGGCGCCTTTTGCCCCCTGCATCAGATAGCCTGTGCCATCGTGCATAATTTCCCAGGGCAGGGCGAGCAGGTCTTTGGCCGCCTCGCGAATCTGGGCTGATTCGTCGTCGCCTGTGCCCACTGGCGGTTCGGGGTCAATCAGCACCGAGAAGCAGCAGCCGTTGTGGGATTTCCATTCATCAAACGCCCTCACCGTAGTGTCTTCGGGGCGCAGGGCATCGAAAAGCGCTTTGCCCCACAACGGGAGATTCTCTTCCAGTTTTTGGGCCCGCTCTTTAAACACGCCGCTTGGCCACAGATAGTATTTTTCAATGTACCAGCGGATTTCGCCCAGCTCTAAAGTGCCAATGGGCGCGGTAAACATAAAGCGTTTGCTCTGCACTTCGTGCAGAGTTTTGTCTGACGGATAAAAAATCAGCTGGGCTGCGGCCACAGCCCGGTACGTGCCGTTGTGTTCCTCCATCTTTGGGGTATCGAGGGCCAGTACCAGTTCGTCCATGGGGGTGGCATCGACCACTTTGGGCGGCAACCAGTCATTGGGCAGTGTTACCCCAATGGCGGCCATCACTTTGGGCATGGCCTCGCCAAACCCGTTGGGGCCATCCTGTACGAATATATGCATGGGTTCTTTTTCAAAAAGAAGGTCAAGAATCCCTGCTTCAACGCCGGGGAGTACAACAGAAATCACTTTGTACCCGTCACTTCGTTTTGCCTGTTCATCGAGGGCAATTTTGATTTCTTTTTGCACCCACTTTGAACTGAGCGCCTTGATTGAGACAACAACAATAAAATGCTTTGCGGTTCGAATGGCGGGTTCGATTTTGTCGTTCAGCACATCGCCGCCGGTGAGTTCACGGGAATCCACCCATGTCGGGGCATTCAGAGATTCGAGCATCTCCCGAAACCTGTGAACAAAGCCGTCGTCCGTTGATGAATGGGAAATAAACAAATGCACTTTGGTCATAAATATTCCTCAAATCCAGTGCACGGGTGATGTGATGAAGATAACTTTAGCACCTTCAGCGAATTGTCAAATCGAAATGTGGAACAACGGGCCACCATAAAAGAACCAATCTGTACCTGAATGTTAAAACTGGAAGAAAGAGATGTAAAATGAGAATCTCCGACTCCGGATACCCCTCATCCCGGATGTTCCCCACCTCAGTTGAACCGCTTTAATTAAGTTGTGGTGTTCGATACAATTGCTGCCAATGTTCAAATGAATCTTTATTGTCTTTTTGCTTTTTGTTTCAATAAAGACGGGATATATATTTAGAAATAATTTCATATCGAATACGTTTTTCTGGTTTTCGGATTTGTGAGTGACACGAACGTTTAACTTAAAGACTGCGGTGTTTGCTCATACTCATGCTCATACTCATGCTCCCCGCTCGAATTTGTACTTTTCAACCATTCAGAAACGGAGCGACGCCATGTGTATAAACACACGAACATCATCATGTTGGGGAGTGGTTCTGATTATTTGCAGTGCTATTTACCCAATCGTACTGACCGCAGGAGATACGCCGAAGCCAGATACCCACGGTATCGATGCGAACTCAACCCAAAAAATACAACAGGGGAATCCAGCGACCATCACTCAAAATGAAATTGCTACAGCCGACCAGGTACCGTCGATTATCAAAAACGAGTTCACGCATGCAACAGGTGTATCTCTCACTATCAGAGGTGGTTCCTCGTTAGGTGCCTATGAGGCGGGCTATTTATATATGCTTACTGAAGCGATAAAACGAAATCCACAATACTTCACTGCGGAAGTGCTGTCGGGTGCATCCGCCGGCGCTATCAACTCTACATAGGTTAGCCCTTAAGCCCTCCCCAATTGATGACAAAAATCGGCTCGA
>JAFGQN010000213.1 GCA_016935665.1 Deltaproteobacteria bacterium | reverse complement strand
CAACGCCTGCCATATTTTGTCTTGAACGGGTGCACCATACCGGGAAGCACCTGTGGATGCAACGCTGCGTCCTGTGTGGTGAGGGAAAAGATAATCCATCCCTTCTGCATCCTTTTCCAGGCTGAATATTGAAAAGTTCGATTTGAAACTTCAAAACTCATGGCTTTTTTGCAAACGATGTCGTCAGTATAAGCTGGGGTCAGTTCGAAAAACACATGCGGCGCCCCAAATTCCGGGTCTTACCACCAATTAACGCTTCGTCCCCATACCCTGTAAGGGTTGAAAACAAAGTCCGTGCCCAATTTCATATGAGTTGCGCTGTCACTGGGCCTCGCGGGTTTATGTGAAAATCGTGGTCTGGCTCTATTCCCATAAAAAGGGTGTTTTGCCCTGGTTTTTCATGCCCAAATGATTTGGGTAACAGCCCCTGAACACCTGACCCAACTTCTTATCGGAAATCGTCAAATATCCATCAGACCTGGCCCGTCGCATTCGCGGGATTAAGGTTTGAGGGAAGCGTATTTTGTGTCATTCGCGTTTGCACACGACTGTTTGCGCCGTATATTTGCCGGCATTCAACAAAAAACCAAGGGGGATATCATGAAAAAAGCACGTATTTTTTCAATTGTTATTGCAATGGTCGCTGCGGCATTTTTACCGTCATGTGTGTATGCACCCTACGACGGCCAGTATGTCACAAGCAAATCGCCCATCGCCTTTCGTGGCTATGCTGTTGATGCCGAAGACGAGGTTTCAATCTGGGCATACAATCAATCCACTTCCACCTGGGATGAACTCGCCACCACTACCTCATCTTCAACTCCGACTACAATCGGTGGTGATACGCTCTATGCCTGGTCATATAATCTTGACCTGAATACCGTGCCCAGCTGGATCTGTTACTGGTCACCAACATGCACCTGGCCTTCGGAAGGCGTCTATACCGCGCAATTTCGAGTCGAGGAAGCGTCATCATATTACCTGCCGTCCATGGAAGAAGACGGCGTGAGTTGTGTTATCGACGAGCTCAACAATGGCACCGGCTGGTTGGCTGCGGGTCAGGAATGCTCGAGCCCAAACTCTCCAGTTATCAATCTGAAAATCGCCATCATCTGGTGATTTTTTGAGCACGCCATAAAATTAGAAATCATCTCAAAACCAGCAACCTGTCTTTGGACTTTGGGGGGTTCCCTTTTTGTTGGATGAAAAAGAAGCCGGTCCCTGTTCAGCGACAATTAGAATTCCCCCCTCTTCGGACCAGGAGTACTGCGCACCGCATATGCCCAATCATTGGTAAGATCTTTAGCTTTAAAACAGGCGAAACGCATAAATGAGTTGCCTTCACCGCGTTCAGGAGACGTTGCATGCAACGTCTCTACGATAAGCGCTCCCTGTCTTATCTGTAGTGGGTTCGGTATTGAGTGTAGAGACGTTGCATCCAACGTCTTTAATGCATGACTCCTGGCCAACGCAATATTCGCATGTTGTCTGCATTTGCGCAGTTCATTTTGCTTAAGGGCTCTACAGTACGGACTAAAACACGCATTCTCAGGCGAGAGGGTGGGGGGTACGGACTATTTTCCGTAACCTGCGGCAACGATGTTTGCCTGAATGGCATCGTCGGCGTCGTCGGAGGAAACGCCCGCAGTGATGCATCCTTCGAAGAATGTGCCGATACCTGTGTGACTGTTGTCGCCGCCGGTTCCAAGAATGATGGCGCCTTCTTTCTTTTGAGGACTGTATCCGTCTGGACGGAGGCCATCGTACCTGGTTTCCAGCAGCCCGGATTGCGCATCGCCTGCCTTGAGGGAAAAGTGGTTGCCGGAGTTGCCTTTAAGCATGCCTGTCACAAAGTTGACATTAATTGATGTATTGCTTTTTGGCGCCTCAAATGACTGTCCGGCAAAGACGCCGTCTTCGAGGTCCGCCATTATCCAAGGGCCGGTGCCGCTGCCTCTGCCCCACTGGGTACTGCTGCCGAAGTAGAGCGTCTCCATGGTGGCGGGGCCGTTGTCCAGGTTGTTTGTTTCTGCGTTTCCGTAGTCAAAACAGCACCATTCGTTGTACCGTTGTCCATCCGCCACCATGTATATCGACTCGGGCTCGTCGCCGATTGCGACGCCCTTGGTGTTGTTATTTCGATATCCCACCGTCTGCTCGTCGTTGTCCCAGCTCATGGTAGTGAAAATGCCGTAGGCCCTATGTCCGTTGATGGTGATTTTCGCCGCGGTGGCATCCGCTTCGCGACCGCCGTTATTGAGCCACCCGCCCGCAGGTGACTTTGTGAGGTGGTTTTGGTTTGGAGACTGATCATAGATAATGGAGATGGTGCATTTGGCGCCGTTGCAGAATGTGTCCTGCACTGATGCATTGACGACACCGCCGGGTTCAAGAACCGGGATATCCTTTGTCGTGTTGTCAGCGCGTCGAACCTGGTACAGGTTGCCGCTGTATGCGCCGTATAGCGCCCTTGTTGTGCTGTGTGCAGCAACACAAGGTGTGCCATCGGCTTCATAAATATCGCATGGACCTACAATATCGGAATCGAAACCCGTGTCCGACTCGGAATCCGTGTCCGTGTCTGAATCAGTATCAGTATCAGTATCAGTATCAGAATCAGTGTCAGCATCCGACGCCGAGTTTGAATCAGCGTCGGCATCTGAATCCGTATCTGTGTCGGAATCCGTATCGGAATCCGAGTCGGAATCCGTATCGGAATCTGTGTCGGAGTCGGCGTCTGTATCTGTATCGGTGTCGGTATCCGCGTCCGTGTCCGTATCTGCATCACCGTCACTGTCTGAATCGGCGTCGGAATTCTGGGAACCGCTTTTTTGATGTTGAGAACACCCCGTTAAAAACAACAATCCAATTGTAAAAACAACCATTGAAACTCTATGGAATCGCGTCATGCCTGCATCACCACCTTTTTGTGAAAAAAGAATCAACAAAATAAAGAGACGTTTCCAGACCAAAAGCGGGTGGTTCATTCCCTTTAAATTTTTGGCACTGCGCGGGTCAGGTGCCGGTCCAATGGGCGGCTGGTTTGGACGTTGCCTCCTCAACGCGGACTCTAACAGGGATTTTAAGAAAATGGTTGCAGCGCAATTGGCTCGAAATTGCTTTTTGCTGCGCCGCCTGGAGTTTGGTGTCGGTGTCGGTGCCGGCATCTGTATCGGAGATGGTGGCATCAGAGCCTGTATCTGTGTCGTTATCGTCGCCGGGAACAGTTGCGTTTTCACAGCATCTTATTTCCCCAGTGCAAATCTGATCTTCATGCAACGTTCCGCATCGGAATCCCTGCCGCTGTCACTATCCCCCCATTGGACGTCCCGCCCTCATCACTGCAGGCCACCGCCCAGATCACCCCAAAAATCATCAACACCATACGCCCAATGACCATCTGCACCATCTGCATCCACCTTAAAGCACATTGCAGCTAAACCAATTGAAGCCTGGATTGTAACGGCATCAGAATTTTCTGCCAATGAATTCTTCCAACCTCATGCTACACTGTTTGTTGGAGCGAAAGGATACCCACATGTGTACATCGAATGCCCGTTTATGTTGCCCCATCGTTGTTTTTGCAGCCGTCATCCTGCTGGGCTGTTCCAATGAAGACAGCAAATCCGCTGGTGAGACGGATAGCGGCACGGATACCAATAGCGGCACAGACAGTGACACCGGCAGTGGCACCGTCGATGACAGCGCAGGTGTTTCGGATACCGGCAGTGGCGCCGATACGGAGAGCACCCTCAGCGGTCAGTACCCGGGGGATTTGAATATTGAGAATGACCCCGCCGTGCTTTTTCACGACGACTTTGAAACCGGCTGGGGACGCTGGGATTCGCCGCAGGCCGACACGCGGTACCTGACCATGCAAAATGGCAGCGCCGCCCATTCTGGGACGGGGTACCTGCAGTCCCGTGTAACGGTGGCGGACCTGGAAGAGACCCAGTATATTTCGTCGTCATCCAGGGTGGCCTTTGCACGGCAGGATGAAATTTACTGGCGCTTTTACGCGCGCATGCCGGAGGTGGCGCCCAATCCCCATCACTGGGTGCGGGTTTCGGCGGGCCGTGACGGGTGGGAGTCCAGTGGCCTCGCCAACACGGTTCCGGATGGGGATGACGGCTTTTGGTTTGACTTTGATATTTCCAACGACGACGTGTTCAACTTTTATGTGTACTGGCACGAGATGCGGTCCGGGCGCTGCAACGACGGCAGCGCAATCCCCGGCTGTGAGGGCGACCAGGGGACCACGTATTATTACGGCAATGTGTTTAGGCCGCCGTCGCAGCAACCCTATTTGCGCGATACCTGGTTTTGCATCGAAATTCGGGCACAGGCCAATGCGCCTTCTCAGAACACGGGCGAGCTGACGTTTTGGATTAATGACCAACTGGTAGGAGACTACCGGCCCGGATACCCCAACGGCACCTGGCTGAGGGACTCGTTCCATACCGATGGCTGTACATTTTTTGCGTGTACCGACCCCGTGCCGTTTGAAGGATTCAACTTTAGAACCAGCGCCGACGTGGGATTCAAGTCGGTGATTCTGGACGCCTACTACGAACGGGGCACCAGCGCCAACAAGCGCGAGGAGCTGGAATCGCGCGGCCTCACGGTCTCGGACAATCAAACCATTTACTACGATGACATCGTTGTCGCCACCAAACGCATTGGATGCCAGGCGCCATGATCTCCCATCACATTACCCCTCTCAACCAGCACCTGGAGTACTGAAAAAAAACGGGCGGGAAGCCAAAAGAAGCTCTCGGAGTACTGAAAAAATCTGTCGGGCAGCGAAAACCATAACTTGGAGTACTGAAAAAAGCGGTCGAGCAGCCAAAACCATAACTTGGAGTACTGAAAAAAGCGGTCGAGCAGCGAAAACCATAACTTGGAGTACTGAAAAAAGCGGTCGAGCAGCGAAAATCAGTACTCGGAGTACTGAAAAAAGCGGTCGAGCAGCGAAAACCAGTACTCGGATTACTGATATTTGCGGGACGTGTGATAAAAGGGCGATGGAGAGAAAAAAGTGGACCCAAAGGGAACCGCGCTCAGGCGTTTTCGATCAGAACCACCGGCGTTGATGGGTCTTCTGAGACGGTCGCGGCGGCGTCGACTTTGGATTTGGCTGCTTTGCGACGCCGTTCAATGCGTCCGGTAAACAGACTGGGATAGCGGTCATTGACGTCTCCGTCTTTGCGAAAGACATACAGGGCGGCATCGCGAATATCATCCACTGCGCGGCGCACGTATTCCCCGGCCCGGTTTCGCAAATCGCGCAAGTCTGAAATGGAACTGTCGGTTTTATCGGCCATGGCATTGAGAATTTGAACAGAGTATTCGCGGGCCTGTGTCACATCCGCCTTTGTCACATCGCATTTACCTTCGGCATCGGCCCAGTTTTCTTCAAACAACACCGCATAGCGCGCCAAATCATCGGCCTGATCCATATGTCCCTGCCCCTCGCGAATGGACGCCACCACTTTGCCCAGGGACTCGTCATCACCCCATAAATATTGTGCTGATTTTGCCAGTTTTCGGTACAGCGGTTTCGACGCTTCAATCAGCACCGCCACACTGGCCAATGGCGCAGTGGCCTGATTGAGCAAAATATCCGCGTGCCACAGAGCCCCAAGACGCGTCGCAAAGTCGTCATACGCCGCCACATTAAACGCCGCGGGCTCAAACGTGGCGGCAAAAATGTCTCTGTCATGCGTAAACGACTTAAACATCTTCAACGCATGGGGCATCACCGCCGGCACACTCATATTAAACTGCCGCACCTCGCCTTTATCAAACGCCATCAGCGTGTCATAAAGCGCTTCGAGTTTTTCTTTGCTGTTTGTAAAATCAATCGTTAATTCCTGTGCCATATCCATTGCCTTTCTTTAAATGAACAGCGCCGCATTTGAGCTGCAACACGTGCGCAGTCAATGCTGATGGGGCCGTTCGGTTTGGGTTGTGCTGTGTTAAACGGTGGGGTGGGGGGATGTATTCATGCAAGGTGCAATTTTTTTACTTTTTTAATCGCACCTGCCCAAAAAGCGGATTCTCATGTGGTGCTCACCAAAGGCTTTTGGCTGGCGGATACGGCCTGTACTCAGGAGTTGTGGCAGGCGTGAAGGGGAATAATCCAAGTGAATTTAAAGGGGAGTCAAGACCTGTGGAGAATGTCAGCTGGGATGATTGCGCCGCGTTTATTGGGAGAGTGAATAGTGACAACCCAGGACTGAACCTTGCTTTTCCAACCGAAGCCCAGTGGGAATACGCCTGCCGCGCCGGCACGGATACACCATTTTCGTTTGGTAAAAACATTTCGCCTGAGCAAGTGAATTACAACGGCAATTATCCATACAACAAAGGGGACAAAGGCGAATATCGCAAGCAAACGGTTGCTGTGAAATCGTTGCCTGTCAATCGGTGGGGATTGTATGAGATGAATGGGAATGTGTGGGAATGGTGTGCGGACTGGTATGATGAATATCCCGATGGTGAAGCGATTGACCCAGCTGGCCCGGATTCGGGCGTCAATCGCGTGCTCCGCGGTGGTTCGTGGTACTACGACGGCTGGTTCTGCCGGTCTGCTTTTCGCCATAGGCATCATCCTGGCAATCGCTCCTATAATTTTGGCTTTCGTTTTGCCCGAGGTCCTGTCGAGCAGGAGGAGCGGGATAAGGCAAAGCCGCAGTTCAGCGACCGGTGAGGCGGAGGGGTTAGGCGACGATGGGGCGCTGAAAGGTCGAGGGAAAAAAGTATCCCGGCGGGATCGCCGATGTCCCCGTTGGCAGTGAGGTTTTGGGCAGGAGATGGATGAGGCCTGGTGGGAGTGGAGTACGGGGCAATGGGCGATTCGTCGTCGAGGGAGTCAATAATATCTTTGGAAAGACCGGTGTATTTCATTCCCTCTTTTATTCGTTTAAAATCAGGCAGATTAAACATTGCATATAACAAAGGGGAAAATCATGCATTGCATGTCCTGGATTCTTAGGAAATTTTTTTTCAAATTTGGAGTTGTTTCAATCGCAATGTCTCTGCTTGCATGCGGTGCAATTGACGATGAGACACCATCCGCATCTGACACTGATACTGCCACGATTCCAGACACGGAACCGGGAACGGACAGTGACAGCTTTATGGATACAGCCACTGAAACAGACTCCGGTTCGCAGCCGCAAGTGTGCAGACAACCATCATATCCGTCATCGTGCGATTTGGTAACGGTTTTTCAATGTGGCTTTGATGGTATGTGCGTTGACGGTGAAATCACAATCGGCTGGCACGAACATGTTCTTTGTCCAGGAACGTCTGAAGAGGAACAGATTGTCAGTTTTCAGTGCACGTACACCTGCCCATATGGCTGTGCAGACACAGAAAGTTCCATGGTGGACTGGCCCCATGACGGTACAGAATTGCTTGAAACCGTATGCGCACAGCAGCCGGCGACCGACCCCTCAGATACGGATACGCACGACACTGAATGAATACACAGTAGTCGCTTTGGCAACTGCGTGAAAACAGTGTATCGCGGAAAAAAACTGGTTTGTCTCATGATTTGCCACGGCTCGATTCCAGGATGGCTCCTACAGTTGGAACGCTGGCGCGTTTGCGCCACTTTGACTGCAGGAGGCATGCAATGAAAACGAATATGGGGGCGATTGACAGAGGCATTCGTTTGATTTTCGCGGTGGCGGTGAGTGTTTTGGTCTTCACCGGAATACTCCAGGGAACTCTCGCGATTGGTCTGGGTGCATTGGCGGTGATTATGCTGGCAACAGCAGCGATAGGTTGGTGTCCGCTGTATTTACCGCTGCATATTTCCACCCGAAAACCCCTGGAAAACGAAAGCGCGAATCTACCGGCGAAAAGCTGAGACGTAGAGACGTCGTCGGCGGTGTTGATGCGTCGACCTGAACCAGTGTTAGGGTGTTTTGAGTATATCTGAATAAGGAAAGAGTGCGTGTATCGCTACGCTACTGCGGCTGCTGTGTCATTGTCAACAGGCCGGGCCGGTATGGTCTGGTATCATATGTCGAACTCGCATTGGGATCGCGGCCCTGGTAGAGCAACTCCAGTTTGCACGAATCGATGGTGTGGGTTTGATCGGGGTTCTTGCGGAAAATATCGCCGTGACTGATGTCCGATGTCCAGTTTTGAGAGAATGTGGAATTGGCCTTGGATGCCATGTTGCCAAGTGGCGTGAATTTTCCACCCAAATCATCAGCGACCAGCGCAGAGAATGAACGGGGATTGGCGTTGTTCTCAATCATCATGAGATACTTGCCAGTGCCTTTGACCGTGTAGAGCTGTACGGCTTCGAAATAGGCTGTATCCTTCAGAATATCCTCAGAACCGCTGAATAGTCCCGGAAATTGGCCAATGGGCATGGATGCACGGTACACATGGTCGTTGTCGCCATTGTAGAACAGATAGCAAGTGTCGTCGTCGCAGATGATTTCCTGGTCGATGGGACCATACTGCGCGCCGTCCTCGGTTACAACGTCTTCTTTGAGAAGCGCCTGTTCGCTGGACCACCCATTCGGATCGGTGGGGTCTTTCGATGTTCGATAGCAGAAATATGCGGAACACCACTGGTAGGCGAGAATCCATATGTCTTTAGGTTCGAAATACGTTATGGTTGGTGCAACCGTGTCAAATGGCAAATCCACTTGCGTTGCGCTGCCCATGCTGTCCCAATCGTCAAACAGCATCATTTGAGAATGATAGTTCGAACCATCGTGATAAGTGGAATACACGAGGATCTGATCATTGTAACCACAGGTTGAGAAATCCTTCAGGGAGACCCATCCATTCTTTGGCTGGGCCAATGGGCCGCCATGATCGGTCCATTTGAACGAATTGGGGAACGCACAGGTGGGCCCTGTTTCTGTATCGGAATCAGAATCGCCATCGGAATCAGAATCGCCATCGGAATCCGTGTCACCGTCCGAGTCGGAATCACCGTCCGAGTCGGAATCACCGTCCGAGTCGGAATCACCGTCCGAGTCGGAATCACCGTCCGAGTCGGAATCGCCATCTGAATCGGAGTCACCGTCCGTATCGGAATCGCCGTCCGTGTCGGAATCGCCGTCCGAGTCGGAATCGCCGTCCGTATCGGAATCACCATCGGAATTCGAATCTGCGTCACTCTCGTTGGATTCGTCTGTCGAATCGCCTGAACCGCCTGAATTACAGGCCAAGGTTAACATGCCAATCAATAGAAACAAAATTACTTTTTGGGTCATCTCTTTTCTCCATATTGTGTATTGTGAGTATCCAGACAATTACCACACTACAGTGCTTTATTTTAGCGGAAAAGGTCAATTATTTGAATGGTTCACAAAGTAATGCCAAAGAGAAACAAACAACAAGAGCCTGCCCGGAGTTACGCGTCGGATTGGGATGCAAATAAATTATAAAACTGCAGCGCATCAGGTCGGTACAACACATCACGAAACAACACCAGAAAAAATATTTCGGTCACCTCAGTTGGAGGACGGTTGCCCAAAAAATCACTTAATGGGTTTGGGCGAATCCACATCGTGGTCATCATGTTCACCGATAATCACCGATAAACACCGATATTCACGGGTATCGCATGGCAATTTTCAAACGGCACAGGCAGATGAGCCAGGTTTACAGATTTATATGTATACTTTTTGTTTAGACGTGGAGCGCGGTACGAATTAAGTGACGCGGTCCGCAGCACGGGCGTGATAGGACGATTGCATTTCCGTATGTATTGTTGGGGCAAGGCCGTTGCCCTGGCGCCATGCATGGGATTGAACTTGACGAACCCGGCGTAAATACGTCAAAATACTGAAATGGCGTTCAGAAAAGAAAGACGTTCGAAATTGTGGAGGCACGTACGCCAGGGGTAAATTTGTGAAATGATGAGGAACAAGGGGTTAACCAGATGAAAGCCAAATTTGAAGAGATGCAACTTTTTATTGTGTTGCTCTGTTGCCTGATATGGTCTGTGGGCTGCAGCAAATCACCCGAATCGCCATACAATGCCACGGACACAGGAGCGGATGGGGATTCCGATTCCGATTCAGATACCGATGGTGATTCGGATTCGGATTCAGACGCGGATTCGGCATCTCCCACCGATTCCGATGCTGATGAGGACACAGATACAGGCAGCGAGACTGAAAGTGCCGTCGACAGCGCCACTCCGTCGGACGGGGACACGGTTACTGATGTTGACACGCATTCGGATTCGGGAACCGGCACTGTGGATACGGACAGTGACAGCGATACTGGTTACGTCACATACACCATCCCCGTGACATGCGAGCAGGCCGCCGCTTCCCGCACATCGGTGGGCTGTGAATTTTACACAGTTGATTTGAAAAATGACAAATCGGCCGATCAGGTGACGTATGCAGTGGTGGTCTCCAATCCACAGGAGTCAATGGACGCTACAGTGCGTGTTGAGGACATGCGAGGCGACAACGAGACACTGCGAACGCTGCCTGACACCCAGATTACGCTTCAACCCGGGGAACTTCATGTCTTTGAACTCACCTGTGCCAGTGGTTGCCCCGAATCTTCGACACATATTGAGGGAAGTGGGATTGGACTGAAAAACGCGTTTCGCGTAGTGTCCGACGTGCCAGTGCTGGCGTACCAGTGGAATCCCTATGGATCCAATTTTGCCACGACCGATGCATCTCTCCTTCTTCCCAAATCCAGCCTCGATAATTTTTATATTGGCGCCACGTGGCCCCATGGCGGCGTGCCGTATATTGTTGTGGTGGCCACCGAAGATAACACAAAAGTCACTGTGACCCCCACGGCGGCCATTGAGAGCGGGACTGGGGTAAACGCGGTTGCGGCGGGAACGACAGGGGAATTTACATTGAACACATTCGATGTGTTGCAGATAAAAACTTCGGGTTCACCAGATTGGCCCGATTTGACGGGAACAAAAATTTCTGCCACCGAAAAAGTGGCGGTGTTTAGCGCAAATGCATGTGCGCCGGTGCCTTTGGGGGTTGCCTCGGGTGATCATCTGGAGGAGCAGCTGTTGCCATTGAGTGCATTTGGTTCGGATGCGGTACTGGCGCGGTATGCGCCAAGGTGGAAAAGCGAGACCGTGGGACCGCTTCCCGCAGCTTCGGATCCCGTGCATTGGCGCATCGTGGCTGGAGCCGATGGTATGACCGTGCGTTTTGATCCACCGGTGGACGAAATTGGCGACGAATACGCATTTGTTCGGCAGGGAGATGTGCTCGAATTTTTGAGTGCCAAAGATCATTATGTGGTTGGCACCCTGGACGAGCCCTTTGACGATAACACCAAAGGGCCATTTCTGGCGTACCAGTTAATGAGCGGATCCGCGTATAAATCGGTGGGTGGGTACTGGGGGGACCCCATGATGCTGTTGGCGGCGCCGGCGGGGCAATATCTGGACAAATACGTGTTTAATACCGATGCTTTGTTCGATTATCGGTTTGATTACGTGATTATCACCCGGCCCATGGGTGCATCTGTCCATATAGAGTGCCTGGGCAATCTCGACGACAGTGGTTTTACACGAGTGGGCTCGTCGACATACGAAGTGGGACGCTTTGCCCTTGATGACAACGGTGTAGACGTTTCCAATTGTGTTGACGGCACCCAGCGTCTGACAGCAAGCAAACCGGTGGGGCTCTCCGTGGTGGGATACGACAGGTCCACTTCGTATGGCTACATGGGGGGCGTGGGCATTCGGCT
>JAFGQN010000212.1 GCA_016935665.1 Deltaproteobacteria bacterium | reverse complement strand
TGAAACGGGTGCGAAAGTGCATCCACGAGCGGGAATCTGGATTTGGTGTTTGGTATTTGGGGATTCAATTGGGGTGACGCCGGTGAGATTCAGGAAGGCGGTTGTGTTTTTGCCGTTTGAGGGCGCAGCAGTGCGTTCGTATCCGGTGGATGCGGTTGTTGCAGAAATATAAAACCATTTCCTGCCACTCCAGTATTGCATATACCCAGCGCGCCAGCTGTTTGTGCTTCGAATTAAGCTCAGCCGTCTGATCAGACATCTTCTTCAGTTGTCGCGTGGTTTCGCTATCCTCCCCAGTAACCTGATGTTCGATAAGTTCCGTGAGGGCGTCTGCCAGACAAGGAATGCCCACAGCCTGATACAAATTGGCGGAAATGGTGAGTGACTACAATGGGAGAATCAGCCACTGCTAAATTTGGTGAAGCAATTTCATGAACAGGGCAAACTGGTGGCCGCCATTCGCGCTGCCCCTGGCATTCTGGCCAATGCAGGCGTCCTTGAGGGCATCAACGCCACCTGTTATCCCTACGAACCCATTTCAGAATTGCTTACCAGTAAAGGTGCCAACTACGTTGATGAAACGGTGGTTGTTCAGGGAGATATAATCACCGGAAATGGCCCGGAGGCATCGACCGCCTTTGGTCAGGCATTGGCTACAGCACCATAACCGACGCTGGGCATCACTAGCTCCGACAAGGGAGCACGCTGGGGTTTATTTCACAAAACTGTCCAGAAAACATCTTTGTCGACACGGGTGGATATACTCATGCTCATTCAGAAGATGTCTCCATGATGGGCTGTTGGCCGCCATTATAAAAGGAACGTTTTTCGGACTTTCTCCTGAAATTTGAATATTCCAATTCGTATTAACACTTGATGCATCTGACAAAAAAGAACCACCCTACCCCGAATGGCGCTTTCGCAAGCCGCGACTATTGCCCTTTTGTTAAGGTAAAAAGATACTCGCCAAGCCCATAGGAGGAATGCACCGCGATGAAATATGTACCCGTCCGGGGGGCAATAAATGACAGATACTCGGTGTTGTTGTCGGAGAACGGCATGCCGGCAACCCAGTTTAAATCGCCGTCCATTATCCCAACATCAAACTCGTAAATAGATTCCGAAAGTGAGTAAGTGAGATTCGTTATGACGATGGCGTCACCAGCGGTGGCGTCGAATTTGTAGTAGTCGATTATGGAATCGTAAATCAGTTTGGCACCGACGGAATCTCCAAACACGATGGGATAGGCTGCGACATAGTCGTCGTTGGGCTCAAACGCATCATCGTCAACCGGCAGCAGACTCAGGAGGGCGTCACTTACATCGTTGGGCAACAGATCTGATGCATCCGAAATACGCACGCGCACTTCGCTGCTCGATGCCGTCTTTTCGGGAATGGCCCATGCGTATGCACCATCGTTCAGCGTTGAAGCGGTAATGCCGCGCCAGTGGTCGCCATCGTCATACGTGTATTCAAGTTTGACGTTGGTCACGTCGCCTGAATAGGTCCACGTAATATCGTGAGTGGTGCCCACTTTCCAGGACTCGCCGCCATTGGGCGCAACAATCGTGAGGGCGGTAACTGATGACTGTCCGGTGCCCGTCCCCGTATCGACAACTGAATCAGAGCCTGAGCCAGTGTCGACTGCCGTTTGTTTCCCTGTGTCGATGACCGAGTCGCTGTCGATGACTGTCTCTGTCTCCGAATCGGCGCCAGTATCGGACGTATCCTGCGCATCTGTTTGTGTCCCGGTGTCATCAGGGAGATGGGTACTTGAATCCACTCCAGTATCGGACGTATCCTGCGCATCTGTTTGTGTCCCGGTGTCATCAGGGAGATGGGTATTTGAATCCACTTCAGTATCGGACGTATCCTGCGCATCTGTTTGTGTCCCGGTGTCATCAGATGTATCTGTATCCAAAAGCTTACTCGTATCACGGATTACCACACACTGATGCACACCGGAAACCACTGTGCACATTGCGGAGTGCACACTGCAATCGTCCCAATCTTTCCAATCGCCATCCAGACACAATCTTAAAATATCTCCGCTGCAACTGGTGCTGTTTTCTTTACACGGTGCATCGATGCTGGAATCCGCTGTGCCCCAACCGGGGTCCGTCTCATTTAAAATTGTGGTGTCCGTTTCCATCGGGGAAAACCGGCAATCACACTCGGACCTCGGACCATTCATCCTTTAAATGACACTCCCGTATCCCTTTTTGAGTGGTGTTGCCGCATTGACACGTCTCAGTATCTCCGACCTGGCAATCCAATTCAGTTTCGTGTGAATTACCGGCAGATTTAGCGTTGTTGCACCCAATGGCAGCAATGAAAACGGCAATATAAGCTATCCGGATTCCATTTGTCATACCTGCTTCCTCCTTTATTCAAAAGCGACGCAATATGTGCTGATTCCAAATCAATTGGCACCGGTTCAACAGGCGCCAAAAAGTCATGAGACGAATAAAACAGAATTGATAATAACCCAAACCGATAGAAAGGTCACCAATGCAATACAATATTAAAGGATTAATTCACCTCACTTAAAAAGCTATCAGGAATTAACAGCAAGGGCCGCTTGTGGAAGAGGACTTTCCATGGGGAGTGAGGACAGAATTGCCCGAATGAAAACATACATAACGAGGGCGTTTGGCGATTCGCGGCAAAGCCGGGCAGCCAACATCAAAAAAAAACAGAAAAGATTGAATTTTTCTTAGCGCGTCCCGGTCTACCCCTGCACCACTAACATGCTGATTTTATTAACTGATTCGGAGAATACGACTGCGCTTTGGTGCGGGGATTTAACGAATCTTAAATGTCTATGGAGGAGACCAATGACAGACAAAAACGCCTTTTATGAATTGCTGACTATTTATCAAAACATGGATGCGAAATCGCTGAAACACCCCACTATACCCATGGGGACGTATCACCAGGAGGCTGGGGATTTGTATGAATGGATGCAGAACGA
>JAFGQN010000211.1 GCA_016935665.1 Deltaproteobacteria bacterium | reverse complement strand
TTAGTTTGGGCCTCAAGAGCCCGTTTATGTTTTCGTTAAAACAATTTTAACTAACGGAGAGGGGCCTGTTCATAGAATCTCCTTAGGTACACGGTATCGCTTCCTGCAAACCATGTGCCTAAAAGTTAGATATGATAGTTTTACTAAATAAAACAATATGTTACGTGTATCGCAAAACAATATTACAAAGTTCTGACTGCCAAGGAGCACCCAAAATCTTACGTGACAACTGTGCAACATCTTTCTTGGTAACCCAAATATTCTTATAGTTTCGCATGGTTAGAGTGGTGCGAGATTCTTTTCGCACCGGCGGCAAAAGTTTTCCCGCAGCGAATAAAGACCCGGGTGAGTGGGATTTCCCAATTAATTTTGAATACTTATCAAAATGTCGTATACTTTTTCCGTATTGTACAAATTATCACGGCATACTAAGGAGGCTTTCTCATTGCACAGTATGATTCCAGGAAATGGTGTTTCTTCTCCAGCTAATATCAATTACAGGGGCAAGGAACTGTTGGTTGAGCGAGGAACAACTGTTGAATCCCTGATGAAAATGGTTCCTGGGGAGGACGATCATTCAGTTATCGCAGCTATTGTGAACAACCGGCTTGTGTCGTTGAATGCGCGGATTTTGCGTTCCGGAAAGATCATCCCGATTAAAATTCGAAGTCATCAGGGCGCAAGACTTTATCAGCGTCATTTGACCTTAATGTTATATGAAGTGATTTATCGCGCGTTCCCAGGGACCCATATTTTTATTGGACAGGCTATATCGGAGGGGCACTATTTCAGAGTTAGCGGTGTCACAGTGGATGATGCATTTTTGCAAAAACTGGAAACCGAGTTACTGGAGCTGTCCCGGCAAAAAGCGCCTTTCGAATTCATGCGGGTTACAGTGGAAGAAGCGCGATGGCGCTTTCGTCTCAAGGGCGAGAACGTGAAACACCAATTGCTCGACCAATGGCCGTCATCGCATGTGTCGGTGGTAAAAATTGGTGATTTTGTTGATTTCTGTCTCAGTCCAATTGTGCCCCATACGGGATTTTTCAATGAATTCAAATTGATAAAACTGGAAGAGGACACGTTCATTCTTCAGTTTCCAAACCAGTGCGATGATGCGATACGACGTACGGAGCACGCACAACCCAAGTTGTATGCCACCCATAAAGAAGCGAAAAAGTGGAGTCAGTTGCTGGGCGTCGCTCATGTAGCGGAGCTGAATCGGGCCGCCACAACACGGAAAATCAAGCAGGTTATTCAGATTAGCGAAGGTCTGCATGAACGAAATATTTCCAGCATCGCCGATGCAGTCGTAGGCGATTCGCGGCGAAAACTGGTGTTCATTGCAGGACCTTCATCGGCGGGAAAAACGACATTTGCCAAGCGTTTATCCATACAGTTTAAGGTTCTCGGCGTAGAGCCTCGTGCGCTTTCTCTTGACAATTATTATGTGGACAGAGAAGCAACGCCTTTGGATGAAAATGGAAAATGGGATTTCGAAGCGCTGGAGGCGATCGATCTTGAGCGTTTTAACCACGACTTGAAAAAAATACTTGCCGGTGAAGAGGTTATGTCCCCCACATACGATTTTCAAACTGGCACTCGAACGTCACCTGACAAATGGCAATCGGTCAAACTGGGCCCGCATGATGTGTTGATAATTGAAGGTATTCACGGATTGAACAATGCATTAACACCGTCAATTCCTGATGAATCGAAATTCAAAATCTACATCAACGCGTTGAATCCCCTGGCGTTGGATGAACATAATCGATTGAATACATCGGATGTTCGGCTCATTCGTCGAATTGTTCGAGATCGGCATTATCGAGGGTATTCAGCTGCTCAGACCATTAACAACTGGTATTCGGTTCGCAAAGGTGAACGCAATCATATCTTCCCATTTCAAGAGTCCGCAGACGTTATTTTTGACACATCGCTTATATACGAATTTTCAGTATTGAAAATTTTTGCGGAGCGATACCTGCTCGAGGTGCCAAGAAGCGATCCTGCGTTTGCAGAAGCGTACAGGCTTCGTAAATTTCTCTCTATCCTCGTGTCTGTTTTGCCGGGGGATATTCCTCAAACATCTCTGATGCGGGAGTTTATCGGCGGCTCAAGTTTTTCTTACAAATGACGCGTCACTTGCGGCATGTGCGTTCCGGATAGATAAAAAGAAACACATTGAAAATGCAACAGGACGCTCCCTGCCCCCAAACACTACTGCGCGCCTTCTCCTGTCTTAGGTATGAAGCCGATAACCCCGACAGGGCCAAACAGGTTTTTCGCCTTCGCGGAGATGACAGAAAGCTACTCGCCATTTTAGGGGACTGCTTTTCATTGTTGATGATGCAGGTTCGCTGCGTTTAATAATTTCCTGCGATTTGTTTAAGCAGCATGCGAAGCAACCACGACAACCGGCAGTGGAATGGTCAAAATATCAATAGGAAGCACTCATAAAATCGGCTTAACCGCATATCTGTGTGGTTCGCAGTTAAACTAAGATAAACGTCTTCGTAAACATTTCCCAGCAATGGACTGCCAGTGGCATCTGGGCCGTCAGACCATTCGATGCCTGATTTTGTTTCTTTGCCCTCCTGAATAATGATGCCATTTTCATCGGTCGCACGCAGTGTCAGGTTCTGGAGACCACTTCCAATGGACTCCCCGTTACAAATGACCATCATCATTTGTCCGGGTTCGATTGGGCACCGGAAGTAATCAATATCATCAGCTTCGTCTATTTGTCCCAATATTGATGCATGCAGGTATCCGTGCTCGTGGTCAATTTGCAATTCAATCAATTGCGCGGTATTCGGCGTTTCGTTGGGGGCATCGGATTCCATCTGATACGTGTCAGGATTGCTGACTGCAGTGAGAAGATTGTAAAAGTCGTTTTCTCCAGAACTCCAGCTGTCAGCGCCGGTGATCCGAAGGTAGTATTTTTCATCGGGTTGGAGCGTGGCCGTAATATAATAATTATTCGGCGAATACACAAATTCGGAGACCACCTGTTCCAGCTGATTGAGAAGTTGGACCGTGGTGCTGGCAGACGTTCCTGTGCCGGACACAGCGGCTTTGGGAATTCCATTCCCGATAATCGTTTCAATGTATATATCAATTACTGTTTCCGTGGATGGTGCAATGAATGAAAACATATCTACATCATCTGCTGCGTTTAATTCACCATGGACCCATTGAAGGGCGACGCCGTCTGATTCGAATTTGGTTTTCATGTCAAAGGGGATACTGCTCGCGGTCGTATTATTGCGCATATCCTGATCAATTGATTCGTATGAATGGTTCTCTATGGGATTCAGTTCCGTGCGGAACGCAACAGGCAATTGCGTGAACTTTAAGTCTTTGGGGGCGAGAGAATCCGTCCAGCGTTTATAGCTCTCAATTTTTATGCACACAGGCAGGTCAGATGCAAAATGATAGTAAAAATAAGCATCGTCGTCATTTAAAAGTCGACTGCGTTCCACGGACGCCAGACGTTTTGTTCCGTCGCCATTCAGAATGGAAATAACCGGATTGAACGAACGTGAGTCGAGTGATTCACTCCAGGCTTCCAGCGAAATCCAGCTGTGCGATGACATTCCGCTCAAATAAAAATATTTTGCATCTCCAATATTGGAAAAGACGCCATCATATGAAAAGAGGTTGTCCGTAAATTGGATTTCAGTGGCCTGGGCACATCCTTCAGCATCTGTCATGTATGCGCCTGTTTGGAAAGTGGAAGTGCTGTGGCAGCTGTCCAGTGAAAAGACAACAACAGCCAGCAAAAAGAAGATGAACGTTGAACGCATGAATTCAGTTGCCGCTAAACTGAATTTCATCGAATACGATACTGGGTGAGCGCAGAGAACTGAATTTCCATGGATCATTGCCCACCTTTGACAATTTCTTCCACAACTCAGTGTGGTTTCCGGAAATGTTCAATTCAGAAATCGCATGGGTGAGAGTACCATTTTCTATCAGTGTTCCGTATACGCCGAGGGAAAAATCGCCCGTCGTGCTGTTGGTGTTGCCACCTATGAAGCCACGAACGAGAATGCCTTTGGGGAGTTCCGAAATGAGTTCGTCGAGCGTTTGGAGCCCAGGTTCAATGGTCAGGTTGGAGCGGCCACCGGTTGTGGGCGCCCGATTTAATTTTTTTCCGTAGTAAGTATCAATGTAAAAGTTTTTAAAAATCCCTTTTTCGATAACAGGCATTTGGCGTGCACTGATGCCTTCGGAATCAAACAGACGGGAACCGAAACCGCTTTCAATGAAAGGATCATCGATAATGGACAAGGCATCCGAAGCGATACGCTTTCCTTCAAAAGACTCCAGAAATGACCGTTTCTGTTGCAATGCCCGTCCAACCGTAGCGGAAAGCAATCCGCCGAGTAAGCGCCCCACAGCGCGGTTCTCCACAATCATCGGGCATCTCTGTGTTTCAATTTTCCGGGAAGCCAATTTCAAAGACGCTCTTTCCACAGCCTTTTTACCTGTCAGCGCACCATCCACCATATCGGCCGCAAAACGCGAACCGTTTAGATCCCAGCCACTGGGGCGTTTGTCGCCTTTATCCTTTAGCGAGATTTCTGTAAACAGCCACGCCTGTGTTCCTGCTTCAGAGCCTTCGAATCCATTTGAATGCAACTGAACCGCACTGGCCGTTTGTGTTTCCATGCTGGCTTCTGCGGATATGGCTTTGTCGCCGGCAGTGGTCATTGCCGCCGCTTCCGCTTCTTTGGCGAGATCGTTTCGCCGCTCAGTGGTGAACGACTCCATGTTTGGGTCGTATAGCTTCAAATCGATATTTTTACGTCCTTTGTAGAGTTCCGGATCGGTCAGCTCCCGGAAAGGGTCCTTCTCCATGGCGCGCGTTAAAGCAACGGCGCTATCCAAAAAGGTTTCCAATGCGTCTTTGCGAAAATCGTTTGATGTACTGACGCTGTATCGGCCGTTCTCATAAAGATAAACGGAAACATCTTTGCGGGAAGATTCCTGCACTTTGTCAATCACGCCTTTTCGGTAAACAGTAGAAACATTTCTGGATTGCGAAGCCACCACTTTTACGTCTTTAATGCCGCGCTTGTGCACTCCTTCAAGGATCATTTGTGCCGTCTGTTCAATCGTTTGTGTTGTGTCTTTGCTCATGAATTCACCCCACCCACAGTAATTGCGGACACCTTCACGGTCGGCAACCCAAGCCCAACAGGAACAGACTGACCATCTTTGCCACAGGTCCAGGTGCCCCAGTCGATGGATTTGTTATTGCCCACCATTGTGATTTTTTTAAGACTGTCCGGGCCGTTGCCAATGAGATTCACATCCTTCACCGGGGCAGTCAGTTTACCATTCTCTATCAGGTAGCCGGTTTTCACGTAAAAACTGTAGTCTCCCGCACCGATGGCCACTTCTCCGTTGGCGAAATCCACTGCATACAGACCTTTTTTCACGGATTGAATTATTTCGTCGGGATGATGCGGCCCGTTTTCCATTGTCGTTACACGCATGCGGGGCATGGGAATGGAACGGAAGCTTTCACGGCGACCATTTCCAGTCTGTTCCACGTTATAGTATTTGGCGCTGATCCGGTCATGCAGATAGGATACGAGCCTGCCGTTTTCCACAAGCGTGGTGCTTTGCCCGGGACATCCTTCATCGTCGACATTGACGGCGCCTCGTGCTTCCGGCGTCAGTGCTGTATCCACAATTGTGACAAAGTCTGCTGCAATGGATTTGTTCATCATCGATGAAAAAATTGAAATTTCCTTGCGGTTGAAATCCGCCTCAAATCCGTGTCCCATTGCCTCGTGCAGCAAAATGCCCGATGTGGCCGGCGCCAGCACGACAGGCATCTCGCCGGCCGGAGGAACAGTGGCTTCGAACAGGAGCAACGTGCGCTCCACCGCCTGTTTGGCAATTTCATCCATGAAGTCACCGGTATACATTTCCACACCGCGTCGTGCACTCCTGGAAAAACCATTGGATTCGATACGACCATCCTTTTGAGCTGCGCAGTTGGCGTACAGGATGGTCATGGGACGAATATCTTCCACCCACACCCCTTCGGTGTTGGCAATGAGAACCGCTTCATCCGAATCTCCAAACCAGGTGCTGGCTTTAATTATTGCCGGATCCAGAGTCATCATCTTCTTACCCACGTGACTGGCCACAGCGATTTTGTCTTTTGGAGAAACGTTTATCCAGACGGGTTTCTTTGCATATAAACTGGGGATTTCCACCCCATGGAAATGATCAGCCGGTTTCACAGGAGCAGACGATGCGATAGATGCCGCCGTTTGCGCCGCCTTGATAAGCGCATTGGGGGTCAGTTCTTCGGTAAACGCAAAGCCCGTTTGCTCCCCTTTTAAAACGCGAATTCCCGCGCCCAAATCCACCTGGGCATAGGCGCGATTCACTTGACCATCCTCAAAGCCAATGAAATCTGAAATTTTATGCTGAAAATAAATATCGGCGAAATCTCCACCCAGACTGGTGGCTGCGCGGAGAACGCGGCGAACCACATCCTCGTCAATGCCGAAATTGGATTCAAAATACCCCCCCGTCGACTGCTTTGGCAATATATATTTCTGCAGCGGGCGTGTGACCGATTTCTCGTGGTGTACGCACGAGGTAAACAACGGCGCGCCCATTGCGGAAACGGCACCCATTGCAGCACTGTTGACAATAAATTCTCTTCTGTTCATGACACTCCTTGCCTCTAAGAGTTGCTTGAGTAAGTTATGCATGAAAATACTCGAGAAAAGCGTTCACGCCCAGTTTTTCAACTTTTTTACAGAGAGTTGATACTATTGCTCATAAATTGGGGATAGGCACGTGTGCCGTTTCGGATGCCAATTACGTATCCGCTTGTGTATCCTATGGTCGTTCAGAGTCCTCGTAAATACTGGCATCAGTATCATTTAACCATTCCGAATCCCAGTCCGTGCTGGTCGTAAGGTCGCAACACTTCAATCCTTCGTTGCATCCGCCATCCATCAACACGCCACCCCATGTGTAACAGTGGGGGACGCAGGTGAATATGCAACTGGCATCGGTAGCGGTATCCGTGTCGATGCATTGTCCTGAATCGGTATCCGCACAGGTGTCGGAGTCAATACATTGTTCCGAATCGGTATCGGTGCAACTGTCCGTGTCGTCGGATGAATCGGTGCCCGTGTCTGAATCTGTGTCTGTGTCTGTGTCTGTGTCTGTGTCTGTATCAGAATCATCATCCGACATCGTATCGCTGCCTGTATCCTCATAGCTGTCAGAATCAGCGTCGGTCGCTGTGTCATCATCCGCATCAGAATCGCCATCCGTATCGCTGTCGGTATCGCCATCGCCATCCGCGTCACCATCGCTATCGCTATCGCCATCGCTGTCGCCATCCCCGTCGCCATCCCCGTCGCCATCCCCGTCGCTGCCACTGTCTATATCAGTATCCGGCGGACTGTCTGCAGTGTCTGCAGTGTCTGCAGTGTCTGCAGTGTCTGCAGCGGACGAGTCTGTATCATCCTTGAATCCCGGTGGGGGATTTATGGGGCCGGTGTTGCAGGCGAGCACCAACCAAAGGACCAATAAAAGGTTAAGAAAAAGGATTATATATTTCATTGAACGCAATATCCTTGCTGAACAGTTGATTCTCCACACTGCGAAACGTGATTAATCGACAGACAAAGTACATTTTACTGCATTTCTAGCTCATTGTACCAGGATTTTCCAATTATTATCTCCAGGGTTATTCGGGGATGTTGCGTCAACTGGTTGGGTGCATTATAAGTTGCCGTGGAGGATACAGATAAATGACTAGAAACAGTAATCACTATGAATTTTCAGGAAAACCGGTAACTCAGCTCCACTATGCCAAAAAAGGTGAAATCACATCACAAATGCGCCGGGTGGCAGAGAAGGAGAAAGTGGAACCGGAGTTGATTCGGGACGAAATCGCGCGCGGGCGACTCGTTATTCCTGCCAACATTAATCATAAAAATCTGGACCCCATTGGTATTGGCGATGTGGTAACCTGCAAAATCAATACGAATATCGGAGGATCTCCCATAAGTTCCACCGCCGTGGATGAACTGAAGAAACTGGATTTGGCGCTTCATTTGGGATCGGACGCGGTAATGGATTTGACCGTTGGACCCAACATCGAGGAAATTCGCAAAAGTCTGGTGGCGCACAGTTATGCGCCTCTGGGAACTGTACCGATTTACGAAGCAATTGAAAAAGTGGACCGGCCCGAGGATTTGACGGCAGATCTGATTTTCGATGTGATTGAGAAGCAGGCAGAGGCCGGTGTGGATTTTATGACAGTTCACGCGGGGCTGCTGCGTGCCCATGTTCCCATGGCGGTGAATCGCCTGGCGGGGATAGTGAGCCGCGGCGGATCGTTAACCGCCAAATGGATGGTGCATCATAAAAAAGAGAATCCCATTTACGAGGAATTTGATCGGTTGCTCGATATTTGCCGCAAGTACGATGTCACGTTGAGCCTTGGGGATGGATTACGTCCGGGCGCACTTGCGGATGCCAGCGACGAAGCGCAGTTTGCAGAGCTCAAAACACTGGGGGATTTGGTTCGACGATGCAGGGAGGCCGATGTGCAGGTGATGGTGGAAGGCCCTGGCCACGTTCCGTTTGACCAGATTGCGATGAATATGGAGATGGAGCGCAAGTGGTGCGATGAAGCGCCGTTTTACATTCTGGGCCCCATCGTAACGGACATTGCGCCGGGCTATGACCATATCACATCAGCCATTGGGGCGACCATGGGGGCGTTCAGTGGCGCGTCCATGCTGTGCTATGTGACCCCCAGGGAGCATTTGGGACTGCCCAATCTGGAAGATGTGCGTCAGGGAGTTGTGGCATATAAAATAGCAGCACACGCCGCCGACATTGCCCGAAAGCGACCAGGCGCCAGGGATCGCGATGATGCGCTCTCAAAGGCTCGTGCCAATTTCCAGTGGGACGAGATGTTTGATCTGTCGCTTGATCCTCAACGCGCCCGGGTGATGCATAAAGAGTCACATGTAAATAAAAATGATCTGAAAAAGGAATATTGCTCCATGTGTGGAGAGAAGCACTGCGCTGTCAAGATGTCCCGTTCCGTGAAGGCGGCGATTTAGCTCGTCACATTGAAAATCGCTTCAGTGGCTTGCGTTATCCATTTTATTGGCAATTCTGCGGGGGAGCAGACTCGAAACGAATATGGACCGATTTGTTTCGGGGGCGTTTTTGAGAAACCGATATTGACCTGTTTGGTGCAACGAAAACGGTCGTTTTAAGGGGAAATGTCGAATTTGCGCTGAGAGGAGAGCGATGGAACTCTGTAAATACACATTGCAGCAAGTGATTGAAAAGGATGTCGCCGTTATCGGTTTTTATGGCGCGCCGTCCACGGAGGATTTAGTTGCGGCGTCGAAAAAATTTCCGCTGGCGCCTTTTTGGGATTTGGATCGAAATTTCGGCGTGCCGCAATCGGGTTTGGTGGCCGATGACTGTTGCCACGTGATTCGCAATTGTGTGAACAATGCCATGGCTCTTTCCAATCAGCTGCTCTGTGTAATTGCCGCGGGGAGGGAACGCTGCGATGCCAGTGAATATGTGAGATACACACTCTCTGCCAATTTGCACGTGCCGGTGATTCCGGTTGCAAAACAGGTGCCCGGGGCGCCAGAGCAACCACTGTTATGTGAATCGCGCGGTCCGCTCAAAGATAGAGTGGCGCGAATAATGGAAGCGATCGTCAGTCCGTTGAGTGAGCAGGAACGCAACAAGGCGTTTATTTCAAACTGCGTGGCCACAGCGGGATTCTGGGGAACACCGCCACATCTGATGTCCATGCTGGATTTGTTTCCCCAAACCACTCACATTTTTGGCTGGACGCGCTGTGTCGAACAGAACGCTCAGGGAGATATGGCGCTGGAAATGACGGTGCCGGAAAATCTGCCCACCGTATTTTTCGCGCAAAAGGGATGCCCCAAAGCGGTGCTTGCCAAAGAGCTGGCGCGCAAACACAATGGACTGTACGTGTCGTCCCATGCGGTGATCACGTCTGATCAGATGAACAAAATCAAAGCTTTTTTCAAGGGATAACTGAACGTTACCTTTAAATGCCGCAGATGGAAAACGCAGCGTGGCTTTTACTGGCCAGTCGTTTTGTTAATAATGCGTGGGCTTCAGCAGGTTGATGGTGGAATATCATCCACCGGCGGTTCCCAGTCACAGTGTTCCGGACCCATTAGGCCGTTGTTGTAATAGTTCAGAATTCCTCCGAGCACCTTCATGCGTGCCCAGTCTTCCGATGAGTATACGTATGGTCCACATCGCGGTGCTTCAATACAGGGTTTGTTCAGAAGCGTTTCACCCTCTTCCAGTGCTGCTGCAATATCTGGTGGAATTGTCGTTCCGTTTAATCCGTTCAACGTGGCTGCTATCCATTGCCGTGCCAGAATCATGTATGCATCACCAACCGCAGATGGAGTCCACAGAATTTCAATCCAGGAGTGGCCACTGCAGAAGAATGCGTTGTCCTCGGGGCGAACGTTTTCGCTGCAAACATCCTCCGGAATGTCCTGCGAATCCGATAGCTCGTTCCATGTTTCGTCGTAGGGTGCGGGACCATGACATGAGTGCGTTCTCCAGTACCCCTGAGTGAGTGTGCAATCATCCGCGTCGGTGTCGGTGTCGGTGTCCGTATCTGTATCCGAGTCAGTGTCTGCATCTGTGTCGCTGTCACTGTCGGCATCCGTGCTGCAGGCGGATGTGAAAACGTCGACCATGGCGGTATCCATATCCGCCTCGGTATCAAAATCGTTATCCAGAGGATTCAGGAAGGCTTCATTGATAGTAGTGTTGTGCTGGAAGCTGCAATTGCCCTCGAAAAGGTGACTGTAGGTAAAGGAATGTGGATCAGCAGGTGGCGTCGGATAGACGCTCAGGTCGTTGTCTGTATCACAAACATCTGATGCCATTATTCCTTCCTCATCCATCTCATCCATCACCTGAACACAGGTATTGTGCATATTTTCAGCCAGCAGCGCATCTGGAAACAGTACGTCCTCGGCGACGGTTGCGCCAGATACAGGGAACATGACATCTTCAGAGGTGTATACGGTGGCTACATTAAAACGGGGCAAAGTGTTTGATAATTCAGATGCGTAGGCACATTTGATGATGTGGTCCATGTCGAGTTCCACTGGCCAGTCGCCGGAAGTCAACGCTGCAGGCCAGGTTTCTGTCGTACAGTCGTCTTTGTTAAATTCTTCGGACGTCATCATTTTGCTGCAGGTCAATGGCAACGGTATCCCTGTGGTGCAGTTTTCATCGCCATTCAGGCAATCAATGATTTCGGAAACGTTTGCTTTGGCCGGCCATGGGTTCTCGACCCGGATACACCCATTCGCACTGAACAAATCGTTCCATGTTTCAGTCACGTCAACGGTGTATTTCACATCGCGAGATTCCCCCTGAGTCAGTCCGATTTGCAGAAGCTTCCCGTTTTCAATAGCATCCTCTTCATCAATTTTTTTTGAAATGTCCCAATGAAATGTTCGATCAACGATGGCGTTGGCGGTCTTGGCGACATTCAAATCCACGTTGAGACAAAGGGTCAGGTGGCTGAGAGCGGGGATCTTTCCGTTTTTGAGACACGGTGAAATCAAATCGTCGTCCCCCATTACTTCGCCACCGGATTCGCCGGGGGCTTCGTACACGTAAACGTTTGCACCCGGCCCACCTTTAACTATGGCTGCCGCCACGTCAAAAGATGATGCTTCAAACGACACATGTTTACCGTCCAGCGTAGTGATGGTAACCAACAGTGTGCCATATTGCGTTTTTCCAATATAGAACGGCAATTCATAAGTTCCATCCTCCACCGGTGGATTCAAATCCCCCCCCACCTCAATTTTGAGTGAGCCGTCATACCCGAGGTCTTCGCAGGTCACATTGTAATTGTACTTAACCAAAGCGTCGCCGCCCACAGTGCATTGGCTGGCCTCCTGTTGTTGAGCGTCGGGTGCATTGGCGAACGGTACTGACAGGGTACTGTCTTCGTTTGTTGAGCACCCCCAAAACAGTGAAAATGCAATGAGCACTCCCAACAGTTTTCCCGAGCCCCGCAGCACCGTCGATGGTCCTGGACCGAAAATGTGTTTCATGAGCGCCTCTTCTTTCCATGCGCAACGGTGCCTTTCCCCCCATGGGGAGCACAAGGCAACGACGCATTGCTGGGTCGTGCAAATGTCCAACGAAACGTCGGTGGGAGGCGATTCGATGACCGTCGAACACGGCGACCTTTTTTGCCAACGCCTTTTCTCTCGCAGAGGAAAGGCGCGACTCCATTGGTGGAGTCCATTTTCAATATATGAATTGATTTCGGGCCCGCAACTGATTCACAATCTACCCAACCCCTGTCAGTTTTATCCACGTTTTCAAGGCATTCTCCGTAACTTATGATGATTACGTCGGAATTGACCGACCATTCAGGACATGAGCAAATGACACGTGGTTAAATGTCATGAAAAAAAACACAATAGCTGCTTTTTTACCAATATCATGGGGGAAAACAGCCACTAAATTTTTTTGGGCTTGTTGCTGCGGCGCTTGACCCGATTGCACCCGTGCTCACATTGCAGTTCGACAGAAAAACACAAAACACCTATCGAGGAGGAGACCATGTTTGCAATAAAAACCAATATTCCTACGTTGTTTGATGAGTTTAACACTCTGAACAGTCTGTTTGACTCTCGCAGCACCCGTCAGGGAGATTTTCGCCCCGCAATAGATGTGTATGATTCCGGGGAGGCATATGTGATCACCGCAGAATTGCCTGGCGTGGATGAAAAGAATATCGATATTGAATATTCCGACAGCGTGCTTACACTAAAGGCGGAGCGAAAAACGGATAATAACGATAAGAATACATATCATCGAAAAGAAATTATGAGCGGTACGTTTAGTCGTTCCATGAGGTTCTCCACCCCCATCGACGCGACAAAAATAGTGGCGTCCTGCAAAAACGGTCTGCTCGAAATCCGCTTGCCCAAAGAAGAGGCATTGAAACCCAGGAAAATCCAGGTTTCCGTTGCGTGAACACCCCTTCTTTCACGCCCGCCAGGTAATTCTTTCGCAACAGTCAGAAAAATTTTTTTCGATAGTAAACGGAAACCTGTTTTTGCTTCACAAGCCGGGTTTGTTGTTTCTGATATGACGTTGTTTGCGACCATTTATCCGCTGTACAAACGGGTTGAAGCAGAATACATTAATCCAACTGTTTAAATTTTCACAGGAGTGGGTATGAAAATTCAATATTTGTTGGTCGCAGTACTATTTCTCATCTTTGGATGCATATCATGCAGCAAATACACTTACATCACCTCCAAACAGGCTCGGGTTCACAAGGGCGCTCGCGTGGCAGTTGTGGTTTGGGACAACGTTTCCGAAGAATCGCCCTCTTTGCTGAATGATTATCTGATTGCGGCACTGACTCAAAAAGGTCACACAGTCACCGTTTTTAATCCCAACTATCTGCTGGGAGATGACATGTCGTTGTTTCTGTATCCGGAGGGTGAATACGCGGCCGGGCGCGCCATTGCAGAGGGACTTCGTCAGGGGGGCAAGATTACCGGAGACGCAAAGGAACTCCAGCAAACCGTGCTCAATCGAACCGAGGTGTCCGATGCCATCATGCGATACAACCAGCTGGACCATTTGAAGCGGAGACTGAAGCAAAGCGGCATCGACCATCTGTTGATTGTGCGACGATTTGATTTTTTTGGATTTTCGGCGCAGGTGCTTGAGTTGAAAGATTTCCGGATCATTTCCAGTCTGACGTTTCAGGGAAATGATATCGGTTTTGAAAAAGTGGTTGCCCGGCACAATCTGGGGACCAAAGGTGCGTATGCGCAAACCGGTGATGTTTCCCGGCTTGAATTGCTGCAAATGGCATCGCTGATTGCCTCCGGTCTGTAGGGTGGGTAGCATGTACAGAGTCGTTGTGTCACTATTGATTATCGCTTGCCCATTGTCGCTGCTGGCGGATGAATTGGCGCCGTCACCATATGCGACAGCGGCCGACGACGTTAAGGCCAATGCGGACGGGATGACATCGTCGAAAGAAGCACCATCATTGGCTGAACCCGATGAAGATGTGAAGAATGAAGCTCCCATCGATGCGGCTGAAGATACCGCACTGGAGACGAACTCGGATAATAAAAAAATGCCTGTTGCAATTCCACCGGCGTCCCCCCAAAAGGCGGTTGAGAATTCCATCGCGACACATTCGTTGCAATCGACGGATACAGACGAAGAAGCAGCTCCTCTGATGACGCTGGAATGGGGAGTGACGGCTGGCGGGGCATCGGCGAATTCCAGCGCACATCACCATTCGCTTCCGGTCGATATGAGACAGGTTTCAAGACGGCCCCGGCGAGTTCAGGCACATCCTGTGTTGTGGAAAAATAATACCGAATGGGTTTCTTTGGGGCTGGGTCTCAGTACTTATGGCGCCAGTGGCTGGCTCAGCATTGCCACATTGCGCTGGAGAAACGTGTATTGGGATACTGTGAAAATTACGGGTGGGGCGTGGAAACGCACTGTACATTTATTTGGTTCTTCCCTGATAGGGATGCCGTTTTGGATTTCCGCGCGTCATGAGTTTCGGGTGGGAACCGGGATAAGCGTGGGGTACATGCGCTTTCGGTATCCGGTAAACGAAGGCAATATCGAATTCTTCGGATCAGGTATCTCCGCTGCGAAAGTAAAGTCGTATATCCTGTTGCCGCTGGAGGCCAGTTACGTGTACCATCACAAGGAAAAACTGGCGTTTCAGATTTCCGTTTTGCTGGCATTCCCCATGAAGTACAAGGTGATTTACCTCTCCTCACAACCCGTTGATCCTGAAGATTACGAAGTCAATTATCGTCCCTTTCTTTCCGCGTATGCGGGACTCCGCTTTTGAAAAACGCTACTTATCTACTGTATGAAGCATATTGATTCATTGCCGGATGCTTAGGCGTTTTTGGTCAGAAAATGCGTTTCGGGAGCTGTCTGAATCCATTCAGCCAGTGCAGGGTTGGTGCGAATATAAAATGCAAATCGATTTTGAGCGTGACTGATACGTCTTTTAATAGTGGCCAACGACACGTCAAATATGTCGCTCAGTTCCTTCAACGGCATTCCTTCGATAACACGCAAACAAAATATGGCGCGATCTTCGGCATTCATCCGCTCAAGAACGGCATATACCTGCCGCACCGCTTCCCGCTGTTCAGGTTTCGCCGATTCGAACTCCTGCTCCGGTACATCTTCCGGCCCAACGAAAGTGAGCCACTTTTTCCGCTGCGACGCCTTGATATAACCAATTGCCGTATACACCGTTACCGTGGTCAGCCACTGTTTTAAACAGGTGCCATTCCGAATCGTGTCGATGCTGGTAAATATTTGCACGAATGTGTTGTGCAGATGATCCTTTACATCCACGTTTGTTCCGAGCACGCGTACCAGTACACCGCGAACATGAGCGGAATACCGATGGTACAGCTCCTCCTGTGCACTCTGTTGTCTGTTTTTTAGCGCGATGGTCAATGCCGAATCATCGCCCAGAAATCGCACCGATCCAGTGTCCTGCTTTTTAGGCATTCCCATAATTACTCCATTTCAGGAAAAATCGTAACTGCGAGTATAAAAACGCGGCATAGGTTAAATGGTTGCAAAAAAAAATGCCGGATACATTTTCAAACATCGAAAAAATGCAGATGATTACATTTGCGAAAGATACGCGTTCTCTCCCCATCCATTAATCCAATGCCCAAAACAAGGGCGACGAGATTCAGACAGCGCTTCAGATTGCGGTGAAAAAGGACCGAATAAAAAGTAGATGGGTTGCAACTCGAGTTTTCTAAAATGCGGCCCGCGCACTGAGCACGACCTGTGACGGGCCGGCCGCGTCCATGGCGAACTTGGATTCTTTGTGTCCGAAACGCAGATACGCACCAAGTATCAGTTCCAATCCGTCCAGCGGTTTGGCGATAATTTCCGGAAAATAAACAATCGATCCGATTTTGCCATCCGCAGTGGCCCCCCTCGCCAATGATTCCACACGGCCGTCATTGTCGTCGTCCAGGTTGAGGTCATCATCCTGGTGAGGAATTTCGCCCAGAAGCACGTTTCGCAAAGTCAGACGCTCCTGCATTAACTTTATATCCATCATGACCATCCAGTAATCGCGCAACGCCTCTTTACCGAATTCATCTGGAAAGCCGTGGATATACTGTCCCAGAACATATATGTTTTTGTTGAATGAATAATCCATTCCAGCTGTGCACTTAAAAAAAGGCGTCTTCGACACTACTTCGTCCTTCAGCACTCGGGCGGAAGAAACTATGTTTGTAATATCGAATGTCATCATTTTTTTCTGGGGGAAAGTAACTGCGCCCTCAAACCAGATGCCGGCATTGTCGAGAAACGGCAGTTCGCCGGCTATATCAAAGCCCAGAACCTGTTTTCTGGGATAGTACAAAGAGACATCGGTTTCGACGCGTATTGCGGAAATTCCGCTCGCAGTGATTCTTTCGCTGGATTCCCTTGTCGAATAACTGCGACCCGATACAGGAACAGAATCTCTGCCCAGGTACCATGAAATGGAGGTGTCAACGCGGCCTATAAGCCATTGTGCCCGTACTCCCACCTGCGAGTTTCGCAATGCGAAATCGGGCATTTTGGCAGTTACGTTGGGCGACGCCACGTCGTAACTGTCGGGGTTGGTTAAATAGATGTTACGCAGTCGTTCAGCGTTCAGACGTGTGGTCGGTGATATAAAGGGGAGTTCCGCTGAGGCGTCACCCACCTGCAACAGCGCCGACGCTGGCAATTGGGCGGGCTGAAAGACTGGAACCCACACAGCAGTAAGTACGAAATCCGAGTCGGCCGGATTGAAATCCAATCGAATCATCTGATTTCCGATGGTTTTTCCAAACGCCAACGGATCTTCCAGATCCATTGCGTTGATATTATTGGTGGGATTAAATTGATCTGCAGCGCCCCATTGTACAATCTGACGACCAATACGCATATCCAGCCAGGGAATTATCTGCAAAATCTCGATGTAGGCGGAATCACTTTCGAGATAGTATGGCGAAACACCTTTTCGAGTCGTAAGCCCTTCGAATTCTGTATCTTTTGTAAAACCCGACCAGACAAATGTAAGGTCAGCGATGAAACGCAGTTTCCATGGAATCAGCTGGGCCTTAAGCGCCACGCCTGCAGCGGCTTCATTTCGGTAAATGGCCGGGGATTCACCGTCGTCAATGGTGCTGCGAATGTCTGCCTGCACAAATGCGTTCCAATCCACTGCCACATCTGTCGCTTCGAGTCGGTTTGTCATACAAAAACAACACAGAAAAACAGTTACCCGCCAAATCATACTGCGTGAAAGTTGATGCGACATATACGTTCCATTTCGTGTCTGATGGCCACTGCTTCGATTTGGGACAATCTGCGTCACTACCCGGGTCTTTCCCAATCGCTGGGCGCCTTATAATTTAAACCACTTAAGCCAGAGATAAGTTTATCTCAAAGGATACAAATGAAAACAATTGTTGCACGGAAATTTTTTTAAAGGGTGGGACGTCGCCTTTTATACGTCTGAATCTGAATCAGCAGCGTTATCCGCTGCTGTGTCATTTGCGGGTGGGTCCGCAATATCATCCAGATTGACATCATAGGGGGAACCACTGATGCCAATATCACTCAAGTCCGTTTTGGCCGGGGCGCCTTTACCTTCACTGTCGGTGGCGATTGGCAAAGACATCAGTTTGCGGGCGTTCTGGACGATGAGAGTGGTTTCCGGATTGCCTTTTTTCAGTCCCCAGGTGATGCCGTTCACTTTCCACAGTAGAAACGAATTCATATGTTTGCCAGTGACTGTCTCTTCGGTCAGCTTTCGAATTTCACCTTTGCCAAAGCGGCTTTCCAGTTCCTCCTGAAGTATGTCATACTGTGAGGCAACGAACTTGAATTGGAGCTGAACAAGTATATTTTCCAGAAATTCACCGCGGACACTCGAAATTCGCCCGGAAGTTTCTATGTTGAAACTTGAAATTTGGCACCAGGAGAGTTTTCCCTTTGATGTGTGCTCGACAAGAGAGTTTTTCAAGGGAGAAATAACCCAGGCGCCCTGCAAAATACCGCATTGAAACAGATCCTCAATTTCCGAAAGCTTCTGCTGAAGCAGTACTGCTGCAGCTGATTTGAACTCCGTTTTCGAAGCCCCCAGGGAAATCTGTTCCCATTCCAATTGCGCACTTCCATTTTGTACATCGCCATTTTTCAGCGACTCTCCCAGCGACGTTTCATCCGCTTTGTTCGAAACTTCGGATGTACACTTTGAGCACTGGATACAGGAGAACAGTGACGCAAGTACCACTCCAAACAACACCAATTTATATGATTTCATAAAGACCTCTGTGAGCAGCAATTCAGATGAGCCGCTTAGGCGGCTGGTTGTATTACCTAAAAAGCCAAATCGGCGAATTGAAACGTCCGCTCACAATTCAGTGAGGAACTGTTTCGGCCTAATAAAGGAAAAAGTCCACTTCTGCGACTCCGCGGTCGATTTCCTGCGCGGGTGGCTCCTTGATGGGGGGTTCCTTGGGCATCTCATGTTCAATGTGAAGTTCTTCATAAACAGTTGAGTGTCTTCGGGCGCGTTCTTTTAGGATTTCATCAATAATGTAAGCTGGAATCGACATATTGTCCTCACTTGACAACGCAGTTGTATGCTGACATCTGCTACATTTCCAGTGTAACAAACGGGTTGGCGAAAATCAACTGACACAACCGAACGGCTTGTCGATTCTTAAAAAAAGTGTTTTCGTTAAAGACTAAACACGTGTAATTCAAACCCACCATCGGTCTCAATTTCAGCCGCGAGACGGTCACGAGCAGGTGAAGATACCATTGTGTAGGTGCCACGTAACACAGGGGCGGGTATCTTCTTATACTCTTCCGCCTCCTGTTTGCGCGTATCGACCCGGAATAGCTTTCCCGCTTCGTCTATCAGTACAAATCGATTGTCCAGCCAGATGGGCGGAGAACCGCTCAGTCGTCCCCCCTCGGGGAGCTTGGTGACCATCGTCTCCACGTCATCAGCATCCCACTGTTCCGCTTTGCTGACATACACCACAACACTTTGCCCCCCTTTGGGTTTGCAGGCGAGCCGCTTCTGGTCGGGTGAAATGGACGGTAGCAATCCAAAGATGGTCCCCAGTTTGTCCCCTTTCAAATTGCTCATGTGGATGCGAGCGCCGCCAGTGGAATCAAACTCGTAATGCAGGAAAGTTTCGTGATCCGGAAACCAGGTGACCGTCCCCCCATACCATTGCTGGTTGGCCAGTATTTGGGAATGGGGACGCTTACCGGCGTCGGCCACACCTAAAAAACTTCGGTAGGGATACGCGTTGCGGGCTTCGCTTTCTTTATGAAAAACGTTGTCGATGACAAAAATCAGCTTTTTACCGTCTCCAGAGCATTTGGGTTTGCGTTTGGGGGTCCCCCCAATGATGTCGGATTTACTAATCAGCAGCGTGCTATTTCCCTGGTTGTTCAGATAGATTTCATCACCATTCTCATAAATGATGTCATTATCGCTATTGAAACTGGGCGATGTACCCTCTGCCATTTCCACCGGGGATGCGCCGTCGGCTTTGGCTTTAAAAATTTTACTGATCTCTGTGTTGTCTTTTTTTTCCACTCGAACGTATGTCAGCCATTCCCCATCCGGGGACCAGTTAATGTCGCAAATGCCCGTTTCTGAAAAATCGATTCGTTTCATGTGATTCAGACTCCTTGGTACCTCTCAATCAAACGCCGCCACCATACCATTTTTTCTTTTTCCGTCTATGGATTTTATCCACTTCCAATGCGGAGCGCGAACTGCGATACATATTAGTTGCCGGGGCCTTCCATCAGCAGAGGGAGTGCAGAAAGAACAATTTGTCCTGTTATCATCATACTGTCAGGACTGACGTGATTCATGTTGTCAGCTTCGGTATGCCAGTAACTGTTTGAATTCCACCCGGGCCCGTAATTGAAATCGATAAGATTTGCGGCGGGAATACCAACCTGTAAAAACGGTAGATGGTCATCCCCAACCGAAGCGGCCGGGCCAGAGAAAAGGTCGCTATGCCCCATCTTTTCAGCTGTTTCTCGTAGCGCAGCAAATACCCATCCTGTGGAATTCTGTTCTGTTACATATTGCAGATGGCGGTCGCCAATCATATCCACATTGATCACCGCCGCGATGTTGTCCGTCTCATTTTTTTCGAGCAGGCCTGCCACAAAATGTTTGGAACCGTACAAACTATCTGTATCCGTCCATTTCACAAACGCCTCTTCGCCGTCCAGAAAGAGCAGTTGCACAGATTCTTTTTGGGGGTGTAGTTTCAGGCATCTCGCCATTTCCAGCAACAGCGCCGTCGAGGAACCGCTGTCGTTGGCGCCATAAAATGTTCCTTTTTCGATGATTTTTCCATCGAAGTGACCGGTAATGAGGATGCGCTTTTCTGTTTGCCCGTCGAATCGCACGGAGATGTTTTCCATTTCCACTTTTGGAAAGTCTGGATGGGGTGTGTATGCAGTGAAAGGCAGCTGTTGCGGTGTGAGTGTTGATTGTTTTAATGTGTTAACTATGTATGCCCGGGTTTTGCGATGTCCCTCTGTCCCGGGGTGACGGGGCGCGAGGGAAACCAGTTCCTGAACATGGGACATTGCCATTTCGCCGTTAATGCACATCGCTACCGCAGAACTGGTTGGCGCAAGGGATTCCTTTGGGCGCGGGGTGGTATCGCCGTCACCCATGCTGATATTGCCTGAAAAGCCGCCACTGCAGGTGGTATTGCAGGCGCCGACCGCTGTACAGATGCAAAGCATCATTATTTTTTTTAATATTGTATGCGCTGATTCGTTCATGGAGGTGGAATGTATCCCAAAGTCGCTGGGAGCACAAATTGCGGTTCGAAAATACAACGGCCGACATTGCTACCGGGGATTTTCCGGCGTGTGGGAAACGCGCAGGATTCGAAAACGGGAAACGGGGCGGTCGGGTGTGGAGGGAAAGTCCGGGGGCGCTGTGATGTCCCCGGTGGTTGTGATGGTGGAGTGACTCTCCATTGCGGCCGCTTCTATCATTGTGTCCATCTGTTCATCGCTGGCCTTAAGTGCATTCAGGCCAGCCAGGATGGTGCCGCCCGGGGCAAGAACCCCGATGCACAGCGCAATCAGTTTGTGATAATCCCGGTGGGCCACGAAATCTCTTTGATGTCGTCGTTTAAACCGCGGTGGGGGATCCACAACAATAAGGTCGAAACGTCCCTTCTGTCCCGCGGCGCGCTTCAGGTAGTAGAGAACATCGCATTTGAAAAAAGTGCGGCTGTCGAACGGAAGACCGTTCTTTTGGTAGTTCTGCTCCGCATAGCGCAAAGCGGAGTTCTTGTTGTCGATGTTCACAGTATTCACTGCGCCTCCGGCAGCGGCTGCGACGCCAAAACCGCCTGTATACGAAAAAAGATTTAACACCCGTTTATCTGTGCTGTTGGCGCGGACCCATTCTCTTGGCATCCTTGAATCCAGAAAGAGTCCGATATGTTCTTCATCCGTGAGTCTTATGCCAAACCGAAGGTCGTTTTCCAGGATATTTAGAATATGAGGATGCCTTGGCCCCGCCACCTGCTCGCCACAACGGTGTTCGGACAGTCGTGACCATCGTTTTTTCACGAAAATGGATTTGTCGGGGAATTGAAGGGGTAACTCCTGTAACAAATGGGAGATATCGGCATGTTCCCGGTGTTGTTCCACCAGAAGGACGTCATCAAGAACATCCACTGTTATTCCATCAAATCCGTCCGCACCACTGTGGATAAGACGCCATGCGTTGGTATGGGAGGTAAAAGATGTTATCATCATTTGGCGACGCAATGCCGCTTCTTTTATTTTTTCTTTAATTTCCACGGGAGAGGAATCACTTGCATCGGTCACAGTTTTTCTCCTGAAAACACGTAATTTCCATTTGTTGGAAAGTGGGTTCCATTTTTCAGTGGTATTAAAACAAATGCGCACTATACTCTTATATACTTTTTTGGGGGGGTACCCAAAATGAGTACTGCTAATGTGCAGCACAGAAAGAATGCAGATGAGAATAATAGCAACGCTGACGTTAATTGCCACGCTTTTCACCGCCACCCTATTCCAATCCAGTTGTGCCAGTACTAAAAGTGAGGTCATTTTAAAACAGTTGGATGCCGTTTCCGGGGCGACTAAAAATATGGGAAGTCGATAGTATCAGCACCCTGCCCCTGGCAGCTTCCACCGAGTGTACCTGAATTTTCCTGCCAGGCGTAGTGATAGTCCACGTTGAGTCTGTCAATACATTTGGCTGAGTCCTCGCAAATACCGCGGGAGACGGGGCTGAACACAATCTTGTAAGAGCCGTCTTCGAGATAATTGCAACCAAAAACCCCGAGATCAAACAGGCAGCCGAGGGCGTCCATAAGAGCACCACCGCTGACATAGGCGTCCATATTTCTGTCAATACCATCGTTGTCAGCCCGGAACCACGCGTAAGCGCCTTCCGCTGCATATGCCGAACACTCCGCGACACAAACGTGAACTCTCGAGGCGAGAGACTCATATCGATAGGTGCCTCCGTCCGAGGTTCGATCACAGGAACTCATGATTTCGCAATAATTTTTGCAGGCAGACGGGGCACTGTCCAGAAATTCGTCGTATCGCTCTTCCAGGCTGTTGTCGCAGGCGCCTATTGAGAGCAGGAGAACCATCGCCAGTGACATGTGCAATGTCATCCGGATATCGCTCTTTTTCATGATTTCGTCTCCTTACTTCCCGTCAGTGATATTGTTTGGGATCCACGCCGGGACCGGTTTTGGACAACTTGAGTTCCCCATGTCGTTCCTCGTATCGTTTTACAAGTTCAGAAAGGCCAATGGCCAGCTGTTTTGCCGCGCGGGGGTTCGTGATAATTCTGGATACCACGTGTCCCTGCATGCGGGGTGGCTCTGCGAACAAAAAGTCCAGAACAAATTCGACTTCGTTGTTGTGAACCACCGCGGTGTTGGAATACACGCCCCTTGCAATGGCGTCGTCGATTTTAATTCTCATTTTGGCGGCTTTTTCTGTTTTGGGAGGGTTGCCCGACTGATTTTCCATATCCAGCTCCTTAGTAATTGGTACCTTTTTTAACTAACATTGTTGAGAAACATACACCATCCGAAAATATTCTGTTTCCAGCTTTCCAAAACATTATATAGATGATCAAAGGAGGTCAGTATTATTGCCTGTAATTACAAATAATTAGCAATTGCACGTTTCCAGTCTGAAAAATCCCCCCCGGTCTTCGATACGGCCATGGCGACGTCCAGGCCCCGCTCTTTGGAATGGGCAAGCTTCCAATCCACCCAGGACCATCTGGGAGATGTGGATTGGATGATCACGCGTCCTTTCATTTGGCGCTGGAACGAATTGAGTCTCTGTTTTAGCAATCGGGTTTCGACCATGGGGACATTTCCCAGTGGTGTGTTGGGCTTGGGCACAAAGGATTGAATCGCCACGGTAATGCGCAATAATTTTGAAAGCTCGGTGACCAGCCTGGCGAAATCCACCATGTCGGCGTCGGTTTCGTCTGGCAATCCCACCATGGAGTAGAGCTTCAGCCCTTTCAATTTTTGCGTACGGGCCATTTTCGCAGCGTCAATAAGGTGCTGTTCGGTGATGCCTTTGCGGATTCTGGCGCGAATCGCTTCAGATGCTCCGTCCGCTGCCACGGTAAGCGTTCGCAATCCCCCCTCAACCAGCCTGGAAAGCAGTTCCGGCGTGAGACGATCGGCCCGCATACTCGATAGTGACACCCGCCTTTGCCGGGCCACAATTTCGGCCACGATTTCTTCGAGATGCGGATGGTCGGTAACGGCTGCCCCAACCAGACCCACCCCTCTGGCCGAGTCGGGAATTTTGGATAAGATGACCTCTTTGGGAACGGCGCGAAATCGGCCGCTTTGGGCCAGCAGACAGAAAGCACAGCGTCTGGGGCATCCTCGGGCGATTTCCACCAGAAACAGGTCCTTGAAATCCGCAAGCGACGACCACGTGGCCGCAAAGGCGGGCAATCGGTCGATTCCCACCGTGTGCATCTTTCTGGGCGCAGGGGCAAGGGATGGAATCCAGATGCCTTTATCGGCGGCGGTTGACAGCGCTTTTAGAAAAAGGGATTTGTTGGGGCTGTCCGCCAATGCATTGGCAATTGTGTCCAAAGCGTCTTCGCCTTCTCCGCACACTACCACATCGGCCAGCGGCGAAAGCAGCTCCGGGGACAGCAGGGTGAGTGGACCACCGGCGATCACTGGAATATTCGAATCTGTTCGTTCCTTTCGCAATGGCGAAATCCCGCTGCGGCGCATCATTTGAACCACTGGCAGCAAATCAGTTTCGCATGCCATGGAAAACGCCAGCGCTGCAGCGGCGGATATGGGTTGTGCAGACTCCAATGTGCGGGGTATCTGTGGATTTTCCCCGTCGTAAACGAACCGTTCGCAGGAAATTCCCTCGTGAGTGTTCCAGTGCCGATATACGGTTTGATAGCCTAAAGAGGATGCCGCCACCGAGTATGGGGCAGGGTAACCAAACGCAATCCAGCACGGATGGGGCGTGTATTGCAATCCGTGCTCAACTTGAATAATTTCAGCAGGATGGATACTTTTTTGTCGCTTCGTCATATTTGTCATTCCGGGTACAAATCAGTACAGGAAAACCCCAAAAACAAAAAGCGAATTGAAGTTGCAACCCTGCCTGGCACATGATAACAAAACTTTGGATTTGAACCAGTGGCAAAGCAACTCTTTGCACTTAACCCCCTTGATTTGGAGGATAAAAATGGCAGTACCAAAAGTAAACGCAGATGAATGCACCGGTTGTGAAGAATGTGTGGAAGCATGTCCCGCAGAAGCCATTAGCATGGCAAATGGCATCGCCGTTATCAGCGCAGATGAGTGTACGGAATGTGGCGCCTGTGTTGATGAGTGCCCCGCAGAAGCGATTTCCGAATAATTATCAGCCACCTTTTCGTCATTCTTTTTTTTGTAATCCGATTGTTGAATACAATTTTCACGCCATTCACTGGCGATGGATTCGGTAGTGACAGACCAGACAGAGAAGCCTTTTTCGCCGCCGCCATCACGGGTATCTGCTGCAGCGCAGCAGGGACTGTTACTACAGTCGAATCTGTTGTGGTTTGGCGTGATTCTGGTTGCCGCTGGCCTGACGGGTGTGATGCTACTGAAGTCCTCAGAAATTTTTTCGCCGCATTTTTTGGCGGATGCACTGTCTCAGACGCAGCCGGCGGCATATTTGATGGTCCAGTTGCATAAGCTGTTTTTCTTCTGTCTGACCATGGCACTACCGGCGATGGGAGTTGGACTGGCCGCCATTATTCTGGTCCGTCGGCAGAAACGACACGGACAAACGAATGTGGTCATTAACAAAACGTTTGGCAGTCGTAGAGATGATGTGGTGGTCAACAGTCTGACGCTGCTCGTTTCGATGGCGGCTGGTGTGGCCCTTGTTCGCAACGGTGGTTTTTCGTTTCTCGAGATAGAGCTGGCGCCGGCGAGCACGGCGCGTCGGCTTGCAGTTCTTTTTTTATGGTGTTGCATCACAATGGGAGCGGTCACGGTCATCGGTGGTTGTATACAGCTCGTCATGCGCCGAATCCGACTTTTTCAGCACCTTTCATTGACCCGTGCCGAAATGGAAAGAGAGCAGCGGTTGCAGGGGGAATCGCCGGTGCGTGCGCGATTGAAACGATCGGGGCGTCGGATTTCGACTGTTGAATAAGGAGGTGGATGGTCCTCTGGTAGAATCCTTCGAAGTGAACCAAACGGATTCGGGCGATTTTTAATAGGGGCTTTCCAGAGGCAATTGTTCATAATTTGTAGCCTTTGGGAAATGATACCCTTAAAAAAAATGGGTCCGGGTCATTTCAGACCCTTTATGTCGCCATAAAATGCGGTGCTGGCCGTACCTGACAAGTTCCTGTTTCGTGAGGTCGATTCTGTTGCGCTTCAGCGAATCCTGTGTAAATCCGCCAGTAACGGCGCGGATTTGTGCAGTTTTGACCCATGTGACACGTGTGGTTGGGGTGATTACATTACAATTGGTGTGTATTTTTCAACCTTTTCTAAAGGGGGAAAGACATGACGTTGGAAACAAACACTTCAACTGAGTCGCCATCGGGCGGCTATGCCATCAGGCCAATGGAGGATGTTCATCAGCTCGCCTGCGCGAACTGCGGCACGCCTCTATCTCCCAATTTTGGGAAAACCGCGCTGATATGCAAGTACTGCGGGCAGCGCCACAAATTTCTGGAGCCACCGGAAGAAAGCGAGAGTGCTGATTTCATGATCGGCGATGCGGTCGCCGTGGAATGGGGCGGTCGTTGGTGGTCGGCCCATGTGGTTGACATTATTCAGGCGGAAACAGCGGAAAAGCGCTGGAAAGTGCATTTTGAAGGGTGGGCGCCGGCCTTTGATGATGTGGTGGCAGAAGATCGCATTCGCACCATTGACTACGAACCCGGGGATTCTATCATTCCGCCGCCGTTTTCAACCGAACCGATTGAGGTGGAGCGAACAAGCGCATTGCCGGCAATTCTTGGGATTTTGGCCCTTGTGGTCGGAATTGGGTTCGCGCTGGTTTGGTGGCTGTCAGAACCGGTTAAGAGCACCATGTCCGCTGAACAGATTGATGCTGCCACCATGAGCGGTATTTCGGGGCCTGTTTCCAATATTCGTGTCACTAAGGAAACACCCGTGAAAGTGGGACAGCAGTTTCACGTCAAGTGGGGAGACCAGTGGTACATGGGCACGGCGATGCACGTGGATCCCACCAATGGTGAGATTATCATTCGCTATAACGGCTGGGGTGATCAGTACGATGAAGTGGTGCCCAGAGAGCGCCTTCGTCAGCTGAAATAGTCGGGCAGTATCGGCACGGGACGGGGGAATATTTTTGGGAATACAACTCTTCGCCGGCGCGACGCCGCGTTGGCTGGAACATAGTGCTGTGGTGTCGAGCGGGGCATACCAGCGTGTCATCAATCGCTTGTTTTCTGACCATGGATATTCTGCTGGCCAGTGCTGTGTGAGGTGGTAAATTACTGGATTTTATGGATGAATGCCTCTGCACACATGCGCTCCACATCGAACATGTTTTGCAACGCCTGCAAAAAGTCCTTTTGCGCGCTGGTGAACAAACCATGTCCAAACACGATGACGCCCCGTTTTCCTTTAATGGCGCCAGGGACTGTGTTGCACAGGCCAAAAGAGCCGGTACCCACTTCTCCTGGAACAATGGGAATGTCTTCGACAAAACGCGCCTTGTCGCAGCGAATATGGCATTGCCCCCGGGTGGGACAGTTGGGCTCGCTGCAGTCGAGAGATAGGATGGCGCAAAAGCGGGGATGTCCATGAAGAACCACATCGGCGTCGGTTTCTTCGTAAATGCGGCGATGAGCGGTTAATTCGCTGGACGCGGTAATTCCCGCCGAACTGCTGCCATTGAGGGGACAGGGATCGATGCAGCTTTCCAGTTCATCGAGTGAAGAACCGGTTTGGCTGATATATACAATATTATTCCAGAGAACAGACACATTACCAAAATGAGAATCCACCAGTCGATGGTCCACGGTGTGTCTTCCCACCTCGCTCATGGCGCGATGGATTTGTGCTTCAGAATTGAATGGCCCCGGCAGTACCGGAGGTGTCAATACTGGCGGCAATTGCAGGGCGTCCAGCGCTTTTTGAAGCACGTATTTAGCGTCTTTGGTGATGTTGCCGTCGCGTACGCCCAAAAGACAGTCGGACATGAATTTGACATATGCGGCAAAACATGCGGACGAAAACGTTACAAACGCTTCCTCCGGGGAAACAGTACCGTATGCAGCAATGCTTCCGTCGGGCAACAGCACACATTTGCGGCGGTTGAGATGGTGCGCTATTTCGGTGGTGTCGCTGGATTTGGCAATGGGAAGGTCGTGCAAAAACGTCCGGGTTTCCGAATCGCTGGGACGCACGGCGTCACCACATGTTTTTGACAGATATGCAATGATGTCGGCAATGGGACTGCTGGGCGTAGCCACCAGAAAGGAATTGATGTTCAGGCCGGCAAACAGATTTTCCAGTGCGGAAATACGTTTGTCTGTTTTATTCCACACAAACTCGGCATCCAGGCCACCCATTAACACCGAATCCGCCTGCACCAGCCCCTGGTGCGTCAGCTTTCGTACATACTTTTGAATCAGTTTTTCCATTTTAATCCAAGTCGTTTTGCAACATCCTGCCTGGGCATGCCGTTCTCATCGAGTCCGCGCACGGTGTAGTATCGCTGCCGCGCCTCCAAAAATTCGTTGCGGGAAATGGGTGGGACATCAAACGCCGGTCCACTGGTGCCTGCTTCGTTAAAAAAGCGGTGTGGCAAATCGTCCTCTCTGGCATCAAATCCCCATAATGCATTGCGCATGCGCTCGCTGTAGTAAATGCGTTCGCCCACCTGCGTCAAATCCGCAGTGGTCAACTCAAGTCCCGTCACTGCGGTGAGCGCCTGAGCGTATTCTTCCATGGAAGCCGCCAGCATCAGGTGCGGACATGTGGTTAATGAATCCACCAGCGCAATCTGGTCTTCGGCGATTTTAATGATGCGGGCTTTGCCGCTGAATGAAAATCGATCTGTGGCCACGGGCTTGCGCAGGATTTCGTGGCTCAACGGAAGGGCGCGCAGATGACAGGCGCCCCGTGTGGAAGTGACATAGGCCAGTGCCAGTCCAAAGGCGCCTCGGGGATCGAACGCGGGTATTTCCAGCCCTTTGACGGTCATGGCGCACTCCGGTCGGCCCGCCTTTGTGGCATAGCGCAAACTACCCTGTCCCAGCATTTTTCCTTCGCCTTTGCCGGCTGCAATATCGGTCAACAGCTCCAGTATCTGCTCGCCGTTAAGTGTGATGCCGCGAATTTCACCGTAACAGGCCAGCGAGACGGCGGCCGAGATGGGATCCATCCCCAGCTGGGCGCAGAGCGCGTTGGCCGACACTGTGGTTCGCAACGAGTCGTTTTCGAGCAGGGCCGAAAAATGGGCCAGCGCTTCGTAGTCGGGCAGACCGGTGGCGTTGGTCTGACGTTTGCGGCAGGATATATGGCATCCGGAACAACCAAAGGACTCCACTTCAAATGTTTCGCTGATTTGCGCCGCGTTCAGTTTGGCGGCTGCATCAAAAAACGTGCGTCTGAAATTAGCGGTGGGCATCATGCGGCGCGTATGAATCAAATCAAAGAGGGCGGCGGTTCCCAGATTGGCGATACCATTCTCGCCCTTGAGAATCGATGATGCGGCAGTGAGTCGGCGAATATCTTCGGCCGCGCCCTGCAGCAGCGTTTCGTTGGACACCGTGGCAGAACGGCTGCCTGTCACGCCAATGTATTTTAACTTTTTAGCGGCAAAACCAAGTCCCATGCCACCCCGGAATGCGCCGTGATAGCGATCGACCAGGACACTCGAAAATCGCACCCCGCTGTGTGCCGCCGGGCCAATTACGGCGTGCGCATTAAATTGATACAATGCATTGGCCGCTTCAATGGTGTCTTTGTTTAGCAGCGACGTCGCATCGGCAATGCGGACATCACTGTTTCGAATTTCAAGACCCACCCACGATGATGCGCTTCCGGTGATGACTACCGCGTCGAAGCCCGCCGCTTTTATCTGCGTCCCCAGTTTCCCACCCACCGATTCATCCAGATGAGCGCCAGTCAAAGGAGATCGGGTGGCAAAAATCACATGGCCGGATGCGGGGGTGGTCGTTCCGGTCAGCGGGCCGGTACACAGGGCCAGCGGCATTTTGGGATCATCCCACTCAAAATCTGTGGCGTCCTGCAAAAAATACCCCGCCAGTCCCCGTCCCCCCAGGTATTGCCTGTACACATCGTCCGGTAACGAGAGCGTCGTGACACTGCGTTCGCTCAAGTCCACCTGTAAAATTTTTCCCGTCCAGCCGCTCATTTTTTTTCCTTCCGCGGTTCCACCATCGGGTAGCCGAAAGTGAAAAGCAATGGTTGATTCGCAACGAAGTCCCCCTATCATTCATTTTTTGAGACCTGAATAAAAAAAACAGAGGTCCCCCAAAAAGGCATACCAGGCATTGGTTTGGGGCACACTATTTGAACAAGATAACTATCCTCTCCATTATTGGCCGCCTCATGTTGACAAATTTCTGGAACGTTTCCAATTTTCTGCTGTCCTGTACAATTGGTTTAACCATTTGGTTAATTATTTGGACTCATCAACAAAGGAGTTGCCTACATGACGGATTCAGTTCAAGAGCAGGACCTGATTCATATGAGTGCCACCCGTATGGCAGAAGCGGTGCGTCAACGTGAAATATCGGTGGAAGCGATTGTGTCAGCCCATATCCGGCAAATAAATCGAGTGAATGGTCTTTTAAACGCGGTTATTTATCCCATGTTTGACGAAGCGTTGGCAGCGGCCCGGGCAGCAGACTGTCAACTGGCGGCGGGAGAGGCAAGGGGACAACTCTTTGGTGTCCCCATGACCATCAAAGATCAGTACATGGTCAAAGGAACACCCACCTGGCTGGGGCTGGCTAAAGCACTGGATCCCGACGGGCACCGCGAAGGGCCACTGGTGGCCAGACTCCGGGAAGAAGGGGCTATTTTTCTGGGGAAAACCAATGTGCCACAGCTTTGTTTAACGTACCTGAGTGATCACGCGCGGTTCGGATCCGCCTGCAATCCATGGAATACAGCCCGTGTTCCAGGCGGGAGCAGTGGGGGTGAAGCGGCGATTATCGCGGCCAAGGGGTCGCCTCTGGGGTTGGGGGGCGATATGGGGGGGAGTCTCAGGGTTCCGGCCCACAAGTGCGGCATTCACACAATTAAACCCACTGGCTGCCGATTTCCCAACGATGATTCGCCCCTGTTTCCAGATAAACTGGGCGCATTTGCGGGATTTGAACCGTACACCACCCAGCCGGGTCCCATGGCGCGACATGTGGATGATCTCAAACTGATGATGGATGCGCTTCTGACGCGCCCCTTATCCTCGAAAACGTTGCATGCACAAACCCCGTGGACGCCTGGCCCGGTCGCGGAAGCGAGAGGGTTGCGTATTGGATACTATTCGAGTCACCCGTTCTTTCCGGCATCGTCGGGTGTGCAACGCGTGGTGAACGACGCGGTGGAAATTCTTAAAGATATTGGTTTTTCTGTTGTGCCGTTTGAATATCCGGAGTTCGAGGATGCTTTCCGCATAGCCATTCGCCTGATTTCCGCTGCCGGGGCCAACTGGATTAATCAGGCGCTTGGGCGGGATGCGCCCACACCGGTTGTTAAGCATCTGAAGACATCATTATCCATGGGCAAAATGATGCGCGGCGCTATGTGTGGCATGCTTCGCAAAATGGGTCAGGCAACGTCGGCAAAACTGCTGGCAGATACGGCCCCATCGAGTGCCAACGTTTTTCAACGCCTCACCGCGGAACGAACTGAAATGCGCGCCCGCTTTTTGCATCAGATGGACGCCGAACACATCGACATCATTATCTGTCCCGCATTTGCGCTGCCGGCGGTTTCCCACGGCGATGACGTCGGGGCCATGACCATGGCCGGTTGTTATTCTCTTATTTTCAATCTGCTGGGCAACCCCGCCGGAGTCGTCGCCGCCAGCCGCGTGCGGGCAAGCGAAACCGCCCGGCGTCCTGCAGCCAAAGATCTCATTTTCAAGGCCGCGAAAAAAGTTGATGAAGGCAGCGAGGGACTGCCGCTGGGCGTCCAGGTGGTGGGTCGTTACTGGCGCGAAGACCAGGTGCTCTCCGTCATGAAAACCCTGGAAACAGAATTTAGAACTCGCGATGATTATCCGGACTGGCGGATGAACTCTACCCTTTAGGGGACAGTTCAATATCCCACATCCGGTGGTTCGTTGCCGATGACAAAGGATTCCCGGCGGGTTACTTCAGCCTGTGTATCTTTGTTTTTAGAGGATTTTTTCTTTTTACCCGACGCCGGGGCATCCGCTGAATTCTTTTGTTTTTGTGCTGCTTCGGCCTGGTCAGGGGGCTCGAATCTGGGGGCGTCATTGGGATCGCATTCGGGCCTGAAGCCTTCGGCGTCGAATTCGTACTCAAGTTTGCCATGATTACCGCCAGCCTCCACTTTTATGGACAGCTCATGTTTTCCCGCCCGCGAGGGACTGCAGTATGAGAGCAAATAATATCTAAGGGCATGGGCGTTGATTTTTTCGGCCATTTTTTTAAACGCGTCGTCGATGGCAGCGGTATTTTCGGCGTGGATATAGCCATCCTTGCCGTATTCGGACATCTGTTTGGTATCCACCTCGCCCCCAAGGCCAATGACAAACGTATTCACTTCGTTTTCATCGAGGGTTTTCATGGCATCTTCAGAGGTGACGCGGTGGGCGCGGTCGGTGCCATCGGTAAACACCACCAGCGTTCCGAAACTTAACGGCGCCTTTGATTTTTCCTTGGCGCTTTGCAGTTCGTCCACGGCTTTAATGATGGCGCCGTTGAGGTTGGTGGAGGGATCTTTGGGGTCGTATTTGGAGAGCAGTTCATTGCGTCTGGAAAGCGCTGCCTCCCGCATGCCGAATTTGGCGATGGGTTGAATGTCCTCCCGTCCATCGAATGCATAAATGGCCACTTTTTGGTTGGTTTGAATGTTCTCCAGAAAAGTGGCCACCGCTGCCTGCACCTGGGGCACCTGCCCGGAATCCACCACTGAACCACTCATGTCCAAAAGCAGCAGCGTGTAGCTTTCAATGGCCACCTCGGGATTTAAAATGGTTTGTTTGCTTTCGTATTCGGAGATGAGCTGGCCATCTTCGTAAATTTTAAACTGCGATGCCTCCACCCCGGCCACAGGATTGCCTTTGGGGTCGTCCATGGAGAAATACAGCGCCACATTGCTGGGTTTTTGCACCGATGCATCCACCAGTTCCACGTTCATCGTGCGACAGCCACCTGCGGCCAGGAGAAGGAACAGCAACGCTATCCGGTAGTCCAATTTTATTCGTATTAACATGGTTTCTCCTTCTGATTGGTTCGATAACGGGGAGTATACACGTCCGAATGGGCCCGACCAGCCAAATTGATTGAAAAAACGGCCCACTTGATTACAACAGGGCCATGGATTGTATTTTATTATTTGATATTGACGGTACATTGGTTTCCAGAGCTTCCAAAAGACGCAGCGCCGGGGTGCGCGCCATGAGCAAGGCAGCGTTTGATATGACCGGCAGGGACCGGCTGGCCGAGGGCATCTCCTTTGCCGGGGCCACCGATCTGGATGTGGCCAGACAACTGCTGGAAATGGGGGGGATTGCATCGCCCACCGAGGCGCAAAAGACTCAGCTGTTGGATTATTATGTGAGCCATATTCAGCAACTCATTTTGGAAGATTCCTATTTTGCATTGGGCGCCCCCAGAGACGTGATTCCAAAACTCCACGAGGCAGGCGCGGTCATTGGTCTGGGGACCGGGAATGTGCGCGCAGGCGCTGAATGCAAACTGCACAATGCGGGCATCGGCGACTTGTTTCAATTTGATTTGGGGGGCTACGGCGACGATGGCGAAGCGCGCGCTCACATTCTTCAAGTAGCGGTGGAGAGATGCCGCCCCCATGCCCGGTCAAAGGATGCACCAGTGATTGTCATTGGCGATACCCCCAAAGATGTCCTGGCCGCTAAAGAGATTGGGGCCGAATGTATTGGAATTCCCTCGGGCAGCATTACTGTTGCGGACCTCAAAAGCGCAGGGGCCATTCGTGTGGTAAAAGAAGTGAGTGACGAACTCATATTCGCCATCGAAGAGGCAATCCATGCGCGATTCCCGCTTTTGGCCCGCATTTGATTTCATGAACCGAAAAATAGCATGTCCTTGGGCCAACAGTGTGTCAGAAACTGCAGTATTCATTTGTTATGGCAACGTATATTGCGATCACAATCCGTGATGCAACAGCCCTTTGCCAGGTGGCGGAAATGTTCAGTATTCTCTCGCCCGGAACCAGCAACGCGATGCAGGCACCGGCAAAATGGCTTTTATCTTTCCTATCTCTTTGTCACCGGGCTTGATTTTTTTGGGCTTTGTCTCTACGATTTTTTCTTCTCTTTTTAAAACCGTTTAGCAGTGCGACATGTTTTGACCGGCAACACCTGCGAATAGGGGAGCGCATTCGATGCCCGACCAGAAGCCCACGATTTTCATCAGTTACAGCCACAAAGATACCGAATGGAAAGATCGGCTGCTGCGCCATTTGAATACACTCAAAAAGCGGGCAGTGAATGACCCCTGGAGTGATGACCAAATCAATCCGGGCGACGATTGGTACGACCAAATCAACGCGGCGATGCAACGGGCCAGTGTGGCGGTGTGTTTGATTTCAGCCGACTTTCTCACGTCTGATTTTTGTCAACAGGAGGAGATTCCCTATCTGCTTGAACGCCGGGAGAACGACGGGTTGCTGTTGATTCCGGTGTTGTTGCGGCCCTGCCTGTGGGACGAATATCCCTGGTTAAAGGCGATTCAGATGCATCCGAAAGACGGCAAATCCGTTGCCCGGGAGTACAGGGATGACTGGGACACGGTCTTTGTGGCGTTGACAACGCAGATTCGGGACTTCCTGGCCCACCGCAAAAAACCAACCCCGCCGGCCCCGGCCTGGACAGCCATCACCAACGACGACGTGTCTATCGAACGGTTGCCGCAAACAGGCATGGAGCTGTTTGGTCGCCGAAAAGAGATTAAATTGCTGAACAGCGCATGGCATGCCGCCCAAACCAATGTGGTCAGTTTTGTGGCGTACGGTGGCGTGGGCAAGTCGACCCTGGTGAACAAGTGGTTGTCGCAAATGGAAGCGGACAACTGGCGAGGGGCCAAAAGTGTGTTCGGCTGGTCGTTTTACAGTCAGGGCACCGGCGAGCGGGTCACCTCTGCCGACCAGTTCATCGACCAGGCGTTGCGATGGTTTGGGGATGACGCCCCCCAAAAAGGATCTCCCTTTGATAAAGGCCGACGGCTCGCCAAACTGGTACAGAAAGAGAAGACCCTGCTCATTCTGGACGGTCTGGAGCCCCTGCAGGGATACCGCGCCGAAGAAAAAGGACGAATCAAAGACGCCGCGCTCTCTACCCTGTTGCGCGAACTCGCCCGAAAAAACACCGGGCTTTGTCTGGTGACCACTCGCGAACCGGTCACCGAACTGCATCGATTTACAAATACTGTTGTGGAACACAGCCTCGAAACCATCTCTCCCGAAGCGGGGCGTGCCCTGTTGCGGGTACGGGGCATTCGCGGCAGCAACAGTGCACTCGAACAGGCCACCCAGGACTTCGGCTGCCACGCCCTGGCCATCAATCTGTTGAGCGCCTGGTTATATGAGTGTTCCGGGCATCACATATCCCAGGCCCAACACATCCCAGACCTGGATATTCCCAAAGAAAAAGGCCGCCATCCCCGTCGCCTCATGGCGGTTCGCGAACAGCAGCTGGCAAACACGGCGGAGTTGAATATTCTCAACATCCTCGGTCTCTTCGACCGCCCCGCAGACAAAGCCGCCATCGACGCCATCACCGCTCCCCCGACCATCGATGGCCTCACCCACCAGTTGCAGCAAATCTCCGATGGCGATTGGCAACGGGCGCTGACGCACCTTCGAGTCATGGGTCTGCTGGCCAAAGAAAGCACCCACGCCAAAGGACAACTCGACGCCCACCCCCTGGTGCGGGAGCACTTTGGGGAGCTGCTTGAAAAACAGAATAACAACGCGTTTAAAGAAGGCCACCGGCGATTGTACGAGCATCTCAAAACCACAGCCAAAGAGTTGCCGGACACCCTGGAAGAATTGGCGCATCTGTACGTCGCCGTCCACCACGGATGTAAAGCGGGGGTGCATCAGGCGGCGTTGGAGGAGGTGTACTGGTCTCGTATTCGTAGAGAGAACAAGGGATACAGTGTTCACCAACTCGGCGCATTCGGCGCAGATCTCGCGGCCCTTTCGGGATTCTTTGCCGAGCCCTGGACAGCGCCCGTTCCGGATTTGACCCAAAAGTACCAGGCCGCTGTACTCGGATGGGCCGGTTTTGAACTCCGGGCCTTGGGGCGATTGACCGAGGCGGCGGACCCCATGGAGGCCGGACTGGCAGCGCGTATTGGCCGTGAAGATTGGACAAACGCCGCACGCGCCGCTGGCAACCTCAGCCAGCTGCATCTGTGCCGGGGCGACCTGGCGCAGGCGGTGGCCTATGGCAAAGAGAGCGTTGCCCACGCGGACCGCAGTGGCGATGCGTTTCAACGAATGAGCAAACGCACCGCTCTGGCCGATGCCCTTCACCATGCCGGCCAGATCAAAGACGCCCGGGATGCCTTTGTCGAAGCGGAAAAAATGCAAGCAGAACAGGAGCCCCATAATCCGATGCTCTACTCCCTGCAGGGCTATCAATATTGCGACCTGTTGCTCAGCCAGGGAGAGGCGGGGGCGGTGCGGGAACGGGCGCAATATGCCATCAAAATATCCAAACGAAAAAACTGGCTCCTCACAATCGCACTGGACCATCTCTCTATGGGACGGGCCGCCCTGACCCTTGCCGGGAAAGCCGGAAATGGAGACTTCACCGAGGCGCAATCCCAACTCCACACCGCCGTGGACCGTCTGCGACAGGCGGGCGCTCAAGAATTCATTGTCCGAGGTCTCCTCGCCCGGGCGGCGCTGTTTCGAGAGATGGAACGATGGGCCGACGCACACGCCGATCTCACCGAAGCGCTGGAAATAGCCCAGCAGGGGGGCATGAAACTGCACGAAGCCGACGCCCATCTGGAATTCACCCGCCTCTTTCTGGCCCAGGGCAAGTGGAATGAAGCCAACACCCATTTCACCACCGCCCAACAGATGGTGAACGAATTAAACTACGGCCGCCGGTTTGATGAAGTGAAAGCGTTGAAAGCGCAAATAAAACCTACGAAAAGAGTGACCCCATGACCCACGCCAAACCCACCGTTTTTGTCCGTTACAGCCTTTGGGGTCAAATAAACGCCATTCTGCAATGACCTGTTATTTCGCGCAATTGCCGCTTTTTGCCCGCATTTGATGTTATGAACCGAAAAATAGCAGTTCCTTTGGCCAACAGTGTGTCAGAAACTGTAGTATTCATCCGTTGTCATTGATTTTTGCACCTGGTTACTGCTGCAAGGCGCAGTAATGCGGAGATTTGAGATTCTGAAACCGCTTAATTGATTTTGGGCGCCATGTACGGCTTCAGTGCTTCCAGTTTCCAGTCGTGAGGTGTTACCCAGTCATACGTGAGGATGCCCTCGGTATCGCCGGAGTTGGGGTTGAGGCTCCAGAAGGTCCAGGAGTAGCCATCTCTTTCGTTCATGAAGTCCAGGAAGGTGAAAAACCATTCTCCCGCAACGCCACCGGCCGATTCCAGGTCGCGAACGCCGAATTCGCCAATAAACATGTGGCTGGTTTCAGAGGCAACGACATAACCAAAGTTTTCATACCAGATTTTAGGCAAGTTTCCGGGGAAATCAGCGCTTTCAAACCAGGGTTGGGCAAATACTTCGGGACCGTATTCGTGCGCGGAATATACCAGTTTCTCCTGCACGGGCAGGGAGATGGGGTCGTCTTTTACGCCCCTCAGGTTGCCGCCCCACCAGTATCCTGTGTCCTTCCATTCCTCAATGCCCTCTATCACAATGAGCACGTCCGAATTTACCTCTTGAATGGCCGTGCCGCAGCGCTCCGCCGCCTTGTCCCAGTCCGTTGCCGCCACACCGGCTCCCCAGGTGGCGCCATCGTGGGGTTCGTTGTTTAAATCGAACGCGATAACGGTGGTGTTGCCTTTGTATCTTTGTGCCATGAATACCCAATCTTCCACCCATTGGCTTTCCGGGCAGCTGTCGGTATACCACAGGTCTTCTTCCATGTAGCCGTCAGGGTTTCGGGAGTGATTGTCCAGCATGACCTTTAGACCTGCTGCCCCTGCCGCATCGATTACTTTATCCATAACCTCGATGGGCGGCAAATCTTCAAGGTCGCCGTTCATGGGATCCGTGCCGTCGTAGGGGTCCGCGCCGTACGTATTAATGGACTGCGTGGCGGCGCCTTCCCGCAGCATTTCGTTGCACCAGGGGATGCGCACCGTGTTAAAGCCCATATCTGCAATCTGTTTCATCATGCTGCGATAATCGCGGGCCCACAGGCCGTGAGGCGACAGATTTCCGGTTTCAAAACCAAACCAGTTGACACCGGTGAGACGGGTGTTGTTGCCGTTGTCATCCACCAGCAGATTGCCGTCCACATGTAAAAAGCCAGACGCCTGCGTTGCGGGTGTGACATCGCCGTCGGGGCGGTACTTGTCGTCCAGTGTGTCATCGCCTGAGTTGTTGTCATTTCCAGCGTTGCTGGTGTCACCATTGCCATTGTCGGTGTTTGAGCCGTTGCCCGCGCTGTCATCATTTGAGTCCATATCGTCGCCTGAGCCACTGGTGTCATTACCCGAATTGGCGTTGCCGGTATTTTCGTCGGTGGCCTGGCCGGTGTTGCCGTCATCGGCGTCGTTGTGCCCTTCGCCGTTATCGTTTGAAGAAGCGCTGTCACCCCTGTTGCTCTGGCCAATATCGCCGGCATCGTCCGTTTTTTTTTCATCAGCGTTGTTCCATCCGTCAGTGCAGGCGATTATCCCCAAAACGACTATAACAGATATTAAAAGGAGAGGTGAGAAGGTGTGTTTCGACATAAAAAGCTCTCTTTGTTTTAAGGCGGACCGTTTCACTTTGCCGCTAAGTCAAATCTTATTATCGCTGATAAAGTGTTACCAATGGCAATTATAGTGTCATCAAAATGCAGGAATAGCATAACTGATGGCACGGCAAGTTGATTGAGATGGTATTATCTGTTGGCCAGGCGATGCGTGGTCGGTTACAAATGAACCCGATTTATTTGGAAAAGATGTATTCGTGGTAGAGGTGTATTCGTGTTGTGTATTCGTGTTGTGTATTCGTGTTAATGATGACAGAGAAAAATAAAGAAGGAGGCTGGCATCCCATTCATAGGCCTTTAGGCAAATGAACGCCATCCTGCAATGACGTGTTATTTAGCGCAATTGCCGCGTTTTTTCGCCCGCATTTGATTTCATGAACCGCAAAATAGCATTTCCTTTGGCTAACAAAGATGTGATGGCGGCCAGGGGAATTGGCGCCCATTGCATTGGCATTCCCTCTGGCAACATTACTTTTGCGGACCTCAAAAGCGCAGGGGCCATTCGTGTGGTAAAAAAAGTGAGTGACGAACTTATTTTTGCCATCGAAGAGGTAATCCATGCGCCCAAACATCTGTAGGGGCAAGGCTCGACTCGCTTTGTCCCCAATGACAATCACGTTTTTGCTACTGATTTCTGTTTGCAGTCTTTTCAAAACAGCCATCGCCCACGCCCAATGCGACTGCACCCACACTTTCTCCCCGGGCGCCACGGTCATTAACGGCACTGAGGAGGGTATTCAACCCGGCGACACCGTGTGCATCATGGCGGGCAACTACGAATTTTTGCGATTCAAAGAGGTCCACGGCAGTGCCGCCGCCCCGGTTACCATTACCAACTGTGGCGGTCAGGTGGTTATTCACAATGAAGATCGCGCCTACGGATTGGTGATGGAAGATGGGTCCTCGTTTTTTCATCTCACCGGCACCGGCGATGCCGCAGTCACTTACGGGTTTGACATCAGCGCTCCCGACAAAGACCCCTGGCCCGGCGTGGCCCTGGTGCTGGGGGGAAAAACCACCAACTACGAAGTGGATCACCTTGAAATTCACCACACGGGCTTTGCCGGCGTTACATGTAAAACCGATCCCCTCTGTGACGGCTCGGCAGATCAGGCGGTGTTTGTGCAGCGGGATGTCGCGCTTCATCACTTGTATGTGCACGATACGGGCGGGGAAGGGTTTTATATCGGCAGCACCCAGTCCAACGGACACACCATTACCTGCGATGGCAATCAGGAAGTGCATCAGCCCCATTACCTGGAGGGCATTCACGTGCACCACAACATTATTGAGCGCACTGGCTGGGACGGCGCGCAAATTGGCATGGCCAGGAGCGATTGCGCATTTTATGCCAACACCATCCAGAACGTGGGCGGCGCCGGCGAGCAGTACCAGCAGCAGGGCCTGCAGATTGGCGCCTTTTCCACCTGCGAAGTGTACAACAACATTATTATGGATGGCCCGGTGATGGGTATTATCATCCTCGGCGCGGGCAACAGTCGCTTTTACAACAACCTCATCGTCAACTTTGGAGAGGACGGCATTTACGCCAATCAACAGGATTTTGGCGCCGGTTCCGTGTATGAATTCTATTACAACACCATTGTGGAGTACACCCGCAACGGCCTGCGCGTTCACGGCGTGGATTTAGGCGGCGTGGTGGCGCGGAACAATCTGATTATTGGTGCAGAAGGCCAACTGGCCATCGGTAACGAAGTGCCCAATGTCACCGAGACCACCAATCTGGTATTCACATCAACAGACGGGCTCTTTGCAGGCGCCGGCGATTTTCATCTCAGCGCCACATCCGCCGCCAGAGGCACAGGCGCCGCAGTCGTCGACATCGATTTCGACCTCGACGGTATGCTCAGGGCCACGCCGCCATCGGTGGGCACTTACGAATTTGCTGCAGACTCGCCGGGCCAATCAGACATCGACCCCCCCGCACCGGTCATCCCATCATCGAATGATGACAGCGATAGTTCGGGGTGCGGCTGTATGTTGACAGCTTCAGCGGACTTTTTCAGCATCCTTTCATTGATTTTTTAAATCGGTGTTTGTTCTCCTGCTTTATGGCGCGGCAGGAATTCCTCGCGGGGTGTAAATTCGTGGACGGAAACTCCGCTTTTCGCTAGTATCCTCGCATCAATCGACTCAAAGGAATAAAAAATGCGTTTAGTAGTATTGTCTTTTTTTATTGCAGCAATGATTGCGTCTTCAACGCGCGCCAACGAAGCGGATGCGCGACTGGCGTTTGAGGAAGGAACGTTGCTGTTTGAAAATGGGGAGTATACCAAAGCGGCGGCCGCGTTTCGCGAGGCCTATCATTTAAATCCCACCTGGAAAATGCTCTACAATATTGGACAATGCGAAGCAGCCGCCGGGCACTACACGTTGGCCATGGACGCCTATGAACAGTATCTGGTGGAGGGGGGCGACAAAATTGATGCGGCCACGCAAAAGGAAACAAAGGCCGAACTTTTGCGCCTTAAGAGTCGCGAGTCCTACAGGGTGGGCACCGTTGCATTTGAAAAGGGAGAGTATGAAGCAGCGGCGATGGCGTTTCGCAGCGCGTATCAAAAGAGTCCCCATTGGAAGGTGCTGTACAATATTGCGCAGAGTGAGGCTGCTGCAGCGCATTTTGGCCTGGCGATGGAGGCATTCGAAAAGTATCTGGCGCTGGGGGGCGACAATATCATGGAAGAGCGGCAAAATGAGGTCGAGGCCGAATTGGACCGACTTTATAAACGGGTGGGGTTTGTGGACATTAAAGCGCCAGAGGGCGCAAGCGTGTTTGTGGACGGTACTGAGCGTGGCACGGCGCCGCTGCCTGGTCGGTTGGCGATTGTGGCCGGCGTGGAACACGATTTACAGATTGTTCAAGATGGGCGTGATATTCTTCGTCGTAAAATCCGAGTCAATGGACGTCAGGCCATTTCAATTTTAGTGGGTGAAGACAATAATCGTGCGCAGGTCAAACTGGCGCCGCCGGTGGTTCGCCAAAGCCTCGACAAAAGCAAAGGCAAAACGTCTGTGCCCACCAAAAAAAAAGCCGGTCCAGCACTCTCTTTGAAGGCAAAATGGAAAAAACGCATGGCGCCCATGGGTATTGCCCTCATGGCCACCGGAGGTGCTTCTGTGGTGGCCAGTCTGATCACCGGGGCAGTGGCTTTAAAACGTCAAAATGATTTGGAAGAACCCTGCGCAGGCGCCGGCTGCCTGCCCAAATACCACGAAAAAAACGACAGTATTGGCACGCTTTCAAAGACCAGTAATGTGCTGCTCATATCCGGCGCTGTGGTGGCGGCGGGCGGTGCAGTGTTGTTTGTTTTGGCTAAAAAGCGATTTGGTAAAGAAAAGGTTGTGGCACTGACGCCAGCTGTGGGATCCAATTCGGGTGGCATACAGGTAGTGGGAAGGTTTTAGTCATGAGACGGTATCCCTTTGCACGTTTGTTTGCGCTTTGTTCCTTGTGGATGTCCTGCACCGCCATTGTGGAACCCTATGATAACATTGACGGCGTTGATACCACGCGAAAAACGGACCCGGTAAAGACAACGGACGACACGGGCACGCATGCCGAAAAGGGAAGTGACACCGCCACCCTTAAAGAAGGTGACACTTCGACAGAAATCCAAACCGATACCTCCACAGATACACATCCTGGCACCGGCGACAGCGCATCAGGTACGCAGGATACGGGTGACAGCGAATCGGATACGCAGGATACGGGTGACAGCGAATCGGATACGCAGGATACGGGTGACAGCGAAGCGGTCACGCAGGATACGGGTGACAGCGAAACCGACACGCAGAATACGGGTGACAGCGAATCGGATACGCAGGATACGGGTGACAGCGAAGCGGATACGCACGACACCGGCGACAGCGCATCAGATACGCAGGATACGGGTGACAGCGAATCGGATACGCAGGATACAGGTGACAGCGAAGTGGACACACAGGATACGGGCGATAGCGAATCCGATACAAACGATACTGATGACACGTTACCGGATATATGTGCCGAACTGGCCGATTTTGAGCCGTGTTCGGTTATTACAATTCCCGATCGCGACTACGACATTTGCATTAGCGGCGTGTGCCAATCACCTGGCTGCGGCACAGTGGATTGTAACGTGCCCGGTCCATACTTTTTGCTGGCCGATTCCGGTCAGCGTACCTGTTTCAATGGTACTGGTGCTCTGGCAGACTGTCCCGTTCGGGGAGAAGAGTATTTTGGTCAGGATGCGCAGTATGGCTGGGATGTTGTACATAGTCCGGAAGAGCGCTACAACCGTATTAGGGATGTGGATAATGAACCGGTTGTTCAGGATAATGTCACCGGCCTTATGTGGCAGGGATGCATCGCAGGTCTTTGGGGAGACGACTGTACCCTTGAAACTGCGACAGAGTTGAGCTGGGTCGAAGCACTCGAATTCTGCGACGCCCTCACCTGGGGCAGCTATGATGACTGGCGTCTGCCAGATGAATTCGCGTTGCAGTCAATTATTGACTATAATGTTAAAGACCCGGCTGTAAACAGTGATGCCTTTCCAGAAACATTAAGCGTGTATCACTGGGCGTCATCGACCGCAGTTGCCAACGAAGGAAACGCATGGCGTGTGAGTTTTTCCGACGGTAACGCAAGTGACTATGGCAAGGATGTTTATAAATATTATGTAAGGTGTGTGCGCGGTGGAACGCCTGTGGAAACCAAACGGTTTACAATTGATGGCAGTGTTCCTTTGGAACCAATCGTGACCGATGCTGCAACAGGACTAATATGGCAAGGGTGTACCGCGGGACAATCTGGTGAAGAGTGTACCATCGGATCCTCCTCGGCATTGACGTGGCTGGAAGCATTGAGCTACTGTGAAAATCTTTCCTGGGGTGGTGACGCGAAATGGCGCTTGCCGAACATTGTTGAGTTGAGCAGCATAGTGGATAATGGAAAGGCAAATCCGTCTATCGACATAGATGCTTTTCCGGCAACAGATAACGACTATTATTGGTCGTCGTCGTCAGGCATTCGGTATACCTGGGATGGATGGCACGTGAATTTTCAGTTTGGGTATGTGTACTATGCCAATAAGTCATCCAGATACCATGTCCGCTGTGTCCAAAAAGATGCGGATGCCATTTTGCCCTCCGATTGCTCAGGCCTGCCCGAGTTCACTCCGTGTTCAGTTGTCACAATTCCCGACCGCGATTACGATATTTGCATTGGCGGCGTGTGCCAATCGCCCGGCTGCGGCACTGCGGATTGCAATGTGCCAGGTCCGTCTTTTCCCCTTGCCGACTCGGGTCAGCGGGATTGTTTCGATGGTGCAGGCGCCTTGATAGATTGCCCCATTTCAAACAATGAAGCCTTTTTCGGACAGGACGCCCAGTTCGGCTGGGATGTGGACCATGATGCCAACGAGCGATACACCCGCATTCTGACCACTCCCAATGAACCAGTGGTGCGGGACGATGTGACAGGGCGCATGTGGCAGGGATGTGCGCAAGGAATGAGTGGAGACAATTGTGAAGCAGGGACAGTGGACCTGGACATTTCATGGATAGAGGCATTGGATTTATGTGAGGAATTTGAATGGGGTGGTTATACCGACTGGCGTTTGCCCGATGAATTTGAACTTCAGTCGATTGTAAACCTTGGCAACATCGGTCCAGCAGTGGATATGGACGCGTTTTTAGCCACCACCGCAGACTATTTCTGGACATCGTCATCTTACAAAGTTGATGAATCCCGCGCATGGGCTGTGGATTTTTGGGGTGGGGTTGTTTTTCCTGATTCGAAGACAAGCGGCACCGCGGTGCGCTGTGTGAGAGGCGAGCCCATTCCGTATATCAATCGATACACACGGGTTGTCCCCGGCGAATCCACTGAACCATTTGTCGTTGACCATGTGACCAGTCTGATGTGGCAGGGGTGCACTTTGGGGCAAAACGGCGGTGATTGCAGCGGTGGCAACGCTGAGACGAGGACCTGGGAGGCGGCGCTGGCGTATTGCACCAGTCTCTTTTGGGGGGGCTATGACAACTGGCGCTTACCCAGCAGTATTGAGTTGAGCAGCATTGCAAACCACAAAAACATGCTTCCGTCGACTAACATAGATGCCTTTCCCGGGACGGAGAGCAGTATTTATTGGTCGTCGTCGTCCTACGTTTCCAATGTAGACAACGCGTGGCTCGTGGACTTCGGCAGCGGCTACGTGTACTACGACGTCAAGGGCAGCAACTACTATGCCCGCTGTGTGCGGAGCGGACCGTGATGGACCCTTTGATGATTTGACTCTCTTTTTGTTTCAATTGCGTGCAAACTCGCGTTCGCTGACGATGTAACCGGAGACATTCCATTTGGTTGTGCAAGGTAAATTGGGTTTTGCGCTCGCCCCCGGTTTGGGGTGATTTTATATCCTGGACGGAATATCTGATTTTCGCTAGTATCCCCACAAACTGGATTAAAAGGAATTAAAGAATGCGAATGATGGTGTTGGTTTTTTCAATGGTGGTGGCGGTGCAAGCGACTTCAGTGGCCCATGCGGCAGACGGGGATGCGCAACAGGCGTTTTTAAATGGGGCCCGGTTGTACGAAAAAGGCGAATACGCAAAGGCCGCACAGTGGTTTCGTATGGCGTACGAGGCGCAACCCAACTGGAAAATACTATACAATATTGGCCAATGCGAGGCCGAGGCCAAACAGTACGCGCGGGCCATTGACGCGTTTGAGCAGTATCTGAAGGAGGGCGCTGAGGCGATTGACGCGGAAAAGAAAAAACAGGTGGAACAGGAGCTGGCGTTGCTGCACAGTCGGCAGCTGTTTAAAGATGGCACAGAGCTGTTTGCCAGGCAAAAGTATGTTGAGGCGGTGGCGGCGTTTCGCGGGGCGTATGCGATAAAACCCCACTGGAAAATATTGTATAACATTGGACAGAGCGAGGCGGCGGCGGGGCATTATGGCCTGGCTGTGGAGGCGTTTGAAAAGTATTTGGCGCTGGGGGGCGACAATATCGACGAAATCAGACTTTCGGAAATGGAGCTGGAGCTGGACCGGTTGCAGCGACGGGTGGGGTTTATTTCGGTGAGTGCCCCCAAAGGCGCAGAGATTTTTGTGGATGGAAACGCAAGGGGCAGGGCGCCGCTGCCAGGCCGGTTGATTGTGGTGGCCGGTGTGAATCACGAATTGAAAGTGGTGTTTGGCGGCAAGGAACTTGAAAATCGAATTGTCAAGGTCAGTGGGCGCCAGTCCACATCGGTTGTGGTGGGAGAAAAAAGGGACAACAACCAAAGTAAAAACGCGGTTGTGACTCAAAAAACGACGCCCAACGATGGGGCAGAGCCACTTGGCAAAATAAAAAAAACAGAGCCACGGCAGCGAATCACAAACGCAACATGGAAAAAAATGATGGTGCCGGCAGGCGTTGGCCTGATGGCGGGTGGTGGCGCATCGCTTCTCGCCAGTCTGGTGACGGGGGTGGTGATTAAAAAGCGCCGCGATGATTTGGAGTGCAAAGATGGCGTATGCCCACCGGCGTATCACAGCAAAAACGACAGCCTCAATAAAATGATTAGCGCTGGCAATGTGCTGTTTGTTACCGGGGTCTCGGTGGCGGCGGTTGGGGCGGTGCTGTTTATTGTGGGTAAAAAGCGATTTGGAAAAGAACAGACGGTGGCGGTAACCCCGGCAATGGGGCCGCAGATGGGCGGCGTGGTGCTGACAGGACGATTTTAGCCATGAAATTGATACACCTTATACTTTGGGTTTTGTGCGGTGCAGTGTGCCTATCCTGTTCGGTGGTGTTTGACAGGTATACCAATGGGGACGACACCGACACGACCGACACCGACTACACGCAGTCATCGGAGAACAACACGCTGGATTCGGACTCTGCCAGTGATACAGGTGCGGATACCGGAACGGGTACGGATACCGGAACAGTTGTGGATACGGGAACGGGCGTGGATACGGGAACGGGCGTGGATACGGGAACGGGCGTGGATACGGGAACGGGCGAGGATACAGGAACGGGCGAAGATACGGGAACGGGAGTGGATACGGGAACGGGCGTGGATACGGGAACGGGTGTGGATACGGGAACGGGCGTGGACACGGGAACAGTTGTGGATACGAGAACGGGCGTGGATACGGGAACGGGCGTGGATACAGCAACGGAAGCGGATACAGCAACGGATACGACCGACACCGGGGGCGTTGCATTTTGCGCGGAACACATCGATTTCATGCCCTGTTCAATGGATACCGATGCCGATGGCCAACAATCCGGCATTTGCTTTGATGGGAGCTGCATCACAGCACCTGGCTGCGGCACGGCAAAATGCAATGTGCCGGGGCCTTACTTTACGCTGGCGGATTCGGGGCAGCGCAGCTGCTATGATGATGGGAGCGAAATGGGATGCCCGGTTGCTGGACACGACTACTTTGGCCAGGATGCACAGTACGGCTGGGATTTTGGGCATTCCCCAGGCGACCGTTATACACGCAACCTCGATGTGCCGGGGCAACCCATTGTTAAAGATGGCGTCACCAGCCTCCTGTGGCAGGGGTGTTATGCCGGATCGAAGGGAAACAACTGTTACGAAACAGATGAAACGGTCGAATCTGCAATCATGACCTGGGCTATGGCCCTCAGTTATTGCGATAACCTCACTTGGGCTGGTTACACGGATTGGCGCCTGCCCGACCGATTCGCCCTGCAGTCGATTGTGAACTATGGTATCGCAGTACCGGCCATCAATGAAAGCGTATTCCCGGCGACGTCATACAGTAACACTTATTGGTCGTCGTCCAATTCCACCGATGAAGGCACCGCGTGGAGCGTGGACTTCTACTACGGCTTCGTGGACGACTTCGTCAAGGACAGATTCTTCAATGCGCGCTGTGTGCGGAGCGGACCGTGAATGGATTCTTTGATGATTTGGATCTTTGACGCTGAGGCCATATATTCACACTTACCAGGTGATAGAGAATGCATCGCTTTGGCAGGGAGAAGTGAAAAAAGGGATTTTGGGCTTTTACCGCTATATAAAACGGCAACAAAAATGGAGATGAAATATGAAAAGTGTTTGGGTGTGTCTTTGGACAACGGCAATTGTATTCCTTTATGACGCAACACTGCCGGCAGAGAGCAAACGGTTTACAAAAGACACCCGTGTGACCCATAAACCGGTGGTTAAGGATGCCAAAACCGGGCTGATATGGCAGGGGTGCACCGCCGGCCAAACCGGCGACAATTGCGCCACCAACAGCGCTCAGATAATGACCTGGCAGGATGCGCTTGCATACTGTGCCAATTTAAAGTGGGGAGACGATGACGCGGGATACTGGCGATTGCCCAGTGTGGTTGAGCTGAGCAGCATTGTGGACGACCGAGAATGTAGCCCCTCTATCGATGCCGATGCATTTCCCGCAACCATGAGTGATGGGTATTGGTCGTCGTCGTCCAACGCATACTATGAAGTCCACGCGTGGTACGTGAACTTCAACTACGGCGACGTGGACAGCGACGGCAAGGACGACAACTACTACGCCCGCTGTGTGCGGAGCGGACCGTGATGGACCCTTTGATGATTTGACTCTTTTTTATTTCAAATGCGTACAACCTCGCGTTCGCTGACGATGTAACAAGAGACATTCCATTTGGTTGTGCAAGGCAATTTGGGTGTTGCGCCCGCACCCTGCACGCAGGCTATTTGGACGTTTGAGCAGGAAAAGTGTATGGCGGCAGCGGCCGCGTTTCGCAAGGCAAACGAGATACCCCCACTCGAAGGTGTTCTGTATTTACGGTTCGACTTTTACATCCAGCGAAATGAATCCTGTATTTCCTTCCTCAAGTTTGACAACTTTCATGATTCCCTTATGGGCGCTTCGTTCAGTCTCCAGATTTTCTTCTGTTTCAAATGCGACCACATCCCCTTCCGCCAGATCAGCGGCAATGTCTGACGCTGGCGAAACAGGCAATTCATGACAATAGTCAACCGCATCAAACTGCGCTGCAGTAATCGACAATTTTCCCAGTTTTGTACTATTCTGATATTTCCAGCCACCGTTTTTAATTGCGTCTACGCCGGTATCATCATTATAGAGCAATTTATTATTCGGCGCATAGAGTGTTGCTTTCCTGGTCGTCGCATAGAAATAAAAAATATCAACCAAATCGGAATGCAATGCGGCTTCGCTGTTTGCGACTTCGGAAACCGAGAATATGTCCCCGCTGGTCAGACACGCAGTAGGTCCCCAATCATGATCCTGTGCGCCCAATTTTACGTTGAATTCCTGAACCGGTATTCGGGTAGCGGGATGTATGTCTATCGTTACCGCCTCACTTTGCTGTTCAACAATATCTGTGGCGGTTAAAATAACCGTGAGATCATTTTTAATATCTGTCACTGCCAGCGCAAGAGCGTATGTCTGATTCGAATTGATGGAAACAGGCGGCGCTGCAAATGTATCCCATCTTTTGGTGTCAACGGTTTCGTCATTCACCAGGTAACGTACCGTCACCTGCTTTAAGCCTGCTTTTGCCACAATGGTGCCAGTCAAAACAGTGGCATCTTCGTTGAAGTCCAGCTGCATTGGACTGGATTGATCCACTGTGATCACAGGAATGGCAAAACTATCCGTATCCGTCGAGCTATCCGTATCGTTTGAATCATCAGTTTCGCCTGGTACAGTTGTATCCGAACTGCTATCCGTATCTGCTCCGGAATCACCAATCGTGGCAGAATCTTCAGTAATCACATCATCGTCTACCTGAACTGAATCGGAATCGTTATCATCACGCATGTCGAGGCCATACATTTGAGTGCAGGATACACAAAATAGAAACGCGCAAAAAAATGAATGAATGACTCTTCGCATTTTAAAAGCTCCCGTATATTCCCAAAGCAAATTGTTTGTCAGTGAAAGAGGGTAACAAAGTAAGACGTTCGCGTTTTCTGTTTTTCCGTTTCCCAACCGCAAACAGTGTGGTGCCGGCTGCAGTAAGAATGATTCCAGAGATGAGCAACACATCTGTTGCGTGCAACAGATTCATGAGTTCTTTTTGCTCTGTTGCATATTCTCGCGGACAACCACCAGCACATTCGTCTGAAATATCATCGTAAATGCCTTTTCCTTTCGTGCCCATCACCATGGCCACCAGCAATTCGGCTATCCCCACACCGCCAATTACCGCCCCGGATATGATGAACCTGCGACCAGGTCCAGATTCTGTGGATGTCACAACGTCTAAAGCGGGTTGCTGCTCCTTTGATTGCGTCTGTTGCATCTCTTCCGACGCAACATTTACGTCCACTGTTCTGACCACAGTTCCCGGTGCGCTTAGCGCCTGACGATAAATTTCTTTTCCATCTACGTATATACCGACGGTATGTTCGATGCCCGAACTGATATACAGAAGCCCTGGCAGCGGCGCTCGACCCCGTTCCACCCCATCCACAACAACACGGGCGCCATCAGGAACACCACGGAGCTGAATGTATCCCACTGTCTTTCTCAACTCTTCTATTTCATCAGAAACCTTGTTGCGCCGTCCCACGGGAATCTCGTCGCCACCTAACGACAAATATTTCTCGAACATCTCCATCGCCAGGCCGTACCGTCCAACGGCCGCTTCACACTGGCCAATATTATATAGGATTTTCCAACTTGGCTTCAGTTGGTATGCCTCTCTGAAATGGTCTGCAGCAGCGGCGTATTCTCCCCTAAAAAAAGATGTACTGCCATTGTCGAATGCCTGCTTCGCTGCCGTCAATGGCTCATCCGCCAGCGCTGAATCCGGTTGGCCAACCACCGCCTCCAGAAAAAGAAAAACCGAAAACATCAATCTTATAAACCCCATATTCATCCAAATCGCTCCCTGTATCGATTGCTGATGTGACAAAACAATCTTTCGAAAACACCAGATATTTAAATTGGAAACACGACTTTTTTTTCAATTAACAGGAAAGCACAGGATAGAAAACTACATTATACATTTTTTCATGGTGTCTGTTTTGGGGGAGGCGCGTCATGTAAAAGATGTTTAAAAGAATGCAATATGAATGCAATCGGGACGGTACTCGACGTCTCGGGAAATAGCCTTGTTTCCTTCATCCGCCGTGTTCGGAATACGGGCAATTTTGCCAATCAGGTGTCAACCCAGCCTGTTCGGGAAGGTTTTATATCCTCGACGGAATATCTGATTTTCGTTAGTATCCGCACAAACTGGATTAAAAGGAATTAAATAATGCGAACGATTGTGTTGGTTTTTTCAATTTTGGTGGCGGTGCACGCAACCCATGTGGCCCATGCCAAAGATGCGGATGCGCAACAGGCGTTTTTAAACGGGGCCCGGCTATACGAAAAGGGCGAATATGCAAAGGCCGTACAATGGTTTCGCATGGCGTACGAGGCGCAGCCCAACTGGTTGATATTGTACAATATTGGCCAATGCGAGGCCGAAGCCAAACAGTACGCGCGGGCCATCGACGCGTTTGAACAGTACCTGAAGGAGGGTGGGGACGCCATTAAACCGGAACAGCAAAAGGAGCTTAATGCCGAACTTTTGCTGTTGCGAAGTCGGCTGGCGTACCAGCAGGGTACGGCTTTGTTTGAGCAGGAAAAATTTACGGAAGCGGCGGCGGCCTTTCGCAAGGCACATGAGATGAACCCCCACTGGAAGGTGCTGTACAATATTGCCCAGAGTGAGGCGGCGGCGGGGCATCACGGGCTGGCCATGGAAGCGTTTGAAAAATACTATGCGCTGGGCGCCGAAAAAATAAATCTGGAGCGGCAAAAGGCGGTGGAGGCCGAGCTGGACCGGTTGCAGCGGCTGGTGGGGTTTGTGGATATTGCGGCGCCGGATGGGGCAGAGATATTTGTGGACGATGAAAAGCGGGGAACCGCGCCCCTTTCGGGCCGGTTGATGGTGGCGGCGGGGGTGGAACACGACCTTAAAATCGTGCATGAACAAAACGAACTGTATCGCCGCAAAATCAAGGTCAGCGGCCGCCAGTCCATTGCGGTTGCGGTGCAAAAAGACGATGTGCCAAAGCCTGAGCCCAGGGCGTTGCCAAAGGTGGTGGCGCAAAATGACATTAAAAAAGTCGTTAAAAAAGAGCCCCCCAAACCATCGAAGCCAAAAGTTTCAACGCCGCACACCGCGTCATCCATTTTTGTAAAATGGAAAAAAAACATGGTGCCCACCGGTGTAGCGTTCATGGCCACGGGCGGCGGCGTTGTTGCCGCCAGTCTGATAGTTGGGGCGGTGGCCCTCAAACGCAGCAACGATTTGGATGGCCCCTGCAAAAACGACATCTGTCCGCCCGACTATCACGACAAAAACGACAGCGTGGACAATCTGTCCAAAGCCAGCAACGTGCTGCTGATTTCGGGCGCGCTGGTGGCTGCCAGCGGCGCGGTGCAATTTTTTGTGGGAAAAAAACGGCGCGAAAAAGACAGGCTGGTAAACATCACACCGGATGTGCATGGTAATGGGGCCGGTATTGTTATGGACGGGAGGTTTTAATCCATGAAACAGCTGCAGCAACGCATACTTTTAATGCTGTGCATATGGTGGATAGGCTGTACCGCCATTGTGGACCATCGCCAAAATGGTGACGGCAATGATACCGTGCGTGAAACTGAAAATATCAAAGGCACAGACTCGGCAACAGCAACAACGGCCGAAACAGATAGCGAGGCGAATACAGACACAGGAACCGGTACGGTCACAGATACAGGAACCGATGCGGGTTCAGACACAGGAACCGGCACCGTCGAAGACACCGGAACCGGCACGGTTACTGATACAGGTACAGATACGTGCACCGGCACGGTTACAGACACAGGAACCGATACGGTCACAGACACCGGAACGGGTACGGATGAAGACACCGGAACGTGTACGGATGAAGACACCGGAACGGGTACGGATGAAGACACCGGAACGGGTACGGATGAAGACACCGGAACGGGTACGGATGAAGACA
>JAFGQN010000210.1 GCA_016935665.1 Deltaproteobacteria bacterium | reverse complement strand
TGACGGCAGAGGAGCCGTATGGTCGAATTGTCCACGTACGGATCTGGCGAGGGGCGCCTCTGGAAACAGGGGCGCCTACTCTACAGGGCTACTTAAACAATGACGCATCGACCATGAACCAAAAAAAGAGCCGTGTTGCGTGTTGAAACCGTCCGCATATCACCTTTATGGCGAAGTGTCGGTTTTATGATGCAAGATTTACAAGTTATAGTTTAGCTCTGTTCTTAACAATATCGAAAGCTTTTTGTATCAGAGGGTCCCTTCCGTCTTCAGGAAGCCATCCCTCCGGAGGACAAACATCATTTCGTAGAACAGTTGAAACACTATCCAGTTCCTTCCTTTCCATTTCAGACTGTTCTGTATACACCACAGCTGAAAACCATTCCCCGAAAGCACTGGCTGTGCGATAGTCAACTCTGAAGCCTTTGTTCCAACCATGGGTCAATTCTTCAATTATAATTCTAGCTAGACATTCCGAGGCACCGTCTATAAAATGCCCTTCATCTGCGCATTGCTGCAAATGTGTCATGACAATTTGTGCCTGTGCAATATCCTCACCTAATTCCAAAGCAATCTGGTGATAAGTCTTTCCTTTTCGCGCATTTAACATTTCATGAATTGTTTTAAAGCCTTTCGACTCAACTCTTTCCAGTAGTTTTTTTTTCCATTCACCGGACCACACAGGTTTCATTCCAATCTCCTACTTGTAAGGTACAATTTTAGCATCCTGCAAGCCAGCCTGTCGACGCATTTTGGCCCCTTCAGCAAGAATCTCGCGTTTTGTAAGCTGTCTGCCTAAATCTTTTTCTGCTTTAAACAGACGTTCCATTATCGTTTCGTTCCACCATCCACCTCCCTTTCCTGCTCCTCCTCCATAATGAATAGCGCTGTGTGTCCCCTCATCCAGCACTACCGTATATTTGTCTATGTCAACTCCTCGCGCTTTAAACCATTTGCCGGAGCCCCACGTTTCTTTTACTTTTCGGGTGCGCTGTCCCGATGAATCATGGATATAGTATTCCACATCGTTGGGGTTGCCGGTTCGTTCGATGATGGTTGCGGAGGCAATGTTGTCTCTAAAGTTCCAGGTGACGCCGGCGAGGTGATCCAGTTTTGTCTGATTGCCGTTGTTGTCGAAGTAGTTCAATATTTTGTTCCGACAGCGACAAACAAACTTTATCCCTGGTCCTGGTATATGGGCTTTCGTCCCGGTTTCTTACATATCATGATGATTTTTGTGATGATTTCGTTTCGTTTTGTCAATATAGACGAGGATTCCAATCACTACAGTTAATATCGATGTTCCGACAGTTAACAACAAGAATAACTTCATAATGTAAATTGCGATAATGTTTTGAAGGTCCAAGGCAGCACCCAGGGCGGCCTCTTTGTTTTTTATCCCGGTCTTCACATAATGAATATATGTCGACGCTGCAGTATAAAGTATCCCATTTGCCACTGTAAATATCGTTAAATTTCTAAACGTTTTATGTAACCTGGTCATTTTCCGACCTTAGTGAAAAACTTCTTGCTTTCAAGGAACGACTTGTAGGTAAAAGCAGGCAATTTCATTGTCTGCCAAATTACATGAACCAAAGAGCTGCCCCTATCCCGCTCGTGGATGCACTTTTGCATCCGTTTCATCCAAAACACCAACATACAATCTCAAAGGAGGGCTTGTCCAACCATGCGATAAGGTCGCTGCGCTCACGACCTATCTTTCATTGTTCGGCGCCGTTTGTTCATTTTTTTTTTGAACTAAATGTATCAGCTCATCCTCTGAAATTGAAGTATTCGGCGCAGAAATATACCAACTCTCCAAATGAAACGTTGAAACTGAATCAACCTGGGTCGCTCGTTCAATCCACCCAACAACATGTAAATTGTCATTTGCGACTGCCTGCAAAAAAATCGATGATTTCAGGGACCGCAATAGAAACTGCATTCTGGAATTCGAATCCTCTGAAAATTGAATTTCAACTGATTGTTCATCGACTCTAACCATTTCGGCCACTGCCCGACAACTTCAAGGAACCGCCTGGGGCGGACCCGCATGCCGGGGGGTGTGGTAACCGGGGGAGAAAGATCCCCGATTACCCGATTATGTGCCTGGCGTCCCGGTACATGCTCTAAAGATCAGGGAAATAATTACAAAAATCAGTACTATTGCTGCAAACATCATCTTTCTGAGAATAAAGTTTCCGAACAACATCGAAAGCAGGTCCGGTTCTGGTTCAACATTTTCAGAAATGGCATATTCAATTCTTACCTGCTCCGACAATTCATTCAATTCATTTTTTGGCAACTTCAAAATTTCATTGGCAGATGGAAAGAGCTTCAAGAAGTCTGAGAAAAAAATCGTTTTTTCTAAACCACCGTGAATTATGAATGATTCCCTGTATGGCTCAAATTTGAAAAAAGCAATCAATGCATCATTGGAATTTTTTGCAAAAACCCGTTTGGCTGTGCTGGGTCGGCCTACATAAGAAACGTCGAAAGGTGTTGTGCCAGCCCGTGGTCGAACTTTTAAAGGAGAGTTGATATAATGTTGTAAATGCAGCTTTTCGCATTCAGGAAAAAGAACACACAGCTCCTTGAATGAAAAATGCCACTCCTTGATCAAACCTTGTTTCACTTCGATCATTTTGTCACTTGGCGCCCCAGAAAAGAATCTGAACGCTGCCTCACTCGGATCGGTAGCAGTTACTACCTGGTGTTTAGATGTATATGGCAGATATGATACTTTGTATTGGGGCAATGTCACCTCCTGCTGCAATCTTTTGTGACGCACATAACTAACAGGTTTCAGTCCTTCTCGCGACCAGGCTATTCCATTTTGATGATTATCACCTCTTTGTGAGAAGGGCTTTCACCGACAGTTAAACCTGACCGCAACCGATATGCAGGGAGTATACTATGCAAATTTCTGCGGGTCCAAGGATAAATGCGGGGGGTAAGAAAGGCATATGGCCGTTAATTCGGGGCCATAATGGAAGCGGAACCGGTGGTTCAGGGGAGGTTTTATATGCACGCCAGCGAATGATTTTTGAATTCAGATTACACCGGTGCATTATCGTTGACAGACGATATGTGCCAACAAAATTTGCGCAGGAGGATACTGGTATCATGATGTGTCCAGATCCGTACAATAAAACCATGAGCCATCACGCCGCACTCCAGAAAGTCCCGTCCCTTCTTACTCTCGCAACCATTTCACCTGGACGGATCGATGGATTCAAATGCATACACAATCCCATCATTATCGCTAACGAACAATTCATTGTCTGCTGCCGCGGGAACTGATGATATGCCACCTGATACCTGTATGCTCTGGAACAGAGAGCCATCTGTTCGCAACAGGTAGAGATGCTGATCTCTGGAGCCCACCGCGAGAAGTCCAGCGGGTAAAATGACAGTGACGGAGGACAATACGAGCGCGTTCGTGCTTAACGTCCATGTGGTTACGCCTGTATTGATATCCACCGCGTACACATTTGAATCGTGAGACCCAAAATAAACCGTTTGCTGAAACACGGCAGGTGATGACATGGTTACATCATTTGTCCGGATGGCAAAGAGCAATTCACCTGTGTCGCCGGATACAGCGTGGAGCGCGGTATCCCAGGATGTGACATATATAATGCCATTTTGTACTGCAGCGGTGGATTTAACCGGGCCGTCGGTGTGATATGTCCAGCGCTTTTTCATAGTATCCAAATCAAAAGCGACCAGACTGCCATTGTTGGCCCCGACAAAGAACAGCCTGTTTTCCATATCAATAGTCACTGATGAATGGGGGTGAGCCCCAAGGCGCGCGCTTTGCCATATTGGGACGCCTGTTTCCGCATTCATCACAAACACACAACCGTCCATGGATGCATACTCCACTGCAATATAGATTCGCCCGTTATACAACGTGGGGGATGCGCCGATGGAATCTGCGAGCTGTTGCTGCCAAACCAGGGCACCGCTCTCTTTGTCCACTGCATACATATATCCGTCGTAGTCACCAATATACACGCGCCGATCATCCACCGCGGGTGTGCCATGAATCCCATAATGAATCACACCCTCCCTCGATTGTTCCGTATTGAATGAACGGGTTCGAAATTCCCACGCGATTTCCCCATTGCTTCTTCTTATCGCCAGAAGTCGACCGTCATCCATTCCCACGTACACCTGTGTCTCATCTGCAACCGGTGATGATTTGGATGCCATGTAGTGTCCGATGGCCATGGGCTCGGTTTGCCACTTCAACGTGTATGGGTTTTGTATTGGGGCGTTTGAAAATATCACTCCCGTATGGGAGGGGCCGCCGCGATACTGTGTGGTGTTCTCGCTGGAAGCATTGGCGTTTGTTGAGGTGTTGCCGGAATCGGCCTGAATGCACCCTGTTGTGACACTTTGCAGCAGGATGCATCCGACGCCGGAAAGTAAAAATCGGAATATACGTCTGGAAAGCAATGCCCGCATCCGCTGTTTCAGTTGGTGGAAACGGCTGTCGGGTCGTTCATCTGGCCCATGAATAGAATGTTCCCATTGCAGCGATCATGAATGGCAAATAGAAATGGTCGATTTACATTCATTGTTGCCTCCTCCGAACCACCGCCGTCGACGATTACCGCTATTTCCACCAGGCTGGCCGCTGCAGCTTCTGCGCCCTGTTCGTGCACTTTCAATAACGTTTTTTGTTTAACATCTGCAACTTTGGCCTGAACTTCTCCACCCAAATTGAGCATGCCGGATAGATACAAATCACTCCATTCGAAAATATGTACCAGTCCCATTGATTTGAAGGCTTCAATAAACGCCTTTGAACTACCATTGATGGCATCGAATGCCACTTCAAATCTGGGCAGCGACAGCTCGACAGTGGTGGGAAAGGAATAATCATGCCAGTGTTGCCAGTCTTCAGCGGATATGTTTTCAACAATGTTGTCCATTTCTTCGTTGGAATCCGGCAAAATAACAGTCATGGCATACACGCCGTGCGCGTATGGCAGTTCCACCAGTTGAAAGTTATCGCCCCTGTAATAGCGCACATTGATCTCAGTGTGCATTGTATCAATTTGCTTCGAATCTCCGGTTCGGGTAGTGAATGCCTCTGGTGCGGTCTTTTGTGTATCGAACTCGAAAGTCCATGGCGCGGCAAAGTACAATGCATTAATCAGAAACATGGCACTGTCCGGGCCGATGGGCGGTTCAATCAGGTCTGTAATGAATCCTTCGGTATTGTCGCTGACCCACTGATTGATGGTACCGGTGGCAGTTGGCTCAGCAAAGCTGATCGTTTCAATTACTGCGTTGTATGACGTTTCGACCGCGTCGATATAGTCCTGTTTAACCATTCCTTCATAGTTGCTGTTCATCCATATAGAGTTGGCCTGGGCCAGGGTGACGTCTTCATCCAGATTATCCAGTGTGGCCAGGATTTCTGTATAGCCATCATTCAATGCGGAGATATCCATATCGCCCAATTGCAACACCTCCTGCAGCTCATCCGCCGCAATATCCATTGTTCCGTTGAGCACCATGGCCCATACCTGGTGCATGCTGAGTGGCGAGAGGGACACATTCGCACCCGCTGCACTGGAAACTGTTTCCCGGAACAACGCCATGCCAAATTGGTTGGCGCTGTCCACAACGGCCAGCGAGGACTTGTCGATAATTTTTGGCGCCACCCTGCAGGCATCATAGATGTTTGTTGGATAGTCATCCGATGGCGATGCAATGGTATCACCGTCAGAATCCGAATCACCGTCAGAATCCGAATCACTGTCAGAATCCGAATCACCGTCGGAATCCGTGTCGCTGTCAGAATCTGCATCGGAAGTTGCGTCTGGGCTGTCATCTTTTGATGACGCGGAATTGTTACATCCCCCTGTGAAACCAATTGCGGAAACCAGTCCCATAAGAAGAAAAAAACGAATGATTTGTGTCATATTGGGGCTCCCTGAAAAATGTTGAAAGAAATTTGCCATTTACATCAACAATTCCTTTCATCGGGAGATTGAGAACCAAATGAGCAATAAAAAATTTGTAACTGTATCTATGGTGTTTGAGTATCTTTGCAGCAGCGGAATCCGGCGTAAAGGTCGGTCCAGTCTGCCAGTTGGCTGCATTGCAGGCGAGAGCTCGGACTGGCGCAATTGAACGCGCCGCCGCGAATTTCGTATCCAGATGTCGCTGTTTCTGATGTGACAATTTCCCACAGGTTGCCGTTAATATCGAAGGTGCCAATGGCGTTGGTGCATTGAGTAAACTGACCGGTTGGCGCCATCTGAAAACAGTTCACGTCCAGGGTGGCGTCGCCACAATGATAGCCGCAGCTGAAGGTGTTCAGGTTGCAAGCATCTTCGGCAATGCCGTTTTTTTCGCAGTAGTCATCACAGAAAGTGGCCACGTTATTGCAAATTTCGACATCGAAATCGTTTCCCCAGACATAGTTGGTGTTGTCGTGCCCCTTGCAGCTGTACTCCCACTCCACGTCGTTGCACAGATATTTTCCCGCAGCCAAGCAGGCGGTTTTAAACGTGTCGAGTGCTTCGGCCGACATGGGGCGCACATACCACGGCAGCACACCATAGACGGACATGGCCACAGATTCATCTGTGCCGGCGCTGCCTGCAGTGGCATCTGATCTGGATGCCTCATAACGGTCAATGCAGAATCGTGCGTTTCCGCTGGAATCCGTTATTGGCGCAACCAGCACCATATCAGACGGACACAGAATTGAATCGCCCGTGTCTGAATCAGTGTTTTCAGATGATGTGCTTGAATCAGCAGCACTCGAAGATGTATCATCAGCATTAGATTCTGTACCAGAGGCGGTGTCTGCCGTGTCTGTCGTGTCTGTCGTGTCTGTCGTGTCTGCCGTATTGGCAGCACTTGCGGTATCCGCAGTGGTTGTCGTATCAGCGGTAGTTACCGTATCAGTGATGTCGAGGCCGGTGCCAGTGTCGGTATCTTCAGAAATACATCCGCCCCCATCTCCGGTACCGCTGTTGCTGTCTGTGGTTTCTACCGAGTCGCTGTCATTTGCCTCTGCCGATGACGTGGATGTGTCGATATCGGTCATCGTGTCGTTGACATTTTCGCTGCTTTTGTTGTCAACAACCTGTGTGGTGTCGCACGCGGTGACGAATAGCAGTGTGAAAAGCAGTGTGAAAAGCAGTGGGCTCGCCAACAGGCGAATAGTGTAAAGGCTGTTAAACATAAGAACTCCTTATTCATTCCACACACGATGATGCGGCGCGGGCCGCTTCGTCGGCGCGCAGCATATCAATGATTTCGGTGCTGTCTATTCTCTGTGCATTTTGCGATGACTCCTGATCATAATCGAGGGGCACGTGATCAGATGTTTCGCGGGTGCGCGGGGCCAATGGGTTGGCACGCAGATCAAATGACAATTTAAGCATAGCGCGATGTTCCTGGTAATCGTAGTCGCTGGCTCCGTGGGCGCTGTCGGCCCGGGAGTCTCGAACGTTGAATTCGTATCGAATTCCCCATTTCAGTTGGCCCAGTGGCGGAAACCACAATTCGTCAAAGTGTCTGAAAGTCAAGTCCCGCCGTTTGTCGATAGTGCCATAGGCAAGATGCCCCAGGTCGCCGCCGGAGTTAAAAAAGAAATCCATGCCTGTGTTTACCCCGGTACGCATAGACATGGTGTGGGGAAGCGAAAAATATGCCGCCCCCAATATACCGCCACCTGCTTCATCGTAAGGATCGCCAATCGCATCGTAATATCGACCGTTGATGCCCAGCAGTACAGTTGCCCACGAGTTAAGAATTTTTGTTCGGCCATACCCAGCGTCCACTTCCCATCTGGTGCGACCATTTTCGGCGTAAATCCGTCTGCCGACGCCCCCGAAGAGCAAATTGCCCGACGGTGCAGACAATTCAAATTCCAGTCGGTGGGTTTCGTGAAAAATTTCCTTGCCGGGCCAGTTTAACAACATCAGGTTGCCTTTGTAATTCAGGCGCAGTGTGGTTGTTCTGCCCAAAAGGATTCCGGGTTGCCATGCCAAATCAATATATGAGTATTTTCGCGCCTCGTCGGTCAAATAGCCGCTCAACCGAGTCGATAGCCCCATCACCGGGCGAACTTTCTTTGCGGTGGGCGCTACAAACCATGCCTGAACCTGCAGTTTGCCTGTGGCGCTTTTCGACTGACTGCCGGCCGTATCGATGGAAGACCCCGCCTGGGCATTGGATGTATACCCGGTTTCGAGGGCGCCCCGAATCTCGATAGGCGGCTTTCTGCCAGGGGCGGCCCTTTGCCACATTGATTGCCACAGGGTCACATCTTCGGGCCATGCCAATTCCAGGGTCGATGGCGCGGCGACCTTTTGGCCGTTCAGTTCGTCGAGGTAGGCGGAAATGAGCTTCCAGCGACTTTTGTCGGTGTCATCTTCGGGGCAGTGGGGGTGCGTCATTAACTCTTTGGCGCCACCCACATTCAACTGCTTTATCTGCTGCCAGATAATAAATGACAGCACTTCACAATCGTTGGGATGCGCCTGATACCAGCTGTAGAGTACATTTAGCGCCCAGTATCCATTGCCATCGGCATCGTACGCGCTGGCCAGAAGTAAAACAGGCGCTTTGCGATTGGGATATGCGTCCCGCAACGCTTTGAATCTGTCGATTGACGCGCCAATATTGTTCGCCGCCATGTCATCGTGGAGCTGTTGCCATTCGCAGGCGACACACAGACTGGCAGCGTTGGCGGAAGCGCTGGCGGAAAATAATTGCAGCACCAGGGCAATTATTGCTGACAGAGGCAGAGGGATGCGTCGCGTTGCATTTGCAAAGAGTGAAGGGCGACTGGTTGCTTTTTCCCTCATGGCGCCACCTCGCTGTCGGAGCCATCGGATGCCCCATCGGTCGGGGTGTTGAGTGATCCCGGTGCGCAGCAGCGGAAGCCGCGGGCCGACGGCACCCAGCTTTGGGGAACATAACTGCATTGATGGAGTTTTTTCGAATCGCCGCAGTTATATGCGCCCCCGCGGACACTGGCGTCGGTTCCATTGAGTACGTGTTCCCACAGGTTGCCGTTCATGTCGTACACCCCATAGCTGTTGGTGCACCCGACAAAACTGCCGGTGGGTTGAACTTTAAAGGCCGCGCCGCAGTCGTTGTAGCAAAACGGATACGAGCAGGTTTTTTCGGGCTGGCAGTCATCGCACAGGCAAAAAGTATCGATGCCATTGCAAGTGGCCGATTCGTATTCGTCGCCATAGGCATAAACGGTTTGGGCGGGGCCGCTGCAAGTTGATTCCCACTGAGATTCGCTGCAGAGCGATTTGCCCGCCGCTTCGCAGGCCTGTTGGGCGGTGGCATTGTCTTTAACCTGCCACGGAATGACCCCCTGTACGGATACCGCCTTCGATTCATCGCTGCCTTTCTGCGTGGCGGTGGCGTCGGGCCGGGAGGCCTCGTAAATATCGACGCAAAAAGAATTATCGATTGCCACCATGCCTTCGGGGCAATAAAGCTTTGTTTGGGCTTTGCAAATACCTGTTTGGGGGTTGCAGGTATATCCCTCGTTGCAATCGCCATCGCTGCGACATTTTATTGCGTCGCACGAATAGGTAGTGGTGTTGCATGATTGTTTGGCCGGACAATCAGCATCCTTACTGCATTCCCGGGGATAACACGCGCCGGTTTGAATGTTGCAACGCTGCTCATTTGGGCAGTCCGCGTGATTGTAGCAGAACGAATCAACAAAACAGCCGCACAGAAATAGCCCAAGTGCTAAAACAATAGTATTTCGAAAATGTGGGATCTTATTCATGGGCGCATTATATGCAAACGGTTTGGTTTGCATATAATATAGTGAGATGCGAAGCAATTGACGGTGGCATTATGGCTTGCACGTGTCATAAACGCCGTCATGTTTTGACACCGGATGTTTTTTGGGAGAAGCATTCTGCTGTTTACCCCAATTTTAATTCGATTATGCGTGGTGGCGGTTGGAATTGCGGACGTTTCCGGTTGCCGCATGTTGACCGGCGTGCGGCCAAAGGCGTTTGACTGTTCAGCAAGGCACCGTTACTTTTGAAATTATTTGCAAAATCGATATATCACCTTGAACCGAATGGGCCCCAAACGGTTGAACGCCATGCTTCCAGTCGTTGATAAACGCTTTGTGCGTTTTCTTTTTCAAATACATGCACGCCCAACGGAAGCACACGAATGCTTTGTTTTTCTTAAGCCAGAACGGATGTGGCTCAATAGTTTTAGCAGACGATATTTCATTACCGGCTTCACTTATTTCTGGCAGGTTCTCAAATATTGGTGACCACAATGACACCAGAAAACTGCTTGTTGTAAACCAGACAGGAGATAACTTGAAAATGTCCCTCGCTCAGATACACCAATGGTCGAAAACCAGAGTTCAAGAAACCGAAGTTGACAAATACCTTATTAACGGTCGCGATTTTATTGATGGCTGTGCCATCGAACAGGTCCTTGAAAACGCGTGCAATCCCGACCGCGCCTGGATTAGAGATATTCTGGAAAAGTCACTGGCTATTGAAAGACTCACCCTTGAAGAGACCGCTTTACTCGCCAATGTGACAGACCCTGATGTACTTAATGAAATGGCTGACACCGGCCTGAAAGTGAAGCGTAAGGTGTATGACAACCGCATTGTGTTCTTTGCGCCGCTCTATTGCAGCAATTGCTGTATAAACGGATGCGTCTACTGTGGCTTTAACAGCGGCAATACCGTCGAAAGAAGACGTACACTTACCCGACCCGAGATAATAGAAGAAACAAAGCAGGTGCTTGCCGAAGGGCATAAAAGGATGATTGTGGTGTTTGGCGAACATCCCAGCTCAGACGTGAATTACATTTGCAACGCGCTCAACGCAATTTACAGCGTTCACAGAAAAACACCGCAAAAGACGGCGACTTCCATTCGACGCATTAATGTTAATGCCGCCCCCATGTGTATCTCGGATTTACAAAAGCTTCACAGGGAGGGGATAGGGACCTTTCAGGTATTTCAGGAGACCTATCACAAAGAAACTTACAGACAGATGCATCCCTTTGGTCCCAAGGCCAATTATCGATGGCGTCTGTATGCGCTTCATCGCGCCATGGAAGCGGGTGTGGACGATGTGGGCGCCGGCGCATTGCTGGGCCTGCATGACTGGAAATATGAGGTTTTGGGTCTTGTTGCCCATGCCATGGATTTGGAAAGGGCGTTCAATATTGGACCGCATACAGTCTCTGTGCCGAGGCTAACGCCAGCAAGTGGCTCGTCCACTTATATTGATTCCAGGTATCTGGTGAACGACAAACTGTTTAAGAGAATGATCACCGTCATTCGCCTGGCCATTCCCTACACCGGCCTCATTGTGACAGCTCGCGAGAAACCGGGAATTCACATGCAGGCCATAACCCTTGGCTGCACTCAAACCGACGCATCCAGTAAAATTGGCGTCGGCGCTTATGCGGCACAGTCTGAACAACACATTGATCATCAACAGTTTATGCTGGGAGACACGCGAACTCTGGATGAAGTAATACACGAGCTGGCAAAAATGGGAATGATTACGTCCTTTTGCACCGCCGGCTATCGCTGTGGTCGAACCGGCGACAAAATCATGAAACTGTTGCACAGCGGCACTGAAGGAAAATTCTGCAAATTGAATGCGGTGCTGACATTTAGAGAATATCTCGATGATTATGCGTCTGCACAAACCAGAGCGGCCGGCGAAAAAATTATTGAACAGGAACTGGCGCAAATTGAACAGATGGACTTTTACAATAAAGGCGCCCTGCGAAAACAATTCAACAAATACTACAGCGATATTTGTGCCGGCCAAAGAGATGTATATGTTTAGAGATTGAATCGTATTGTAAATTTATTTTTGAAATTTAGATAATCTCATCGGAAAGAATGCAGTATGTCGTCATCGCTCGTGGTTATCGTTCTTATTGTTTACTTTATTGTTCCTGGATTGATTTCATTTTTTACCAGTCGGTCTGGCAATGGTGCTGAGTCGTTTTTTTCGGGGGAGAAACGGTCTCACTGGTTTGTTGTCGCGGTGGGAATGATTGGGGCAACACTTTCCGGTATCTCAGTAATATCCGTGCCAGGAATGGTTCGAGCTGTTCAGTTTACCTATATGCAAATGGTTGTCGGATTTTTTTTCGGCTATCTCGTGGTTGTCTCGTTGCTTTTGCCATTGTATTACAAACTGAATCTGACCAGCATTTACGGCTACCTTGGAAAACGGTTTGGCGTTGCCACGCACCGAACCGCCGCATTGTTTTTTATTTTGTCAAAATCGGTCGGCGCCGCTGCACGTCTGTATGTGGTCGTGATTGTATTGCAGCAATTTGTATTTGACGCGTGGCAAATACCATTTACGATCACCATGGGCAGCACGTTGCTCATTATTTTTTTATATACTTGCCGGGGTGGAATTAAAACGATTGTATGGACTGATTTTTTTTAAGACCATTGCGCTTCTTCTTGCCTCGGTATTGCTTCTGGTGGATGTCATAGACCGCATGAATATGGATGTGGTATCCGCTGTGAAAACAATCACTGATAGCCAGTGGTCCCGTGTGTTTGTATTTGATGACTGGCACAACAGTCAGTTTTTTTTCAAACAATTTCTCAGTGGCATTTTCGTGGTCATTGTTATGACGGGACTGGATCAGGATATTATGCAGAAGAATCTGAGCTGTCGGAATTTTAAAGAATCCAGACGCAACATGCTTTGGTATGGTTTCGCGTTTATTCCTGTGAATCTTATTTTTCTTTCGCTGGGTGCACTTTTACTTGTGTACGCATCGCAGACGGGAGTTGCGCTCCCGGCGGTCAACGATGACATCCTGCCGTTTTTTGCGAAAGGGGCCGGGAGTTTCACCATGATCTGTTTCATCATCGGAATTGTTGCCGCCACGTTTTCAAGTGCTGATTCCGCGCTGACATCGCTGACCACATCTTTTTTAGTTGATATCCTGAATGTTGGAAAAACGAATAGTCAAAACAGTACCAGACAGCGAATGTCCATTCACTTTGGATTTACGTTGGTTTTCTTTTTTCTTGTTCTTTTGTTTAGAGAGCTGAATGATAAAAGCGCTATTGATGCCATCTATACTATTGTGTCGTACACATATGGCCCACTGCTCGGATTGTTTGCCTTTGGATTGTTTATGCCGTTTTCAATTAAAGATACGTGGACGCCACTGGTGGCTGTTTTGTCGCCCATAATTTCATTTTGGCTCAATGACCTTTCTCAACGGTTTTTGGATTACACTTTTGGCTATGAGCTGTTGATGATAAACGGACTGATAACTTTTGCCGGACTTTGTCTGATTTTGACACATCGTTATGAAAATATGCACCATGTGCAATAATGTTCATTCCCCTGTTATTTGTTCGTATAGGGAACACCAAGGGACGGCAAAATGAAGAAGCGGCGTCCAGATCTGGTAAGATGGCTTGGACGAAAAACCTTAACCGGAAGGAGCCGCTTCATGAAAAGGAAATACTATATTGGCCTTGATGGCCACAGTAATAATTGCTTTTTTGTCGTACTGGATGGCAAGGGGAAGATTGTTTGTCGCGAGAAAATCGCGACGGCCGAAAACACCGTTCTTCAATTTGTAAGGAAGATTAGGGGTCAGACGTTCTCACTTCACATATGTGTAGAGATATGTCAGGTTTTGGTTCCTGATACGAAAGATTTTCCCGGAGCGTGGCATCATATGATGCACCGTGGAGCACGACGGAAACCGATATTCAATAATGAAGAGCATTGCTTTCTGTTTTTGCAGTTGATTGGTGAGGCGATTGCGAGGTTTGGGACTGAAGTGCTGGGTACTCGCTGATGCCAAATCATTATCACCTGTTGGTGCGTTCAAAGCCGGGCAATCTGTCAATATCATTAAGATTGCGGGCTGCAGCAGAACAGATCCGGAACTTGCGGCAAGGGGTCAGGGGGCGAATCCTGCCAGACGGTTTGCCGTTGCAGCGTTGCGGAAATATGCGCAACTGACACAACGGGAACTTGGCGAAATAATGAAAATGTCGGAGTCGCAAGTGAGCAATGTGGAGCACCGCTTAAATTTTTCGAAAGAGCCCATCTGTACCCGGCTGACAAAGTTGGAAGAAAGATATGTGAAGTGAGAACGTCTGACCCCGATCCTCCCCGATCCTGCTCAGGGGCTCTCCTCGATGCTGCGCTGCCGAGCACCGCGCCCGATATACAGTATCGATCACATTCGAAGCACCATGTCAAAGAATCTCCAAAAAAGATCAGCGAAAATATATCGGCCGACATTGCGATTACCCTGCGGTGGCCATCCATTACATTGCCAGATGCGAAAAGCGCACGGGGCGTTGCGGTAAAGCAGTCATTCATTACGAACAGTTTTTAACCAGGTACGCAACTTACACGACACGCACCGAAGTCCTCTACGAAGCGGCCACCTGTCATACAAAACTGGGCCACACCGACCGGGCGAAAATCCTGCTGGAAGAACTCTCCCTGGACCCCAAATGGCGCGCCAAAGCCCAAAAAATGATGCAAAAATTGTGATACCAATACAGTGACCACTGACGTACTTCTGGTCAGAGCGTTTCACCAAATACAAGTTCACCCAGGTTGCCACTTTATCATTGTGCGTGTTAAAAATGGCCACTCCTTTCTCCCTCCAATCGCTATTTGGAAAAAAAACGGAAAGCTTATCGTTTTATACAAATACAACTCAGAGCGCTTCTGTGTGCCCGTTTATGACGGTTCACGCATTCGGCAATCGGCACCAGGGTCATCAGTCCGATTGGCCACCCAATTGAAAGGCCTGACAGGGAATACCAACTCTCCCATACCAAAGGACGGCAACTCGCGGGGAGTCACCATGTGCAACCCAATTCCCACCTCGCCTCTCGTTTACCCTTTCCCCCGGTTTTTGCAGGCTTTGCCAATCACGAACCATTGCGCACGCAGCGGACGTATGAAGGCTGGCTCGATCCTGGCCGCGGTGCTATTTCGAGTTGATCATTTTCCAAAGATCCATCCAGGGTCATTGCCGCTCCGACAGCGTCGTTTACAGGAGTGGATGACCAGTACGGTGGGGTAATATCCTGAAAGTCTCCCTGCGCGATGCTGTAGAGTTCGCTAATATTGGGCAGGCGCCAGTCGTCATGGCACCCCCATGACAGATTCTCACAATAGGCGAGCGCATCCTGCCACGTCATAGCCTGTGCGCCTTTATACCAGCATTTTTTTCCTGTTAGCCCAGCGGTGCACCCCTGCCACTGCAGACCGGTATACCGGTCGCCGACGATTGGTTCGTTGGCAAGACGCCCTTCTGCCTGAAATCTGACAGACGGCTTGATACTCAGTTCGCTTCGTACACAGCGAACATTACCGCCGTCGTCTCCATACCTTATGCTGCCGTCGCTGAAATTTACCTGCCATCCACGCGCATACTCATCGCAACATCTAATATGGGGGAACGTTTCCCAGTTCGATGACAGGTAATAACCGCCTGCGTCTCCAGGGAAGGCGATGACATCTATGGCAGGATTGGCGGTACTGTAATCCACAATGGATTGCAAAGCGAATTCGTCCGGAACCCGCCAATCATCATACCCACCCCACAAGAGAGAGGCGCAATACGCAGAAGCGGTCATGGGGGCAGTATAATCAGAATCAAGATAACTGGAATCATTGTAGTAGTGAGACAGGCTTTCTTTTTTCCCTATGTTGCAATCCGCACCGCTTTCACCCGCGCTGCACCCCTGCCATACGAGTCCGGTGATATTGTCTTTTACAACGGGTTCTTCGACTGTCTCCAAAATACGGGTATAGCGCAGACTTGCGTCGTTATCCACATCCCAGCCGTACTGCGCGTCCTGACCGAAGTACGCCTCGCCAGGCACGGGACAGGTAGTATTGGTCGACGCTGCCGCCCCTTTGTAACACCTGCGAACACCGGAATCGGCGAGAGGGAAGTATGGCCCGCGCACTTCTTTAAAAACGGTTATACTTTCTGTGTCTGAATCAACCATATCCGGTAAAGTGGCGGTGGCACAGTTGTCATCGCCACTGGCGGTTTCTGAATCGACAAAATCGGTCATTGAATCAGTGTCGGCAGGCAATGCACTGTCAGAGTCTGTGGGTATAAAAATGTCCGCTCTGTCTCTCACACAGCGCACGCTCAACGCGCTCATTTTTGTCGTACCCACTGTTACTCCCGCTGAAACACGGGCAGAACCAGGGGAGTAGCCATAATTGTAGGTTACCTCGCCACTGGAAAACGACCCATGCCAGGCTCGTTCGTCATTGACATCGATTTTGTATGTCGTCGACGTCCATGACCAGGCGGGTACAGTTTCGTAAGGATATGAATCGCTTTCGGCATTCAATGCTGGAAGCGCAGTCTGGTAAAAGGTTTGTGCGTATGCACCATTGTTTGCAATACTGTTCATTTCCATCACATTTGGCAGACGCCAGTCGTCGTATCCGCCCCATCGCGCATTTTCGCAATAGGCCAGGGCCGCAGGCCAGTCCATCGTTGCCGTCTCCCCCGTGAGACAGTCCCCGCCGGATTGCCCGGCGGCACACCCCTGCCACATGAGGCAGGTCGCATTGTCGGTCAGTATCGGCTCGCTCAAAACAGATTCTTCCCTTTTAAAACGAGTTGTGTAGCCGGAAGATGGACCACTTCGGACACAGCGAATGTAATTAACGTCAAGCTCTTTTGACGAATAGCCAAGGTTTCCTTCATCACCGTCTACGACCCATGCCTGTGTCGAGTCGCCAGCGGCAGTGGCTGACGACCAGTAGACCAAATGGTTGGGTTCACCCGGAAAAACGGCCTCGCGATCCCAGTGAATGGCGCGCTCGAAGTCCATAATGGATTGCAGGGCGAATTCATCGGGCAATCGCCAGTCATCATACCCGCCCCAGGAAAGTGAATCGCAGTACGCCAGAGCGTCCTCCCAAAGCAGTTGTCGAGGTGAACCTGTGGCGCAATTACCGGTCAACGTTCCCGCCACACACCCTTGCCATACGAGACCTGTAACATTGTCCTCAACGACGGGTTCACCTGCGTCATTAAGGATGCGGCCATAGCGGGTATCCGGCGAATTGGCCGGATCCCAGCCATACTGGGCGTCCTGACCATATAACGGCTCGCCTTTCATGGGACACAAATATGCTCTGCCTGCGTTGTCGAAGCAGTTGCGCTGGCCGGAATCAGATAAACGAAAATACGGCCCTGGCACATTGCAATCTGCCACACCACATCCTGGGGATTTGCAGACACCGCCTATACATATGTCGTAATCCCTGTCGGGAGATGTCACCAGCGAACAGGGGGTGAAATCCTTTAGCCCTGTGCAATCGGTGGGCAGCACTGCATTGGCTTCAAAATTGTTGCGTATTGTAGCGGGCATGCATACTGAGCCAGAATCTGCAGTTTCTGTTCCCTCAAAAGCCGAATCTGCCGTATCATTTGGATTCCCATCGCGTTTATCCCCGCAACCGCTTACCAGCGTTCCTGTAAACATCAAAAGAGGCAGGCACATAAATGGTATCCGATATATTGAATTTTGCATTATCCACTCCTCACATTTCGATAGCTAAAAAAAAATATTTCCTTAAGCTAAATTTAATTGGGTCCGTACGACAATAACACCTACACTAGCCAAATGTACGCAAAGATACATTCTGATCATCAGCGATTCATTTTTTTTGAATCAGTTCAGAAAAAAACAAACAAAAACAATATTAATTCAATAATTGCATCGAAAATATTTTCATTTGCTTGCCATTATAATTATTTGTGCAACGACTCCGGCAAAAGGCCACATTTGGAACCAATCGGCCCTGGCATACGCTGTTTCAATTATTGCCCAGGCAAAAAATGAGCTGGGAGACCGTTCCCATGCCGATTTTGCAACAGGCATGCAATTTCGATACTCTCCCCTGTCTCCAATTATTTGTGCTAACGCAATATCCCCATGCTCAAAATGTTCTTCCCCGTACAATCCAGCTGCTCTTACTTCCGAAACTCATTACTTCGGACGCGCTCTTTCCCTTAGTTTCCGTCCCGGAACGGACATTCTGTCGTCATTCGCCCCGATTATTGCAGGGGGCTCAATGCTTGATATCGAGTTGAAAAATGTAACGAACGGGTAGGCAGGTCTATCCAGCGTTTTTGACTTAAAAAATGCAACACGAAGCCATTCGTCTTCGAAAACGAGAACGTTTCGCCGTTAAATGAAGCATCAAATGGCCTATGCCAATAATCTTTTGGAAAGCAGCAGGAGATTGGCAGACAGCACAGATGACCATGCATAAGCGCGGAATGACTCGAAACCTTTCCAGTTGCACCGTCGTAAACCAAAACAGCGTTTGAGAAACGAAATCATGCCTTCTATTCCAGCGCGAAAAGCTCTAAGGCGTTTGTACACCCATGTACTTTTTGCCATGTCGCCTATTTCCATTCCCCGGCGTTTTGAAAACATTACGTCATTGACGCCCATTGATTTTAACTCTGCAAGATTTGCCTTACTGGCAAATCCACCATCATAGGCAACCTGCCTTGGCACCTGTCCATATATTTCGACTTGTCTTTCCACCAGTTCCGTCGCCATGGCGGCATCGGCGGGATTTCCTTTCCATACAATCATGTCTGTAATCAGACCGGACTCGCCGCAGGTGAAAGCAAGTTTATGACCGTATAAAGTATCGCGATTATCCTTGCGGATAGTATCCGTATGAGGCTCAAAAATGGAAACGGGTTTTTCACCCGGTGATAGCTTTTCGCCTTTGAGCACTCGTCTTTCTGTCTGGTCAATCACTCGTCTGACCAACGGAATGTAATGATTCAGTTCATCGCAAAGACCTGCCAGGGAAAGAATGGATTCACTCGGGCTACTATGCTTCGGCCCGTTCGGGGCAAGGGATTCGGCATATTCACGTTTGTGTTAAATGGCAATTCTCGCATTCATTTAACAGCCGGACCTTTTGTGCCGGCGTCACCGCTGTTGAACAGAGCGGAACAAATCAACGCTGTCGGGACAACAACCTGACAAAAAGATTGTACCAAATCAGACGAACAATTCATTCGCGGTTTTCAGTATTCCCTGAATCCAGATTTTTTAATGCGTCCTCGGGAATTTTACCGTAATACACCTGGTCACCCACGACAAACGCGGGGGTGCCTCGAAGATTATGTTTGGCCGCAGCTTTCAAATCTGCTTCGATGGGAATCATGGATTCTGGACTATCCATGCAGCAATCGAATTTTCCCAAATCCAGCGCCAGTGCTTTGGCGATGTCTTCGGGCGAAAGATTTTGAGATTTAATTTCATTTGCGTTGTGAAACAGATAGTCGGTCATCTCGAAGAATCGATTTTGCCGGCCTGCACAGACCGCGATGCGAGACAATTCACAGGCTCTGGGATGAAATGGTCTGCCAATTTGGCTGTTGCAGTGGTGATCCAGCGGCAGATGGCGATGATACACCCGAAGCTGTCCGGCGTATTTGGATACCAGCCGATTTACCAGCATGTGCGCGTTGCGGCAGTAAGGACACTGAAAGTCGGTAAACTCCTGTATTTCCAATTTGGGGATTGCGGCCCCTTTCCAGTAGCGCCCGTCTTTGCTTACACCGACCTGGACTGTGGGAACATCTGATTCAATGTGATTCTTTTTGTCATCACAGGCCTTTCCCTGTGGCGTATCATCCGTCTTATTCGACCATTTTTTTTCCTCAAGATTTTCATCTGTCTGAGACATATACAGCATTTTGTGGGACTGCGCATTTTCCTGCTTTTCTGCGATGTCTTTTCGATCAGCCTGCGCAGCATGAATATTTTGTTGAAGATACTGCCCCCAAAACCACGCCATCGCAAGCAGCCCCGTTCCCGCAATCGCAAGTCCCAAAGTGATTATGGGTGTTTTAAACAGATTGACAACATCCCGACGAATCGCGCCGATGAAGCCGATTTTTGAAATTCTAATGGCTGCGACGCTGAGACCGAAAAGCGAACAGTTGATGACATCAATCGCCAGGCAGACAATACACCACGAACCGATTTCAAAATGCATGGCGTAAATAAGCCATAGAGATATGAATACAAACAATACACCAAATATAAACAGAAAGCCGTGACCGAATTTTTCTCGTGTGCGAAAAACAGCAATTGCGGCCAACAGCGCGACAAACAGATATCCGGAAATCGCCCAGATGGCGACCGGCGTTTCGAGAAAAATTGAAAATTCGTCGTGCATGGCGACTTTGTCGCAGTTCATGCCTTCGCTGATATTGCAAAAACTGTCATGTTCTTCCGGTGCGATATGGGTCTGACGAAAAACCTCAACCAGGTGCCACGAACTGATGATGCCGATTGCGCACAACAGCATATAAACAACAAAAACAATTCTCAACCCTTTGGATTCAACTTTACTGGGCGAGTCTTCATTCGATATATTGGGCTCAGTGTTCATGCAATCCTCCCGTGCAGTATTGGAGTTAAAAACAGAAGGACTATTGCCCGTTTTGTCATTTTTGCAAAATGGTTATTCGTTTTTCGATTCAATAATACGCAGAATTGCGATAATTCGAAAGGAGGTTACCTTTAGTCGCCTCCTGGAACCGGAATTTTTGTTTCATTCAAATTAGGGATAGCCAATATCCATGCGGCCCCGCAAGATTTTTCCATCTACTTTTCCTGCTCATTATATGCAATCTGGGAGTTTAACGCCGCCAGAAAACAATGCCGCCGCTATGCGTAACCGATGATTCGGTGGACCGGCAGAACGCCCAAAGGAGATTCGCTCCCCCAAAAGCGGCTACTTTTTATTCCCAAACGCCGCTGCAAATGGATTGTAGGAGAACTGGTTGGAATTGCCGCCGCCGCCCTGATTGCCGCCCCGCGGACCTCGGTTGTTGCGACCGCCGCCGCCGCGTCTGTTGGCTGGGCCACCACCGCCTTTGCGGGGACCGGATTCGCCGTCGGCCACTTTCATGCCGCGTTGGCTGTTTTCCTGGGCGCTTTTGGCGCTAAATGAGATGCGCTGGCGCTCTTTGTCGACTTCGAGCACACGCACTTTGAGTTTCTGGCCCACTTTGACAACTGTCATGGGATCGCTTACGAACGTATCGGACAGTTCGGACACGTGAACCAGACCATCGCGGTGCACACCCACATCCACGAAGGCGCCGAAGTTGGTGACGTTGGTGACCACACCTTCCAGGGTCATGCCTTCCTCGAGATCGTCGATGGTATTGATGTCATCGCGGAAGGCCGGAGGCTCAAACTGATCGCGGGGGTCGCGACCCGGTTTTTTAAGCTCGTCGATAATATCGCGCAGGGTGGGTTCGCCCACCTCGGCGCTAACGTATTTTTTAATGTCGATTTTGCCGGCCAGCTCAGCATTGCCCACCAGGTCTTTGAGCGCCACGCCCATGTCTTTGGCGATGGCTTCCACCAGTTCGTACCGCTCGGGGTGTACAGCGGACGCATCGAGGGGGTGCTCGCCTTTGGCCACCCGCAAAAAGCCTGCGGCCTGTTCGAAGGCTTTTGGGCCAAGGCCTTTTACTTTCAACAGTTGTTTGCGATTTTTAAATCCAGACAGTTCCTGACGCAGTTCCACAATGTTCTCTGCGGTTTTGGGACCGATGCCGGCTACCTGAGAGAGCAGGGGCACACTGGCGGTGTTCAATTCCACGCCTACGCCGTTCACACAGCTTTCCACCACTTCATCGAGTTTGCGGCCCAAAAGAGGCTGGTGCACATCGTGCTGATACTGGCCCACGCCAATGGATTTTGGATCAATTTTAACCAGCTCCGCCAGCGGATCCTGAAGTCGTCTGGCAATGGAGATGGCGCCGCGGAACGTGAGGTCCAAATCGGGAAACTCTTTGGCCGCCAGAGGGGATGCACTGTACACACTGGCGCCGGATTCGCTCACTGCCACCACGATGACGTCGCGCTTCATTTCCTTCATGGCGCTGCGCACAAATTTTTCGGTTTCGCGACCACCGGTACCGTTGCCCACGGCAATGGCCACGGGGTTGTAACGCTGCACAAAATTCTGGAACGCCAGTTTGCCCGCATCCATGGCGCGATCGCCCTGAACAATATTGAACGTCATTTTGTCCAGAAAGTTACCATTGGCATCCAACGCGGTGCATTTACAGCCGGTGCGCAGTCCCGGGTCGATACCGATAACCGATTTGTCCCCAAGGGGCGCAGCCAACAGAAGGTCGCGCAGGTTGGCGGCAAACACCTCAACGGCGTCCCTGTCGGCTTTCATTTTCAGGTCAATGCGCACATCACTTTCCACACTGGGCATGAGCAGACGAGAAAACGCATCCTGCACCGCCTGTTCCAGCTGCCCGGCAAAGGGGGAAGCGGGATTGAGATGCATGACGTGCTGCGCTTTCAATACCAGTGGCTCGGTATCCAGTTGCAGTGCGGTGCGCAAAAAGCCCTCCCGTTCGCCTCGGCGGACTGCCAAAAAGCGATGGGACGGCATCTGGGCCACGGGTTCATCAAATTCAAAATAATCTTTGAACTTGGCGCCTTCTTCCTTTTTATCTTCCACTGCGGTGGACACCAGCAGACCATCGTTGGCCAGTTTTTCGCGTGCCATGGAGCGGATTTCCGCATTTTCGGAGGCGATTTCCGATACGATGTCGCGGGCGCCTTCCAGTGCGGCTTCCACGGTGGGAACCTCTTTTTCTTCATCCACAAATTTTTCGGCAAATCCGTTGACGTCGCCGTCAAGCCCCTGGGCCAGAATGAGGTTGGCCAAAGGCTCCAGTCCACGTTCTTTGGCGATGGTGGCCCGGGTGCGTCGCTTGGGTTTGTAGGGCAGGTACAGGTCTTCCAGCTGGGATTTCTGAGTGCATGCCAGTATCTGCTTTTTCAATTCATCGGTCAGTTTCCCCTGACTCTCAATGGACTCGAGAATCGCTGCGCGCCGTTTTTCAAGTTCGGTTAAGTAAATATTGCGCTCTTCCACTGCGCGGATCTGCACCTCGTCCATGCTGCCGGTCATCTCTTTTCGATAGCGGGCAATAAATGGCACAGTGTTGCCTTCATTGAGCAACGAAATCACCTGCGCCACATTGGATGGACTGAGTGTCAGCTCTCTGGCAATGGTGGGAACCGGATTGAATTGAACTGTTTCTGTCATATTTTCTCCTCTTTCAACAAAGAAAAACTGCGAATATAAGTGTGTCCCGATGCTATCCGGGAAAAATCCGGCCGTTTTTGTACCCGCCATTTGTCGTCATAGCAAGTGGGTCATGCAAATTTGTTCAGTGTGATGGGGGACGAAATAAACTAATGTCGATGAGAAACGGCGCATTTTATGTTGTCAACGTTTTAAATTGACACTTTCCCCCGAATGATGATTTAAACGTTCCTCAATTTTTTTGGGGGCACCGTTGTGAGTAGCTGCAATTGTTTCACAATGGTCATAAACTCCTGGCAATATGAATAAAAAATAATCGGGAATCGGTTTATAAGGAGATAAAAATGTACAGACCTCAACTCAAAGTTGTCGATTGCACCATCCGCGATGGTGGATTGATGAATGACTCTCATTTTCCATTTGATATGGTAAAAAATGTATTCCGTCACTTGGCCGCCTCCGGTGTGGATATGGTGGAACTGGGCTATCGCAACAGTAAAAAAATGTTTGATCCCAAAAAGTATGGCATTTGGCGCTTCACAGAAGATGACGACATTAAGCGGGTCATTGAGGGAATTGACTATAATTGTGAAATTGCAGTGATGCAGGATGCCCACAAGGCGTTTGCCGCAGATTTGGGACCAAAGGAAAACAGTCCGGTGGATGTTGTTCGCGTGGCCACTTATGTGGCGGATGTGGATAAAGCCATCAATCTGGCCAACAACGCATTGGAAAAAGGATACAGAGCCACCATCAATATTATGGCCATTTCCCATACCATCGAGCGAGAGCTGGAAGAAGCGCTGCAGCAAATCGAAGAAGAGACCAATGTGTTTGCCGTGTATATCGTGGACAGCTTTGGCTCCCTCTACAGCGAAGATGTGGATTACTACATCGAGAAATTTAAAAAATATATTAAGAAGTCCGAGATAGGCATTCACTGCCACAATCAGCAGCAGCTGGCATACGCCAATACCATTGAGGCCATCATTAAAAATGCCAACTATGTGGATGGCACGCTTTACGGTCTGGGCCGTGGCGCCGGCAACTGTCCTTTGGAACTGTTGATGGGCTTTTTGAAAAATCCCAAATTCAATCTGGTACCTGTTCTGGAAGCCATCTCTTCGGAAATTATGCCACTGGAAAAAGAAATTTTCTGGGGGTACAGCGTTCCTTACATGCTGTCTGGAAAATTAAACATTCATCCCAAAGAAGCATTGCGTATTCACGCTCTCGAAGACGATGACCCCGACAAATATGATTACGTTGGGCTGTATCGCAAACTCGGTGAAATCTGAGAGTTGTGTCCCGCTGGATTTTGCTCCTTCCGTATTGAATATTTATGCTCCCGGTGTCAAATCGGGATAAAGTAAGCGTTTTTCAAATATTGTGTTGTCTCTTTTTATGCCAGACGGTACTTCTGGATTGGTTCAAATTCAATTTTACTGATGAAGTGTTGCTTAGATTTTTGAAAGGAGTTCTTATGCGCAGAATAAAAAATTCAGGTTTATTCGACATGAATCGCGGTCGACGAAGAGTCGCTCTGTTATCTATCCCAATGGTGGCTCAGTTGCTGGTCATTGCATTCATTATTAGCGTGTTGGCGGGCTGTAGCCATAAAAGCAAGAAGTCTGCTCACGGGGTCATGGTAATTCCGTTGCAGACTGAAAGTGCAGGAGGGGCAGTATATCGAATTGTAGAGGCCACCCTGGATTTGGATGGCCCGGAATCAATGGCGATTGCAATGCCTCTGGGGAACCAGCTGTTTCTTGAGACAGAATTGAACGTAGGCGACTACGAACTGCTTGTCACTGAGGGATGGCGAATTGCGCGGCTGGAAGGGGGAAATCTGGTTCCTGTCCTGGCAGAGTATGTTTCGCCAAATCCACAGACGTTTAAAATAGTAAAAGATAAAACCAGGATTGTGCAGTTGCGATTTGCCGTAGAAGGAGAGATTATCGTTTTTGGGGGCACGGTCACCATCGATTCGGATTCGGTTGATACGGCGACGGTGGAGGATACGGTGATGGTGGAGGATACAGCAGATACTGCTGATACTGCTGATACTGCAGACACAGCAGATACTGCAGACACTGCTGATACTGCTGATACTGCTGATACTGCTGATACTGCTGATACTGCAGACACTGCAGACACTGCAGATACAGCAGACACTGCTGATACAGCTGATACTGCTGATACTGCAGACACAGCAGATACAGCCGACACAGCCGACACAGCAGACACAGCCGACACTGCAGATACAGCAGATACAGCAGATACAGCAGATACAGCCGACACAGCAGACACAGCAGACACTGCTGATACAGCCGACACTGCAGACACGGAGGATTCTGATACGACATTGTCCGTATGTGATCAGGTGTCTGATGATGGCGAGATACGTTGCCTTGAAACCTGGCTTGGCCAGGTGGAAACAACAGTGCAGGATATCTGTATTCAGCATCAGAATCTGTCCATGGAAGGCGTGTCTTATGAAATTGAGATTTGTGGAAACAGCACATGTTCAGATGGGATAACCACCGGTTGCACCGTACCTGTAACCACTCCGGACGTGTCGGTGACAGTTGATGATTTAACCCCTCCACAGGACATAACTGCGGAACTCGCCTTTGAACCGGTAACAACCAATATCGATGCCAATCTGGCGACTTCGATTTTGGGCATTCCTTTGATAGTGGGGTGCGATTACTCAATTACATTGAGTGACGTTGTTGTTGTTTTACACGGCAGTGGCGTATCAGCGGGAGAATTGGGTTATAGCTTGCAGCTAAATGATGCAGACGTGAATATTGGCACCGTTTCGATTACATCGGATGATTCGAACTGTGAAAATATTGCCGCGGCACTTCAGGGCCCCTTGCTCGATACATATATTGAGGAGCTGGAGGATCAGATGTCAACCCAGGCGCAAGAGTATCTTTCCGATATTTACTGCGATTCATGTCACGAGGAGGATTGTTCCATGGCCTGCACTCGTGTGACTGAATAGGGCCGCATTGCCTCACGCTTCCCTCACGGGATACCGCGTCCGAGCACCTGGACACCGTTACTTCGGTGGCGGCTACCATTTCTGATTCAGCGACACCGATACGCAACTGGTATCAACAGATTCAGACGACACGGATACAACCGGTTCGAACGACACGGATACAATCGGTTCAGAAGAAACGGATACCCCACAGGGCACTGAGCCCAGCCATTGGTGCGCCGATCCGTCATCGAATCGCTACACCTCGGCGGATGTGTAGCTTGTGGTGGACAACAGCGGCAGTATGGCCGAAGAGCAGCAGATGCTGGCTGCTTCGTTGTTTACTCTGGTCAAGGTGAGGAATTGAGATTTGCGATTTCTGGGATTACTGGTTGCAGTATCCCAACAGTACCGCCACGGCATCCATACCGCGACTGCCGATGATGGCGTCGGGAATAGTGTCGCCATTGATGTCGGTTACCAATGGTCGACTGGGGGCATCTCCGCCATAATAGGCATTCCCTTCGAAAAAGAAACTGCCATCTGTATCCGTCGCGCCGGGCAGCAGAGAAAGGGAGTCCTCGCGCCAATTGGAAACCACCAGATCGGCAATGAGATCACTGTTGAAAAATGTGGCTGCAACCGCCCGCGCACCGTCTCCGGCAATAAAGTCATGACGCGCACCAAAGGTTCCGTCTCCCGCGCCATACCAGATGGAAATATCATCTGCAAACTGATTGCCCACCATGATGTCGTCGTTTCCATCGTTGTCCAGGTCTGCGACAGAGGGATAAACCGGATGATCACCGGAAACCAGTGTCAGACTCCTGGTAAAACTGGCGTCGCCATCACCGGTCAGAATGTTCAGCGTATCTGCCAGCCCGCAGGCCACCACCAGATCAACGAAACCGTCGTTATTGAAATCACCGGCTGCCAGACCGGTCGGGCCGTCATCCGTGGTGGTGGATACTGTGTTATTGAAGCTTCCTGTCCATCCCGACGCATTCTTTTTGGCAGTGCGCACACCAATGCGTGGGGTAGTAATGTCGTTGGACGTAAAAATCAAATCCGGTACGGCATCTTTATTGACGTCCATGACAATGAGATCAAATGGATCTGTGAGAACTGATACGGGAATTTTAATTTGGAACGTTCCGTTGCCGTTGCCCAAAAAAATGCCCACTTCATTGTCGTCTCGAAATGCGACAAGCACGTCGGTCAGGCCGTCATCATTCATGTCAGCGACCCTGACCGTTGAGGGGAGTGTTCCAACATCGGTGATGATGGTTGCATTTCCAAACGTACCATCCCCATTGCCGGGTAATATGGAAAAACCGTTGTCGAATGAGGCGGCCGCAATAATGTCAAAATAGCTGTCACCGTTGATGTTGCCCATGGCGATGCTTGTGATGTTATCTCCTGCGGGATAAAACACCGGGAAGAAAAATCCACATCCCAAAGGGGAACTGGGTGGACAATCCGGTGCGAAGTTTTCGCAGAGACTTTGATTCAGGTATCCCAGCGGGCATTCCCATGTGCCGGATTGACAGCTGGCGGATACTGCGGAAGCGGCGCAGCAACCTTCGGAGCTGTACACGCCACTTTGGTTCTCCAGACAGGTTGGTGGAACCCCTGGACACGCGGTGGTATCCGAGTCCACCCCGGTAGCGGTATCCTCGGTGCTTGAATCGGTATCGGACCAGGGAATGCAGCAGATATTGGGGAAAGATGCGCAACTGCTGCTCCAGTCGACGGTGCCACTGTAGCTGGATTGGCACGCCCATGCGGAAACGCACAACCAGGTGCAATCGCCATCCGGCGCGGTTTGCGTATCTGAACCTGTGTCGGTATCGGATTGCGCATCGCTGCCTGTGTCCGTATCCGAGAACGTGTCTGAACCTGTGTCTGAACCTGTGTCTGATCCTGTGTCTGAACCTGTGTTTGAATCTGTGTCTGAATCCGTTGCAATGTCCGTTTCGGTCTGTGTGTCGACCCCCGTGTTGCTATCGCTGGTGGAGTCCGTCTCAGTGTTCGTTTGCGTATCAGAATCGATGGTGTCGGAATCTGTGTCCATCTGAGAATCACTTTGAGAGTCGGATTCGGAGTCTGGTTCGGTTGGTGTATCGCTCCATGAGTCTGTATCCGGTTCGGTCTCGGAATGGGTATATGTGTCCGTTTCACTTGCGGTGTCGATATCGCTCCCTGTGTTTGATGCGGTGTCGCTTCCCGAATCAGCACCGCTTGTGGTATCGCCGGTGTCATCCGTGGATATTGAAACGGGGATACAAAGATTTTCCTCATCACAAATGTATCCGTCGGGGCATTCGGTATCTGAATCGCATTGGGGCTCACCGATGGTTCTTCCACCACAGCCCCATTGGCTGATGAGTGTAGCGGTAAAAAGGACCGCGGCCGAAAAACGATGAAACGATCCGTCTGCAATCGGGGACGTGTAATTTGGTTTTTTCATTGAGCCCCCATTCCCCTTAAGCTATAAAACCCGGGGTTTCGGCTGGAGCAGGTGCTGTTCACCGCATCAATCAGAAAAAGTGTAGCATACTGTTTCAGGTGAGTCGCAAAAATGTAATGATTCTGTTGGTTCGCCGAGAATTATCGGGTCATAATTAGACAGCCATTTTCATTTTTACGTCCGAGATGAGTTGTCATTGAGTGGTAACACACACACAGAGGATGAATGTTATGAAAAAACTCACACTGTTATTGGGATTTCTGGTTCTGTCCTGCGGCGCGTCAAAGGAATCTGTGGCCCCAGTTCACGCGCCGGCTCCCGAAATGGAGGAGGTGGTGACTGAGCCACAGCAAAATGTTCAGGTGAATGGGCTGTGGGGCAAAATTGACGACAGCATCGTGGAAGATACCATGCAGCAGCATTTCCAGGCGTTCCTTGACTGTTATCAAACGGAGGCATTGGATTTCCTCGAAGAAATTGAAGGAGACTTGAGCGTCTTTCTTATTGTTGCTCCGGATGGTTCTGTGACAGATGAAATATATTTCGAGGACGGTTCTCTCGGTTCTGAAGCGACTCAGTCATGTGTGATCGGAAAAATGAAACGGATCCACTTTCAAAAACCCATTGGGGGCGGCAAGGCAAAAGTGCGTTACAATTTTCCGTTTGAAGCGCCATACAATCATCCGGCGCCCTTTGATTGGAGCGGAAATGAACAGTTTCTTAACGATCTGGAAACGCATCGGGAAGAAATTGACACATGTTTACAAGGAAAAACCGGCGTCCGATTTATAATATATATTGGTCGCGGGGGCAAAGTGGAAGCGGCGGGCGCCACTGCGGGAAATCAGGATGCCTACGATGCGGGAAGATGTATATCCCGTGCCTCCAAAAACTGGATGTTTGCAAATCCGGGGAAATCCCGACCCGCAAAGGCGATTGTTCAGTTCTGAGCAAAGAGTTGTTTTTTGATTTCTGCGGCGACCTCTATAAATCCCTTAAAAACAGATCGAAACGTTTTCCGGTCAAAATTCGAGTCGGTGTTGATTACGGCGCAGAGGGTTACGGTGTCGTTTTCGGGGTTGATGGACAGTTTGGCCACAATCATTTTGTGGTTTAATTCCATCAATTTTCGCATCGTATCGTTCGAGACAACCTCGCCATTCAGAAAGTCATTGATGACCAGAGAAACAGTGGCGGATGCGTCGTCGATTTGGATGGTCACAGCTGCTTCGGTCTTCTCTTTAGCTGAAGCGATGGCATTGTTCTGTTGTTGCACAGTGCATAACCCAGAGGAATCACTGCAGTCAATCGTGTGGCCCAATCGCGTGATTTCCTGTATCACCGCCGCCAGGTATTTCGGGGAGGGTGTGATCGCGGAATTCGAGATGGTTGGCAGTGTGACGACCAACCCTGTCACGAATAGAACGGGTAGAATGTGTGGAGTGCGTCTTCCGAACATCACTGTAGAAACGAGAGAAAGCGACTTTGTGTTTTTTAGTGAATCCATGAAAATGTTCTTGCTGATTGCTTGAGGTCGCCATTGGTTTCCGCTGCCCACAACAGAAAGACGGCTTCGCCTAAACAGGAATCAATAGGGACCAATCCATAGTTCCGGCTGTCGTACGCCATGTTTCGATTGTCACCCATCAGGAAAAAATAGTGTTCAGGAATAACCGTTTGCTGATAGTCCCTGCCGCGTGACGTATCCATAAAGGCAACAGAATACAATACACCCCCGAGTTTTTCCTCTGCCACTCGTACTACGTATTTGATGTGTTCTTCTGTGCTCTTATCGAAGTATATCGCTGGATTTGTATATTGATGCTGTACTATCCGTTTTCCGAAATGAAAATGATTATTGGCTAACTTAAATGAATCTCCCGGGACGCCGACAATTCTGCCAATAACCAGGGTGGAGGGATCGTCTGGATTGCGACAAACAGCAATATCGCCTTTGCCGAGCAATCCGATGGTACGGAAAATGAATATATCCCCGGGAATCACATTGGGAACCATGGTGTAATTGGCGGTTTTGCCAATATCAAAGAAGAAAAGCCTCCCTATGATGGCGAATATCGCAATGATTACGATTACAGTAATTATGAATTTTGCCAGTGATTTCATAATTGGAAAAGGGAATCCTTTCTAAGTTATGTGCTTGATTATTTGGCGTTTTTTTTAATCTGTCAAGAAATACAGAGGAAACACCTCCGCAGAAAACAACTGCGGCTTCGATCGATTTTTAACCGGGCCCGAAAAAAAGCACTTTTTTGTGCACGTTATGTAGAAGAGTTCTTGACCCACCATAACCCTTTTGATAGTAGTTGTCCGCCTTTTTTTACATTTATGGAAATCGGTTTTTTCCTGTTCCCGTGTTTTATAGGAGACCATTTTGAAAATTATTAATCCAATTGTTGAAAACATTATCGCTCAGGCGGATGGCGCTGCTGCGCCTTCTGCAGGTGGTGGAGAGTCTCAGCCTGTGGCCACGCAGGGCGCTGCTGAGGGGAATGCACCTGCCCAGTCTCCAGGTCTGTTTGGTGGTGGCAAGAGCGGTCTCATAATGATCGTTTTGATGTTTGTTGTCTTTTACCTTTTACTCATCCGGCCTCAGCAAAAGAAAGCCAAAGAGCATCAGAAGATGCTGGATGCCATTGGTAAAGGCGCTGAAATTGTAACTAACGGAGGTCTTATTGGGCGTGTGGTACTAGAGAAGGACAATGTGTTGACTGTGGAGCTGGCGGACAAAGTTCGCGTGCGAGTGCTTCGGTCACAGGTGTCCGGCCTGTATGAGACTTTTGTGAAATCAGATAAAAAAGCATCTGATACGAAGGCGGAGAAAAAATAGTGGAACGCAAGTGGTTATGGAGAGTGATCGTTCTCGTATTGCTGCTCGGCATTTCTGCCGCAGCGTCGATTACGACGGTTGTTCCCGCACCAAAAGGGGAGGACGAACACGACAAGTTTGCCTTCCTTCGTGATCTGTTTCCAGGAATTAACCTGGGACTCGATCTGCAGGGCGGGTTGCGAATGATTTACGAAGTTGGCGTTGATGCCGCTGTGGAAGACAAGCGTGATCACATCGCTGAGTCGATCGTTCATGAACTGGGTGAAACGGCAAAAATCAAGAAGGTCAAAGCTGTGTCCTCCCGCGAAAATAATTATCGGTTTGATCTGGTGTTTCCCGATGCCGCTGGCATGAAATCCGACAAGGCCAAAGAGGTCCTCAAGGATTACCGCCGTCTTGCAGTGGAAGTGTCCGAATCCGGCTCGACAGTTCACATGGAACTGAAGCAGGAAATCATCGACGAAACCGAAGAGATGTCCATCAAGCAAGCTGTGGAAACCATCAGTATTCGTATTGATAATATGGGATGGGCTAATACATCGGTTATTCCGCGACTGGCCAATAATGATATTATCGTTCAAATTCCCGGTATCAATGAATCACAGATTTCCCGCATCAAGCGCATTATCGCGCAGACAGCCCGTCTGGAGTTGAAAATTGTGGACGACAAGGGAACGGCTGAATTTTTTAAAACTGGAGCGATGAAGGAAAAAATTTCAGCTCTGGCGGATGATAAGGATTCAGTTATTTCCCTGCATCAGGAACCTGGAACCGGGCATTACTATCTGTCGGCAAAAAATCAATTGCGCGGAAAAAGCGGGCGACAATTGCTGCAGGATTTCCTCGAAGGAGTGGAGATGCCGGACAACCGGGAAATCTCCTATCAGGAGCAGCAGGGTAAGGATGCCGCTGGCAACCCGACTGCAGATGTCACCTGGCGCACGTATTATACCTTAAAAGTCGCCGGGATAACCGGTGAATACATTGATCAGGCCGCTGTTGCATTTAACGAACAGGGCAAACCCTATGTTTCGTTGCGCTTCAACCAGGAAGGCGCCGGTATCTTTGCCGATTTAACCGGAGAGAATGTTCAGGAACGCATGGCCATTGTCCTCGACGGCAAAGTACAGTCTGCTCCAGTAATTCAGGAAAAAATTTCCGGCGGCAACTGTCAGATTACCCTGGGCCGCGCAGATGCGATGAACAACTTGCTCAACGAAGCCAAAGACCTTGTTATCGTATTGAACGCCGGTGCACTGCCGGCTCCCATCAAACCCGTTACGGAATCCACCGTTGGTCCTCAGTTGGGTCAGGATGCAATACATATGGGCCAAATCGCATTTATCGTGGGAATCGTTGCGATTTTGCTGTTTATGATGCTGTATTATAAGGGTGCGGGATTCGCCGCAAATCTGGCGTTGGTGTGCAACGGCGCGTTCATTGCAGCCATTCTCAGTGGTGGTGGGGCAACGCTCACATTGCCAGGCATTGCTGGTATTATTCTTACGATGGGCATGGCGGTGGACGCCAACGTGATCATTTACGAGCGTATTCGTGAAGAGTTGCGCGGCGGAAAATCACCACGAGCAGCGGTGGACGCGGGCTTTAAGCGGGCGTTTTGGACCATCTTTGACGCACAAATCACAACGTTTATCGCGGGTGTGGTAATGTTCCAGTACGGAACTGGCGAAATCAAAGGTTTCGCAGTCACCTTGCTGGTCGGAATTGTAACAAGTATGTTCTCGGCGATTTTTATCAGTCGTTTGGTGTTGGACTTTATGACCCGTCACAGGTCGGACCAGTTGAGTATCTGACAGATGCAAATATTTAAAAACAAAACCAATTTTGATTTTATGGGGAAATCGCGCACTTTTGCGTTTATTTCCGCGATCGCGGTGGCTGCCAGTATACTGGCGGCTGTCATTTGGCAGCCTCGTTTCGGTATTGATTTCGTTGGCGGTACAGAGATTCAGGTGGATTTCAAAGACAGTCAGGCGACAGTCGGCAATATTAGAGCGGTGCTCAAAAAAGTGGGATTTGCCGGCGCTGACGTTGTATCTTTTGGAAACAGCGATACCGAATATCTTATCCGACTCCGCGAAGTATCGAGCATTGACGATAAAAAGCAGGTTGAGATACAAAAGAGATTTAAAAAGAATCTCGAATCAGCCGAGGTCGGAAAGCTTGAATTTTCCCCGGGCGGCGACAAATTGACGGTCCATCTCGGAACTGAGATCTCCATCGCTGATTTGGAAAAAGCGGCAACGACTGCCGGGCTCGTTTTGGCGGGTGTAGTCGATTCCGAGGAAAACGAATCCGACGATAGCACAAAGGACGAAACGGCTCGCAAGTGCGAATCGTCCACCTGTATGTGGACATTCAAAGATGAGTTTGTTTACGAGACCAGTCTCACTGGCGTGACCGAACAGGTCCTTGCAGCATTTCGAGAACAATCCTGGGGCAAAGGTGCTGAAAAAATGCGTTCAGAATGGGTTGGCGCCAAAGTAGGCGAACAGCTGAGAACCGCTGGAATCTCATCGATTTTGTATGCCCTGGTATTTATTATGGTGTACATCGCGTTTCGATTTGACCTGCGATTTGCACCGGGTGCCGTTGTGGCATTGATTCACGACATCTTTATAACTATCGGTATTTTTACCATTTTCCGTATAGAGGTGACGCTGGCAACGGTGGCGGCATTGCTCACTATTGTGGGGTACTCGCTGAATGACACAATCGTTGTGTTCGACCGCATTCGCGAGAATATGGCAGTGAGTCGTGAAGTAAAACTGTTGTCTGTGATTAATCGCAGTCTCAACGAAACGTTGAGCAGAACAATCATGACATCGGTAACCACCCTCCTCGCTGTTGTGGCATTGTACACCATCGGTTGGAAAACCTCGTTGCGGGACTTCTCTTTCGCATTGTTGGTTGGTGTTGTTGTGGGTACGTATTCCTCCATTTACGTGGCAACTCCTGTTGTCGTGTGGTTCGATCGTTTCTTCGCAAAAAAAGAGAAGGCGTAAGTGCTGCCGAAAACGGCATGGAAAGTAGCTCCCAGCAGGAACGTTGAAGCTCAAAAACGTCTTGCCTCTCAATTGTCAATCAGTGAAGTGGCCGCGATTTGTCTCGTAAATCGTGGAATTGAAGACGAAGTCTCAGCAGAAAAATATCTCTATCCCCGCCTTCGCGATTTGAAAAAGCCAGATCAGATGGTGGATCTTGCCAGGGGAGCCGCCCGGGTATCCGATGCGATAATTGCCCGAGAGAAAATAGGTGTATTTGGGGATTATGATGTGGACGGTCTGACCAGTACATCTCTCATGTATCTCTTTTTGAGGGAAACAGCCAGTGCTGTGGAAGTTCGCACCGCAGACCGATTCTCCGGGGGATATGGACTCGATTGTGAAATGGTGGATTTCTTCCATCAGTCCGATTGCAAGGTGCTTATCGTTCTGGACTGCGGCACCAGCGATCACGAAGCCATTGGACATGCCCGCGACATTGGCCTGGATGTCATTGTGGTGGATCATCATCGCATCGAATCTGCCTTTCCACCGGCATTTGCCTTCGTAAATCCGCATCGTGACGATTGTGGTTTTGATGACACCACGCTGGCGGCTGTTGGATTAACATTTTATTTTTGCGCCGCAATTCGAAGTAAGTTGGTCGAAGTCAATTTTATTTCTCCCGATGAGATTGACATGCGTAAGTTTCTGGATTTGGTGGCGCTGGGGACCATCGCCGATGTTGTACCACTGGGCCACAACAATCGGATCCTGGCGCGCCACGGATTAACCGTAATGAGCGATAATCGTCGGCCGGGAATTGAAGCGCTGGTGAACATTGCCAGAATTCATTCCCGCCGTATAAACTCCTCCCACGTGTCTTATCAACTGGCGCCGCGGATTAACGCAGCGGGTAGACTGGCCAGCGCGATGAACGCATTTGAATTGCTGGTGAGCACCGTTGATTCGGATGCCCGGCACTATTCCGAATTGCTGGAGCAGTACACTCATGAGCGTCGGGAGATTGAAGCAAGAGTGTCAAAGAGCGCCAGGGCTATCGCGAGCAGGCAGGAAAAAAACAATCCCCGCGTTTTGGTTGTGGCGGGCGAAGGATGGCACAAGGGCGTTTTGGGAATTGTCGCTGCACGCTTGTGCGAAGAATATACGCGTCCGGTCTATGTGGTGGGATTTGAAAATGGACTTGGCACCGGATCTGCGCGCGGTCAGGGGCAAATCAACCTCTACAATAGTTTGGAGCATTGTGCATCGAATTTAATTCGGTTTGGTGGCCATAGAGATGCAGCGGGATTCAGTATCGCCAACGAAAAAATAGAGGCATTTCAACAACAGCTGGAACAGTACGCCAGCGACAACTGGGTTGAACAGGATACCGGCGTCATCGTTTGCGATGCGACGTTGTATCCTTCCCAATTGTCTGCTGCGTTGTTGGATGAAATCTCCAGAATGGGTCCTTTCGGATTTGACAACACAGAACCGCTTTTTAATATTATTGGATTAGATGTGTTAAGCGCCAGAGTTGTGGGGAATCATCACCTCAAGCTTCTGTTGAAAACGCCCACAGGAACGGTTTCCGCCTTTGGTCCCAATATGGGGGAGTATGCGAATAAGATGCCTCGCATAGTTAATGTTGCAGCCTCGCTGTCAGCTGATGAATGGCGGGGTGAAGATGCCATCGAGCTCAAATTGGCCGCGCCGCCTGTTGAGTGCAGTGACACGGATTTGTTCAATAAGTCCGATTGATTTTGCGTTACAAAAAGGGGAAACCCGTTGTCGACATACCAATTTCCCAGAACAATGGCTTTTAGCGCCCATCTCAGGCTCTTTGTTAAAGCCCGATGGCTGGCTATTGCTATTTCGACGCTGGGTGTGCTGGTGGCGCAATTCATGTTCCAGTTGTGTTTTCACTATAAAGCACTCTACATCATTATTGGCGCAATCCTGTGCTATAATATCGGCTTTTGGCTGTTTTTGCGGGATTTCGATTTTCATGAAAATCAATGTTGCGAATCCCGCGAAGGTATGGACGGATGGCGTATTGGATGCCGAGTGGCGTGGATGCAGATTGTCGCGGATTTGGTGGCGCTGTTCGCCATGCTTCATTTTTCAGGAGGACTGGAAAATCCGCTGGTCATCTTTTTTACGCTTCATATGGTGATGGCCACTATTCTTTTGGAGCTTTCCGGAACGATTATTGTCGCGTTAATCATAACTGCTTTGGTTTTTGCACTCGGTATCACAGAAAAAATTGGCATTCTGGAACATTTTCATCCTGACAGGATTTACGGCGATTTTGAAGCCCTGGACAGTTGGCTTTTTGTACTGGGCGCTCCGGCTATCATTCTCGTAATGAATTTGTGTTTGACTGCGCTAACTTTTTTTATGATGCGCGCCATCAATGAACGACGGGATATGATACTTACCCTGTCGCTGCAGTTGGAGGACAAAAACCAGAAGCTGATCTCTCTGGATAGTAGACGAAAACAGACCATGGCTGTGGTATCCCATGATTTGAAATCACCCATTGATGCGGTAAACAGTTATCTGATTATGATGCAGGAAGGATTTTTAGGGGATTTTTCTGAGAAACAGATGGAAATAATCAAGAAGTGCTACACTCGTCTCAAACGATTGAGGGAATTTGTATCGGATGTTCTGGACTGGCAAACCATTGAACGAGGAGATGTTCAGGAGGAGATGGCGCCCACTCAACTGTTGGACATTTTACAGGAAGCGTTTGAAGAATACGTGGATACGGCGGCAGCTAAACAGGTGGAGTTGAACCTTTCGGGGGACAGCGCCATTCCGCTGGTCAACGCCGACGCCAAAAGAATGTTTCAGGTATTTGATAACCTCATTTCAAACGCGGTGAAATATACACATAGAGGCGGAACGGTGCGCGTTTCCGCGCAGATTGAAAAAGAATCGCTCGTTTTTCGCATTGCCGATTCGGGAATTGGAATGAACGAAGAGGAGATGTCCCATCTGTTCGAAGATTTCTACCGTTCACCCAATGTAAAGGGAACATTTGAAGGCACCGGATTGGGGCTTACTGTGGTCCAACGCATCATACGCGCGCATCATGGGAAGGTATGGGCGGAAAGTGAACCTGGTAAAGGAACCACGTTCACAGTTGTTATCCCCATTGGAAGACTCAGCCAACCCCCCAGAGGGTGACGTTTTATTTTACAGCGCATCTCAAAATTTGTGTCCGACGTTTTGTCCTGTTATCCCAAAACGGTTTTGGCGGCAGCGGCCAAATCTTCTTTAATATCTTCTGGATCCTCCAGCCCTATTGACAGACGAAGGAGTCCCTCTGTAATGCCGAGCTGCGCGCGCTGAGCTTCACAGATCTTTGCGTGAGTGGTGGTAGCGGGATGCGTACAAAGTGATTTGCTGTCCCCCAGATTATTGCAAATCGTCACCAGGCGCAGGGCATTCTCAAATGCGAACGCGTTTTTTTTGCCCCCTGCCACTTCGAATGACAGCATGGGACCACCACTTTTCATTTGCGCCATGGCAAGAGAATGCTGAGGATGTCGCTCAAGCCCTGGATAATTTACTCTGGTGATTCCTTTTAGATTTTCCAGAAACCGTGCGACCAAAGTGGCATTCTCACTATGCCGATGCACTCTCATTGCCATGGTTTCTAGGCCCTTTAATTGAATCCAGGCGTTAAAAGGGCTCATGGCGGGACCTGTGTTTCTAAAATAGGGAAGCACCGCGTCGTTTGCCAGTTTGTCATCGTTCAGCAACACTGCACCGCCCATCGTGCGTCCCTGACCATCCACATATTTGGTAGTTGAATAAACGACAATATCTGCGTCGAACTGCATTGGCTTTTGAAGTATAGGCGTGGCAAATACATTGTCCACAATAACTCTAGCTCCTGTGCTGTGTGCAAGTTCGCAAACCGCTTTCAAATCTACGATTTCCAGGGTGGGATTGGAAGGGGTTTCCAGCAGGACACACTGGGTGGGGCGACCAAGTGCTTCCGCCCACTGGTTGAGATCTGTGCCGTCCACCAAAACGGTTTCGATGCCAAATCGGGGGAGTATTTCATTTAGAATGAATACACTGGATCCAAAAAGTGCGCGGGACGCCACGACTCTGTCGCCGTATTTTAACAGTGCCATGAGCGCCAGATTGATTGCAGCCATTCCAGTGGCCGTGGCGAAGCAATAATCGGCATCCTCGATCATCGCCATGCGTTCTTCAAACATGGCAACCGTTGGGCTGCCGAAGCGTGTGTATTGAAAGTGATCCACATCTCCTGTAAACGTGGCCTCCTGCTGCTCCGCAGAACTGTAAGTGAATCCCGAAGTTAAATATAATCCTTCGCAGTTTTCATCGAATGTGCTTCGATGTGTACCGCCATGTACCAAATTGGTTGCGCAGCGCCATTGCTTCCTGGCCGGTCTATTTGAATTCATTAGAAAACAACCTCTGATTTATGGTTTGGGGTTACCTGTCGCTCAAGCAACGCCTACTTTTTATGCATTGACGGCGATATTGGCAAACAATCTGACACAAAAGAAAATGATACAAAATAGGTTATATCAGAAAAGGGTTTTAGCTCTGAAGCAATTTTTCACTATAATTCAAAAAGGGCCGAGCAGTGCAACAGCGCTTGCGCCTGATACCATGTTGGGGTTGTGCTTCCGCTCTATTGATTCAGATTCAGGAGGATTAATGAAACCAAAAACAATTAACGCGATGCTTTTGTCTGGCGTATTGGCCTTTGCGGGGTGCAATAAAGGGGAAACATCGAATACCGGAGGTATCGAGACGGATTCATCGGCAAAAGATACGTTTACAGGTTTTGAGACAGATACGGGTACATTAACGGGAATAGAAACCGATACGGGTGCAGAGCCAGTGGTAAAGGACTGTAACGATGGCATTGATAATGACAGCGACGGGTATGTGGATTGGCAAAATGATCTCGGATGCGTGGATGCCAACGATGATGAAGTCTCGGGAACCCGTGAACAGGAGCGGGGATTCACCACATTTGATGTGGGGGCGGAGAGTGTGGTTATATACGTCAGTTCATCGCAGGGAAGTGACAGTCAGGATGGGGTGACACCAGAGACTCCGGTTAAAACACTGTCCCATGCAGCGTCTCTGCTGACTGACGGCGCCAATGACTTTATGCTGCTGCGTCGGGAGGATACCTGGCGAGGGGAATCACTGGGACGCTTTTTATCGGGAAAGGACGCGGCGCATCCCATGGTCGTCGCATCATACGGTGGTGAAACAGCTCTGCCCAGAGTTGAGTTGGATACAAATTTTATTGACCATAATGGCAAAGCGCAAAGTTTTGTTTCACTTGTGGGATTGGAACTTGTGACATATCCAATGATTCCGGACGACCCGGAATTTGATGGGCAGACCGGAGGGGGATTACGATATGTGGGCGCCGGGTCTGATTTGCTCATTGAAGGCTGTCGCCTGACCCACTGTGAGCTGGTGGTGCAGTCGTATGGAGACGGTCAGCACTACGAAAATGTTGAGGTGCGCCGAAATGTGATTGAATTGAATTATCACGTTGATACGTGCGGACAAAACAACGAATTTCGACCTTCCGGGATGTATTCCTCTCATGTAAACGGTCTGTTAATTGAAGAAAATCTGTTTGATCACAACGGGTGGAATGAAGATGTCGCGTCGGCGTGTGGCACCATGTACAATCATAACATGTACCTGAACGCCAATGGGCTCACCGTTCGCAACAATGTGATTGCTCGCGCATCCAGCATGGGCATTAAAATGCGATCAGACACCACGGGCGATGCGGATGATATGGTATTTGAGAATAACTTCTTTGTGCATGGTGAAATAGGTCTGGGTATTGGGGGAAACACCGATGAACCGCATCGGTTTTCCAATGTGGTCATTCATGGAAATGTGTTTAGTCAGATTGGTGAAAGCATGCCGACCGACCGCGAATTTGCATGGATGCTGGACGTTTCGGATGTAAAGGCGGCGCTGATTGATGGCAACTATTTCCTGCACCAACCGTGGTACAACAATGCCTATGGAATATTGTTGGGGGGTGGGTCTACATCGGAGATTACAGTATCGAACAATCTGTTTTACGACTTGAAATCCCGTTCTCTGCAATTGAAACCGCAAAGCGGCTGGGGAGACATTGCCGTGAATGGCAATATATTTGTAGACGAGGCCCACGGATCCTGTCTGGTAGACCACACTGGCGATTTTTCAAAGGTGACTTACAGCAACAACAAATATTACAGCAGCGAGTCACAGGACTGGTTTTGCGGCGATGGGACAGGTAACCTTTCGGACTGGGAAATGGCATCCGGGGAAATCGGCGCTAGTCAGTGGACCGGTCCCTTCGCCGACCCCCAGCGGACTATTTCCACATACGCACAAAGCCTTGGATTACAGCCTTCCCTTGAAGCCTATCTGGCGGTCGCGCGTGACCAATCCCGCCTTTCATGGAACGGAAAACTCACCGCTGAGGCTATCAACGCATACATTAAAGCTGGATTTTAATTGCCCGATACGGGTTGCTTAAATCCCATGAAATTGTTTTGTGTCGGCAAAGCGCACAGGGATCAGTTTCGCAGCACCGGTCATTTCGCGTCAATCTGCCCGTCATACAGGGTTGAGTTGCCCCCATTTGGGATTGTTCGGTGTTGCGATTGTACCTTGTCAGGGGGATGGTTTGTGATTTTTGACACCGGCGAAATGGGGGAGGTGCAGTGAAACCGTTTGGTTGAGTTTGGCGAGAAATTTGCGCTTCAGGGGAGGTCACACGATAATGGATATAATGCAGAGGCAACAAACAGACAGAAGGGGGACGTGCAAATGCATAGAGACAATCGTTCTTTAAGATTTGAAACGCAATCATTCCCGGAATTGCAAAAAGGCAAGCTGCCAAAAGTGAGATACATGCCGCTGGTGTATGCAGGAGTCTTTCTGGCGGCCTGGATTTATGCCATGAGTTTGTTTAACGGTTAACGATATACATGGGTTGATCCGACCAAATCAAAGCCGGCCGAACGATTTCACCTTTCACACGCGTGCAGCTGCTTCTGGGCCGCTGACACAGCTGTGTTATTCCGGGTCTTGTTGCCCAAATTATTGCATCTGAGCATACTGCACAGCAGTGGACAGTTGTCGATGCAGGCAATCGCCTCATTTTCTTGATTCCCGAAACGGGAAAGCATACATTGGTTCCAAAGGGGCTAACGGTCATATTGTCCAATCATATCGTTCTGTTGAACCATTGGTCTTCCTGGGCCAGCGCGCTTATTGGGCGTGAATTTTGTTCTCCGGGGATAAAAAACGAAAGTAAGTAAAACGTGCAAATCAAGACTCAAAATCAATTGGTGGACGTCTGTGGACGCGCCAGAATGGAAGCGTGCCTGGGCTTCGATACGGAGTTCATCCCTGAAAATACCTATTATCCCAAACTGGCGTTGATTCAGTTTGCAGTAGCGGATCAGTGTTACATCGTCGACCCTCTGTCCAACCTGGATTTGTCACCGTTGGATGAACTGATGCGTGATGAGGGTGTGGTCAAAGTGGTGCACGCCGGCGCACAGGATATGGGGATTTTTTATCATCGCATGGGGGGCCCACCCAAACGGGTGTTTGATACACAGATTGCCGCGTCCTTTCTGGGGATGGGGCAGCAGATTTCGTATGCATCTCTGGTGCAGCAGTTGTTTGGCGTTACATTAAAAAAAGGGCAGAGTTATACCAACTGGCTGAAACGTCCGTTGCACGATGAGCAGATACGATATGCCCTGGAAGATGTGGCCTGGCTGGTGAAGGCATACTACAGAATGGTTGAAATGCTGACGCAGGCAGGGCGTTCGTCCTGGGTGGCTAAAGAGATGGTGCATTACGAGGATGGCGACTTTTACGAGGCGTCGGCGGCGCATCCGGAAAAACGTGTGAAAAAATCCGGGCATATGCGGGGACGGGATCTGGTGGTGTTGGAGGCATTGGCAAGGTGGCGGGAAAATGAAGCGCGAACCCGGGATTTGCCCCGAAAGAAGATACTGTCCGATTACATTCTGGTGGATTTGGCCAGGCGAAAACCCACGAGTCCAGGTGAGCTGTTGTCCCTGCGTTCGGCGGATCATATGGCCAAGCGATACGTTGCGGATCTGGTGCGCATTATTGTAGACGCCAGTGAGAGTGAACCGGAAGAATTTTCTCGCGAACAGGGAAATGTGCTGAGTGACGAAAAAAAAATGGTGGTGGAGTTCATCTCCTTTTGTCTCAAGGTATTTTGTCAGCGGGAGAAACTCAGCAGCACAGTCCTGTCAAATCGTGCTGAACTGGATGCGCTGGTACAGGATTATTTCTCCAACGATTTTGACGCGTCCCATCACAGACTTCTGACCGGGTGGCGCAAAGAAGCAGTGGGAAATGATATTTTAAAATGTCTCCGTGGTGAACTGGGGGTTCGCTACGATTGTGAAATGCAGAAACTGCGTTTTACCGGGGGAGATACGGACTAATGCGAATAAGGCAGATTGGCGTCTTTTCGTTGCTTTTGATTTGGGGGGGCTCAGCAACGGCGGCAAAGAGTCCTTCATCGTCAGAGGAAGCAGTGCTGACCCCGGGATGGGTGTTGGAATCGGATTTTTTGGCCGTATACAACCCTGAAGCGGTGGCATTGGTTGGCACTCTGCAGTATCAGATTCCCCTGACGCAAAAACATAATATGGTTTGGTCGCAGGTGGCGTTGGGGTATCAGCTGGAAGCAACACCGGTCAATAGTTGTCTTGGAGTGAATTTCGAATGGATGCCGGCGGCGTTTTTGCGACTTCGCGCCAGCTATTGCCTGCTCTTTTTTCACGGATTTTGGGGCAGTCTGGCTGAATTCAATACTTTGGATGAAACAGTAAACGATGACGACGTGATGGATAGCGATAAAGCGCGGGCGGCTCTGGGACATCGATTGGGACTCTCGCCCCTGCTGATTGTTTATTTCAGGGGTGTGCTTTTTCTGAATGAAACCAATGTGAAATGGTATCTGATGGATAATCGAAAGCCGTACTGGTTTAACTGGGAAACATTCGCGATGAGCGAATCCAGAGATGTCACGTTGTTGAATCAGACCCTGCTGATGTTTAATTTTTTTCATGCACGCAAGGTACAGACTTTTTTTTTGGGCGCTTTGTACGAACTGACCAGTCAGCCATCCACAGATTTCCGGCGTCAGCTGACGGCTGGTGTGATTCGTCTCGAACCCTTCAAAACCGTTGGCCGAATTGGCAAAATCCATTTTACTGTGATAGGGGGCATCTATCTGGAAGACTTTTACCGGGAGCACGAATGGATGGTGCTTCTGGGCGTTGGCACCGCGATTGATTTTAGAGAATAAGCCGAAACACCGCGCTCCTGTCACATGTAAAAAAAATTCACGAAACCGTTTGTTTGGTATTGGCGCCTGGTGCATTTCGAGCATGATTGACGTTTTGGTATTTTTCGTGTTATGGGGCTATCATTGAAAATATTGCGTCTGAAGCATCTGTTCAACCAGATGCGAAATGTGTTAGGTGTAGATAAAAATAGCATTTCAATTCTGTAAGTTCTGCTATTGAAACTCATTGAAAGGAGCATATCGATGGATGATGCGGTTATGAACAAAGTGTATTCGGTAAAGGAAGTGGCAAAGATGTGTCATGTGTCCAATGAAACCATTCGGCGTTGGGTCCGAAAACGCCAATTAAATGCTTATAATACCACTGGCGGACTGGCGATAAAGATTCTAGGTAAAGATTTGGCGATGTTCGCTCAGAAACTCAATGTGTTTGTAGACTGGTCCGGCAACTGACCGCCCGTTGGACCAGGTATATTAATCCAGTTTTCGTAAAATGGTAAATTCAGGCAGTGAGAATGGCAGTATCAGTGTTTTGCCGTGGTTGAGTACTTCGCTTTGCATTCCGTCTGAGTCTTCGAGAATGTCGGGAAGAAATTGGGTAATGAATGTTCCCTTTGGCGTCAGAATCTCCACAGACATTCCAGCAGTGACCTTGTTGCGGATATCCATTTCGCACGACGTTGCGCTGGACGCCGTGACAATACCCAGAAAACTGGAGTGTCCCCGAGTGGTGTTGTCAAAAAAACGATAGTCATCGGGTGTGATGTTCCCTTTCATGAATCCGGTGGAATAGCCGCGATTCATGACCCGCTCCAGTTGCTGCAGTGCGTCCGCTTCATCAATTGGTGCACCATCAATAATCCGTCTGTAGAGAGATAGGACACTGGCCAGATAATGGATGGATTTCATCCGTCCTTCAATTTTCAGCGCAGCCACACCGGCCTGCTGCAGCCTGGGGATAAATGAAAACAACGCCAAATCCTTGCTGTTGAACAGGTAGAGACCGCGGTCGTCCTCGGCGGCCGAAAGGGGTTCATCGGGCCGTTCCTTTTCGATGAGGGTGTATTGCCATCGGCAGGGGTGAGTACATTCACCCCGGTTGGCGCGTCGGCCGGTGGTATAGTCGCTGATGGCGCATCTCCCGGAGTACGAGAAGCACACCGCGCCGTGCACAAAGACTTCGGTCTCAATACCGGAAATGGAGTTCTGAAGAGACTCTATCTGTTCGATGGACAACTCCCGGGCCAGGTTCACTCGGGATGCACCAAGCCGTTTGTAGGCCAATACCGTCTGTGGACTCAATGTATTGGCCTGAGTGCTGATGTGTATGGGGAGCTTGATGTTTTCGCGTCTCAGCGTGTTAATAACTCCAAGGTCCGATACGATGACACCGTCTGCGCCAATGGCCTCGAGCTGCCTGGCCTGATGCACCAGCTGTGGATACTCATTTTCAAACGGATAAATATTCAATGTAACGTAACCTGGTACGTTGTGGGCATGCAAATATCGCAACGCTTCTTCGGCTTCTTCGATGGTAAAGTTACCGGCAAAATTACGCAGAGAAAACTGATTCAGTCCAAAATAAACCTCATCGGCACCATAGGCGACAGCCACCTTCAATTTTTCCATGTTCCCGGCGGGAGCGAGCAGCTTTGACAAAGTATCTCCTTAACTTGCAACGAATACGCGTTAGAGGTCGCCTACCTTAACAACATTTGAGAATGAATGGAAGGAAATCGGATAGTGATCACGCGCCAGGACTGGCCACGCCGGGGCCAATCCGGTTTAGCCCAATATGGTGGCTCTGGGACCAAAGCCACCATACGTTTTCAACAGGGTATTTACAACAATGCCGCGGGTGAACTCCAACTGTCGCGCCATTGCGGGGGTGAGGGCTGGGTTGGCCTTCTCCTGTTCGCTCAGCCTTTCCAGATGGGAGAGGGTGTTGGACAAATGAGAAAGTGTTTGAACATGCAGTTCGGCCTTGCGCAGAAATGCGTCCCGTGCGGCAGGCAGATTCTCGGGGGATACCGTTTGAAACATGCGGTGGATTGCGGGTCTCATGGTAATCAGGAAATCCGGGCCGGCGCCAGTGCGATTACGCATTTCGTCCAAAAACTCTTTCACTTTTTGGTCTATCGTAACGGGAATGTAAGAATTGTGGTTCATAGACAGCTCCATCTGGGATATGCCTGTCGTGTTGACATATCCATTGCAACTGAAACTTTGCAATATGTGGGCCGATTGTGGAAACAGCGGAATTTCAGTGTTTTTTCGGTTGCGATATCAGGAGAAGCTGCAAAATTGAAAGATCCGCTTTCCCATATGGAAGGTGGCCTGGAGACTATCCTGGACCGATAAAACTGGCATCAGTTTCGTTGGCGTCATTATCGCTCAACATTGCGAGTGGTGCCGTCTTTCAGTATTTCCTCGATACGGCGTTCCGCCTCTTCGAGGCGAGCGGTGCCTGCACGGGACAGTGCGACGCCTTCTTCGAATTTGGCGAGCGCTTCGTCGAGTGGGATTTCATTGCTTTCAAGCGCCCTGACAATCTGCTCAATTTTTTCAAGGATGCTCTCAAATGGTTCTTTGTCTGCGGTCATGGTACCTCTTTTTTCTATCCTGGGCAATGGTTAAACCATAGCCATCCATTGAGTGCAATTCGAGATTTAACAAACCGGGATATTTTACAGACGGTGTGCTTTGTCGGTTGCGCCTGCCTATCCAACTGCGATACAAAAGGGCGTCGGGTTCTGTTGGGGAGAATCCGGAATAGACCAAATAGTTTACCTGGCTGATAGAGGAAGAGATGATACGAGAATTGACCCCGGAAGAATTTCAGGAAACCATATGCGAGAATATGCGACTGCTGCCGGACGATGACGATACATGTGTGAACATTCCCCTCGTATCGTATGTGGAGGAGTGTATTGGTGTGCATGACATGCAGGTTGATGTGGATGATGTGGAATTTCATTATGCCTACATGAATGACGTGAAGAAAATGTGTCATGTGGGGCTGAATTTTGGTGATGCCCATCTTTACCTGGTAGTGGTGGTGGACGTCGCTGCAGGAAAAATACTGGGCCACACTGTCCTGGACCTCACTCGACTTAATGACTGAAGCGTATCTCAGCAGCAAACCAGGGGAATCCCCCATTTTCCCGGAAAAGCATTTGTTTCCAGCAAGTTGTTTATAGGCATTTGTCGGTTTGCCGCCCAAAAAGGTCTGAAGTCAGAGAACCGCGAAGTACACATTCCCTTTGACACCTTTGTTCATTGGGTTCTCGATACTGCGAATATCCCGCTGAATATCCATTGGCCCAGTTGGTGTACGAAAAATATCGGTTGGATTTTGATTGCTTTCAGTAATCAGAAAACTCCTGGCGTAAACACTCGTAAGCTGCAAATGGGTTGTCTCCCAAACAGATTCCGCGAGCACGTTCATTGGAACTGTTGATTCTATTTGGTTGTTTTCAACACATGGATGGCGTAAGTATTGTAATTGCGGATTAGTAACTTAATTCATTGCTGAAAAGGTAAATACGTTTATGACGAATTACAAGGACAGTGCCAGCCGTGCCAGGGAAACGGCAACTTTTCGGTTTACCGCCTACGAAAAACAGCTGTTGGCACATCTGGCGGAATTGCAGGGAATGACGCAGACCGCTCTGATTCGGGCGTTGCTGGCAGAGCGGGCCGATACGCTTGGTGTGATGGAACTGCCCGAGCCACCTCCAAAAAGAAAGCCAGGTAGGCCGAAAAAAATTATCGCTGTACAGGAGATGGATACTGAGTTGGATGATAAACTGGCCCTGGAGGATCTGGATATTTCGGAACGGGTGTATGCGGCGGCTAATGTGGAAAAGCATACCTTTGGCACGTTGATCGTTCAGTTTCAGGAGGCATTTCGGATTCGGGGGGAAAAGATGCAGCATGAGTTGGAATCCACCATTCGATTTGTGACCGGAATAACCGGGGAAGAGGTACTCATCCCGCCCCAGTGGTTACTGTCGGATATTGATGCGCTGTTGCTTCAGGATGTGCGGGAACGAATAAAACACGCGGAACTTCGATTCCCGCAAAAGAATCTGCACCTCACATATCTGAGGATGATGTTCAACTACGCGGTAAAAGAAGGGTTGCTGGCCGAAGAATGCCGCCCCATCGATACACTACGTTCATTCACTGCAAAGGAAGTGGCTGACGCATTTCCTTTGCCAATCAAAACAATTTAGCGGCATGGACCACCGCACCGGGTGTATCCACATCCTGCCATTTGCCATACTGAATATCGTGAACAAGAGCAGTTCCGGAAACACTCATCGCTTTAACCCCGTCGGAAAGTGAGCAATCGCCATCTGCGCGCGTTCTGGCGGCGGCTTCAATCCTGTCGAAAAGGGCGGGAGTGCACGAAAAGAGTCCCGTATCTACCGCGTCGAATTCTTTCAATTCTTTGTGAATCTCAACGATTTTGCCGTTTTCGGTTTTGACTTTGGTGGCATCATCTTCGTCGTAAATGGCATCGAGTTTTCTGTCCACCGCCAACACCAGTCCATCTGCGGGAATCGGAATATTTTTCAGTCCGGCAATGAGTGATGACTCAAAAATATGGTCTGCCATCGAAAGAAAGAAACTGCGATTTCCAACGACTTCTCGGGCCGCCAATACAGAAAGCCCATTACTCATGCGATAGTTGGGATTGAAGACAAACTGCACGCGGTTTTTGGGGTTGTCTAAGAGGATGCCCTGCTGAATCTCTTCAGCGCGATGCCCCGTTACCACAACTGCCTCTGTGATACCGGCTTCGTAGAAGCGATCGAGTACGCGCAAAATGAGGGCACGTCCGTTCACCTGCATGAGTGGTTTGGGAAGGGTGTCTTCCGTGGTCAGTCTGGAACCCATTCCCGCTGCGATAATGACTACAATTGTGGGTTGTTCAGCGTTCATGGCCCATTTAGTAGGCCAGTCCATCTTCACTGTCAACATGGGATGTGGGTTTTGCGCGCCACGACACTTTTTTGCGAAATACCCTGAGCGCACATTTGTTATAATGTGCTGAACAGCACGCATCATTTCCTGGTTTTTTTTAACAATTCAGGGTATGTTGCTGCCAATACACTGTCAGGAAGCAGAACGATGCCTGTTTCTTCAGTGATTGTCCCTATGCGGTGGTTGTTGAACATCGGGAGAAAAAGTCTGTCGCTTATGGGACCGATGTGAAAGATGCACATATACAATTATGAATGAGTTTTTGCATACTCCCAGATATTCAACAGGTTTAGTAACTTCCCCAAAACCGTTGCTTCTGGTGGGCAATCCCACGTCACGGACGGGAAAGGCCGCACGGCGATTTGAACTGGTTTCTGAAATTATGGCTCAAAAAGGGATTGCTCATGAGTTCAGAAGCACGTTGCCCGATGGAAAAACGGTTCAACTGGTGCGAGACGCCATCGATCGCGAAGGGTTCGATACGGTGGTATACATGGGCGGCGATGGCACCTTTTACGAAGTGGCCACCGGGATTTGCACATCCCGTTCGCCGCAGAATATTCGCCTGGGGATGCTGCCTTCGGGAACAGCAAATGACCAGGGGAAATCCTTTGGCATTTCGTCCGAAGAAAAAGCACTCCCGGAAAACATTGATATTATCCTGGAAGGGCATACCGAATCGCTGGATGTGGGCGAAGTGACAGCGCTGGACGTTGACGGTCAGTCGCTTTCCACGGATTTCTTTTTTGATTCCCTTGGCTGGGGGTTGTCGGCGGCCATATTGGCGTTTCGCAACCGCGAACTCAAGCTGGTTCGGAAAATGCCTCTGTGGCGGGAAATGTACCGGGACCAGGCGGTGTATGTGCGCGCTGCCATGCATGAGTTGGCGCTGCATTGGGCGACTCGGGACAGATTTGCGGCAGAAATTGAGGTGGATGGATGGGTGCACAGATTTGACAGGCTCTCGGATATCGTGGTGAGCAATACCATGGTGTACGCGGGGGAGTGGATTGTTGATTCCCGAAGTTCTGCCAGCGATGGCGTATTGGAACTGGCGCCTTTCTCCGGTTTACGGGACTGGACGAGTAAGCTGATTGTGCAGCATAAAAAGACACTGATCACCGAGGAAATGCTAAACAAAATAGGTGTATCCCATACACCCAATCTTAAAGGAAAACAGTTTCGGATTCATTTGTTGAGGCCAGCAGTGGATAAGCGACTGCCCGCGCAGCGGGATGGGGAAGAATTTGTTGCCGCGGATGACTATTTTGTTCGGGTTATCCCAAGATTACTTACGGTGATTGTCCCAAAAAATTTTCATTGGATATAGAGTTCGTGTACACTTCATGAGCAATGAATAATAAACAGAATCGAAGAGCCCAGTTTAGACGATATTCTGACCGGCGTGTGACCGCTCTGCTGGAATTGCATGAAATACTGTTTTATGAACCAGTTGGGGCGGCCAGAAATATGCTGCTCATGAATACCATTAACGAAGATTATCAGACGGACCGGGTGGCCCTGGTTCAGACGGTTTCTGAAAAGCCCTCCTGTGTCACCGTATTGAGCGCGTCCGAAAAGTGGCCTGTGTCCGGTGCGGGGACGCTGCTGGAAGGCGAGGGCATACAGCGCATTGTTTTAACGCATCAGCATTTTGAAGGAGCGTTGACGCTGTCGAAATTCAGAAGTTCTTCCGCTTTCTCCATCAGCGAGTGGCAGTCTCTGTGGGAACGGGATTTGGGCGCACCGGCGTCGGCGCTTTTAAGTGTTCCGGTATTTCCCCGGAAACTGGCGCCTGCTTTTTTATGGCTTGTGGCGGATAGCGGCTCCAGGGAATGGAGCAGCCATGACCGCGATTTGTCGGAGGAGGAAGCACTCATGATGGCTCGGGTCATTCAGCAGGGAATGCTTGGTATTTCCCGCTAGCGTCGCGAGAAATCCGGGACGTTTCTTCTTCAGCATCCTTGCCCTTCGGATGGTTGCGATAAAATCCGCCAAAATATAAACTGAAACAGACACTTCCAGACGGTTTTGTTATACTGACACTGTAACGGACGAAATAGTCTCAACGAAGTGGAGGATACAATGTTGGGTCGCAAATATTTGTTTCTGGTGTTGCTCTTTTTGTTTTCCGTGCAGGGCCTCGCGCTGGGAGCGGAAAAAGAGTTTGATGAAGAACTCCTGGCGCCTGAATTAAAGGAAAAAGAAGCGCTTATCCTTGTTACTATTCAGGACAAAAAAGGCAAACCGATGCCTGGGGTGGTGATTGATGTGCAAAAAGGCTACATCAAGGAGCCTATCCGCAAGGTGTCGGACGACAGAGGGAAAGTTGTTTTGATTGTGGAGACAGGCTACACATATGACATTCGTTTTTTGTCACTGACAGCAGAAAGCGGAGGCCATACCGAACGCTTTGACATTGGGCCTGGGCCCGAGCAGCGCTATTCGCTCACAATGACGTACGATAAATCCCAGGACAAAACGTTTGTTCTGAAGGGCGTGAATTTTGATATGGGTACCGCCAATATGACCAAAAGCTCGACCCAAAAGCTGCAGCCGCTGGTGGACTATATGAGCATCAAACCGGAAATTTACGTGGAATTATCGGGACATACCGACAATCTGGGAGATGCCGAGAAAAATCTGAACCTGTCTTTGGCGCGCGCACAGGCCGTAAAAAACTATCTGGTGAGCAAAGGTATCGATGCCGGGCGGATTGCCGTTACGGGGTATGGAGACCAGAAACCGATTGCCTCCAATAAAACTCCCGAAGGGCGTCAGAAGAATCGCCGCACCGAAGTTCGAATCGTGGAATAAATGGACTGAACAGTTCACCCGCCCACTTTTTTTACTTTTTAGCCGGAATTTTGTCGCTGATGTCGGCTCGTGACAGAATACTCCTACTCAATCTATTCGATAGGATGTCCTGCGGAGCCGCTGTCGCGATAGTCTGTATGGCCTCGCAAATAAGAGAGTGGGTTTAAATGACACATGGGAGAAGAGATATGTTGCTTTTTTTCAGGTACACGCTGCAGGCAGTTGCCGTTGTGGCATGGGGGTGTAGTGGTCCCGTTGTAAATGTTGCCTGCGATGAGAACGCTGAAAGGAAGAAAAGCGAGTTGGCGCTTCAGAGTGCGGAGCAATCTTTCGATGCGTTGTATCTGGCCGCTGTCGCAGATGCGGCTGTCGCCGAGGAGTCGGAACTGCACGATTTGAAGATACCGCAAGGGGAGGATGTGGATGTGCTCAGCTGGGTAAAAAATGAATATCTGGACAGTTATCCAACGGGAAGTATTATCACGCTTCCGAGATATACCTGGGTCACGTTGCCGCCCGAAGTGCAGGAGAAATGTCAGGGATACGCTGCCGAAACGCAGATGGTTCGCTTGCAGCAGCTGCTGGGATTACCGCCTCAAAAAGACGGCCCCCGCAGTTTTGTGGTGTTGTCCGTGAAGCGGGATCAGCTTTTCCGACCCTGTATCCTGCCCGATGTGGCAGCGCCTCAATGTACTGTTTTTGAGCAAACCGATGATGATGCCCATGCCCTGTTTTTTGCCAACCAGACAGCGGTCGCATATACCACCAGTCCGGGGTATCCGTGGACGCGACTGGGTTACACGTACGACTGGAATCCGGATACTCCGGAATATGGGGTCACCGAATTTGTCATTAAAATCGGCGCACAGGCAGTTGTGAAAACGGTTGTTTCCACTGAACAGTATTGTGTGAAATAGTCGCTGGTCGTGACCGGGAAACAGACTTCCCAGTCTACATGTGTTTGGCGAACAGCTGGTTCATGGTATTGTGGGAAATGGCAGGCTGTCTTACCAATGGGTCCTGCTTGAGCTGCGGAATGCGATCATGGAACGCGTCACCGCTTTCATCGTGAAACAGTAGACCAGTGGGAATCTGGTCTCCCCACGTCATGGCCACTTCCATGGCTTTTATCCGGTTGGAGGTGTCGTAATTGGGATTAGCGTTCACATCGAATATGCGATCTTTGTACCATTTGAAGGTGTTCACCTTGTTCATGCTGATACAGGGTTGCAGGATTTCGATGTAGCTGAGTCCACGGTGTTTGACACCCTTTTGAATGAGCGCTGAAAGGTGCTTGAGATCTCCGGAGAAACTCCGTGCCACAAAACGGCACCCCAACGCCAGCGCCAGTGCAGGTCCTCTTAGCGGATAGGAAATCACACCACGGGGTTGCAGTTTGGTTTGCAGCCCAATGTCACTGGTGGGCGACGCCTGTCCCTGGGTGAGACCGTAAATCTGATTGTTGTGCACCATCAGCGTCACATCAATGTCTCTTCGCAACGTGTGAAGGAAATGGCCACCGCCTTCGCCATACATATCTCCATCGCCCGAGTTTAACAGAATAGTCATTTCCTCATTGGCCAGCTTGGCGCCAGTGGCCGCCGGCAGCGCACGACCGTGCAACCCGCAATATCCGTTGGCCGTAATGTATTGGGGCAGTTTGGCTGCCTGACCGATGCCGGCCATCATCAGTACTTCGTGGGGAGATTTTCCAAGTGCTTCCAACGCGTCTTTTACCGCTGCGAGAATTCCAAGATCGCCGCATCCCGGGCACCATGCCGTCTCATTAACTGAACAGATATTAAATGATTTGCATTCACTCATTTTACCACCTCCGCAACCGCAGCAGTGAGGTCTTCAACAATAAATGGACGGCCGTCGTACTTGGGCAGCAGTTCGGTTTTCTTTCCTGTGCTTTGGGTAATCAGCGCTGCCAGCTGACCGGATTGATTCCCTTCAACAACAACAATGCGTTTGCTGTTTTCAACGGCTGCATTGAACTGCCTGGCTGGGAATGGCCAGATTTCGGTCAGGTGTACATGGTTAAGATGAACGCCTTTATCCTTGAGTTGTAAAACAACTTCCTTCAGCGTATCGCCGGTCGAACCCCAGGAGACAACCGCCACGTCTGCTTTTGAAGTTCCAAATTGTTGAACCGCATATGATGCGCTCAGTTTGGCTGTCTTGCGGGCGCGTTTTTCCACCATCGCTTTGCGAATTTGGGGATCGTCGGTAATGTGCCCGGTTTCCACGTGCTCATGGCTGTCAGTGAACACCAGATGTTCGCTCTGTCCCGGATACGCCCTTGGGGAAATGCCCGATTCGGTAATAGCGTATCTCTTGTATTCAGTCATCTGTTTGAGCGCCCTGGTGGAGACCAGTGAGGTTTCCATGGGCACCTTGTCCAGGTTGTACTGATCCACTGTAAAGAACGAGTCTGCGATATGCTGATCGGACAGTACAATCACGGGAATCTGGTATCGGTCTGCAATGTTGAATGCCTTTGCGGTCAGATAGAAAATATCCTCGGCGTTTGTAGCTGCCAGCACGGCACGGGGAAAATCACCGTGACCTGTAAATGTTGAAAACAGCAGATCCGCCTGTTCCTGCCGCGTGGGCAGACCGGTTCCAGGACCGCCTCGCTGACAATTGATAATCACCAGCGGCACTTCGGCAATGCCGCATAATGAAATGGTCTCGCTCATGAGTGCCATGCCCCCGCCGGACGTGGACGTCATTGCCCGGACACCCGCCATGGACGCACCCACTGCCTGATTCACCGCGGCGATTTCATCTTCGGCCTGCTCGGTGACGATGCCAGCGGTGGTCTCGACGTTGGCCAGGTACGTGATTATGCCCGTGGACGGAGACATGGGGTAACAACTGATGAATTTCATGTTGGCGGAAATGGCGCCAAGGGCAGCCGCTTCGTTTCCGTTGAGGAACAGTCTTTTTGGAGCGCCTTCAATGGTGGGTAATGAACCGATTTTTCCATTGTGGTCTTTCCCCTGAACGTAGCCTTCGGCGGCGGCGTCGATATTGCCGGCTGAAATGGCTTCGTCCTTGAAGCGTGCTTTAAACAGACTGTTGAGTAGTTCGATATCCAGTCCCAATGCGCCAAATACGAAACCCACTGCAGCGGAATTGGAGTAAATGGGTTTCTTCCCAGTGTTCATGGCAATCTGACGCAATGGTACGTCCACGATGCGGCTGTCTTCGATATCCGCTTTCAAAGTGGCACTATCCAGAATGGCGATTCCATTTTCCTTGAGTGCGGCCAGGTCCTCGGACATTTTTTCTTTGTCGAGGGTGACCAGCAAGTCAACCTGCTTTTTCATCGCCCACACGGGCACATCGCTAATGCGAAGCTGAAAGAAATTATGTCCAGCGCGAATCCTGGACTCGGAATCCTGCACGCCAAACACGTGGTAACCTGCCCTGACGCAGGCCTTCCCCAGCAGTTTGCCGGCACTGAGGAGTCCCTGTCCCGCAGCTCCTGCTAATCTAATACTTATGTCGGTCATGAGTTCTCGGGCTCCATTTTCTGTTGAAATTTATAGAGAATTCTATTGGGTTTAAGCACCATCGAGACCATGACGCTCTGATGCGTCAAACCAGGCTTCGGGGTCCTGTAAATATGAGAGGGAATCTTCGATGGACAGTTGATGCTCACGTTCGATGTTGGCCAGAAATGTGAAGAACTTCTGTTCCTTTTCGGTTTCACACTGCTTGACGAGATCCGCATAGAAATCAGCTGCATCTTTTTCGAATTGTGCAGCTGCTCTCAGCGCTTCGATGTCGTTGTCGTCATGTGCGCTGGTGGCCTCCGCCTTGTAGTCCAGCTTCTTCAACTCTTCTTTGACATTACTGTCTTTCATTTCCAAATCAACATCTGCCGGCCATGAACCGTCGGACAGCAGTTTATTGTGCAATTTGTCAATCCATCTTTTGTGGTCTTCTTCCTCTTCGGCGAGGGTTTCAAGCAGTCGTTTCACAACTGGATTTTTGGAACGGGCGGCTTCTTTCAGATAGTAATCCTTTTCGCGCTGCTCATTGTCCATTGCAAATTTAACAGATGAAATTTTGTCCATGGTAATCTCCTTAAATATTTTTTCACATAAAAGTGAAAGTCAGTTTTCTGTCAGTACGTGTTCGTCATATTCAATTTCGAACCGCAGCTTGTGTTTGGCCTCTTCCTGTGCCAGCGCCAGAAAAAGTTCCTTAAATTCCGGCTGCAACACCCGTTGAGCCAAATCCGTGTACAGGCGAAACGCCTGTTTTTCCTGTTGCATGGCAAACAAAAGAATATCCCCAAAGGAGGGCGATTCTCCCAGTTCCACCGAAACAGCATAGTCGGATATTTTCATGTCCACCACGACATCCTCAGTGTTCAGGTGGCGCTCTCCCTCAAGAACCTCCTCAAGTTTTTTGCGATGTCCCATCTCTTCTTCGGCGTACTCCAGAAATACATTTCTGGTGACGGTTTCTTTGGCCAGGGCTGCGAGTTCTGTGTAGCGCGTGGCTGCACGCTGTTCCTGCGAAATGGCATATTCAAGGATGGTTTGTGTTGTCAGTTTATCAGTCATTTCAACGAACCCGCATCTTTTGTCACTAAACTGTGTCTGACGCTGCAGACGTGTTGTTTTACTGCAGCGTCAGGCGCAGTGGCGTTTTGTTATCCAAAGTATCGTTTGAGCAGACCGGCGAACGACTGGCCGTGTCTTGCTTCGTCTTTGCACATTTCATGAACGGTGTCATGAATAGCGTCGTAGTTCAGCTGTTTTGCCTTGGTGGCAATATCTTTTTTCCCCTGGCACGCGCCATGTTCAGCGGCAACCCGCATCTCCAGGTTTTTCTTCGTGTCCGCAACCAGAACTTCTCCCAAAAGCTCCGCAAATTTGGCAGCGTGATCCGCTTCTTCAAAGGCAATGCGTTTGTAGGCTTCGGCCACTTCGGGATACCCCTCGCGTTCCGCCTGGCGGCTCATGGCCAGGTACATGCCCACTTCAGTGCACTCGCCCACGAAATTCTGGCGCAAACCTTCCAGTATTTCGGCATCCACATCTTTAGCCACGCCAATACGGTGCTCGTCGGCCCATGTCATTTCCGTAGTGGATTGCTCCTGAAACTTTTCTTTTGGTGCGCCGCATTGGGGACATTTGTCCGGTGCGCTGTCGCCTTCGTGTACGTACCCACAGATAGTGCAAATGTATTTTTTCATTTGAATCTCCTTCCAGTCTGCCCTTTTTAGAACGGTTATTGGTTATGCATCATTAATGCGTATGTTTAACTTGTCAATCGCTCAAGTGTGCCATTTACCGGCAATTTTGTGTTTTTCGCATTCCCTCTCGGTCAGCTTTAACAACCGATAAGCGGTGTCTCGCAGAACACTGTAAATGACACCACACGAATCATCGTCGCGATCCCGGTCGCCCTCGTCTGCGAGCGCCAGCATCTCCTGGCTGAGTCTGATGGTTCTGATTAAGTTTTCGTTATACGATTTTGTCATTTCGGCTACCCGTTCTGCGATGTATCAAACCAATTCCCGGCATCGCGATGGCAGAGGTATACGCGAAAGTTGTGCCAAAAATTATTTTCAAATCATTTCAACGAGTTGAGGACCATGTGGGCGTTTTCTGTCTCACCCTGTGTGTCTCGTTGCCGGGTGTGCATTCCTCGTGAGACAGGGCGCCCCAACAGGTTGCTGTCTGTAAAAAACAGCGGAACGACTGCTGGCGAATGATTGGGACGTGGTTAGATTGTGCGCGCCCTTTTAACGGTTTCGTTCAACCCATAAGGAGTGATGATATGAGTAAACCCAAAACATTCGAATATGAGAAAGTGCTGCCAACAGATGATATCGTGGCGCAACTGGAACAGATTGTGGCTGGAATCAGATCCGGCAGCGTTTCATTGGGAGAGGGGGGCGTTACACTGGCTGTGGCGCCCACTGCAAAGTTCAGCATTGAAGTGAAGGAGTCCCCAAAGGCGAAAAGTCTTAAATTGAAAATTAAATGGCGCAACGCCCAAAACTCCGACACGGGCGAGACAACTGAATGACACCGCCGTTTTTTCCCGTTTTTCCAACCAGCCCCCGGATGCAAACGAAACTTGAGCACCTCGTGTTATCTGATTGTTTGTGAATGTATACTGTTCCGGTTTATTCATTGGCTGTTGTGAATTGAAGGAAATGAGCGTACTTCAACGCCTATAGAAAAAGAACCCAAAAAAATGCACCAAAGACCTTCAGGACGTGAGATCCCGGCCGATTGAGTTGGTGAGCCGAAGCCGCCATGTGTTCCAGTATCTCTTTGGGGGAGATGAAATGCCACGGCAGGCAACGGCGTGGAAACCGGAACCCGAACACGAAGCTGGCAGATCATCGCACTGCCCTAAACTGAAGTGATATGAAGTCGCACAAAGGAACCCCATGTCGTTTTTGCAGGATATTTCAAAGCAACCGTTTTTAATGCGTCTTGAACAAATCGATTTACTGGCAAGTCTCCCCGAGATTGTGGCTCTATCCGGAGCTCCCGATGAAGTGGAACGGGAATTGGCACTTTTATTTGCGCTGTTGCACGATAATGTGGCGCCATATTATCGTCCCATCGATGTGACCCTGGAGTTGTTGGCCCTGTTGGAGAGCAAATCCGCACATACTGCCAGGCACAGTATGCGGGTGGCAGCAGTGGGGCGCATTCTGGCCAAATCGCTGACAACGAATATTGTGTTGGTGGAGCGCATCAGTTTGGCGGCATTGCTTCACGATGTGGGAAAACTGGTTATTCCCAATCGTATTCTCGACAAAAAATCGAAATTGACCTTTGACGAACGAAAATGCGTTCAGACCCACGCGCTGTTTACCGACATTATTCTATCTGCGTTTCCTGATTTTGACGTAATTCGTGAGATTGCCGCACTGCACCACGAACATTTGAATGGTACCGGATATCCATACGGGTGTACTGCAACGGGTCTGTCTCTGGCGCCGCGGATAATCGCGGTGGCAGACATCTTTGTTGCGCTGACCGAAGACCGTCCGTACCGGTCGGGCATAACTATTGCCGCGGCTCTGCACCGATTGTCATCTCTTGCCAGAGAGGGGATTTTGGATGTTAAAGTGGTGGCAAGGGCGCTTGAAATGCTAATGGTTCATAATCATTTCGATACCATCTGGCGTCCTTCTCCCATCGGAATTGCCGTGGCCCTGAACGAACTTTAACTTCTTCCATCCATTGGTTCAGCGGAATCGCTTTGGGGGTTTTGAGGCATTTCGTTGGGCAGTTCGATGACAAATCTGGCCCCGCCTTCCTTGCCTTCTTCCACGTGCATTTTTCCAAAATGCTCTTTGGTGATGATGGAATACGAAATCGACAGCCCCAGTCCTGTTCCTTCTCCCGGCGGTTTGGTGGTGAAAAAGGGCTCGAAAATACGTCTTGCGACTTCAGCGGGGATCCCAGGGCCGTTGTCTTCAAATTCAATTCGAGTGAATTCCGTCCCCTTTTCAACATTGATAGATATTTTCGGGGCGGCAGTCCCGGCGTCAAAGAGGGCCTGTCCGGCATTTCGAATGAGGTTCAGCAAGACCTGTTGTATTTTTCCGGCATCACAAAATACATGGACATCTCTTGATTCGTACACACGTGTGATTTGGATTTTTCTAAAGTCGTATTTTTTCTTCAAGTCGTAATCGTTTATTGCCAAATCCAGCGTTGTGTCAATCAGTCCCGGAATGTTGCAGTCCACTTTTTTATTGTTGCTGACGCGGACGAATCCAAGCATGTTATTCACAATGGAAGCGGCGCGAGTGCCGGCTTCGCCAATGCTGTCCACCATTTTCAGTATCTTGCGATCGGTGAGATAACCGCGCAGATTGTCCATTTCAATGCTGTTTTTATGGGCGGCTTCCCGGTTGGACCTCAACTCTGGATTGAGGCGTGAAATAATAACCTGAACGTTTTGAATGATTGCCGCAAGCGGGTTGTTTATTTCGTGGGCCATACCCGCGGCCAGTCCACCCACGGAGAGCAGTTTTTCGGACTGAACCAGCATCTGCTCGATGCGTACCTGTTCGGAAACGTCGTCAATGCGCACCACCACTTCAGATTGCAGGGAATTTTGCAGAGGGGTGACGCAGACATTGTAGAAAAACGTGTCATCATTATGTACATAGGAAACCCGAGTGAGTATCAATGGTATCTGCTGTTGAATGGCGTCGTGAATGCGTTCCATTTCAGAGTGCACCATCGGGCAGGCGACTTCCAGTTTTTGATGTTGGATGTCTGACGCCAAAATGCCAGTTACCGTTTCAGCAACGCCATTCCACTGGGTGATGTGGCCCTGTTTGTCCACAACCATCAGCATGGAGGGGAGTGAATTAAGAATGTCTGCCAGTTTTTGCCTTTGTTCCTGCAGCGCGAGCCTTAGACGATACTCGTCGGTGAAATCCACAATAGCGCCACTGGTGCGAACCGGCCGTCTTTGGCCATCCTCTTCACCAAAAAATGTTTGCGAGCGGGAATGAACCCATCGTATTTCACCGCTGGGGCGGATGATGCGAAATCCCATGTCGAACACACCGTCTCCCGCAGGATCGTGGGCTTTAAGCACTGCTTCCATATTCACATCATCGGGATGGATAAATTGTCCGGCCTGTTCAAACGTAAACGCATCCTCCGTATCCACACCGTAAATTTCTCGCATTATCGGAGATATATTTATGTTGTTTTTAATGTGATCATGATCCCAAATGGACATGTGCCAAAGCCTGGCGGCGATATTGAACGCGTCGATTTCTTCCCGCTGTGAGTGGAAATCCTTTGGCGACAGGTGCGTGAATACTGCAATCAGATAGGTGTGACCGTCGTGTGTCGCTTTTTTTAAATTCACTTCCACACATGTTGGCAAGTGTTGACGGGGTTTGAGAAACACCACCTGTGAGGAGGGTGCTTCATCGAGGGTCAGCGGAGAGGACGCGCGCTCCCCGTCATCTTCAACGAATACCGCCAGAAACGTTTTCAGTTCATAACCGATTACATCCGATTGAGGGCAATTTATCAGTTGTAAAAACAAATCATTGCAATGGATTATCTTTCCATCAGAAATCACTGCGGCTGGATCGGTTTTATTTTCAAGGGGAAAGTGAGTGTCAGCATGGCTGGTCATGAGAGCCTCCTACCTTGTTGTACTATTGGAAACGTTCTGGTCAAGTCTGCAAATCTGGGCCTTTTGCAATTTTGTGATATGTTATGCACATCAGATTTTGCAAGGAGGTTCCATGAAGCACGTGCTATTGACAATTTGTTTGTGTTTTTCTCTGACTGGATGTGGTGGCGGTAAGGGCACAGAGACCGGGTCTGCCGCCTCAATGAATGGGGCGGATGGTGGAGGTGCCGATGCGGGCGGTGGCGGCATGGCAGGGGCGGATGATTTTGGGACGCAGTCGGGCGATGCGTCCGGTGGCGGTGTTGGCGGCTCCAAATTGAAACCAACGACGTCTGAAGCTGTTCTCAAACTGCTGGTTCAGCAGGAGGGGAGCGGGCCAGTGGCGGGAGTGGTGGTGAAAGGGGTGACGGCCGACGGCAAAAAATTCTACACGCCGGAGACCGATGCTGCGGGATTCACCGAAGTGATGGTGCCCAGAGGAGCTCAGCTGACGTTGACCTATCTGTCGCTGTTTAAAGATGAAATTGAAAAACAGGCCAGTATTCCGGACGAACCTCATGTGACGATGAAACTGACCCTCACCTGGATTCCCATGACGCCCAGACCCATCGATACGCCCGATCCGGGGGTGTTGATTGATCAACCGGCAAAAGAGCCGTCGCTGATTCTGGAGGGAGTGGAGTTCGATACGGGAAAGGCCACGTTGCGTCCGGTGTCCTATGAGCATATCGATCCGGTGTTGGAGTATCTGACGTATAAACCAAGCGCGATTATTGAGCTTTCAGGGCATACCGACAATGTGGGCAAGCCAAAGAAAAATCTTAAGCTTTCCGAGGACAGAGCCAATGCGGTGCGAGACTATCTGATTTCAAAGGGGATTGAAGGGGATCGTATTATCGCCGTGGGATATGGGCAGGAACGTCCTATTGCCTCGAACGACACCGAAGAGGGACGTCAGTTGAACCGCCGCACCGAAGCCAAAGAGATTGGAAAATAGCACACTTCGGAGGGGGCTATTTCTCAGGGGGTTGGGCGGGGCCCCAGAATGTGGGGCAATACCAGGCGCAAATCCTTTTGCGTAATCTCCAAATCACATATTTGGGATAAATCTTTTGATTTGCAGTTAAACGCGATGGACAATCCCGCTGTACGGGCAATCCATAAATCGTTTTCGTTGTCCCCCACGAAAACAGCGTTGTTGGTGGAAATGTTCATTTTTCGGCACAGATGTTTGAGCCCGTCCGCTTTGGCTTCCACATCAAAAGGCGTGTGCACGCCACCGCTGATGTGGCCCGCGTCGTTGAAATGAATGCGATTGATAAGCACAAAATCAAATTCAAAATCCGGGAACAGAACGTCGAGTACCACCTGTATGGAACCGGAAATCACCGCCACTTTGCAGTTGGCCTGACGCAATGTATGAAGGGTGTCCATGGCACCGTTCATGACCTGCAATCCGCTGCACATCTTTACTATTTCCGATTGCGTGGCGCCCGCCGCACGCAGCAGCTTTAAATCGTGTTCAAACCACTCCCGGTAAGTGATTTTGCCGGAAAAATAGTCTCTGTACGCCTGGTCGCGTTCCGCTTTATCGGTCAAAAAACACTCGTGAAGGGTCTTCCATATATAGATGGTGTCATCCACCAGTGTGCCGTCCAAATCAAAGCACACCAGCGGATAAGCGGGCGGTTTTAGAGAGGTCATCGCAGTTGATTCCGTTTGAGAAATTCCTCGATTTTCAAAGAGAGCAGTTCGGGATATTCCAGTGGTACAAAATGAGTGCCGCCATTTACCAGCAGAAAATCGGACGCGTTTGAGTTTGTTTTGGTGAATTCACGAGTGCGCCTGGCGGGAACCAGCTTATCCAGTTTTCCCGATATGCCCAAAATGGGCAGGGTGGTTTTTTGCACTTTTTCAATGGCGTTGTGCTCAGACGCAATATGCAGATAGTAGTTGTAATGATGCGCGGGAATGTTAACAAAGTCGCGTATGACCGCGTCCATTGTCAGTTCGTCCACAGTGGGCGCCATCAGACCGAGACGCCTGGCCCAGCGACTGGGATGTTCATTTCTGCGAATCATTTTCCTGAGGCGCGAGATGGTTTCCTCTTTTCGGGTAAGCCAGTCCACGGTTTCGGACAAACGGGGACGAATGCCAATGGTCTCGAATATGGGGTCACTGATATGAGAAAACGGTTTTCCCGCAACGCCACTGATGGCCACCATGGCGGCGACTCCCGAAAGCCTTTCGCACTCAGCAATTACCTGCGCACCATACGACCATCCCATCAGAATGACATTTCGGTGGCCGTATGCGTCCATCAGCTCCTGCTGAAAGGTCGCCAGCATGGGGATATTCAACTGCCTGCCGGTGAAAAGCGACGAAGCGTTGGTGTAGCGGGGATAATCAATGATGTACAATGGGTGTCGCTGACGCAGTTCTCTGGATATTCTGGACCAAACAAGATAAGTGCCGAACAGGCCGCCCCACATGTAAATAGGTACCCCCCCATGACCGTCGCTAATGCTGCGAACAGTCAATTCGCATCCATTGCTCATCTGGCGGGTTTCAATTTTCATGTGTTTTGAAGAAGGCCAAGCGCGCTGACGAGTGCATCTATCTTTTTGCGATTGTGCAGCTCCGTTACCGCAATCAATATCAAATTGTCGCCCATTCCAAATCGACTCAAATCGACCCCTGCCAGTATACCTTTGGGTTCAAGGGCACTTTGAACCGCGCCGGCGGTTGTTGTTTTGCAGCGAATGGCAAACTCATTGAATGTGGGACCTGTATGAACCAGTTCAAAATGGTCGAGCTTTTTAATCTCGGATTTCAAATATTCTGCCAGCGAGAGGCATGAGATGGCCACCTGCCGGTATCCCTGTTTGCCCAGCAGGCAGAGATTAATTACCGCACTGAGGGCGCACAACCCGTGGTTTGTGCAGATATTTGATGTGGCTTTCTCGCGTCGAATGTGTTGCTCCCGGGTTGCCAGCGTCAACACATATCCGGTTTTTTTGTTGGAGTCTTCAGTTCGACCCACCAGCCGTCCCGGCATCTGTCGAAGGAGCTTGCGGTCATCGGAAATGGCAAACAGACCCAGCCCGGGTCCCCCAAATGACGGTGACACCGCCACCGATTGCCCCTCCGCGGTGGCAATGTCCACTCCGAAATCCCCCGGCGCCTTTAAAACGCCAAACGCAAAAGCGTCGAGCGTTGATGTAACCACGCACACTTTTTTCTGTCTGGCCAACGGCACAAGCTGGTCCAGCGGTTCCGCCACCCCAAAGAAGTTGGGATATCCGATTAGCAGACAGGCCGTGGCGTCATCCAACGCCGCATCAATCGTTTGCGGATCGGACTGTCCCGTCTGTTCATCCAGCGGCGCCACGGCCAGTGCATTGTCATTTCCGTCGAGCGCGTTGAGGTACGTGCGCAGCGTTTCAATGTACTCCGGGTGAATCCCGGCGGATACAACGATTCTGGAACGACGGGTGACTCGTCTGGCCATCAGAGCCGCCTCAACCAGTGCAGTGGCGCCGTCATACATGGACGCATTGGCCGTGTGCATGCCAAGGATGCGCGCCACCACCGTTTGAAACTCAAAAATCGCCTGCAGGGTGCCCTGGCTGATTTCGGGTTGATAAGGGGTGTATGCCGTAAAAAATTCGCTTCTGCTAAGCAGCGAATCCACCGCACTGGGAATAAAATGGTTGTAAATGCCGGCGCCCAGAAAGGAATTCATTTTCGTCGCCGGCGATGCCGACATTTCGCTGAGCAGTTCGGTCAGTTCTGATTCGCAAAGGGGGGGGGGCAACTGCAATTCGCCTTTAAAACGCGCTTCTTTGGGGATTTGTGAAAACAAATCGTCCACGTTGTTAACACCAATTTTTTTTAGCATTGCTTCGACGTCTTTGGCCGAATGGGGGATATATCGCACGATAATGCCTCGCTCCTCAGTCCAGACTGTCGAGATATTCTTCGTAAGTGGAGGCGTCCATCAGCGTTTCTTCTGATGCATCGTCGCTCAGTGTGATTTTGGCAATCCACCCGGTGCCGTAACAATCGTTATTTACCTTTTCCGGTTCGTCTTCCAGCGCGTCGTTAATGGCCGCAATCTCACCGGCAATGGGGCAGTACAAATCGGAAACCGCTTTCACGGATTCGATGGTTCCGACGGCATCACCGGCGTTGGCGCTGTCACCCACCTGCGGGCATTCGACCAGTGTGATGTCTCCCAGTTGTTCCACAGCAAATTCCGTGATTCCCATAGTTGCAGACTCACCCTCAATCAGTACCCACTCATGGCTCTTCGTGTACTTCAAATTATCTGGTAAATTCATGGCAATCCTCTATTCGGTCCGTACCGGATACGGCCGATTGTAAAAAGGTGTTTTAACGATTTTGGCGGATTTCACTTTTCCGCGAATTTCTATTCCAATTATAGCGCCCACTTTGGCGACTTTTTTTGACACGTAGGCCAGCCCAATATTTTTTCCCAGCGTGGGAGACGGGCAGCCTGAGGTGACTTCTCCAAGCGGCTCTCCGTGATCATCCAGCGAAACGACGGGATATCCATGCCTGGGAATAGCTTTTTCAGTCATCTCAAAGCCCACCAGCCTGCGAGTCAGACCATTTGCCTTTTGGGCCATCAGGGCCTCTTTACCCAGAAAGTTCGCTTTATTTAGCGCTACTGCCCACCCCAATCGCGCTTCCAACGGAGTGGTATCCAGATTCAGTTCGTTGCCATACAGCGGCATTTTGGATTCCAGCCGCAACGTATCCCGGGCGCCCAGTCCCACCGGTTGAAGAGAAAAGGATTTCCCTGCTTCCATAATGGCTGTAAAAACCGTCACTGCGCCCCTGTTGGGGCAATAAATTTCATATCCATCTTCTCCGGTATACCCGGAACGGGAGACCAGACAATCCACGCCTGCTATTTTTCCCTCTGTGAATTTCATTGTGGGAAGCGATACAAAATCCGTGGTAATCTTTTCGAGAATGGAGACCGCCTTTGGTCCCTGCAGCGCCAGCTGCGCCGTTTCCAGCGATCTGTCCGTAAACGTGACGTTTCCTTTGGGGAGATTGGCCTCAATGTGCGCAACATCCTGAGCCTTGCACGCGGCGTTCATCACCAGCAGGATTTTGTCACTGGAAAATCGATACACCATTAAATCGTCCACTACAGTGCCCTTTTTTGTGCACATTGTGGAATACTGCATATCGCCATTAGATACAGCATTCAAATCATTACTGACCAGGTAATTGGCGGCGTTGAGCGCGTCCTCACCTTCCAGCCAGAATTCGGTCATATGACTGACATCAAAAATACCTGCGGAGTTGCGAACCGCATTGTGTTCATCGATTATGGAGCCAAAACGAACCGGCATCTCATAGCCGGCGTAGGAGACCATTTTGGCTCCCAGCTTTTTAAGCTCTTCGTTTAAAGGTGTTTTTAAGAGTTCTTCCATGTAGACAGACTCCTGGTCTAAAAAATGACCATTTTCAAAAACGGTATCGGTCGTTTTACGCCTGCCGGCGAATACGACAGAGATGCCCGCGTCAGCCCAAAATTGGCGCTAGAATATGTCCGAACTAAAAATGGTACAAGTGTAAAGTCCGCTTTTATCAGGGCAATCGCAAGTATATGATTTGCTGGAAAAACAAAGTAGGGTGGTAGTATATCTGCCATCGTGACCGGTAAGCTTAGCGCGGCGGAGGGGGGACGATGGAGCCAAGTGTCGAATTATGCAATGATTTCCTCAATTTTAAAATGGAATCCATAGCGCCCAGCACCACCAGCGTCGTTTCTTCCTGAAGTATCGTATCCGGGCCGGGGTTGTACTGAAAACTGCCATCATTGAAGCGAATTGCAATCACAAGAATATCGGTGGCCTTTCGAATACGGGAATCCGACAGTTTTCGGCCAATAAGAGGTGAATCCGCCGGGAGCGTCACCTGCTCAATACGGTGATTCCGCTCCTTGTCCCGAAGCATCACATCCAGAAATTCGGTGACATCCGGACGAATCATCTCCGCGGCAATTCGCATCCCCCCAAGGATATTGGGGGCCACTACTTTGTCGGCGCCGGCGCGAATCATTTTGGTGGTGGCATCCTTTTCCATCGCTCGGGCCACAATGCGAAGTCGGGTGTTCAGCTGCCGGGACGAAAATGTTAAATACAGATTATCCTTATCACTCCGTAACGCTGCCACCAGCCCGGATGCTTTTTCGATTCCTGCCTGGTACAGGGTTTTATCCTCGGTGGCGTCACCCTCAATGTACAGCGGAAGTCTGCGGGGATTGCCGGCAGTGGTATAGGTTTGAACCATCGCATCAATGGCTTCCCGATGGGTATCGATAACCACGAAGGGGGTTTGCGTGTCCATCAGTTCTTCCACCACGCGACTGCCGGTGGTGCCGCACCCACAAACAATGACATGTCCCTTAAGCGCATCAATCGCCTTTTGCATTTTTTTCCTCCGCCTGATTTGCTGCAAATCCGTTTCCACCCACAGCGCCACAATGGTGGACCCAAAATAAATCAATGCCCCCATCCCCATCACAATCAGCAGACTTGCAAACAGATGCCCCGCCGTGTCCAGTTTTACCACTTCCTCATAGCCCACGGTGGAGAGAGTAATAATAGTCATATAAAAGCAATCAAAAAAAGTGGCGTCATCGGTGGCAAAAATTTTAAATCCAATCGTGCCTACGGTTATCGCGATAAGTACGGCACTGGTTGCCTTCATCATTCTTTTAGAATTGGGTTCCATTATGTGGTTGTATTCTAATGTGAATTTCCGGCCATAAAAAAGTTTTTTGCCCTGTGTGGCAATAAAATGCATTTTTTTGAAAAATAAAACTTGCGCTCAAAGTCCGTGGCTGTTATTAACCCGCCCGACTTCGAAATGAAGCGAACTTTGAAAACTTAATTTTGATGAATATGGATGGGCCGCTAGCTCAGTTGGTAGAGCAACGGACTTTTAATCCGTGGGTCGAAGGTTCGAATCCTTCGCGGCTCACCATTCTTTCAGGGATACAGCGTAACCTAACCCGCGCTCCTGATTGTTCACCATATTCTCTGAATGCTGGCCCCGTCGTCTAGCGGTTAGGACACCGGCCTTTCACGCCGGCGGCACGGGTTCGAGTCCCGTCGGGGTCACATCTTTAAAAGCGCTGAAGCAGCAATGTTTCAGCGCTTTTTTTTTGCCCTGAACGCGTCCTTCCGCTTGCTTCAGCAAGGGCGGGCAAGCGTCGTCCATTTTTTTTGGAGGGATTCTGGTGTCACTGCAGGGTTTCGTGTAATTCTTTCAATGTTTCCAACGACAGATATCCGTCAGGCCGTTCACCACCACAGTCCGTATTATCGGATTTGTAGAATTTCTCATCACCAGCACTGTTAAAAACTTTTAAAGAGCACGCCTGACCATCGTTCATACAGGAAAGATCATCTTCAACTTCCGCCAATTTCTTTAGAATTGACAAGGAATTATTGGAAAGCTCGCTTCTTTTGAAGTCGTATTCGACATCCTTATCTGCCGGGGCAGGACTGTAGCTGTCTCCACAACTCAATACGATTCTCGTACTGTCTTCGGTAAAAATAGCCTGTTTAGATGCGTCATCACAGGAAACGATTGCCAATAACGCAATTGCCCAAATTAAATGCTTCATGTTTTTCATGATTACCTCCCATGAACAGGGTCCCCGTCAAGCATAAACGGGACCTGTCCCATTTTTTTGTCCGTCATTGAAAGCAAGGACG
>JAFGQN010000209.1 GCA_016935665.1 Deltaproteobacteria bacterium | reverse complement strand
GAGAAAAAAAACCATCTACAACATCGCTGTATCTCTTGTGCAAAACAAAACCGATACGTCTCACAACTGAAATTCGGCACATTTTGGGGTTGCACCAAAGAAAATGTGGTGACAATTCCTATCTTTTCTTTTTGGCTTCAATAATATCGGCAATCAGTTTTCGAATGGCGTCATTATCCTTTTCGCGGGTTGCTGCCATTTTTGCATGCAATTCCGCCTGCAAAATATTGCCCGCATCCAGACATTCAACCGCTTTGAGATAAAACACACGTGCGTCTTTTGAATGAATCGTCTGTTCGGGGGTTTTGGGAATCATAGACATTCGCAGATCGGTGGAAAAACGGGTTTTACCTGTGACAAGCTGCTGGTCGTACAGTTTTCGTTTATCCGGATCGGACAACACCCGATATGCTTCGTTTAGCCGTTTAAAAATATCATAGATGGCGTCGTGAAGTTTTCCAGGGGCATCCCGGTGACGATCGGGATGAAATTTTTTGGTAATTTTTAAAAAAGCATGCCGAATTTCCTCCACTTCCGCCTCATGGCCTACGCCAAGAAGCCGGTAGTAGTCCAAACGCGGCAAAAACTGGTGAATTTTGATGACATAATCATCAAAAGCAGGGTCCCGTTTAGGCATTTCCAGAATACTTTTCCACCAGGGCCTGAACCTGGTCGTCTGCCAATCCACCGGTTAATTTGATTTGGGTGGACTGGGATTCTTTAGTTTCCTCGTTGAGTGCACGCACATTCAATATGCCGTCAGTGTCCACCTCAAATGTGATCATGATGGATATTTCACCTCTGGCAGCGGGACGCAATCCCCTCATTTCAATTCGACCCAGTTGCGTATTTTCCTCAGTGCGTCGGCTTTCGCCCTGGTACACATCAATGTATACCTCGGTCTGATTGTCTCTCGACGTGGAAAAATGTCTGGACTGCTCAATGGGAATAGCGGCGTTCCTTTCAATGATGATATCGCAATATCCACCTGCGGTCGCGATGCCCAGACCGCGCGGGCTAACATCCAGTAAAACTGCCGGCGTCGCATTTCGGACCGGCACAACGAACGCATCGTGGGTTTCCGGTTGAACCTCTCTGCCGTCATCTCCCACCACTTCATCCAGGGGGTGATAGGGATGATAACTGGGTCGTTTTTGCGCCGAAAAGTCGTCTTCAATTTCCGGCTCGAATTCTGGCGGGATGGAACCTCTGGCAAACACATGTTCGGAAGCTCCTGCCCCTGCATCCACCGGCGGCAAGGCAACAGGTCGCGTTTCTTCGGCAACCATCTGCCGGGGTGCACGATGTGGCGCCGGCTGAAAGGATGCCATTCGTGGTGTTGCAAACAACGGTCTGGACGCCCTGAGTTCCTCCGTTTTCAATTCCTCAATATCGGCGTCATTCAGCACCTCCGCTCCATCGGTTGCACTGCTGCTGTTATCTGTACTGCGCCGTCGTCCCGAAGCAAACGATGACGTGTTGTCATGTCTTTTTGGGATTCCGGCCGCTTCGATAATTGGTGGTGCAAGCGGCACATCAACGTCAATATCGTCGTCCATCCCAATATCATTAGGTGGCCCCAAAGGGATGGACAAATCCTCGTCCCTGTAAGCGGGCAAATCGGTTTTGCCCGCAGTCGTAGGTAAATCCGTCTTCCCCGGTGTCGTGGGCAAATCCACCTTTCCACGTATGTCCGGTAAATCCGTCACTTCCTTGCGCGCAGGCAAATCAATTGTACCGCGGGTCGCCGGCAAATCGGTGACTTCCTTGCGCGTGGGTAAATCCACTGTTTCGCGCCGAGCCGGCAAATCCAGTCCTTTCTCCGACGAATCGACCGGAATGGGATAGTCTACGCCCCCTTCAGGCGGCCCAACGGGAATCGGTAAATCCACTTCAGATGCCAAAGGAGCGATGTTGCCCCCCGATATCCGCGACGGACGTCCAAGGGGCACTGGCAAATCGGGATCATCTGCCATGGATGAACGCGCCTGACCAGAAACTCCGCCCCACAAATCCAGGTCACTGTCATCTCTTTGGGGAGGATGCGAAGCACCCTTCTTACGGGAATCCCATTGCTTGTCCGGCAATCCGGGCAAATCCACATTTTCCACCCGCCCCGCTGATTTCGCTGACATCTCTGAAGCGCCCCCTGATTTTAACGCGGATGCTGGAGAATTCGCCCCAACGGAAGCGGGAGATGGTTCCATCAGACCGTCCATTGTGCGCTTGTGCTCAAGTTCTATTTTCCCTATTGTTTTAGGTGGTTTGGAGGAAACAGGCGTCGCCCCTGCCACAAACGGATTCCCCATATCGGACAAAGGCGATTTATTGGTGGCAAACGGATCGGAAGCCGCACCTGCACGCTTGGATTGTGCAGGCGGCGCAGGTCTGGACGCAAAGGGATCCACTTTCACATTGGCGCGTTTTCGTGCCTTAATACTGGGATCCAGCGCTTCCTGTGTCAAACTGAACGCATTAATGGCAGCCCCAATGGCCACCACTTCATCGGGATTAATTTGTGTTCGAGGCTTCCGATTAAAAAATTCCTCCACCTGCCGGCGAACCAGAGGGATACGCGTACTGCCGCCGACCAAAACCACATTATCAAGATCTTCGGGTTTCAATTTCGCCAGTTCAAGCGCTTCTTCACACGTGGCCAGAGTCCGTTCCACCAGAGCGTTGGCCAGGGCCTCAAAGCGTTCGCGCGTAAGCGTAAATGAAAAATCAATCTTGCGCCCGCGTTTATCCGTCACCAGTTCTCGCAGCGTGGCATTGACTTCCTTAATGCTGGACAGCTGACACTTGGCCCGCTCCGCCACCGAACGCACACGTTGCATGGCCACGGGATTGTCCTCAATGGAAAACCCGTGTTTCTTTTTAAACTGGGTGAGCATCTCAAACACAATTTTGTTATCGAAATCGTCCCCGCCCAGAAAATTATCCCCCGCCGTGGACAGCACTTCAAAAATATCGTCCAGCAACTCGATAATCGTAATATCGAACGTGCCACCACCGAAATCATAAACGGCTATCCGCTCTTCCCTATCGCCGCCGAATCCATAAGCCAACGCAGCGGCAGTGGGCTCGTTGAGGATTCGCAACACATTGAATCCAGCGATTCGACCGGCGATTTTGGTGGACGCGCGCTGCACATCAGTAAAATTTGCGGGCACTGTGATAATCGCCTCATCAATTTTTACCCCAAAGGTTTCTTCACACATTTCCCTGAGGTACTTCAACATCAGCGCACTAACCTCGGGTAACGTGGCCTCCTTGTGACGGGTTTGCAGCACGGGAATTCCATTGCGCTCGATTACATTGTACGGCAGATGCGACATCAGTTTTTGAATGGCAGGCTCTTTAATATCCTGCCCTAAAAGTCGCTTGAACGAATAAATGGTATTTTCGGGATCAATCGCCAAACGCTCTTTGGCACGTGGCCCCGCGAGAACATCCCCCGAGGGATGAAAACAGATAATGGATGGATGGATCCTGTCGCCGTAGACACTCTCAACAATCCTGGCCTGATCGCCCTGGACAATAGCTACACAAGAATTCGTCGTTCCAAGATCAATGCCTACCGCAACACCCATAGAGCCTCCAGTTGCATCAAAAGAGAGTCAGACCTCTGAGAAAATAATCCGTCATTTCGTTTTGAAAGTTCCCAAATTTAAAAAAAAGCCCCAAAGGAACCTTACTCCTCTTTGGACTCCGATGGCACGTTTTCTTCCGAACTATTAGCCGCGTCTTCACCCACATTTTCACCAACGTCTTCACCCGCGTCTTCATCCATACTGGATTCTGCTGTAGAGTCCGGCGTGGATTCATCCGCGGTTTCAGCGTCTGTTTCGGTGGCCGCATCAATGGACGCCGCAAGCAATTCCTCGCTGGCCATTTTGTCGTCGTCTTCGGCGAGTCGTTCCACACACAGGACAAACTCCCCATCGTTCATCCGAATCAATCGGACCCCCTGTGTATTTCGACCCAACGTGGATACGGTATTGGCTTCCAGACGAATAATTTTGCCGACCGTCGTAATTAGCATCAGATGTTCATTCTCGTGTACAGGCAGCACCGAAACCACTTTTCCGGTTTTTTCAGATCGCTTGACAGTCAAAAGACCTGAACCGCCGCGATTCTGGAGCCGATATTCATCAAAACTCGTTCTTTTTCCATAACCGTTTTCAGTGATGGTCAACAACTGTTCATCTGTATCGGGTTTCACCACGGCCATGCCCACCACTTCATCATCCTCGCCATCGGGACGTCGGACTTCGATACCACGCACCCCTCTGCTCTGACGCCCCATGGGGCGAATCTGAGTTTCTCCATCGAAACGAATGGATTGACCGCCGCTGGTGCCCAACATCACATGGTCGCCGGCATTGAGGATGTCTGCACCGATGAGCGCATCGCCTTCGTCAATAACCACGCCGATAATACCGGTTTGCCGAATCTGGGAGTACGCCATCAAATCCGTTTTCTTCACATATCCACGCCGAGTGGCGGTGATAACATAACTGTTTTCGATGAACTCGCGCACCGGCAGCACTGCCGCCACCTTTTCGCCCGGATCCATGCCCACAAAATTCACAATGGCTTTCCCCCGTGCGGTACGGCCACCCTGCGGAATCTGATACACCTTCTTGCAGTATACTTTGCCCTTGTCGCTGAAAAACAGAACGTGGGCGTGGGTGGACGCAATGAACAGATTTCCCACAAAATCATCTTCGCGGGTGTCCATGCCTGTCAACCCTTTGCCACCGCGATGCTGTGCCCGATACTCTGTGGTCTGGGTTCGCTTGATGTATCCCAGACTGGTCACCGTGACCACCATATCCTCTTCTTCGATAAGGTCTTCCATTTCAATATCGGAATAATCATCAATGATATCGGTTCGCCGTGCGGATGCGTACTGTTCCTTGATTTCGAGCAATTCTTTTATAATGAGGTCAATTAATTTCTCGCGATTGGAAAGCAACTCTTCCAGGCGTGCTATCACAACGCGCAACTGGTCCATCTCTTCGAGAATCTTATCGCGTTCCAGACCGGTGAGGCGTTGCAGCCGCATGGACAGAATCTCTCTGGCCTGCACTTCGGTCAACTTGAATGTGCTCATCAGACCAGACCGCGCTTCGTCCGGATCTTTGGAATTACGAATGAGATTGACCACTTCATCAATATGATCGAGGGCAATTTTTAATCCCTCAAGAATATGCAATCGCGCCGCGGCCTTTGTGAGCTCAAACATACAGCGCCGCCGCACCACTTCTTCTCTGAAATCCAGAAATGCTTTCAGCAGCCCTTTAAGAGAAAATGTATGGGGACGACCGTTATGAATGGCCAGGGTGTTGATGCCAAACGACGTCTGCATGGGCGTCATTTTGAAAAGCTGATTCTCAATAATTTGCGCCGACGCATCCCGTTTGCATTCCACCACAATGCGCATGCCTTTGCGATCGGATTCATCCCTGAGGGCGGCAATGCCCTCAATGCGTTTTTCCTTGACCAGTTCGGCAATCTTTTCGATTAGTCGCGCCTTGTTAACCTGGTATGGCAACTCGTAAACAATCAATTGTTCACGACCGCTGCTCTTGATTTCCTCTACGCGGGTCCTGGCTCGGATAATAATCGAACCACGCCCGGTGGTAAATCCCTTGAAAATGCCACCCCGCCCACAAATGGTGCCCCCGGTGGGAAAATCCGGCCCAGGAATGACGGTCATCAACTGTTCGAGGGTTGTAGCCGGATCGCGGGCGACCATAACTGCCGCATCGATAACTTCACCCAGATTGTGGGGTGGAATATTGGTGGCCATTCCCACTGCGATACCGCTGGAACCATTTACCAGTAGATTGGGAAATCCTGCGGGAAGCAACGTGGGTTCCTTGAGCGAGCCATCGTAGTTGTCGGTGAAATTCACCGTGTTCTTTTCAATATCTTTTAAAAGCTCGCTGGCGAGACGCGCCATGCGCACCTCGGTATACCTCATGGCCGCCGGAGGGTCACCGTCGATGGATCCAAAGTTGCCCTGCCCATCCACCAGCAGTTCCCCCATGGAAAAGCTCTGAGCCATTCGCACCAGAGTGTCATATACGGCGGAATCACCATGCGGATGATACTTACCGATAACGTCACCCACCACACGGGCGGACTTTTTGTACGACGAATTCCATGTGTTCTTGAGATCATGCATGGCAAATAGAATGCGCCGATGCACGGGTTTGAGGCCATCGCGCACGTCGGGAAGCGCACGCCCAATGATCACGCTCATGGCGTAGTCAAGGTAGGCGTTTTTCATTTCCGTTTCTACGCTGGTGTTGATTATACTCGAATGTGTTCCGGATTTTTTTTCGTCTGTTGTCATAGCACGTTTCTTAAAATGTAGTCAGTGGTTACCTGGTCAGTAAACGTACAGTACCGTTTCACCATAGATAGTCAATAGGATTCATTTATTTATGATAACAATATGTAAATAGAGCAACATGGGGGCACACACCGGAATGAAACGTTGCGGCCCCGCGATTTCCTGATAAAAAAACAACAATACCGCATCATACTCAGCTGCCCCCCGCACACTAACCATCCAGCATGACAACTCGGTTGACACACTCCAGGAAATCAAGTTGCCTTAAATAGCAAAAAGCGCCGATACGGTTCGAAAAAACCGGCTGTCTTCGGCACCAATAGACAGGCATAATACTTGTATGCCATTATTTAGGAGCGACACCAAGGAGACCATCATGACCAGACATACAAATCCAATCGCACTGATAATATTATTCTGGCTCGCATCTGTGGGATGCAACTCGTCTCCCACCGTCCCTGTGCCGCCACCACAAGCGGTGCAAACCACCATTCCGGACACCGACGGTTTTGTCACCGTCAGTGGCTCACCGGATGATCGCTACGGATTGGATGACATTGCGCTGGTGTTCAACGACAATTCGGGGGACGGAGTCATGACGGATGTAGAGAATGACGGTTCCTTTGAAACCCGTATCAGGGCCCAGTATCACGACCTTCTTCTCATTCAGATTAAACGGATGGATAAACTGTCCCAGAGTGTCTCGGTCACGGTGGGCGACACTGACCAGTAACGCCTCGCATTTGAACAGTTGCACTTTTTGCCATTTCCTGCAATGCCATTGTCCATGACAAGACAGACGCCACTGCCCCGCCCCGCAAAAATACTGTCCAAAATGCATTGGAGAAACAATGATTGAAGCCGACGCCAACCTGTTTCTGTTTCTGAACACGCTTTTTTCAACGCCGATAGCGAGCGCTTTTTTTCTGCAGATTACGCATCTGGGAAACGGCTGGACACAGGTGGCCATTGTTGTGCCGGCCATGCTTTTATTGAGCCCAAAGAAACTGAGGTCTCACCTGGCGGCACTGATCCTGGCGAGTGTCGTCAGCGGACTGTTGGTATCCGGCATAAAAGTGGCGGTAAACCGTCCCCGTCCTCCCGAATATTTTGCCGCAAAGGATATCCCGATACATACACCCGGACGCCTGCCCACGAGCCGTTCGTTTCCGTCTGGGCACACTCAGACCGCCGTGGTGACGGCAACCTATCTGAGTTGTCTCTATCCGATGCTGTCTCCGATTTTTATCCTGCTGGCCGTGCTGGTGGGAATTTCCCGCATCGCGCTGGGAGTCCATTTTCCTCTCGATGTTCTGGCGGGTGCGGTCATCGGTGCCGGATTTGCGGTATTGGCATTCAAGCTCAATCTGGCGCGCCTGAGACGACAAAACAAGCCCGTCTGATCCCCCCAAAAGAAATTCAGACAGCAAAAAATACTTCCTTGCGGTTAAGTATTTCGGCAGAGCGACGTTTAGACACGGGGGAGCAGTATATGTTTTTCAACAAAAAAAAAACGTCAATTCAACCGACACTCCACCACGTCCCATGCCACGACAAGCCTCCAATAATCAATTAGAAGACCATGACGGAAAAGACACTCTGGCATCCATACTGAGAACTCTGGGGGAATTCGCGTTACCCACCAGACAGATTGCGGCGTCCGATTTTCAGAACACCATGGAATCGCTGGCCAGGAAAATTCTGGTGAGCGCCGGTATTGAAAAAGACGATTTGGGCAGCAAAGGACTGCAAAAAGTCTACGCGGAAGTTCGGCAAGCCGTTCGCAGGCAACGCAAAGCGGAATCGGAGGAATATTCGCATCACCGACAAAGCGCCAGCATCATCGTGGCCGACCTCGTGGCGGGATTGCGCAAATCTCTCGAAGAACGCCGCGGACACGATGAGCAGATTGTCAAATCGCTCTCCGAAATGGAACAGGCGGTGGAAGAGGGCAATCTGGACGACATAAGACGGGTATGCTCAAAGACCGTTCACCAGATCAAAGACATCGTCGCTGTTCAGCGGGAACGGGATCAGGAACGCCTCGAAGAATTATCCGGCCAGCTGCGCTCCATGAAAACGGAACTCATCCAAACCCAATCCAAAATGAAACGAGACCCCCTGACCGAAGTATTGAACCGCGGCGCCTTCGATAGCACCTTTGCCCAGACCGTGGACATTGCCAATGCATCGACAATGGAATTAACCCTGTACATGCTGGACCTCGATCACTTCAAACAAGTCAATGATAATTACGGACATCAGGCGGGAGATACGGTGCTCAAGGAAGTGGGCAAACAGCTCATTCGCAGTTTTCCGCGAAAAGACGATATGGTGTTTCGCTATGGCGGAGAAGAATTCGTCGTGCTGTGCCGCAATACCGGAACAGACGATGCCTACATGCTTGGCGAACGGATGCGTCGGCAGATTGCTCAAAAAACCATTGACCTGTCCGATGTTCAATACCATCAAACCGTATCTATCGGCTGCGCTGTGCTCCATGCACAGGAATCGCCGGAAGAATTCCTGAAACGCGCTGATGACGCGCTGTATGCGGCCAAGCGAAACGGTCGCAATCGGGTGGAACCGGAATCTATTCGCTAAACGCACCTGTACGGTTGTGAATCCTGGAGATTGTGCATAAAATGTCCTCGCCCAAACCTGCCTGCTAAGATGGCAATGCGGCGAAAAGGATTTTGCATGAAACTGTTTCTACTTGGTGCTTCGATTTCTTCTTTTATATGGCTGACAGTGGTGTATGCCCAGAGTCAGGGATTCATCGAAGTATTTGAACCGCCACAGGCCTCAGATGAAATCGTCACTGCACCTTTCGTTCCCGACACCGAAGTGGACATCGCCGTTGAGGCCCCCAAAAAGAAAAAACGAATTCGACGAAAGCGGCGTTACCAAAACCAGAAGGCGCCTGCAGCATCCGATTTGGGTTACGAAACCGGAGAGGGAGAAAGTGGTGATGAATTGCAGGCGGGGACGCGAAATGTCGCCATGGGCGGCGGTGGCGAAGAACAGCTTTCCAACGGCGAAATCGAAAATGCCATCGACCAGCGATTCAATGGGATCCAGCGGTGCCTCACTCTCATGCCACCGGACGCGCCCAACACCGGAAAGCTGGTGATTGGGATAAGCATTTCCGGCGATGGTTCGGTGACACAAGTGAACCTGAAGGGTCCCAATGCCATGGTTAAAGGCGACACCGGCGCCTGTTTTCGCCGAATTGTCAAGGCCATCCGATTTCGCAGTTTCAATGGTCCGGACATGATTGTGCACTACCCCATTATTTTTGAATAGAACGGACACCAGTGAAACCATTGGACGCTTTTCCAACCACACGCTACCTCGGTTCAAAGCGCAAGCTGTTGCCTGCATTGAAAGCTGTTTTCGAAACGCTGGAATTCTTCGTTGCCGCGGATCCGTTTTGCGGCAGTGGCGCCGTATCGTACCTGCTCAAGTCTCTCAATTGCCAGGTTCTGGCCTCCGATGCCATGCAATGGAATACGTGCTGTACCAGTGCGCTGCTGGACAATGACACCACCGCATTTTTACCGACACTGAACAACGCGCTGGCGCAACTGCCTGTCGCGTCCGCCCCCGAAGGATTTATCGAAAAGCAATTTGACGGTCTGTTTTTTTTACGCTCGGAAAATCGTTTTCTTGATCAGTTCCGCAGCGTTTGCGGGCGCTGGCCCGGTCCACTTAAAAACAGTGCCTTTTTTGCCCTGTTTCAAGCAGCGCTGGCCAAGCGCCCCTACAACCTTTTTCATCGCGCCAACCTGTACATGCGGCAGCAGGAAGTGAAGCGCAGCTTTGGCAATAAAACCACCTGGGACACCCCTTTTGAGGTGCTCATCCGTCGATACGCCGAAGAATTGCAGCTGGCCCGCTTTGCCAGTCCCAAAAAGATAACAGTTCAGCAACAAACCGCTGAAGAGGCCGATTTTTCCACAGCGGATTTGGTGTACCTCGATCCCCCATATGTGTCGGCCAATGGCAGCAGTGTGGATTATCAGGACTACTACCACTTTCTGGAAGGCATCAGTCTGGAAGATGACGCCCGGTGGGAAGAACGACTCCTTCACCGCTACAGGCACAAACCCCTCGCGGACAGAGGCACCAGTCCGTGGTCCAAAGCGGATAAAATTACCGGCGCCTTCAAAAATATTATTAAAAAATGCGAGCATGCCCACATTGTTATCTCCTACCGCTGCGACGGCATTCCCGGCATTGATGAACTCGCTGAAATGCTGAAAAAGTCGGGTAAGAGGGTACGTATCGAAGATTGTGGCCAGTATGTGTACGCGCTAAGCAAAAACACCAAATCCAGAGAAGTTATCATAGTGGGGAGTTGAGAGAGAGAGAGTCATATGCCCGGAACGGAATTTCCAAAATGGCGAGGGAACATCAGTCCCGAACCACCGTCGCCACAACAACTCATTTCACTTTTAAAAAGCCGTCTTCAACACTTCCCCACCTACACGAGGATTTCATACGCCACTCAAGTTATTTGGGAATACTGATTTTTTTTGTCTAAGTGTGTCGGCGCTGCCATGCCTGCCGTAAAAAAAAATGCCCCGTCCCATTCACATCATGCCCGGCTCTGTCCCTTTCATTTCAACCATTTCCCTCTGAATAAAGCGCCACCCAATGCATACCGTCCCACTTTTACGCCGTACAGCCCTTGCGCTGGCTCAGACAGACATTAATTTGGTTCCATGACAGCAACATTGAGATTTTGAACGGATACTGAATCTTACAACGTTTTCAAATTTGAGGAGGACGTTTATGAACAAAGTAATAGAAAACAGATCAAATGTGACCAGGTTCAAGGAAATACTTTTGGAACTGCACCGCGGCAAAGAGCCATCGTCGCTGTTTGACCAGTTTCACGATGTTATTTCCAGCGCGGATGCCACGGAATGCGAGGAAATCAAACAACAGATGGTTATCGAGGGTGTCCCTCGAAAACGGGCCAAAAAATGGACCCGCCACCAACTGTTCCACCGTGAACTGTCCCATCGCTCCAACTGATAGCGGCAACGGATTCATCGCAACCCAACGCAAGGGCAACGGGAGACAGTAAAAGCGATTTTGGGTCGCGGGTAGTCAAAATTGACGCCCATTACCCACATATCCGCCTGGCGCTTTTTAATCTTAAAAATTCGACAAATCCAGGCCCTTCGTTACAAACCATAGCCTCAAAAACTCGTGACCCGGCGTATTTGCAATTTTCGGGCGAAGCGCAGTGTCATCAATTTCACGGGCCACCCCCTGAACGCGAATCTGAATAAAGTCATCCGCGTTCAAAAAAAGAAGCCTCCACCCGTGGAAAATGCGTGAGTTGCCGATGCAAATCTTTTTCATTGGATGTATGAAAAACGATTCCGGATTTATCAAAGAAATGCATCATCATTGGCGCACTTAAGTCCAGGGCCCATATTAATCTGCATGAATGAGATTTTTTCAAAAGGTGGCGCACATTGAATTCTTCTTCCATTTCACTGACGGTGATTGCCAAAAACGAAGCCACTCGCATCGCTGCATTTATCGCACACCATCTTCCTCTCGTTCGTGAAATCATCGTGGTGGACACCGGATCCACCGATGGCACAGCATCCATCGCCCGCACGGCCGGAGCTAAAGTGTTTTTTTTTGAATGGTGTGATGATTTTTCAGCCGCACGCAATGAGTCCCTTCGCCTGGCCACATCCCGATATGCCCTGTGTATCGATGTGGATGAACGCATTTCGCACAGCAGTTTCAAAGCGCTGAAGAAGGCGGCGCAACACCATCGACGCTGTTATACCATGCCGCAACGCAACTACTACAGCAATCCGCAGCATGTGCAGTGGATGCCGGTTCCTGGAGAGTTTCCCACAGAAGAGCGGGGACAAATCGGTTATTTTGAAGCGCAGAATACCAAATTCTTTGATTTGCATTGCGGTTTGAAATTCGAACAGCGCATCCATGAGAGTGTGCTCGCTTCCGCAAAACGAAATCACATCGATATATCTCCGTTAAACGTTCCCATTCACCATTATGGATATGTGATTTCGGAAAAGCACAACCGCTCACGCAATTTACGCTATACGCGATTGCTGGAACTGAAATATCAGGAACACCCCGATGATCCTCAGACCATCGAGGAATACGCCACACAGCTCATTCAACTGGGGCGTGCGTTGGATGCAATTCCCCACCTCGAAAAACTGGATGCCATGAATCAGCGGGCCAGCTGTATCACCCGGGCCAGAATTCTTTTGGGCAATTTAAAAAAGGGACAGGGAAACACCGAAAGTGCGGATGCCATTTTCCGACGTGCTGTCACAGAGGATCCGGGAGCCCTTTTTGCCCATGTGCAGTTGCTTAAACACCTGGCAGAAGAAATGCAAATAGACGAAATGGGCGCGCTTCTCGATACCGCGCTTGAGCGTTTTGGGGAACACCCACTATTGCTCAAGGCCCAGTCCAGATATCTAATCGACACCAGACAGATTCATGCGGCGGCAACGGTCACACGGCGTGTGGCCAACCTGTTTCCCCACCAGCCCGAATACGCCCAACTGGCAGAAAAATGCGAAGCACTGTCTCTAAAAGTGAAACGCATGGAAACGAAAAAAAACGACAAAGAAGCGTAGCCCATTGCCCGCTTATTTCTTTTTCTTTCTGTCCTGCTTCATGTTCTTAATGACTTCGGCGGCCTCTTCATCCAGCAGCCAGGTTTTCTGAAGCGCCTTGAGCACAATGGACAACTCCCGCATGGTGGCGTTCAGCTCCTGCGTCATTTCGGGAATTTCGGGCCCGATTTTGGCCATCTGTACCGACAACGTGCTCATGTTGTGCAAAAGCTGCTCCAGCTTTTTGTCCGCCGCCAAATGTTCCATAGACGACATGACACGCTGCAATTGACCACTGTTGAGCAATTTGTCGGCTCCCGCCAGTGTGCCCTGCATATGACCATCTTCAGCCAGCACTGCGTTGAGCGACGAAATAAGCTGGTTACTCTTTTCAACAAGTCTATCCAGCTTTTCATCTTCCAGTGATTTTGTCAGCTTGTGAATCAGCTTTCGTGTCTTCGGGTCGTTAAACAGTTTGGCGCCCCCTTTAAACGCCTCGCGGGTGGCCGGGTCTGAAAGCAGCGTCACCATGGGTTCCTGAATTTCGGTAAAAAACGACTGCATAATATCCAAAGTGGGACCCAGTTTATCAAACGCTTCCACCATGCGCGCCAGCCGTTCCTCCTCATCCATTTTACGCAGCAGCAAATCCAGAGAATTCACGGCCCTGTCCATAGTGTCCAGATACTTGCCCAAATCCAATGTGGTCATCACATCGAGCAAATCCCGAGGTTCGTCCGCAGGTATTACTGCGTTGGGGCCCAACGGCAACGCGTGGGGTTCCGCGTCCGGCGGCACATACAGCACCACGCGCTTTTCACCAATTCCCATGGCGCGACGAATTTCCGCGCGGGTGGCCGATGTCACGCGGTGCGCATGCTTTTGCTGCACCTTCAACTCCACATTGACCCGTCCATCTTTCATAATGCGCAGCTCGCCAATTTCGCCAATTTCCACCCCCGACAGCAGCACCGGCGATCCTTTGCCCAGTCCATCGCCCCGAACGATGTACACGTAAAAACTCTCCTTGGGGGTGAACCACAGGTTTTCAACCGCAGCGCCAATCACGAACAAAGTGATCAACACCAGGGTGGCCAGAATAAAAAAGCCGGCGACACGCTCGCGATATGAGAGATAGAATTTCACCGATACTGCTCCCTGGGCCTGACGCCCTCCTTAAAACGAATCATTTCCCGGCAGGGTTTGTCTGCGGTTTGTTCGGTCAACGTATTCGACCAGTATACCACCGTTTTCCTGAAACCACGTTTCGAACCCCTGATTTCGACGGGATGCGCAGATGCAAATAAGATTATCGCCCCGATCATGATAGGCCCGAATCCCGGTCCAGGCCACACCGCGACCAGAGTCCATTTCCCAGTCTCCAATGCCCTCCAGAACCACATATCCCGGATTGAGAATCAACGCCCGGGCAAGGCAGGCCCGCCAGCGGGTATATCCATCCACCAGATGGGGAGACAAATCCTGAACGGTACGCAGTTTAAACTCTCGGAGGCGTTCGTCCACCATGCGGCGCTCCTCTTCGACTGTAAACCGTCCGTGCACCGCTGCCGGCAATGCCACGTTCTCACGAATGGTTCGGTTTGAAAGCAATCCCCCAAAGCCCTGGACAAACCCGATTCGCGATCGCAACCGCTGTACATCCCGATACGGAATGCTATAGCCTTCAATCCCAAAAATTTCCACCGTTCCCTGCGCCGGGGGACTCAACGTCATGAGCGTTCTGGCCAACGTGCCCGACGGATCCGTCACCGGATCCGCGTCTGCGGGCACAAAGGCCACCCACTGACCGGTGTCACAGCGCAACCGCTCAACACTGTACTCAATCTGACTGAAAAAAAACCGTATGCCATCGGTCAATCGCAATACAGGAAGCGCGGTGGTCAAAACATGCCTCCCAGGTATTTATTGGCATCATGATACAGCAGTAACGTAAACGACACGGCCAAATCAACGGAAAGCAGAAACACCAACGCATTCAATGATGCTCTGGACACGGCCACCGGCACCTCCGTCGAGGAACGCCCCACTGCCATGCCATGGTAGCAGGCGATAAGGAAAATCCCAATGCCTCCCACCAGCACCTTGATGAGCAACCCCACCAGATGAATAGGCGTCACCGCCGAAAATACCGATTTAAAAAACACGTCTGCGGGTATGGACACCATTGTCTGGGAAATGGCGAATCCACACACCAGGGCCACAGCATCGAATATCACATTGAGTCCTGCAAAAGAAATGAGACCGCCAAAGATGCGCGGGGTCAACAGCTGCAATACGGGCGAAATCCCCATCGCCTCCAGCGCCTCGATTTCACGCTGTACCCGCATACTGCCCAACTCCGCCGCAATGGCGGTGGCCGAGCGCACAATCACAATGCCGCCCGTCAGTAGCGGCGCAATCTCGCGAATGACCACCACGGTCACAATTCGCCCAATATTGGAAGACCCGGTCATCAGAAATCCGGCGCCGCCAATGCCGCTAACGATTGCAAACGTTCCCACGGCCAGAGCCACCACCGATACCGGGATAATGGCCTGAACACCTGTGAAATAAATTTGCAAAAATATCTGACGAAACAGCTCACGCTTGCCCAAATCGCGGTTGGTCCAAATCACTTTAATGGACAAATAAAAAAGGGCCACCAGCGTTAACAGATACTTTACAAATCCGATACCGGCCTGTCCGGTTTTTTGCAACACGTCCATGGGTTTGATTCGCTTTCGCTCATTATTCCAGGAAACGTTGTTTTTATATCACACATTTATGGTAGATCACATAAATGAACTACAGAGATGCACATGTCGATTCATGTGCATCTGGCCCAAAGAATTCCGATGACTGAAACAGAGAATAACTCAAAATTGAATTCCAGAATCATTGGCGATGGACCGCCACTTATCATGCTACCGGGTCTGGGATTAAACATTCACATTTTCGACGAGCTCGTAACGCGTTTCGCGCCCGAGTACCAATGCATCTGTCTGGATTATTCCGCCGGCACGGACGCCACTGCCTGCACCATTGAGGCTCTGGCAACAGATGTGCACACCTGGCTTACCGAAAACGACATCCAGCCACAATGCATTATCGGCCATTCTCTGGGTGGATTCGTGAGCCTGCGCCTTCATATCGATTATCCGGACGATGTTCCCGCCATGGTGCTCATTTCTTCCGGGGCCCACGGGCACCCTGGAATTTTACCACTTTTCGAAAAGATAAAAGGACTCAGCGCTTTTGAGATGTTGCTAAAAAACATGGAAATGAGCGTTGCCAAATCATTTCGGCAGACAGCGGCGTTTGAAGCCGCCGTGGCCATGCAGGCCAAATACAGTGGCAGCGGCAGATGTTACGGTGACTTGCTCAAGGCAGCGACCACATTCGATATGCGGGAGGAGTTATCAAAAATTCAATGTCCCACCCTTATTCTCTGCGGACGCGAGGATACCATCGCACCGCCCACAGAAATGGCCCTGCTGGAATACGGCATTCCCAACAACGTAATGATTTGTCTGGAACGCGTGGGTCATCTGCCCCAGCTGGAGGCGCCGGATCAGACCGCCTCAGGGATTCGAGTATTTTTAAGGCAGGTAAAAAAGGGGCTCATAACCATGCCGATAGTCCTACCAACGTGGCAAAGCTGAAGCGCCAGTGACTGAAGTCCCGATCTGGCGCCGGGGACTCGTCCCAGTGTCCGGTACCAAATCGGAATCCCAGCTCCAAATCTGCATCGATGGAAACGCTGGGAGCGAGAAAAAAGTGCAGACCACCGCCACCACCCATCACCAGTCCCCAAAATCCGCCACCGTCTTCCCAACGCGCCCCTTCAATGCCCAGCATCACCTTGGCAAACGGTCGAATGCGTGTGGTGAGGAAAACGAATTCCAGGTATGGGATGCCGGAAATCTGAAAATGGTCCTCTTCACTTCCCGGATGCCAATCGCCCGATTCCTGACCAAGGCTGACTTTGGCGCCCAGCAGCAGTTTTCCGCCCAGTGCAAACCCAAAACCAAATCCCATGCGATCCATACCGACGCCAATTTCCAGACCGCCGTATTCTCTATTGTCCAGGCCATCCGGATTCACTTCGCCGGTCGCCACCTCCACAAACGTTTGCGACATGTGCAGACGAAACTTGCCGGCGGGCAGTTCGGCGTAACTGGCTTTGGCCATGGCCAAACCACTCAACAAAACGCAGACTGAAATAACAAATTTTCTCATGAGCACACTCCTTCGATTTCCGAAACGCTTTTGTTAAAGATCCCGTACAAAATAGCCGCTTTCCGCACTCGCTGCAAGTCAGGTTTGCAAAGGATGTCACAAACAGCAATTCTGCTATTTGGTGGGGGGCACATGGCACCCGATGCATTTAACTGGTGCGTGTTTGCCTGCGCTGTCGTTTACCTGCTGGTGGCAGTTGATGCACATCACGTGATAGGAGCGGGAGAGAGGCAATACGTCCTCGGATTTAATATATTTCATGGGCCGATGACACCCCTCACAGGTAATGGGCGCTTTTTTGTTTTTAGACAGAATATGACAATCGCGGCACTGCATGTGAAACGCCCGCTTCAGTTTGGGAATGGTCAAACCGTCATCACCGGGCAGCGCCAGTTCTTTATGACAGGTGCCACAAGGTGAATAATCGCCCGCCACATGGTGACAGCGATGGCACCCAATCCTGTATCCCGTTTCCTGAAACGACGCGTGGGTGTAATGGGAAAACGGTGTGGACGTAATGGTTTGCGGTTTCATTTCGAGGCGCAGGTTGTCATCCGGTCCCAGCAACGCCTCGTCGGCACCGTCTCCCGGCTCGTGACACTCGGTGCAGGTGGTGGCGTCATCGGCTGTCTGCGCATCGTGATGACATACCAGGCAATCAATGCCATAGCCATCGTCGGCGTTGGACGAATGAGTGAAATGGCTGAACGGCACAGGGGGATACTTGCCATCGATGGCATTGAGCACGGTTTCGTCATCGGGGCCATAGTCGCCGGGATTGTCGTCTCCCTTTGCGATACGCTTATACGGAAACGACACCTTTTCCTTTTCCACCTTTAACTCCGGTTTTCCACAGGAGACCAGCAGCAGACAACAGATGCTTCCCAATAAGGGTATCCAAAAACCACCGCGGTTGATCGTCATCTTTTCACGACTCATTTTGCATCCTCCCCGTTTTCCACCAGAATAAATCCCTTGCGACAGGAGGGAATGCAGGCGCCACAGTACGTACAATCGTCAAGATTCAATACCGGTATCGTTTTGGGTTCACCAACGATGGCGCCAGAGGGACATACCCGAACGCACAGACCACAGGCAATGCAGTTTTCGGTATCAATGACCGGATACTCTCCGGGCTTCAACTCGACGGGGAGTGGCAACTCCCGTTTGCGTTTTTTGGGTGCCGTTGGCGCCAACACATCCGTGCCGTCCAGTTCCTCGGAAATCAGTGGTTCGTCGTTAGCGGACACACCGGTTATTACTGCAGCCTTTGCAGCCACCTCTCCTCCGCCAAGGACACACACATCGACTTCAACCTCGCCTTTCACCAGCGCCCAGGCAGCCGCAACGCAACTGGCATACCCACAGGCGCCACAGTTTGTGCCGCCAAACAACTGGGCCAGCTCATCCACCCGCGTATCTCGCGCCACAGCCAGAAACCGACCGGCAATGCCCAGACATATCGCACAAATAACCCCCAGCGCGCCCATGACCCCCGCTGCGAGCGCAATGGACAACCCCATCACATCACCTCCTGAAACGCAGTGAACGTCAGCGCCAGAATACCCGCGGTAATGAGCGCCAGCGCCGTGCCCTGCAAAGGCCCTGGAATATCACAAAGGGCCTGTCGCTCGCGGATTCCCGCAAAAATGACCATGGCCAGTCCAAATCCCACCGCCGTTGAAAATGCGTGCACCACCGTATGAATAAAATCGTACTCATTGCGAATATTCATGATGGCCACTCCCAGCACCGCACAGTTGGTGGTAATCAACGGTAAATAAATCCCCAGAGTTCGAAACAGAGATGGCGATACTTTTTGAACGAACAGTTCCACAAACTGCACCAGCGTGGCGATGATTAAAATAAATACGGCTGTCTGCAAATACTCTATTTCAAGTGGAATAAGCACATGCTTCACCACCACCCAGGTCAGCATGGAGGAAATGGTGGTGACAAACAGAACGGCCATGGACATGCCCGCCGCAGTACTCACTTTGCCCGACACCCCCACAAAGGGACAAATCCCCAAAAACTGAGATAGTACGATATTATTGACAAATACCGCTGCGATAAAAAGAAGAATGTATTCCATCATTGGGCCACCTTCTCCTTTTTGGACCGAAGATTAATCACAAACAGGATAACCCCCAGAAAAATAAACGCTCCCGCGGGCTCCACTGCCAATCGAAACACGTATCCGTCCGTTTGGGGCAGCAATTGGAATTTCACATTGGCCTCTGAAAAAAGAGTGATGCTGCCTCTGCCAAGCACTTCTCGAACCAGCCCCAGAATCACCAGCGACACCGTGAATCCGCTGCCAATGCCCAACGCGTCCACCATCGAACGCACGGGGCCATTCTTTTTGGCAAACGCCTCCGCACGCCCCAGCACAATGCAGTTGACCACGATGAGCGAGATAAACACGCCCAAAATATTGAACAGCGTCGGTGTATACGCCTTCATCATCAACTCCACAATCACCACAAAACCGGCGATGACCGAAATGTTGGCCGCTATACGGACAGAGTTGGGAATGATATTGCGCAAGAGTGAAATGACCAGATTGGACATCAACAGCACAAGGAGTGTGGCAATTCCCATTCCCAGCCCACCTTCCACAGTGGTGGTCACCGCCAGCGCGGGACACAACCCCAACACCAGTCTGAATGGCGGCAATTGCGCGTTGAACCCTTTGGTGAATTCCTGCCACAGGGGTTTCATGGCGCCCCCTTTTGCGAAATCTGATTCAAGAGCAAATGACAGGCTGCTTTTACCGTTTTGGCGTAGGCAGTGCTGGTCACCGTGGCGCCGGACATCCCATCCACCTGCCCACCCTCGGACGTCAGTTTCAGATTGGCTTCCATTCGCATCCCATTGAACTGCTTTACGAAAGGCTCCTCTGGATTGGCAATCTGATCCCCAAGGCCCCTGGTTTCCGTTTGCTGTAGCGTTCGGGTGGCGATTATCTCTTTTTTGTTCACATCCACAGCCACCATCACTCTTATGATTCCGCCATAACCTCGGCCGTCCAGAATGGTGGCCATGGCCAACGGCATTTTATTTTTTTGGGCCACGTAAATATCCGCGCGAATTTGACGGCCCATGGCGTCCTCGCCCACCCGTTCAGATTTTTTATCCTTTAAGAAATCATTGGTGGGCCTATATGGCGCAAATACATTTTCAAGTGTGGGCAACACCGTTTCTCTAAACGTTCGTTCTTCTATAACGTCGCGGGTATGCGCATTGACAAACGCCAGGGCGCCACCAAAAACGGCCGCCACGCAACCCAGCACCAAAACCATGTACCAGAGTTTGTCACGCATGGGGCACCTCGCTTTTAAACGCGGGTTTCGCCTGAAGTTTGTCAAAAAAAGGTACTGCCATACTGGAGAAGGCCACCGCAAACAGCGCCGCCCCCAGCTCCACGCCCGCAAAGCGCAGAACAATAGTCAGCGCGCCCGACAACAATCCAAACAGCACCATCCCCGGCTCTGTCACCGGACTGGCTGGAATGTCATTGACCAGAAACACCGCCGCGAATAATGCATAACCGCTGGCCAGATGAAACCAGACAGAGGGTTCCTCCGGGTACATCGCCCCAAGAATCCCCGCGGCAATAACCACTCCAGTCATATACCCCAATGTGGCATACATGCGGGTAATGCGCATGAACACAAGCCACAGCGCCCCCACCAACAGAGCCAGTCCGCTGCCGGCACCGATTGGTCCCACATTATTTACGCCCAGAAACATTTTTATGGGAGAATACTCGTATTCGTCGGACGGATCCGCATACACCGCCTGCAATGGCGATTCGGCGACGTATTTCCCGTTGTAGTCCGCTGACTCATGGGGAAATTGCCACTGATTTGCGCTTTGGGGCCAGGACACAAACAGAATCAGCATCCCCAGGATGGCGGGCGCGATAAAACTGCCCCCCAGGGACCCGAACGGCGCCTTTCCCAATAAAATGGCCAATCCCGCGCCCACCATTGCGATGGCAAGGGGACATCCCGGCGGCAACATGGCCGCTACCAGCAGTCCCACCACCGCCGCATGAAAATTGAAAATCCTGGTTTTACGCCGGTATGCTGTCACATCCACCAGCAACTCCACGCATACGGCCGATATCACGGAGACCCCAATAAGCAACAGCGCCCCCATCCCGTACTGATACACGCCAAATCCCAATGGGGGCAGCAGGGCCACCACCAATCCAAACATCAGTTTGCGAATCGTAACACCGCTGTGAAAATGGGGCGCCCCCTGAATACCATTCCAACTGAAAAACTGATTTTTCATTTGGCAGTCTCGTCCTTTCCCCGTCGCATATACTGAACCAGCGGTCGCTTTGACGGGCACACATATGCGCAACAGCCACATTCAATGCACGATGCCACGCTCAAATTTCCCGCATCCCCGTATTGGCCGGCATGGATATGCTTTGAAAGCAGCCCGGGCAAAAGTCGCGCTGGACAGACCTTTACACATTTGCCACAGTTGCAGCATGGCAGATTTTCGAACCCCTGTGCCTCGGTCGAAAGCAGTGTGAGCGCATCGGTGTCCACTACACAATCAATATCATCACATATGTCACCCAGCAAAGGCGATCCCAACACGACCTGATGGGGGTCGGAGCCAACGGACGACGGCAACACCTCCAGAATCTGTTTTACCGTGGTTCCCGGCGGAACCAGCATGTTGGTCGCACCCTTTGTGGTAATGACGGACACAACGAATGGCCGCGAGGGCGCCAGCAGTGACCACAATTCGCCCACATCCACCACCAGCAAATCGCGAACCAGCAGATCGTTGGTTAATACCGGTATCTCTGGCAGCACTTTATGGGCGATACAGGCAGCGGACATCATCGGATAATGCGCATGATGGATGCGCAGCACATCGCCCTGCTCACCCAATGGACCAATATGCTGTCGTTTGTGAGCCGCTATAAATATCCTTGATACCCCCGATTTTTCTTTTAAAAGCGCCACTGCTTTTTGCACAAGAGACGCTTCACCCAGCAAACGTTGCGTTTCTGCGCGCTGTGCCTCTGAAAAGGGATCCGCATCGGCCAGCCGCAGCACCACATGACGGCCACTTTCCGCAACAAAGCGATTCAACCGCTGTGCCAATGGCAATCGCATTCGCACCAGGTCCGACGGTCGGCTGGAAATATCCGAGTAAGATGACCGCGGTGTCTGAACGGCCATATCCGCAATATGACCAATAGTGATATGTGCCGGAATCGAAACCGGCAGGCGTATGCCCCGCTGTAGAAAAAAAGTACTCATTTGTCCAAAAAATGTTCAGAGTTCAAAGGAATTGTCAACCAGACAGATACCATTACAACATCGACAACAGTTAAAAATCCCAATTCGCATCAACACAACTCGCTCTTCAAACGCGCTGACATCTCCTTTAGGAGCTTTTTGCTGTGTTTTGGGGAAACGATGTTGCGAATTCGCCATTCATCACTTCCGGAACTTACCAAACAGACCCGGTTTACGATTTTTCCCGGTATTTCGGCTGCGCATCTCAATAAGCCGAATCTCTCTGGCCGCTTCAATATTTCGGGGATTGATTTCAACCGCCATTTTAAAATGCTGTTTCGCTTCGTTAATTCGGCCGTTATTTTTCAGCGCCTGCGCAAAATAGAAATGGCACCGCTCCGATTTGGGATTCTTTTGCAACGCGATTCGAAAATCGTTCAGCGTCGAGCCGGTCTCATCCATCCCGAGTTGTATTTTCAGGTACGCCCTCGTGGCGATATATTCACCTTCTTCGGGGCAATTGGTGCAGGCTTCCTCCATCATTTCCAAAGCCTCGGCATTTTTCTGCTGGCGCATCAGCACATGGGCTTTCTGATATAATCGGTCCGCTTCGATAACAAGACGCACCTGTCGCTCCTCATCGGTTTCATCGGTCTTGCCACCGACGTCGCCAGCTCCCCCCGAGCTGATCAGATACGCATCGTAATTTTCCCGGGCATCCTCGTCCACCAGCGTGTTTTGCGCCTCAGACAGATTTGCAAATAAATATGCCAATGTTTCCCGCAAATCCTCCAGCCCCGCTTTGGCGGCCCGATCGGGATGGAAATGCTTCGCCAGCTTAAAAAAAGCCTTGCGGACATCCGCAGCGGTTGCGTCTCTGGTTACATCCAACATCTCGTAATAGTTCTGCGAGGATATTTGCGCGGCCCGAGTCTGGATTCTATCACGCATTTCCTGGATTTCAGGCGGAAAGGACGTCTGCTGTTCTCTGGGCGCCACAGAGTCCAACGTGCTTTTAGGCATTATTGATTCAGTCCTTTCCACTTCCTCAGGCGCAATTACTTTGAGTGTCTTGGTAATCAACAGCACATAAAGCGTGCCCAGCACCACATGTCTGTCCACCGCATCCCACTTTTTCAAAGAGATCAAATCCTGTGGTCTCTCCAGCAGCCTGCGGCAAAGCATTCTCTCCTCCCCATTTAATCTGAAATCCTTTAGAAGTTCCGGATCCGCCAAAAAAAAGGATTTATCGTCGAGGGCAGCGAGGTAGGGCGACAAATTCATCTGTGCCGCATACTGACGGATGCCAGCCATCAACAACGCCCACGAATGCATATTGATAATTTCCGATGGGCCCTGTGGAATCAAATCCACGCCTTGATAAAAGGCATACTCCCCGTGGGTGAAACCGAATGCGGAGGTCATTTTGGAAATCATCTGCTCGGTGATTCCCGCCACAAGTCCAGAACCATCCACAAAGCCCATCCGCACCAGCGCCTGCCCGTGCAGTTCTCCCGTGCGTCGCACTTCGTCCAGACTCTCCTGGAGTTGCTGCGGCGTAATCCGACCCATCTCGGCCAGTACCTCTCCCAACCGCTTTCCCGGTTCCGTGCTGGCGACCCGCGTCGGCGCCCCTTCTCTAAAATAAATGGAAATTTCCTGTCCCCCCTCGTGCACTTCGAGGGTGCCGTGCAACCGCTTATTGCGGATGTACACCAGTATGTGTGCAAATGGCGTATTGGCAAAATTGCCCTTTGCAATCGGTTTTGGTCTCGATGGTGTCATAGGATCGCGTGCGCCTTTCTGCAGGGGTTTAAAGAAACCAGTTCTTTCCTGTGTGCCTTTGAGCCTGGCGAATGGGTCATCTTACAGCAAAATTCTCAAAATGGACATCCGGCGACGCACTCAATTTCGCTGGGTTGTTACATAATGCATTTGAGTCGTTTAAATCAAATCAACGCGCGAGAATCACAGCGATTTTCTCAAAAAATGAATTGCGCACATCAGGATGTGCGTTGTGCAACGGACGACAAAACCCAAAAAAAAACAGCCAAGCGCCACAGCGCGACCAAACCCATTCACTCAAAAATTCAGGAAAATTCCCGAATCAATGGGTCGTCCCACTCATCTGCCACAGTGGCAATCGTGCTGAGCATTTCCTCGAACTCGTCGTAATCCAGCCCGGATATGGTTCGCTGTGCGCGCAGACAAATGGTATCGGTTGATTTTTCCACCGCAAACGCCGCTTCAGAAGTAGCGGTATAGTTCAACTCCAGCAACCGCCGATAGCATTCCTCTGTTCGGGTGGCGGGCGTTTTCATGATGCGTGCCACAAAAATGAGCGCATCCGCCTGTGACATCACATTGATACCGACGGTTGCCGAACCGCGTTTCACGCGGGTAAATCCATCCGCATCCAACGGTTCGAAGCGCACTTCAGTACCGGTGACCGCGGAAACCCCTTTACCGAAACGCTCAATATAGGCATTTACAAGGTCTTTAGCTGTTTCGTAACTTTGATTTGTGTCCCGATCAATGAATACGTTTTCAGTCATAAATTGAACCTTTTTCTGTGTCTATGTACTGCGCTCACCGAAAACCGGTCAATTTTTCCACTTCATTTTCCACCAGTGGCTGCCAGTTCAAAGCGACATCGCAATTTAAAAAATTATGCGCTCTGAAATAGCTGTTTGTCCAGGCGTTTTCAACTTTTGCCTCTATTTGCGCCGCAGATAGTTGCTTTGGCACATTTCCTTTGGACTTCAGGGCTCTGCGCGCCGCAGCCCTCAAATCGTAGGTTCCCGGCACTTGCGCTCTCGCCAGATGAGTGAGTTTGACGCCCAATTCCGCAGGTGAAAACGCTTGCTGAAACAAATGGAACGTATGCCCCGGTTCCGAATGGCGTGCAATCTCAACCACCAGGCGTGCCACCCACTCCACATCCGCCATCAGAAGCGAACCGCTGCTCTTGCCAAACTGCTCCGGATACGCCAATGCCATTAAAATCAGGGGAAAAAGGGTTTGGACGCATCCCACCATGGTGCCAGCGCGCACAACGGTGATGGGAAATGTATTGCGAAACCGGGAGAGCACCCTTTCAATGCGAAATGGCGCATTTTTTTCAAGCAGCGACGCTGATGGAATGTCCAGGTCGTGCTCAGCCACAATACCTTCAAATCCATGGGTGAATGAAAAATCGCTCAGGTATAACAGTCGCTTCACACGTCGCGCTACTTTACAGATTTCAACCAACTCTCGAACATGCAGCGATTCAAAATCCGAGCCCCGTAGTCCTTCCCACTTTGCATACAACGAAAAGACCAACTCCACTTCGCCTGCAATTTTCAGGTATTCCTTGCCTGTCAACCCGAAATCCAGTGCATCTCCACGCCCCACCACCAATTGCAACTTTTTGCCAAATCGCTTTTTAAGCACTCCGGCCTGAGAATATTCGTCCTGAGAAATAAGCAAATAAACAGTGCAATTGTTCTCCAGCAGTTCCATCGCCGTCGACTGCGAAACAGCCGAGGGATACCCCAGCACCAATGCAGCGCCTCGGGAACTCACGCCTGAGCTCCTGCCACGCCAAAGCGTTCCTGAATCGCGACGATCACTTTTTGCGTTTCCGTTTCCAAATCTGTATAGGACCCGTTATTCTCTATGACATAGTCCGCTACGGCCAACTTTTGATCGAGGGGAAACTGACAGGCAATTCGCGTTATCGCATCCTTTTTGGAAAGCAAATCCCGGTTGCACAGTCGAATCAGTTGATTTTCCAGCGTGCACGATACAACAATCAGCGCATCCATACCTTTGTAAATCCCTGTCTCCACCAGAAGTGCAGCCTCGTACACCGCAAAAGAAACGCCTCTGGCAGCAATCAGCGTCATGCCGCGCTTTGCCATGTCGGCAATGGCCGGATGTGTAATGGCCTCGAGTTTTTTTCGTTCCACCTCGTTGTCAAACACTTTTTTGCCCAGTTGCTGCCGATTAATGGTGCCATCCCCGTTGAGAATATCCGCACCAAATGCCCGTATGACCGTATGGTATGTGTCGGTGTCCGGTTCCAGCACCATATGTCCCAGGTTGTCTGCATCCAGCACGGGAATATCCGCACTGCGCAACATTCTGGAAACGGCGCTTTTCCCCGAAGCGATACCGCCGGTCAATCCAACTACACGTAGAGATGATGTCATGAGATGCTCAGGTCAAGTGCTAGAAAAGGTCGTTTACATCGTCAGAAAGACCACCGCCGCCGGTTGAATCCATCGAACTGCCGCCGCTTTCGGGAGCAGCGTCACCGGAATCAGATGCAGGCGCGCCACCGCCGCCGCCAGCAAACGGATCTGCCGCAGCCGCGTTTTCTTCGGCGGTTTTGCCATCCATGGTGAGAATTTTCTTGGTGTTCTGAGGAAACTTCACGCAGCTCCATGCATTGCCGGAGTTGGCATCAAGGTATCCCCACTCCCCTTCAATGTAATGGGTGAGGCGGGATTTTTCCGCGGTGCCTTCTTCTTTAACTGTGTAACGGAAATAACCATGCCCTTTGGTTTGACGGCTCTTGCCATTCAAATCCTCATTCCACTGCGTCCACTGAAAATTCATCAGGTCGCCTTCGGGAACGCCCTCGATTTTACCATGAAAACGCTCACCTTCGTAAAGACCGATAATCGTGCCGTTTCCGTTGTCGCTCAGTTCCATGCGACCATAGGCCTCTGAAAAATAGACGCCATCCCATGTGCCCATTTCCGGCATCGTTCCGGCAACCAGCTTTTTATAGCCTTCGTTGCCGCCACATCCGGTTGCAAGAAGAACCAAAACTCCCAAAAGACTCCATTTTATCATTTTGCTTTTCATATTATCGTCTCCTGTCCAAATACTACGTCTTTAACCAGCAACTAAAACTGTTAAAATGCGTGCGAATACTAACAGTTGCTGCGAATTGAAGCAATATGCAATCCGCTATTTCCCTCTGACTGAATTTTTTAATCAAAGCTAGAACAGTTGCTCTCCGATTTGAACGCATGAATAACCCGGAAATGATGAAGGGACAATCCAGCCTCATCGGCCAGGTGGCGCATTCTCAAACGAGTGCCGCCAGCGCCGCCTCCAAATCGCCATACTGAAACAAAAAACCTTTTTCGAGCAGCGCTTCCGGTTGCGCCCGCTGGCTATCCAGCAGGACACGGGACGCTTCGCCAAAAATGATACCCAGCACCATTTTGGGAACCGGGGCGGGTGTGCGGACACTCAGTACGTTGCCCAGCACTTCTGTAAATTTCCGATTGGTCACCGGGTTCGGCGCCACCAGGTTGTACACCCCCGACGTTTCTTGGTTTTCAGCCATCTCCAACAGTGCCCGCACCACATCTTCAATGTGTATCCACGGCATCCACTGATGACCGCTGCCCAGCCGTCCCCCCATTCCCAGCCTAAATAAGGGCAGCATCTTTTCCAGCGCCCCCCCGTTTCCCAGCACTACCCCCAAACGGGGGATGATTACCCGTGCCCCCTTAAACCGGGCTTCACTGGCGGCCTGTTCCCACGCCTTGCATACCTCCGCCAAAAAACCGTTGCCATGGGGACTCTCTTCGTTCAGCGGCGTTGCGCCGCAATCACCGTAATACCCCGTGGCTGAAATATTGATGAGCGTTTGCCCTGGCTGAATGTGAGTCACCACATTGCGCGTGGTGTAGACACGGCTTTTCCACATGCGACTGCGCTTAAAAGCCGTCCATCGCTGCATCACGGATTCACCTGTCAGGTTTATAATTACATCTGCCCCTGCGATATGAGATTGCCAGTCCCCCGGCAACATGGGATTGCCACGCACATACGTTAGCTCGTCAACCGGGGGTAAACCGGAATGCTCCCGACGTCCCAGCGCCACCACTTCGTGCGCCGAGGCCAGCAGATGCCGACACAGGGCAGAACCCACAAATCCTGTCGCTCCAGTTATAAAAAATTTCATAAGGGGAAATGTAAGACGCTTTTCATTGTTGTCGAGCCATCAATACGCCCCGATTAAAACACCTGGTGAATAACCATTTGCCTGTTTCTTTGCGATTGCATACACTCCGTTTCATGAACCGTGCGGACAAAGAACTCAAGGTGGCCGACAGTGCCTATATTACCGGGAATTTTAAAGTGGCCCGCGATGCGGCAACTCAAATATTGGACAACGAAGAATCCACCGATGACCAGAAAATCGCCGCCCGTCAGATTTTAAAATCCATCGAGTTTGATCCAGTGGCGGCAGTTGGTTTTGGCATCACGCTATTTGTCCTTCTATTTTTATCGATTAAATTTTTGTTTTGATTACCGTACGCAAAACCTTTGCCACTGACGGCCCAATCGCGCAAAAACTGGGCCGTTACGAAAAGCGCGACTCTCAGCTGCAACTGGCCGATGCGGTGGAACGCACCATGGCACACGGGGGCGTACTGTTGGGGGAAGCGGGCACGGGAACAGGCAAAACACTGGCCTATCTGGTTCCCGCGATTTTAAATGGCAACCGTATGGTGATTTCCACAGGCACCCGAAACCTCCAGGAACAAATCTTCTTTCGCGATTTGGAGTTCCTCATGGACGCGCTGGGGCTCACTATCCGAAAGGCCTACCTGAAAGGGCAGGAAAACTATCTGTGCAAAACCAGGCTGCACGCGTTTGTCCATTCTCCCAAATGTTTATCCTATCGCTCCAGCGACGTCTCCCAACTCACACGATGGGCCAACCTCACAGACACCGGTGATCGCATGGAACTGGCGGATATGCCGGACGATGATCCCATCTGGCGGGAAGTGAACTCCACCCGGGAAACGCGCATCGGCGCCCGCTGTCCTTTTTTTGAGGAGTGCTTTGTCACTCGCGCGCGGCGGGTCGCCATGACGGCGGATCTGGTGGTGGTCAATCATCATCTCTATTTCGCCGATTTGGCCACACGCATGCAGGGAGGCGCCATTTTACCCAGCCATGAGACGGTTATTTTTGATGAAGCTCACCTTATTGAAGACATTGCCACAGAGTTTTTCAGTACTAAAGTATCCTCTTTGCGCACCGATCGCGCCATCACCGACGCGCTGGCCGCGATTAGTGCCGCCCAGTTTCGAGATGATACCTACGAAAACGAGCGACAGAAAATGGGTCGGCAAATCATATCGCTTTCGTCGAATCTGTTCGATCAGTTCCGTGGCGCCGAAGGCAGAGCCAATCTGGACAGCACCCGCATCGACGCGGCCCATCGTCAGTACTATCACAAACTGGACAGCGCCCTCGAATCATTCGAACTGACCCTGAGGCATCTGGAAGGTCTGGAAGAAACAGTGGATCATTGCGCCCACCGCATTTCGGCCATCCGCGATGATCTGGGAGATATTCTGGAACGCAATGATCATCGGTATGTGTACTGGGCCGATACCCGACGTCGGTCAGTCATTCTGGGGGCTTCTCCAATCGATGTCTCCGAATACTTTCGAAACGAGGTGCTGTTCAAGCGGGACACCGTTGTCTTTTGCAGCGCCACCCTGTCCACAGATGGAGACTTTCGTTTTTTCAAGTCCCGTTTGGGCATTGATTTTGATGCTGAAGAACTGCTTCTGGACGCCCCGTTCAACTACCCCGAGCAGGCCAGGTTATACATTCCCAACCACGGCATCGATCCCCGCGACGATAAATTCACCGAAAATGCCTGCAACGAAATTCTGCAACTCATCGCCCTTACCAATGGCGGCGCGTTCGTCCTGTGCACCTCGTTCAAAAACATGAACGCCATTTTTGAAACAATTTCACAAAACTGGTTCGGGCCGGTGCTGCGCCAGGGAGACGCCCCAAAATTCAGTCTCATCGAGCAGTTCCAAAGCGACCCCGCATCGGTATTAGTGGCCACCACCAGTTTCTGGCAGGGGGTGGACATTCCCGGCAGTGGTTTGCGTCTGGTTATCATCGACAAACTGCCATTCGCCTCACCTGCGGATCCCATCGTGGCCGCGCGCGTGGCCCATCTCAACGAACAGCGCCGCAACGCCTTTATGGAATACCAGGTCCCCCAGGCCGCCATCACCCTCAAGCAGGGATTCGGCCGCCTCATCCGCACTGCCGACGATCGGGGCATCGTCACCATTCTCGACAGCCGCCTGCACACCAAACGCTACGCCCAATCCTTCATCCGCTCACTACCCAACGCCCCCATTGTGGATGATTTTACGCAATTGAAAACCTGGTGGAAACAAACGTACTGATTGACGATTCAAACGATCGCATTGGAAACAAATGTGGGATGGGGAGTCCGTTGCCTTGCGAGTTCCAATCCTTCCTGCTGCAGCGAAAGTTCAACCATGTATCCATCCGCCATCCACTGTTGCTGATTGACATCCTCCAGCAGCGACAGCATCTCTGTTTCGCCAAATGAAAATTCGCCCTCCCCCTCTTCCCCCACACAGGAAAGGAACCAGGCGGGATTTGCCAGAACAAAAAAAATTAGCGCCGTTCCACTAATCAAAGTTCTAAGAACTCGCATTGTGCACCTCCATCGCAAAAATTAACCTTGAATCCATTTTACCCCAATGGTTTTCTCTCACTATAACACCCCACCTTATGGATTAGTGAACACAACGCATCTGCGAGTGAATTTGTTTCGTCAACAAAGGGTGCAATATCCTCACAAAAAAAGTGCAAACAAATAGTTGACAATATGGCCAAGTCGCCATATTCTTTTTTTTGAGAGGCGTTAACGATGACGAACCGTTCCATTTTTAAACAGCAGGCAAAAGTACTCAAGGCGCTGGCCAATGAATCCAGATTGATGATTGTCGATCGGCTGAGTCGCGGAGAGTGCTCTGTCAGCGAGTTAACAGAAATGATTGGTTCAGATCAGTCAACGGTGTCCAAGCATCTGGCAGTGCTCCGTTCCCATGGAATAGTGGAAGACCGACGTGAGGGCAACGTCGTATTCTATACATTGCTGACACCCTGCGTTTTAAACTTTTTTTCGTGCGCCAGCCAGGTGATCACAGACCGAAGATAAAAAATTTTATGCCAACTTTGGCATTATGGCCATATTGCCATTTACCTGAGAGTCGCATATGAGAGAACGTACAAAATTGCTGCTGATGGTTTCGATATTCGCTGCTGCATGGTTTCTGCCGGTACATAACGAAATATTTATGAATGCCATCAGCGAAAGCCTGAAGCTGCTTAAATGGTATGCGCAGGAGCATGTGCTGCTGTGTTTGGTGCCTGCTTTTTTTATTGCAGGCGCCATCAGTGTGTTTGTCAGTCAGGGCGCTGTAATGAAATATCTGGGACCAGGTGCGAAAAAAATTGTGGCCTACCCGGTCGCCGCTGTTTCAGGTACTATTCTGGCGGTCTGTTCATGTACCATTTTACCGCTGTTTGCCAGTATTCATAAACGAGGCGCAGGTCTCGGTCCGGCAGCAGCATTCCTGTATTCCGGCCCGGCGATTAACGTACTAGCCATTATTCTTACTGCGAGAGTGCTTGGTGCAGAATTGGGCATTGCCCGGGCGGTGGGCGCGGTTTTGTTTTCCGTCATTATCGGGATGGCCATGCATTTGATATTTCGAAAAGAAGAATCAAACAGAGCCGAAGGTCAAGTGGTGATGCCTCAAATTGAAGAAGCGCGCCCTCTGTGGCAGGATGGTCTGTACTTTGCGGCCATGCTCGGCATTCTCATCTTCGCCAATTGGGGAAGCCCCGGCCAGGGTGACGCTGGATTTTTCGCTGCCATTCACAGCATGAAATGGTGGATTAGCGCGGGATTTGTTGTGCTGCTAGGAGTCACCTTGTGGCGATGGTTTGAAAAAGATGAACTGGTGGACTGGAAGGATTCGAGTTGGACGTTTGCCAAACAGATACTGCCGTTACTCCTGGCCGGTGTGGTGATTGCGGGATTCCTGCTGGGCGGTCCGAATGGCGGCGTGGGTGTTATTCCCGGCACCTGGATTGCGTCAATGGTGGGTGGAAATTCCTTTGGCGCCAATCTGTTTGCATCCTTCGCAGGCGCGCTGATGTATTTTGCAACGCTCACTGAAGTACCCATACTGGAAGGATTGCTGAACGCAGGAATGGGAAAAGGCCCGGCGTTATCGCTGCTGCTGGCCGGACCGGCGCTGTCGTTGCCCAATATGCTGGTCATACGCAGTGTGATGGGCACTAAAAAGACCCTGGTGTTTGTAACGCTGGTAGTGGTGCTTTCAACCATAGCCGGAATAATTTTTGGAACGTTTTTTTGAATTTTGAACAAACATAGTAACCAACACAGGAGATTTGTCATGAAAGTAAAAGTTTTAGGGACAGGTTGTCCAAAATGCAAAAGACTCTATCAGGAGGCAGAAAAAGCCATTGCAGAATCGGGTAAGGATGTTGAACTCGAAAAAGTAGAGAGTATCGACGACATCCTGAACTACGGTGTCATGATGACCCCGGCGTTGGTGGTGAATGAAGAAGTGAAAAGCACTGGCAAAATTCCCAGAAGCGCTGAAATGGTGAACTGGATTAATGCAGCACTGGAGGATTGAGATGACTGAAAAAAAATCATGTAATTGCAGTATTCGCCCCAACGTATTGATTTTCGCGTGTTCCGGCGCTTCAAATGTGGGACAAATTACAAATGGCGTTGCGGTGAAGGCCGCGCGAGAAAAAGTGGGTCAGATGTCGTGTCTCGCAGGTGTTGGTGCCCATTTGGACGATTTTGTGACCCTCTCTCAGACCTGTCGAACGCTGGTTGCCATTGACGGATGCGATAAGCAATGCGCCAAAAAGGTATTCGACCATCTCGACATTTCTCCTGTGCTGCACATGGATCTGTCGACGCTGGGATTTGAAAAAAAACAGGGTGCGTCCGCCACCGAAGCGGATATTGAGAACGCATTCGATATTCTAAAAAACAACCTGAAACAGCAACGGGCTTCAGCGAAATGACGGTGATGAATATGAAACCGTTTTCCAGGGGAACATGGTCATTTTTACCATCCCTCGTCATGATGATGCTTCTTGCGGCAATTGTCGGCTGCAACAAAACAGCCGATGCGAAAGAAGAAACGTCGGTCGAAACATCCGCAAAAACAGCGGCGTCGGACGCAGCACGGGTGGATAAAGTAGTTGTTTACTATTTCCACAATACACGGCGCTGCCCCACATGCATGGGCATACAAAAGGGCATTGAAGAAGTTATTAACGGGAAGTTCAGCAAGGATATTGACGCGGGGATGCTGGAATTCCACGAACTGAACATGGAGGATGAATCCAATAAAAAGTACGTGCAACAGTACCAGTTGTCGTTCAGCACCATGATTGTGGCCGCCGAAGCCAAAGGCAACACCCTGAAATGGGAAAACGCCCAAAAGGTATGGGATATCGCGCATTCGCCCGATGAACTCAAGGCATACGTGGAAAAAGTGATTCAGCAGCAGCTCGACCTTATTGGGAGAAATGTGTGATGGATTCTTTGTCTCTGGCCATGGGGAGTGCCTTGTGGCTGGGCATCCTTACGTCCATCAGTCCATGTCCGTTGGCGACCAATATCGCTGCGGTCTCTTACATTGGCAAGCGAGTCGACAAGCCACTTAAAGTGCTGCTGGCTGGTAAACTCTATACGCTGGGTCGAACTATCAGTTATTTTGTCGTGGCGTTTATTGCGATTAAAAGCATTGTCTCCACACCGACGGTTGCCATGTTCCTGCAAAGCAAAATGAATCAGTTTCTCGGACCGATACTCATTGTCGCCGGGACACTGTTGCTGGACTTCATTCCTTGGCCCTGGACCGGGGGCGTCGGCATATCTGCGCGCCTGCAGGAAAAAGTAAATCGCCACGGCATCTGGGGAGCGCTACTGCTGGGGGTGCTTTTCGCTCTGACTTTTTGCCCTGTCTCCGCGGCACTTTTTTTCGGTAGTCTTATCCCCCTGGCTGTAAAACACGAATCCAGTGTATTGATGCCGGTCACGTATGGAATTGGTACCGCGCTTCCGGTAGTGCTGTTTTCGGTTCTTATTGCATTCGCAACCCATCGCGTCTCCAGGGCGTTCAATATCCTTGCAAAAGTGGAGCCATGGATGCGGCGAATTACCGCTGTTGTTTTCATTCTGGTGGGTGGATACTATTGTTTGACTTACATTTTTCAAGTGATGTAACACCAGGCAGAATCGGCCATTGTTCATGCCAACTCATTGAACCAACTCATTCCACGCCACCATCTCCCGCATCCCACGCTCGCTCAATCCATACAACCCCTTGCCCTGCCCATCGAACCAGCCGTAATGGTTTTGATACATGATGTCTCTGGCGTTTTCAATCTGCAGGGCGTCGCGCACGTCTTTGGCTTTGGATGTGCCTTCCCGCAGTAAGTATCGGGCAATCCGCACCGCTTTTTGGCGATACACGGTGACGCGTTTCACTTTGCTGGCACTGCCACCCGCATTGGGATCGCCCACCAGTTCGTGAAATTCCTTTAGCAACCGTCCCCGTTTTTTCAGTTGTTTGCGCGGGGCATACACGCCCGGGTCGAGCACCGTTTCCGCTTTGCAAAATGTACTGCTGACCACTATCAGACCGCATCCCAGCTTTCGCAGCAGTTTGAGCAATGCGCGGCGGTTGGATTTATAAAACGAATTTTCCTTAAGGATGGCAATATACACAAAATCAACAGACTCGGCCCGTTCGTTGGCCTGCAGCAGCAACAGCAGGTTCAACGTGAGCTTCAATTCAACCGCCAAAAGCAAATCGTCGCGCACCGCCAGCACATCACACCCTTTGACTTCGCCTTTGACCTCATATCCCTGTTGCATCAGCAGGGCTTTTACGGGCGGATACAAATCGGATTCTTTGATTTTTTTTGATGAGATTTTCCGGGGGGTCGCCATAACGCCCGCTGCTATATCAGAAAAATCAGTATTTGTCGTGCCCACTGCCATCACAGTGCTGGTTTTTTTTGCAGAATTACATTATCCATCGACTGTCGCATTCCGTGAACCATTCAGGACAGAAACGATGACGCATCTATGATTTCGACGCCGCAAATTGAAAGACGCAGAAAATTCCTCACGAAGCATATCAACGTTGCAAAACGCAAAGGGTTGGAAGTGGGACCGTACGATCGGCCAATCGTGCACAGGGATATGGGAGATATTAAGTATCTTGATTATTTCACTGCAGACGAATTGCGACAGCGGAAGGCACCCGGCCGGATTCCGGAAGAAGTGGTGGATATTGATTATGTGGTAAACGAAAAGCGGCTTACCGAGGTTGTCAGCGAAACCTTCGACTACGTGGTGGCATCCCATGTCATCGAGCATGTGCCCAGTATCATCGATTGGTTGAATGAAATGGCAATGCTTTTAAATAAAAAAGGGGTTATTTTTCTTGCTGTTCCGGACAAACGCTACACGTTTGATATTGGACGCCCACTATCCACGACGGGCCAGATTATCGAACATTATCACACACACAAAAAAAAACCGTCCTTTGCAGATGTGTTTGACACACACAGATATCACAAAAAAGTAAAGCCGATTGATGTCTGGAATGGCACGTTTAGCTTCGACCGCCAGACGTATACGCACGATTTGGAACATTCCCAGCGTGTTGGTCAACGCGCAATGACAACGTATCACGATTGCCATTGCAATGTTTTTACCTATGACCGGTTTCTTGAAATATTCAGCGATTTGCAGGCGCTGTCCCTCACAACATTTCGCATCAAGGCGCACCAGGACGTTGTTCGACCATTCAATGACTTTATGTGTGTATTACAGAAAACGAATTGAACAGCGTTCCGGAACACGTGTTCCAGCATCCATAATCCCCAGTCGCATGTCACCGCACGACCAGAAATTCAGAAATCCCCTGGTGGTGATGGCGGCCGTGCACATCATGAAGAATCTTCAACACTATCATCAATAATACCCGCGGGAAGTCTGTAGGGCTGTTCCGGTGGCGCGCTGGAATTTCGCTGGGCCACGGCCACGTTGGCATCGATTCGGCTTTGAAATTCGAGGGCGGAATGATGCCCCATCACTTTCAAAATCTGATTGCGGGCGGCGACTTCGATAATCGAGGTGAGCGAACGGCCCGGTCGCACGGGAATGTCAATTCGTGGAATGGCGACTCCCAGTATATTATGAGCCTGGGTCACAATTCCCAACCGATCATACATTTTGCTGTTGTCCCAATCTTCCAGATTCACCACCAGCTCAATTTTTTTGGATTCGCAAATCGCGGACACGCCAAACAAATCCTTGATGTTGATGATTCCCAGACCGCGAATCTCCATGTTGTGCCGAATAAGTTCGTTGCCCGCCCCAACAATGGAAGATGGGGGATTGTAGTTCACATCCACCACATCATCGGCCACCAGCCTGTGTCCCCGCATGACCAGTTCCATGGCACACTCGCTCTTGCCGATACCGCTTTTGCCAATCAGCAGTATCCCTATTCCGAACACTTCGACCAGTACCCCATGAATGGACCGAATCCGCGCCATGCGATTGGCCATATACTTATGCAATGAATCAATGAGCAACGTGGCGCGCAACCCCGTACTCATCAACGGAATGCATCCCATATCGGCACTTTGAACCAACTGCTCGGGAATGCCCGAACTCCTGGATACCACAATGCCTGGCGGCCCCAGCAAAATCAGATTATCCGCCGCCTCACGCCGCTGCTTCGGCGCCAGGCTCCACAAATAGTCTATCTCTGTCTGCCCCAGGACCTGTATCAGACCCGGGTTTACCATTTTGTTGAATCCCGCCAGCGCCAATCCGGATTTTTGAATGCCCGGCCCAGTAATTTTTCGCCCCAGTCCCGCGGCTCCAGCGATAAGTTCAAGCCCCAGTTCAACGCGCAACGCATTGAGAAGTGATGAAATCTTCATAAAAACAGCCTCACCCTGCACTGTTGACAGTGTGTTTCGACACAATTATCGAAAAACCTGTCATAACCAATTTCAAATCAGTTTATCGTACCGCCACACCGGAAATTGTACATTAGAAAATAGGCTGTCCAATCAAATTCGGCATGTGAACTTTGCAGAATACAAAGATGAGAGGCTCTCGTCACCGTTCGCGCCGGTAAATGAAAACCACCAGTGGTGCAAACACACCCGTGAAAACGACCGACGCCAGCAACGCTTTGAGCACCAGCGGCAGCGCCACGTCGCCGCCCATCAATGCTCTGGCCGCATCCACCTGCCAGGTGACGGGATTCATGGAAATCCAGGTTTGCAGCCAGTTTGGCATGGTGGACGGTTCCGCATAAATGTTGGAGAGAAAAACAAGGGGCATTAAAATCATCCAGCTGGTGGACATCACGGCGGAGATGCTTCGCATCAACAGTCCGAGAGTAATGAATATCCACGATACACTGAGTGCAAAAACAGCGATAAGCAGCAGGGCGCCGCCCACATGCCAAATGTCCGTCTGAAATCGAAAGCCAATGAAAGTGGACACCAGCAGGAGGAACACTCCGGAAATCAGGTGTCTGAGACAATCGCCCACAAACAGTCCCAGAAATGGCGACGCGGACCAGATGGGCATGGATTTGAATCGATCGAATATGCCTTTGTGAATGTCGGTATGAATATTCATCCCCGAGTATACCGAATTGAACGTGAGCGTCTGCACCAGCATTCCCGGCACCAGAAACGACAGATACGCATCAACAGAACCCGCCAGCGCGCCCCCCAGTAAAAATGCAAACATAAACATGAACATCACCGGAGTGACCAAAACATCGGTAAACTGTTCTGGAATGTGCTTGATCTTCACCAGACTGCGCCATCCCAACATCACAATATCGGTGAGTGCGCCTGCGCTATGTACCACCGGCAGCGACAGTGATGCAAGCGAAGGCGCTTTGTTTGAAGCAGATGCAGCAGTGTTGTCTGGAATGATGTCGTCGGACGGGGCGTCCCCCGATTCGGCGGCGGGATTACCGGTCAACGCCAGGAAAGCCTCGTCCAGGGTGGGACGGGAAAGGGCATACGACAAAACGGGAATTCCCGCTTGGGACAATCCCGCAAGCACCTGTGTGCTCTCCAGTGTACTGGTCACCGACACCACGGCGCCATGGGGACTGAGGGTTATCCTTGCCGAATCCGTGATGTGTTCTTCAATCACAGAAATGGCGCGTTGGGTTTCGTCATCATTGGTTGACGACCAGGAAATGTGCAGCATATTGGTGCCCACAGACGATTTCAATGTGTCGCCGGTGCCACTGTAAATCAAACGTCCATTGTCAATCACCGAAATCTCGTCCGCCAGTTGGTCCGCTTCTTCCAGGTACTGAGTAGTCAGCAAAACGGTGGTCCCCGACTGGGCAATGTTTTTGATGAGGCGCCACAATCTGTTTCGGCTCCCCGGGTCCAGACCGGTGGTGGGTTCGTCCAGAAACAGAATTTCCGGCTTTCGGATAATGCTGGCCGCAATATCCAGCCGACGACGCATGCCGCCGGAATAAAATTTTACCAGTTTGTTTTGCGCATCAAAAAGCTCAAAAAACGTCAGCAGTTCCAGGGTGCGCATCCGCGCGTCTTTTTTGGGCAGCCCCAGAAGCCGTGCCAGAAGGTACACATTCTCATACCCGGTCATCTCTTCATCCACCGAGGCGCTCTGCCCGGTGAGACTGATGCGTTCCTTGATTTCATCCGGATGACGGTGCACATCGCTACCCAGAATCCGCGCTTCTCCCAAAGTCGGGGAAAGAAGCGTTGACAATATTTTAACAAACGTGGTTTTCCCAGCCCCATTCGGTCCCAGCAGCGCATGAATACTGCCCCGCTCAATATCGAGGGACACATCATCCAACGCCACTTTGTGACCAAACCGCTTTGTCAGTGACCGGGCACTAATCGCCACACTACCGAGCTGTTTCGTTGTATTATCAATCATTCCGGACAAACAACACTCTCCTGCCTGGGCGCCATTTGGCGCTTTTTAAACCGCACCAAAATAACCACTGGGTGGCGCAATGCCAGAAAAACATGTTTCAAAAAAAGCCGGAATTGGATATTGCCGAAAATCAAAGATGGGGTTCGGGTTTACCAACCACTCCCACATTCAACTCGTAGATGCCGTAGTAAAAACTGGAAACATACAGATGATCTGCCTTCCATCCGCCGACGCCGGACCCAAAATTCAACGCGGTAATGGCCTGTGATCCGCTGCCATCCACATCGTAGTCCAGCCGAATGACCTCTTCTTTTTCACCCGATGGCGTGATGCGCCACAATGCACCGCGCATCACCACCGCATACACATTGCCGCAAATATCAGTGGTCATACCGTCCAGATAGGGCATTTCCGCTCCTGTCGCCAGGGGAAGTTCGATTTCGGCCAGCAGGGACACATCTCCAAGAGACCCATCCGCCTTCACCGGCGCCTGATGTATCCATCCTCCCTCCTGGTTAAAGTACAGCGTCCTGTAGTCCGGGCTGAAGGTGATGCCATCGAATGACGCCTGCTCCATTTCCACTACCGCTTCATACGAATTTTCCCGGGGGTCCACGCGAAACACTTTCCCTTCGGAGCTGGTGACATAAAGGATGCCCGACATGTCCACTGCAATGCCATTGGCAGAGGGCAATCCCGTGGCAAACGGCGTCACGGCGCCATTGGGATAAACCCGCAGCAGTTCACCCCCATCCCCATTGGTAATAATTATGTCCCCGCCTGGCAACAATCGGGTCCCCTGGGGCCACTCTCCTTCTATTGGCGTAATGATTTCAAATTCGCCATTATATTTTGATTTGCGAAGAATATTTTCCGGCGTACGGGTGACGTGAACCATATTGCCTTCCTTATCGAATGTGAAATCCTCAGCAGGGACCATACGCTCATAACCGTATAATGTTGCCTGAGCAGGAAAATCGGGGAGATTGTCACAGATTTCAGTAAACGTGTCATTGTCCGTTTCGGTATCTGAATCGCCATCGGTGCCGCTATCACTGTCCGTATCGCTGTCACCGTCCGTGTCACTATCACCGTCCGTGTCACTATCACCGTCCGTATCATTATCACCATCCGTGTCACTATCACCGTCCGTGTCGCTATCACCGTCCGTGTCACTATCGCCGTCCGTGTCACTATCGCCGTCCGTGTCACCGCCACCGTCCGTATCCGCGTCGGTATCGCCGTCGCCGGCTAAACTTGCGCTATCCTTGCACCCCGCCGTAAAACAGAACGCCCAAAGGCCCAGGATAAGCAGCACAAAACAAAATGATGTGTGGATAATGGCAAACGTTTTCATTTCAATCTCCAATGCAAGGCGTCAGGTGGTCCAAAAAACTGGTTCATGTGGAAAAGCCGGTTATTAAACACGCGAAACAAAAATATCGTGACCATCTGCATGCACAATTTGTGCTCAAAATATTGTGCCACACCTGACATACTGCCTGTATAAAGTAAATTCAACATTGAATTCACACATTTGGCGCAACGCTGATTGCATCTCCCGTTGCATTGTCCGGAGTGAAAACAGTGGCGAGGACTGCGACCTCTGCTGGTCAAAACATCAAAAAAGATGCCTACAACTCCCGGCAGTCCGCAGGGAAAGGCAAAGCGCCAAAAGAGTATGGCCGAGTCTGTTTGATGAGCAGTTTTCGCGTGGCGTGTTCCAGCTTGAATTCAATTTCCATGGCAAACAGCGGTTCTTCATCGTTGGGATCGAGCAGCGCTTCAAAATGATTGTGAATGGCCCTAAGCGCGCGCACCACGTCCCGGGTCTCCCCCAAAACCTCACCCTGCAAATATATTTCACTGGAATCCGGGGTATTTGAGTTCCACAACACGGCGTCGGGCACCAAACTGCTTTGGGCCATCATGCGCAGAGTGGGCAACCGTGACGGCCATTGATAAATGGCCTGTTCAGTGGTCACTCCCGGAGCAGGATTGGCCACCGACCCCTCCCCCGCCTGCGCATTCACGTAATATCTGTCCCCCCGGGTCACATCAGTAATGTCGCGGCTCACCGCCACACCATTGGCTTCCTCCGACAAAAACGCCTCGTGCACCAGAATGCCCATGGCCACGCCGTTGTGATCGATGCGGGCGTATTGCCGTTCATCAAACGCGCGGTCGTTCCACAAACTGGCCCACACCACCCGAATGGCGTCATCGATGGAGCGCTCCGGATCATTGAGCTGGCCACTTTGAGACGTGTACAACCCGGCGCCGTTGAATTCCTGCAAATCCTCGGTATTGCTACTGCTGCGAAACCGCACGCGTTCATTGCCAAAGCGGTCGGCCACTTCGCCCGCCACCTCCGCCATCAATGCGTCATCCACCGGATGGGACAGAATCAATTCGCGCATGCGCGCCAGCTCCACCGCACGAACGGCGGGATCGCTCTGAAAATCCGCATTCTGCTTTGCATCGTCGAAAACAGCTTTGGCGCCGCTGCTCTCAAAGTGGTCCAGATAATGAGCCACCGGAATGGCAAACGCCGCCTTGGGAGTGGGCAGTGGGAAAACGGTATCGCAGCGCGAAAAACCCGAGGCAATGCGGGTCAACTCTGACAGTTGCGCAGCTTTGGCCCCGATGCTGCCCCGGTGTTCAAAGCCCACATCCTTGCCCAGAGATACAATGCCGCGCACACTGTCATCCAGCAGCGGTGTCAGCATCGGGCCGTCGGGAACCAGACTTTCCCAGTGGGTCTGGGCTTCTGCCGGATTTGCCATCGATATTTCGAAATGGGTGGGAAACACTTCGAGTTTAACCAGTTCATCGATAAACGGGGCAATACGCTCGTCCGTGCGGGCGTTTTTCACGGCAATATTGGGCGTATTGCGACTTTTACTCAAAATATTCACATGCGACAGAGGCGTCTGAAACGCCTCGGTGATGAGGCCCCCCACATAGGGGATGTCGTTGGGCACATCGTCGGTCACCACAATGGTTTTGGGGCCCAGCGCCGCAGCAGACAAATCGGTGGCGGGAATGTACCGCAGCGTCCCATAGCCCACGCCCTCGGTGAGGGTCTGATACACCACATTCGCAAAGGGCGCAGTGGGGCCCACAATGGGCAACTGTCCTTCAATGCTCCTGGCCTTCGCCACCTGAATATCGTCCTGCGGTCTCAACACCCATTGCGTGGGTGTATTGGTTCGCGCAATCGCCTGGTAATACCCAAACTTCATCTGCTGCGCACTGATTTCGTCGCCAAAGGTGTACTCCACGCAACGCAAATCCGCACTGCTGTGGTGAGACAATGTGCCCAGCAGGTAACGCCTGCCTTCCACCGTGTAGTAGTTCTCAGAGGAAAAGGTGCCCCAGCCCTGGTTGAACTGTGCATTTTCCGATGCGTCACATCGATCCAGCGGTGGATCGCCGTCAATCACTTCGCGCACAAATGTGTAGTGGAGGTCCCAGTCCCACGCGCCAAGCAGATGCACTGCGTTGCCCGCGTCCATATCCACCACAAACTTCACCGAGCCGATGCCCAGTTTGGCGCCGCCTTCGGCCAGCTTGTCAAAGTCGGTTGGGGTTCTCAAATAGCGCAATCTATCACCCACTTCGCGAGTGGCCGTCTGTTCACAGTTGTTGGGTGCATCCGGTGTGGTGTTGAGGCAATACGTGAATAATCCGGTGCCGTCAGGTTCCCGGGCCAATGCGCTGCCATCGGGCCAGCTCATGAAATCCACCCGATCCGCCACCTCTGAAGCATAAAACAGAGTGACCACCCCTTCAAACAAAGTATCCGCCGCCAGTGCCTCGGTATGTGCACTGTCCAGTGCCACACTCAGGTACTCCCCTCGCTGCAACGCCCCCATCCCCAGAGAAATAACCGTTCCCTCTCCCGCTTGTGGCCATTGCACCCCTGGAAAATGAGGGGAGATAGTCAGAGAATAATCTTCAAGAGATACAGCCTCGCTTCCAATATTGGCTATCTCGATGAACGCTGCCGGCTTGAGCAACAGTTCATTAATCACCAGCGGTCCTTCCGGCGCCAGCGCATCATCGGGCCATTGGTATTCTTCAAATGATTCTTCTTCCAGACCTTTGGGCGCAGGGGGAATGCATTCGCTGCCATTGGGCGTATCCGGCGTGGCATATCGACATGTGACAAAATCCCCATCGCCATCAGGTATTCTGGCATAACTCACATTGGGAGCCAGGGGCGGCACGTCAAGTGTATCGAGGATTTCCTCGTTGGCATTGAGCAATGTCAGCTGTTCTCCATCGGCGCTGATCTTGATGTTTAAATGCCTCTGCCCCTGGGTCGGTTCCCTGTCCGCAAACAGAATGACGGTTTCCCCCGGACTGAGCTTATAGTCCGGCAATGCGTTGGGGGTTCCACCGTCTTTGGCAATTTGGTAATCCGAAAGATTGATGGCTTCGTCCCCGGTGCAAATGAGTTCTATCCAGTCTTCAGCTTCCAGTGCTTCATCGAGCACCACACCATCGTTTTTGCTCATCACCTCATTGAACGCCAGCGTCCCAACCTTTGCAAACGTTTCGCTTTCGGTATCGGATACAGAATCGCTGTCCAACATTGACGCGGATTCCGTTGAGCGTTCGTCGGAGTCCGATTCCCCGGCATCACCATTGCCGTCCTTGTCGCGAGAACACCCCAGAATGAATACCATTCCGCACAGAGCAACATAACACAATGTAATTACTAATTTTTTAATTCCTTTGAATATCTGGAAGCCAGAATCCATAGTTCCTCCATATATTAATCCCAAAGGGGCTAAGCATCGATACAACCATCGTCGATTGTACACGTGTTTTAAACACATGGGATGGATTTTATGAGAACCTGTATTTGACACAATACACATCCATGGCGGCGACGGCGGCGCCCCACGCCCCTCCCAGTGGAAGGTATCTCCCTGGTGTGACCTTCGCCCCACATACGCAATGAACACTATTACCAGTCCCGCTTCATCAACAACGGAAACAACTTTTCATGTGAGGCGAGTGGGGACCTTTACGGGGACTCCCAAACATCGCCTTTCAGCCGCGCAGGCAAAATCGAAAACGGGCAGCTTCCGGGGAGCAATAGCGTTTCGAAGCAATCGCATCTGGAACAGTGCTTTTTCCTTGCCGTCGTCCAGATTGCCCTCACACTTGATTTAATACCCTAACCAGCACCGTTTTTGTCAGCAAAAAGTTCGTTCAAAAAACTTGAACAAACAGAATAAAAAGGAGTGACCATGATTATTAGTCTCCATAAAGCTGCCGTTGTCGTCGCAGCAATTGCGATGACCGTGATGTTATCGGGGTGTGGCCCCATGCCACCTGTGTATGTATCTCAGCTGAATCTCAGTTACAGTCTTGCCCCGGTGGCGAACAAATCGGATATTCCCTGTTTTATTATGCTGGATCCGAACAAAGTCCCCGATACGATTGTTAATCCGGCGCAGACAGTAAGAGAAACAAAAATTTACGAGATAAGAAGCTTTGTAAATAAAGACATCAAAAATTTTTTCAGTAATTATTTTAATTCCGTTGAAGTTATTTCCGACAAAGCAGCACTTCCCGAAAGCAACTACGTCATTGTGGATGTGGCCATCGCCAGCCTGAAGCCGGAAGCAGACATGATCACGGCAACGAGTTCCACCGGGGCCACAGCTACCGGCGGACGTGTCTTTGGTGCAATGGATTGGGCCATTGCCGTAAAAAGAGACAGCGACGAAGAATATTTACTCTCATTCTCTGAAAAAATACTGGGGACCTTTGCACTGGTCAACATCGCGCAAACGTCACAGATGTATCAAAGCACCTTTGAGGCCGCAGTGAACAGCCTTGCCCAAAAGTATCAGGAATCGAAAATTCACCAGAATATGTAAGGGTCCCCGGCACAACGTACCATTGTTATGCTGAGAGCAATGACGAAATCAGCCTGTTTGCCACAAAAAAACTGCACAAACTGATTGGCTTGCGAAAATAATACACCGGACTATATTCAAACGGTGCGTCGGCTTTTTCATTTAATTGTATCGCCCTATGTGGGAGATGATTACGTCACATACCTGCGAGCGCGATATTTGCGATTCGTGAATGTGGCGCTGTTTTTTGTGGTGCCGGTCGTTATCGCCGGCAATCTTCTGTTTCTGGATGGTTACAATCTGGAGTTGCTGCTGCCCCTTGGCCTTCTGTTCTGCATTGCCACACTCAATCTGGTTTTACTGGGAAAAGGAAAACTTATCATTGCCGCCCATCTGCTTTTCTGGTCTTTTATGGCTGGCGTCTGGGCCATTATGTTTACGGACCAGGGCTCACCGCTCATTCGCACCAATACCATTGTATTCGCGTTTGCGGTATCGAGCATGCTCCCGTTGCTGGTACTCAAAAAGGGATGGCTCATTCCGGTCTATTTTGGAATAAACTCCCTGATTTTTATTGGTTTTGTCCTGTTGGAAGCCCACAGGGGAAGTATTCCCACGCTGGACCTGCACGATTATATTCTCGATACACTAATCGCTTATGTATTCGTGGGGATTGCGTCTTATGGGATTTACACGGTCAGTCAAAAAGCGCTGGAACGAACCCAGCGGGAAATCCTGGCATTGGAAAAAATACGTCAGCTGCTCAATCGCATTGTGGATGCCATGCCATCGGTGTTGTTCAGCGTGGATGAACGCGGCCATGTCACCAGTTGGAATGACATGGCCGCCAGACTTAGCGGGACGCCGTCCCAAAACGCCATCGGCAACAATCTGTTCGATGTATTTCCACTTCTGGATTTCCGCCGCGACCAGATTCTGGGTGTGATTTCCGGCGCCCAGCCACTTGCGGAAAAAAAGATCAGCCTGGACACGGATGGAAAGGCAACGTTGTTTGATATTACCGTTTATCCACTGGTTCCCAGACAGCAGCAGGGGGCGGTTATCCGGCTGGATGATGTTTCGGCCCAGGTCGCCTTTGAACAAATGATGGTGCAAAGTGAAAAAATGCTGTCCGTGGGTGGGCTTGCTGCGGGAATGGCCCACGAAATCAATAATCCGCTGGGGGGAATTCTACAGAGCCTTCAGGTGATTCGTCAGCGCCTCGATCCCACCATGACCAAAAACGCAAAAGTGGCAGAGGAAGCAGGAACAACCATTACCGGGATTTTAACCTATCTGGAAAAAAGAGAAATTCTGTCTGTATTGGCCAATATGGATAATTCCGGGCGCGCTGCAGCACGCGTCGTCGCCAACATGGTGTCATTCAGCAGCAAAAGGGGCGATGGCAAAACGCCGTGCGACCTTGGAAAACTGATGGATGAGGTGGTTGAAATAGCGGGCAGCGACTTCGATCTGGCCAGACAGTACGATTTTCGACGCATAAAAATCCAACGGGATTATGACCCCCACCTGCCATGGGTCAATTGCAATTCCGGGCGCATTCAGCAGGTACTCCTGAACATCATAAAAAACGGGACTCAGGCAATGGCCGCCATGCACGCCGAGGATGGGTTGTCCACATTCCATATCTCAACCTTTCAAAAAGACGGGATAGCGTACATCCGCATCGCCGACAACGGCCCCGGAATGGACAAGGAAACCCGGCGTCGCGCCTTTGAACCGTTCTTCACGACCAAAAAAGTGGGCAAAGGCACCGGTCTGGGGCTTTCAGTATCGTATTTTATTGTAGCTGAGGATCACCGGGGGACGCTGACGCTGGAGAGCAAAGAAGGGGAAGGCAGTACATTTACCGTGGGCTTGCCTATCAACGGATGACGAAGTGACCGGCTGGACCCGCATCATCCAAAATCAACGCAATTTGTGATGCCAAACTGCCGCCGTCAATGGTACAGTGCCCCGGAAAATATATGTAAAAAAGGCAATTATTCAGGAGAAGCAAATGACGTCCCCTCGCGTTTCAGTAATTATTCCCGCATACAATTCCCTGGCGACAGTTACATCGACATTGGCGCATCTGGATTCACAAAAAGAAGACATCCACGAAATTGTACTGGTGGATTCATCGCCGCCAACGCAACAGACGGAACTGGCGGAAGTGATCAAACAGTATCCACTGGTCAAAGCGGTATTTCTAAAAGAAAAAACCATTCCGGCCATCGGCAGAAATATTGGCGCCAAAGTGGCAACCGGGGATTTATTTCTGTTTATCGATTCCGATGCCTTTCCCGATGCAAAGTGGGTCAAGACGATTGTGGCTCAATACCTAAAGGGTCGGCGTCTGGGGGGCGGCGCCATCGCATTGCCGGATTTTCAGATGCGCAACATTCTGGCCATTGCCCAGTATTTTTTGCAGTTCAATGAATTCATTCCCACAGGAGACGACCGCCAAAAGAAGTTTGCCCCTTCCTGCAATCTGTTTTGTGCCCGAGACATTTTCGAGGATGTGGGCGGATTTCCCGAGGTTCGCGCCAGCGAAGACGTTCTATTCGGACTGAAAGCCAGCCTGAACTATGATTTTTGGTTTTTGCCCGGTTCAAAAGTGTACCATATCTTCGGTGACTCATGGCAGCGATTTAGAAGCAATCAATTTTTACTGGGCAAATACGTGGCGGTATATAAAAAAGAAGATACCAAAGACAGTTTAAAAAAGGCGTTGTTTCACCCGGCCGTCCAGGCATGCTCACTGCCACTGGTTCCCGTGTATAAATACGCTCTTTTGGCCAGACGCATCATGGGCGCCGACCTCAAAAATATCGCCATGTTTCTGGGCGTCTCCCCAGCGGTCGCCCTTGGACTGCTCATCTGGAGCGTTGGTTTTTTTAAAGGAGCCACCACCCCGTCAAACCGCTGACCGCCTCTCCCGCCAATTCGCTTCCATGCCAAAAAGTAATCCATCCATGTTCCCATCCATCGCCCACTGGGTGTTTTATAAAAGTTCGGCGCAATATTCTTAAAAATTAACGATTATGGAGGGCCATATGTCATGTAATCAATGGGACGTTTGCAATAAACGTCACGCCATTCTGCTTGCCCTGATCTGGGCGTTTCAATTAACTGCTTGTGGGCAGGCGGATGCTCCCAGCCGCGGCGAATCCGTTACGGGGACATTCATGGAACCTGTGGCGGATGGGGAAGGCAACATCAACGGGTTTGTGGTGCTGGACGAAGAGTGCGGCCACACGGACGATCCGTTGTATATGAATCGATTTGTCACATCCATGTTTCGCGATGCGGTGGCGGTGGCCGACCGGCTTTACCTGGTGGATGGCAGTTTTTTGTGGACAATTGATATCACCCATCTCGATGCGCCCACCCGGCTGTCGATGATTCGACTGCCCGGTGAACCGGTGGCTATCGCGTCTGACAACATCCACACTCTGTGGGTGGCGGCAGGCAGCGGGGGTATCCTGCAACTGGATACTCGCGATTCGGATACGCCGACGCTAATTGCACAGCATTCAGTGGAAGGCAACGTACTGGATATTGCGTTTAACAATCAGCTCGTCTATGCAGTAGCGGGAAACAACGGCCTGACCATTCTGGATGGCGCCCAAACCGACCCGGCGCAAACCGCTGTGCTGTCGCATTTGAGTTTGTCCGGATTTTTAAACGGCGTGACCGTACAAAACGACAACGTGTATATCTCGGCATGCGGCAGTTTCCAGGTGGTGGATGCGACGATTCCCCACGCGCCGGTGTTGCAACAGCAGTATCTGGTGGAAACCGGTCACGCCAAAGATGTGAACATTCAAAACAATCTGCTCTTTGTCTCTGCGGGTGAAGCGCTGTTTGCATTCGATGTGAGCATTCCCTATGAAGCGCGCGCCCTGGGCTTTTACGCGGACCCGGAGGCGGAGGGGTTCTATATCAATGGCGCCGCCAGTCTGGATGACAATGTGTTTATTGCGGCGGGAGACGAATCTGTTCGCGTCATCAACATTTCGACGCTGTCCACAGCAGCGGGCGCCGCGGCTCCCATACAGACACCCGGAAACGAACTGATCATTGACGGTCCCTTTGAATTCCACACATCACAAATTTCCCGGGCCATGAACGTCACCCAAATCGTGTACGGCGATCCTATCAATGTCATCCGCCATGACAATACGCTGTTTGTACTGGGCAACTTCCGCTGGGTGGGAGAGCGCCTGGTTCGCATTATGCGCATCGACGAAGACGGTGCACTCACCGAAATTGGCGCTTTGGGCCAACCAGAAGAGTCATCGTTCATGGCGACGGGAAATGACATGGTCGTACGGCAGCGGAACAATCAAATGTTGGATGTCTTTCAAACAGAGAATGGCGCCAATCCGGTACTGAAAGCCAGTGTGTCTTTCCCGGGCGCCATTGTACGAGGCGTGTTTTCTGACGGTTTCGCCATTCTGCTCAAAGATAACGGACGCGTCTACACGGTTTCAAAAGATGGAACCGTGAACACACTTCCCAAAATGCTCCATGCAACGGATTTGGACGTGCTGTCCACAGGCGAAATCATTTACGCCAGTCCCACAGGCGACTGTATTTTCCTGTATTCGGAAGCGGACAGCGCCTGGCAAGTGACCTGTGAAGAAAATCAGTTCTGGGGTAACAGTCGCCTCGCCGCTTATGGCAGGTTGGTTGTGGCGTACAACTCCATCACGGGTCAGCTGCTGCGATATGATCACGACAATGGTCCTCTGGCGCAACGTCGCTACGTGGGTCTTTGCGAAAACTATGCAATCGACGATTTCTACAGCGGCGCTAATGAATCCAAAGCTAAAGTTCGAGTGACCTACCAGCACATCTTCCTGCTTTGTCCCAGCAACGAAGACCAAAAAGCCAGTGTTCAACTGTTTGAAAATACCAGCGCGATGCAAAAAGTGGCTGATGTAACTCTGCCAGACGGCCTGTATCGGGATATGGCCATCCTGAGCAATCAGCTCTACGTGCTTTCCACCGACAACAACCGATATACTTTTTCGATTTTACACGTGCCGGGGGCATACGCAAAAACCGTTGCCACCGGTGACGGTTTTGCTACACAGCTGGCGCCACAGGCCTATACGTTGCTGGTCGGAGACAACGACCAGGGGATTCGGCGTTTCCAGTTTTCAAACGGTCCGACGGATGGCATGCTCTTTGAAATCCCGTTTTTAACAACGGAGGAGGTGGCCCCATGAAACGGTTTGGCTATGTTGGACAACTCCTGTTGCTTGGTATTGGCGTCTTTTTCTCTCTGGCCACATCGGCGCCCCAACAGGAAGATGTGTTGGTTGACGACACGTGGGTTTTACAGAATATATTCGATGGACAAACCGCTGTTGCGGTGACCACGCCCATTGACCTGCGCATTGGCTGGGATGATTTTTCGGATTCACCCACCGTCGTGACCCGGAACAGCGACATGCGGTTTGTCGCAGACAAAGTTGGCGCCCCCCCGAATCCCGGTGCACTAAAACTGGCCCGCAATGCCCTCAAAAATATCCAGCTCAAAACCACCAACGGGGCGACAATTCCGTTTAACGTCACCGTCAAGCGCTTCACCAGTCGCATTGTACCAACGGCGCCCCTGGACTCCGGGACGCCATACACACTGGACCTGTATCCGCTTAGACCTTATCTCAAAGTGCCCAGGCCCGTGCCGTCCACCGTTTCATTTTCCACGGCGCCGGTTATTCACGTCCTGGATGTGTGGCAAAACAACGATACAGTGATTATTTCCTTTTCGGCTCCCATCGACGAAACCACCATCACACTAAGTCCTTTAAGCATTGACTTTTTGTGGGAAGAAAATGGCGAGCTGTATTCACTGGCGTCAGATACCAACACGCAGGACTACCTGTATGAGACAAATGGCAATCTGTTCATGATTACCTCCCATGAACAGGGTCCCCGTCAAGCATAAACGGGACCTGTCCCATTTTTTTGTCCGTCATTGAAAGCAAGGACG
>JAFGQN010000003.1 GCA_016935665.1 Deltaproteobacteria bacterium | reverse complement strand
TTAGTTTGGGCCTCAAGAGCCCGTTTATGTTTTCGTTAAAACAATTTTAACTAACGGAGAGGGGCCTGTTCATAGAATCTCCTTAGGGATTCGAATATAAATCCGTTCGCACAATTCGTTGTTTCCTGAAATTGGAAATCCTCATTATTCGAGTATGCGGGAAATGTACAGTTTTTCTGCATCTCTTGTCAAATGACTAGACAAAGGAATGATAATTTTTTGTGTGACAGAAGTTTTTTCAAATTCAAATTTGTCTTCTTGATAGCGATATTATAAAGAGACCACCGGATTTTTTTGAACGAGAGGAACACATGAAAATAGGCGCGCATCAATCGATTGCCGGCGGATTACAACTGGCGCCCCAGCGTGCCGCCAGCATTGGTCTGGAGTGCTTTCAAATGTTCACTAAAGCGCCCCAAAACTGGCAGGAGCCCGAACTGACGTCGCGCCAGATTTCACTCTTTCAAAATACCTGCAGGCAATGCGGTTTCGAAAGCGGGCAAATTGCTGTCCATGCATCTTATCTGGTGAATCCCTGTTCCGCCGTTGAAAGTACTCGAAAAAAGGCTGTGGCAGCACTTGTGAATGAAGCCATGCGCTGCGATTCACTTCAGATTGCGTATCTGGTGTTTCATCCGGGAAGCCCTGGCAAGCAGGGGGAGGATATGGGAATTGCCCTGGTCGCCGATGCGGTTCAAAACGCACTCGCCGTGACCCGGGATGTGACACTGCTCATTGAAAATACCGCAGGCAGCGGCAAAAGTATTGGCCATCGCTTCGAGCATATTGCCGCCATTGTGGCGCTGGTCGGCAACGACAATCGAATTGGATGTTGCTTCGATACGGCCCACGCATTTGCCGCCGGATACGATATTTCCACCGTTTCGGGAGCGTCGTCTGTTTTCGGCGCGTTTGACGACGCAGTTGGCCTTGAACGTCTGAAGTGGATGCATCTCAACGATTCCCGCACAGGGCTGGGATCACGGGTGGACAGACACGAAAAAATCGGCGAAGGGCGAATTGGAGAAACGTTTTTCCAGTGGCTGGTAAATGCGTCGTTTGCTACACGTATTAATTGTACATTGGAAACGCCGATAAATAAAAATGAGACATATGAAGCGGCGGTTTCAGCGTTAAAAGCGCTTCGAAATCAGTAATTATTGTAATTATTAAAGAGGCCTCAAATGAAAAAGCAGATTGAACTTTCACCACTGATTCTTCCCCTTCCGGCAGTACTGGTTGCGACTTACGATATTGACGGCAACCCGGATGCCATGGTGGCATCCTGGGCAGCGCCGTGTTCGCAGACTCCGCCATGTCTGGGAGTGGCCTTGCGGTCGAGTCGGCAGACCTATGCCAACATCATCGAAAGCAAGGCGTTTACCATTAACGTCCCCGACGTGAACCAGGCGGTGCCCTCAGACTATCTCGGCCTGGTGTCTGCCAAAAAAAACCCCGACAAGTTGCAGCAATCCGGATTTCACATCGCAAAATCCTGCAAAGTCAATGCACCCATTATCGAAGAGTGCGCCTTGAACATCGAATGCGTTCTTATTGAAAAGCTGAAAATTGGCTCCCACGTCTGGATGGTGGGCGAAATAATTTGCGTTCAGGCTGACGAAACCTATCTCACGCTGGAAGGCAAATTCAACGACAATGGGTTTAAACCGCTGGGCTATTTGGGCGCGAGTAAAAAATATGTCAGTGACTACCGTATTGGCGAAGCGGCCTTCCATATCGGCAACGCGCTGATCCCGGAGGACTGAACCACCTGTCAAACAGAGCGAGTGCCACCCCTGGCCTGATATTTATTCATGGCAGGGAATCTGTGCGGTTGGTATGCCGGTCAACCGGCCGCTTCAGTTTCCATCTCTGTGTGACGATTGTTTCGATGAATGTCTGGTGTCGCGAATCCACTGGGCCCATTGGGGCACGGGCTGCTGCGTGGGCTCTTCTGTAGATTCATCGAGTTCCCCCATAAAAAACGGCAAAAAATAGTAAACCAGTTGCCGCTGACGCACTTTCATTTTGTCCTCCCTGCCTGCATCGGATATTTCCTTTGACCGGGATGGTTCAACGAATGATACCAAAACACATCGTTGGTTTGTGTGGTCCGATTTGGCTTCACAGATTTTGAACTTTTTTAAAGGCGGTGGCAATTGGGTAAATGCCTACCCTCTGTGTCACTGCGTAACCGAGCCACCCGAGAACAGCCGTATTTATCGATGCTTCCGATGTTGGACATGGCCAAAAAAAATGTTTTTTTTATGCTGCTTTTCATTTTTGCAATATATGATTTCCAGTTCCGCACTCTGGACATCGGTCGCCTCCGGCGCAATTCCAATCGTGGTTATTTTCCCCCCGTGGCCGTTGTTTGAGGGAAGCAAAAATGATGGCAGAAGGAGGTAAAGCAGTGTGCGGCGATCATTGGTCATAAGAGCGTCTCCCAACGGATTGATGCGTTTACTTAAATGACACATCAACGGGGAAAAATGTGACTATGGTAAGAAAAATAGCTGTTTTTCCGATTATCGTGTCAAACGCGCCGGCTGTGAAGTCGCATGTGCCCTGCCTGGATTCCTTCAGTGGAAAGCGCAGACAACGCCGCCAGATTGGATGCCAGTCCTGCGCTGGCGACCACAACGGCCAACTCTGCCGCGGACTCAATCCCCATGATTTCAAGACATTTGGCAGCGGCGGGATGTGCTTTGGAGGCGCCTCCAACGATTCCCACTGCCATGGGCATCTCCAGCTTTCCAATAAGATGTGTGTCCTCGATATGCCAGGTAGCCAGTGGTTTGTACTGTCCCTCCTGCACCGCAAACGCATGGCCGCCCGCTTCCACGGCGCGCCAATCGTTGCCAGTGGCCACCAGCACAGGGTCGATGCCATTGAAAATCCCCTTGTTGTGCGTGGCGGCGCGCCAGGGATCGGCTTCGGCAAACGCGCTGGCGGCTGCAACGCCCTTTGCCACATCCTCTCCCCCAAATCCGTTTCGTTTAAGGTGCAAGAACGCCACGCGACATTCCGCGCGCACCAGTCGCTGATCAGCCAGGTTGGACAGAATTTTTAAGCCCGGAGTGGCCCCGCATCGCATCGCCAGAAATGGCGCCACCGCTTCGGCCATGGTATTCACCATGTTGGCTCCCATGGCATCCAGACAATTGACCACCAGATGCACCACATGTCGTGCGGGGCCGCCCACATTTTCGCGCAACACCACGTCGACCACCCCGCCGCCCAGCTGAACCAGTTGGGGCTGGGTGTCATTGGCCATTCGTATTATTTCGGGAATCTCCCCTTTCAATGTCAAAAGGGATTGAGTGGCGTTGCGAAGCTCAATCTGCGCCACTGTGTTTGATCGGGGTAATGTAGCGATGAATCCGCCGGATGCACGCACCATACGCGCCGCGTTTGATGCCGCTGCAATAACCGATGGTTCCTCCACCGCCATGGGGACCACATACTCCTGTCCGTTAATCAGAAAATTTGTGGCCACTCCCAGAGGGAGCGCAAATCGACCAATGGCGTTCTCCACAAAACGATCACACAGCTCGTCGGACAGTCCTCCATCCAAAAGCGGTGCAATGGAGGCATCTTTTGCAAATTGGGCGATTTCTTTCTGGCGGGTCCTCATGGAAAGACGATGAAACCCGGATAATCGTGAACTTTTGTTTTTCATGGGGCCAAACTAAACGCTGCGATTGAAATTTTCAAGATTATTGGGAACGTGAAACAACGTGTTTGTTGAATGTGTCCGTTCAAAAAATCTTTTGATACTTTTTTGAACCGTTTTGAGTTAATGTCCCAACTGACCACATAGAGCAGGACACTACCGAGTTGATTAATACGCTGGCGATTGAAGGGTCGTTCTTTAACGACAGTTTCTCACGAGGGAAGGTTTGCAAAAAGCATTAAAAAACTATCGGCACTTGTTTTTTATCGCAACCACCGGTTTCTTCATTGTCGTTCTGTTCTCCCCTCTGACTTCCGCACAGACAACACACACGCAACCTACCGTCGTGATGGTTTCAATGATGAAACAAAATAGTGCGCTGTACTGGTACGACGGAGAGCAGCGCATAAACGATGAATTGCAGATGTCAAACCTGCGCCTGATTTCAGTTGTCGGGTCACCGTACGCCTCTTTGAACATGCGGGACGAACTGAAACATGCCGCCGACACGCAGAACGCAGACATATCCATTCTGATTTACAAAACAGATTTTCAAAACGCCAGCCTCATGGTCTACGCCAACGGTGCGGGTAATGGTGCACATATGTATTCGCAATATGATTTCGTTATTGTCGCCACAGAGGATGCAACGGAAATAGTTGCCCTTAAAACCGCAGAAGTGGTGCAGGAGACATTGAATGGTTTGGGGGATATGGAACCGTCGCATCCGCCGGCGCCTCGCAGGTCGCTGATGGTGTCAAGATTGAAAATTGCGATGGGATTGGGGATACTGGGAATGGTGGCACTGGGTGTGGGGGGTGTGTTTCATGGGATTACGTATCACCATATTAACGAAATGGATGCTGCTAAAATCAGATATAAAGATGCTATAAACCGCGCATCGCCCTCCGCAAATGATGCAATAGTGGATTATGCCATCAGTCAAAAACTCGCAGAACAAAATAAAGTGGGGTTAGTCATCGGATATTCCATCGGAGGAGCGCTGATAGCCGCGTCGACGGCCCTGTTCCTGAGTCAGAGAGTCAAAATGCAGGAAAACAATTCACCGCGGGCCCTGTTTATTCGGGGGGCCAGCGTTGCATGGGAGTTTTGAGATGGAGTCTGGGTGTGACTGCCGGTTTCCCGGAATATTGATTTTGGGGTTTTGCCAACTGTGTTTGTCTGGCTGCATCCAGATACCAAATGACATATTGGAACCAATTGAAACAGATGAGTACAACATTCATATCAAGGGCAATGGATTTGTGACAAACGACGACGACTCTTCACCGTATATACAGGGATCGTGGTATTGGTACAGTAACCCCAACAGTGATATTGTCAGGATAACAGCGACGGTTGAAGACGGTGATGATTTGGCGATGCAGACCTGGTTTTCCGTGGATGCAGAGAACAAGGACAGTAATGGTGCAAAATATCAGAATGCTGATGTGCAGAAAATATGTATCTCCGGTAAGTTGTCCGAGGACGAGAATTTGTCCCCATACGTTGGAATCGGATTCGATGTCTGCTCTATAGACCACGGTGAGTACATCCGATTTCCCTTCACTGTGGGCACATGTCCTTCCGGGCATGGCTATCTCAAAAATCAATTCATGGGTGTCTCGTTTAATGTCGAATTTCCGAATGGATTCGACGATTCAACAAAATTTATTGTTCAGTTCAAGGAGCGTGGCCTGAATCTGGATGCCAGGCAGCCCTCCTGTTATGTGAAAAAAAACATGCTTTCAGGCGATAGAGAAAACAACGACATTTATCCATTTTGCCTGATTGACGATGCGGCGGATACCGAAGAGCTGGAAGAATCAGAAAAAAAGAACGATGATGCCATATCCATTCATGTGCGCGCCTGGCATGGCGATACGTACATTGATACCAGGGACCTTGCCATTGCCGAAGGAGACACTGAAATAGTTGGAAGGCGCAACAGGTCAGCGGTGCAGGGCATACACTTTCAAATAGAGCCAATTGATGATGGCGATGATAAGTCCGAAAAGGAAAAGGACTTTACGTTTTGCCTCAGTAATATCAGAGCGTTGGTATCGCAAAACACATTGGATGGTGTTCTTGTTGTGCCCCCGTATGTGAGTCGAAATGGCGGGACCGATAGCGAACAGTATTCGGGAGATACACAATGTTTGAACAACGATGAAAAAATTCTTGTAGAGCTGGTTCACGACAAAACAGATTCAGACGAATCCCCCCTGGACAGCGACACTGACATTTGGAAAGATGCCACTTTGGTAAAATCAGATACAGATGATGACTGTGAACTGGCATCTTATCCGGAAGTTGACGGCAAACGCAGGCCATTTTGGGTCATGAAAGAGGAAACGTCTGCCGCGCAATTTTATAGTTGGATTTATAAGTCGACAATGCGCACAATGGATGAGACTGCCACCACGGAAACGATTAGAAGCGAGATTGAAGCGCGCATAAGGACATGGGATAGCTGTTCGGTGTACAGATACCATCGGCTGGTATGGGAACTAAAAAAAAGCGGAGCGGTGGATGTCCAGGAATTGGAAAAATGGGGCACAAAGGCGGCAAATTGCATAAACTGGGAGGATGCGCGGGGATTTTGTGAGTGGATAGGTGGCAAACTTCCCACAAAGGAACAGTGGGAGTACGCCGCTGGTTCCGGGTGTAATGACCGTGCTGAGATGTATCCATGGAATGATGGCAATGAAGTTCCAAACTGCTCAAAAATAATCTACTACGATCAGGGACCGGGCTGCGGAAAGGGCGATTTGCCATTGGCCGGCTGCACAACAACCGACGGAAATACCCAAACAGGCGTATGCGATATGATTGGAAATCTGTGGGAATGGACCACTTCTCCTTACCAGAATAGTGATTGGGAATGGGTGCAGCATGACTATTATCTGATTAAAGGCGGCGGATATGACACACCATATAGACGAGTACAGGATACATTGTTCGGGGACAAATGGACTCTCACAATTGGCTCCAGCACCAGTTTTGAGCATCGTGTGGAACCCCATAATCCAAACCATCTCGGATTCAGATGCATCATGGAAAAAGACCCAGACGATGTGTGCGGGCAAATCCCCGATAAATATGACGACGAAAATGATGACGATGACAAAGAATAAACTTTATCCACCATTTCCATCTACCTCCCATGGCGAAACCATTTGATGTGAAGTTGTGGGCCCCCCCCAAAAAAAAAAACAGAAATAGCCCCTCACCCATGCGTTTCCCACCCAGGGCAATCGCAAAGTCAGCATTCTTAGGCCGCCAGTACTTCCAGGATGTAATCCGGGTCATAAGCGCACCGCTTTCTCTTTTT
>JAFGQN010000208.1 GCA_016935665.1 Deltaproteobacteria bacterium | reverse complement strand
CTCTATCGGGCTGGTTTTCCGGCGAATAGGCTAAAGGACCGGATGCTGCTAACCACGGAACAATGCTGCCTGACTTTGTTATGGTGCTGGTCTGGTATCAAGACTTTTTCACAAGCATCGCGTCAGTCTTCACTGTTTCCACCGGAATAAACTGTCAAACAAATCAGATGTTCGATATTCGCGTTTATCACGGATGTCACTGGCGCCTTTGACTTTTCGTTGCAGCACCAGGCCGAAGAACCAGCAGAACTCGCCGAGAAACAGGTAGCCGAATCCGTTCTGAAGCATTTTTTCGGGCGTTATGCCGTACTTCGGAAGCGCTTTGGGGCTGAGCAAATCCAAGACAATCGGAAATGCATTTGCAAAATATCCGGCCAACTCGTCTTCGTGCGTGAATGAACGGGCCTTTTTATGAAGAATAAACAAGCCGAACAACGCACTGTTCTGCAGCTCAGCCAGTTCCTCGTTAAACCTTGTGCAGAACAGCCAGTTAAATTTATGGGCAAAAAACAGCAGCAGATGACGGTACATTTTTACCGCGCAGTCGGTATCGGCAAAATCATCGAAGAATTCCTTCCCTTTCCGACTCAGCGTAAACTTACCTTTTCGAAGCGAGATGACACCGGAGCGCTGAAGCAGTATGCGAACCTTGAAAATATGATACACGTCTTCTTCGCGATTCGGCTGTCCGTCGCCGGGATAAAAGAGAAAAGCACTCACGTTCTCAAAAATAAAACGGACGGCTTTACGCGGCAGATTGCCCTTGGCGGTGGCTTTAAGGAATTCATCCTGACGAATTGCAAGCATAATGGCCAGCGCAATCACAATCACCGGCGTTCTACCATATTCAGATTGCTGTTCATCAAAATGCAGCTTCACAATATCGGGCATTTCGTCAATTGTCTGCCTTCGCAGACGAAATACTAGGTCTGAAGAAAGGCCGAGAAACTCCGAACGGGCACGACTGTTTTCCTGATTTTGAAACTGACTCAGTGACGTTTGAAGCTCATCAATAGACGAAAAAGGGCCGTCTCCATTGGCCGCCATAAATTTTGAGATGAACTCATCGGCGGCATTCATTGAATATGTCTGTTCGCCAAAAGCAAAGTTTTGTTCCTTTTTACCCAGGCAGCATTGTTTATATTTTTTCCCCGATCCGCAGCGACAGGGCGCGTTTCGATTATATTTTGTCATTCGTCAAACTCCCATGGCCCACCGGGATTCCAGTGACCGGCAGGTTGGCTGTCTTGTGCCAACTGCAACGAGATGGGTTCCAAAAAATTTCTTATGCGCTCAATGACCTCTGCAAAATTTTTTGGAGGTGGAAATTTCAGTTTCTTTCGGAAGGCATTCCACTCCACCTGCTTCAGCTCGGCAAAAGAAGGCAGAAACGCCGGGACATCCTTGGATAACGCAATATTTCTTTTCAGGAAGGTTTGCTTGATGGCTTCACCCAGTAGCACAGCATCAAAGCTGCGGTTGGAAAGTAACAGCCATATATCGTAAAAATCCTTCATGCGGCTGTTCAATTCCCGTCGAACAACCATGGCGCTGAACTTTTCAGCAATAGAGGTTTCCATCTGATAGCACAAAAGCGATGGAGAAGGAAAATCGAGAATAGACGGCAGATCAAATGACTTTGGAGTAGGATACACCGAATCGCCGATACCAATATCCAATTGAAGACGAATTTTCGCAGTGCCCAACGAAGCAAACAGCTTTACCCGCTGTCCCACATACTGAGACTCTTCCGTGATCGGGGTCGCATCAATTGATGCATCATCAAAAATCAAGCCGTCGTCAACAGAGGAGGACCGAATAATCTCTGCAATCTGGGCAACAATATTTTCCCTGGAATTGCCGGTAATCCCCAACAGGTCAATATCCATGGTGCTGCGTGCGCTGTCCAACTGCCACACACGAAGCAGGAGCGCACCTTTTAGAATATATTTGCCTGCATGAGGTGAAACTGAAAGACGATAAAGAAGACGCTCCATTGCATAGTATTGCAATAGCTCATGGAATGAGAACTCGGAGTTTCGCGACAGATTCAGCAGCCGTTGCCGAACGGAGGCCGCCATGTTGGTGATGTTATTGACGCTCAAAGAAGTGCCTCCAGGTAGGGACGCATGATGGATTCCACACGGCAGACACGTGCATATCGCAACAGCTCGCCCACGTCCATTCGTTGTTTCGCCTGATACATTTTCAGCGCTTCGATAACCACTTCCATGCCCAGTGTGGAGCGGTACTTGAAACAGTCGGCCAGCGTTTTCTCTTTGGAATACACTCTGATTGTGATTCCATCTCTCTTGTGGTCTTCAATTCCGGCTTCAAATGCTTCCTTTGAAAATCGATGGGATTCAACAGTCGGATAGTCAAGAGCCGGTGGACGAGCATTTCTCGAAACGGCTACCTGTATCGCCCTTGGAATCTGCGTGGTAATTTCGTGAAAAGACAGTGCGGAAATCAGACACAAAACAGCATTCGGGTATCGCAGAGCTACTGCGGCGAGTTCGGGGTCAGACAGGGGCGCGAGCTCAGCCAGCCGATACACGCCACGAGATACCGTTTCAATGACTCCAGAGTCACGCATGGCGTACAGCGCGCGCCGTGAGAGCCCCGCATCCATCGCTTCCTTCATCCGAAGTTGTCCGCCATGCTGCCTGAATAGTTCCACTACTTTGTGCTGTCGTTCCATAATGTTACCCGATATTACTATCTGGATACATTATGTCTCCAACTAAATGAGATGTCAAGAGGTGGAACATTTACCCAATATTAAAAATAAATATGTAAACAATTTGAAACGGTACCCATTTTAGAAACCCTAAAAAGTCTTCCAAAAAGTCTTCCAAACAGACGTGTATTTCTGTGTATTCCTGTGGACTCCTGTGTACATACTCCAAATATCCCAACCAAACGCAATTATTAAAAAAACGTGTAATTTCGTCCACTTGCCGGAGTTCGTGTGATCGGGCTCATAACCCGAAGGTCATCGATTCAAATCCGGTCCCCGCTAACGAAAAATCCTCGTTCTTCGGAACGGGGATTTTTTTTTCCATCGCCCTCTTCTTGTCCATTTCGCCCATCAAGTCCCTCCCGTCCATCCTGTCCCTCCCGTCCATCCTGTCCATCTCGTCCATCCTGTCCATTAGAATCGCCACACGATTCACATAGCTAAAAAATGGAACCTAGGTTCCGTTTTTAGTACCACTGTAATCAGATAAAAATAGGAAGAAAAAGAAACCCTATCATAACAGGCAGTAAAAATAATGTCCATAGCGCGGCGGTGTATCCAATGGCAAGCAACAACAGCAACAATATTCCCCCCAATAACTATCAAGCCCTGCTCAGTAATATCTGCAATCTCTACGACCAAGTCCTCAAACGCGGAAAAACCCAAAACAAGCGCGTCCTCGACGCTTACTGGCACATCGGCAAAACCGTCCTCCAAGTCACCGAGGGACGCGACCACACGTACGGCAAAAAAATAATCGCCCATCTCAGCAACGACATGACACAAAAATATGGAGAAGGGTTCGGCGAGCGCACCGTTCGCTATCTGCGAAAATTTGCCCGGTCCTACGCCTTATCCGCCCTGAACCCCACCCTTTCCTGGAGTCACTATCGCGTACTGCTGAGCGTCTCCAATCCTCAAACGCGACAACAACTGGAGCAAGCCGCCATCGAAGAAACCCTCACCAAAGAAGATCTCCAAAAGCGCACCACTGCCCTTCGCAAATCGACGGAAGCATCGCTCAACAACGAATTCCCTCTAGTTCCCCGAAACGCGCGGCCGAACATTTACAAAATCGCAGATGCCGGTTCAACCAACACATCCTGCATGGTCGATCTCGGGTTCAATATCATTCGCCGAATGTCGGTTCCGGGCATCGAAAACCCAACATCGGGGATGTACATCACGCAATCTTCTTCCCGACGATTCAAAGAGGTTCTCATCCAACCCGGAGAGCGATACTGCTACGAAAGCACCCCGGTTCGCGTCATCGACGGCGACACGGTCAAGCTTAGGCTGCACTTGGGGTTTGATATGTTCGTCCATGAAACCATGCGCCTGCGCGGTGTCGACGCTATGGAGCTGGGCACTCCCAAAGGACAATCCGCTCACCACGCTCTCACCCAGTTGCTCACCAAGCATCCCACGCTCCACGCCCTCACCTACCACCACGACAAATACGGCCGCTACATCACCGACCTCATCGCCGACAACCGAATCTACATCAACAAACAACTCGTCGAAACCGGCCACGCCCGTTTTCTTAAAATGTAAACGTATTTTAAACCTCGCAGAAACGAAAAATTCTCTTTTCTTGTGCGAGACAGATTCAGCAAGCGCTGTTTTACAGATGCGGCCGTATTTAATATCATCCCATGGCCTCCAGAATGGGCCGCTTGACAGCAGACATCTGACACACACTCGCCACTCGCCACAATTCATCGACATCGCAATCCGTTCTCTGCAAATAAACACGCAATGCAT
>JAFGQN010000207.1 GCA_016935665.1 Deltaproteobacteria bacterium | reverse complement strand
TGAACATGAACCCAGGATCGCACATCAAATCGCAGAAAGATATCTCGAAGTGTACTTTTTCAGCACTGATTTACTTCTCAGGGATCAGAAGTTAAAACCGACCCCGTGTCCCGGACCCCACGTCCCGCTCATATGGATTCGAGCGTTTCTTTGATTTCAGACGCCTGTTTATGTTGAAACGTTTGCGAATATGGCACAATTTGTGCCGGTTTTAATTGGGTGGTTTCTTATGATTTCACAAGGTTGAAGGTGTTTGGGGGGTGTCACGGAAATTGCTTGAGACCCGTTATAACATTTTCGACTGAAAGGATTTGGAAATGCGTGGATTTGGAAAAACAGTGTTAGCGGGATTATCCGTTTTTATTTGTTTGGCGTGCAATGATGGCTCGGACAGTGAAAACAATTTGGAATCCGACTCGGGCAGTGACACCGGGCAAGAAACCGGTTCCGTCACCGGCGATGAAACCGATGCGTCGACCGGCCAAACCGACTCGGAAACGGTAACCGAAACAGATTCAGATACCGTTTCAGATTCAGACTCAGTGACAGACTCCGACTCAGATACTGTTTTTGCACAGTGGGAAAATCTGCCACAGGCAGCTCCCAATCTGCCAGTGGTGGATGAGTTTAGCTCGGAAGGCGCCACCATTTCAGATGCGGTGAATCGGTTTGGTTTGCATCTGTTTGCCAAACTGGATGCGGAGGAAAGTGGCAACATTTTCATTTCGCCATTCAGTATCTCCTCTGCGCTGGCCATGGCGTGGAATGGCAGTGTGGCGCCGGTGGAACCGGAGATGCGCAACGTGCTATCCTATGAAGACCTTGAGGTTCCAGCGATACAGAAGGGATACCAGAACCTGGCTGGGGGACTTCCGGGGCTCAGTGATCAGGTCATTTTGGAAATTGCCAACGCCCTGTGGTACAGGAACGACATTGTATTGCGTCCTGAATATATTACTGAGGCCACCAACTACTTTGGTGTTTATGTAAATCAGCTTCACGGGGATCCCCTGGTGGCAACTCAACAGGTAAATGCCTGGGTAAATGACAAGACTCACGGATTGATTCCTCAAATTGTCCCTGCAAACGCGCCTTTTACAGGAGACACGGCAGCTGTTCTTGCAAATACCGTTTATTTCAAGGGCGAATGGCGAACGAAGTTTGACAGCAACTATACCTCGCAAAAAGAGTTTACCACTTTGAGCGGCGCAGTACAGGCCACAATGATGCGCCGTCCGGATGCGTATCTGCCCTATTTTGAAAATGACACTCTGCAAATGGTGCGTCTACCCTACAAAGGCGAGGAATTTGCCATGACCGCCGTTCTTCCCAAAGAGGGCGCCTCTGTGGATGACATTCTGAAAACGCTGGACGCGGATGCCTGGCAGCAGTGGCAGATTGACTTGCAGCCCCGCAGCGGCACTGTTGGGTTCCCCAAATTCAAAATGAGTTACAAATCGATGCTGAATACACCGCTTATCGAAATGGGGATGCCGACCGCCTTTGATTTCACCAGCGGATGGGACAAAATGGTGCCGGATCATGTTATGGGCATCAGCAGGGTGATGCATAACACATCGCTGGATATTAACGAAGAAGGGACAGAGGCAGCGGGGGCAACGGTTATTGAGTACACGGACAGCGCAGCAATGGACCCGTTTGACATTTTCTTTAATAAGCCCTTCCTCGTCTTCATCCACGACACTGAGACCAACACCATCCTTTTCATGGGCCGCATCGAAGATCCCACCCTTTAAAAGTCTCACACGTGACACCGCCCCCTCGTTGTGGCGTGCTGTTCGCCATGACTATGATCCGCTGCGCTTTTGCAGCACATCCAGACGCTTCTGTAGCGCATTCGCCTTTTCAGCATCGCCACTGGATTGATATGCGCGTATCAACGACTTCGCAAAACCCATGTTTTCCGGAACCAGCTGCACCGCCTGCTGTAGCAATGGCACGGCTTCTTTGATTCGCGAATGATCCAGATAGGCCATCCCAAGGCTGTGAAGAAATGGCGCTTTGTCGGTGGCCAGAGATACCGCTTTTTTCAGGTACTTTACGCCTTCTGCAAATCGATTGTAGTGCTTGATGTAGATATATCCCAGGTTGTTGTACGCCGCCGGCATGGGCAGAATTTTCAACGCACGTCGCAGCCAGGCCGTCGCCGTGTCGAACTCATTTTGGGACATGGCAATCAATGAAATGTGAAACATTGAAATTGCATCCCTGGAGTTCAACGCAATTGCCTTTTCAAAGGCAGACACCGCGTTATCGTTTTTGCCCCAGTTTTTGTACATGACGCCCATCAGAGAAAATAGTCGCGCATTTTTGGAATCCAGTTTCGCAGCGTCAACAAAAACCTTCTCCGCTCGTTTATATTCGGACAGTTTTTCCAGCACTCTTGCCAAATCCAAAAGCAACCTGGGATTCTCCGGGTCCTCTTTTACAAGTTTTTCGTATTGGTTTAAAGCCTCGGTCCACCGTCCGCTGTCAAACAGATTGTTGGCGCGCTGCTGTGCGTTGAATACCTCGATTCGATCCTTGGGGTCGGGCAACTCTATTTCATCCAGATTCTCTGTTGCGCCCGATGTCACAAAATATCCCAGCGCCTCCAGACGCGCTGTCATTTCATCGCTTAACACAACTTCATTCGATTTGGCGGCCGGAACCTTTTTTACCATCGCGTTCAATTCCAACGACATCTGCTGTGCAACCTTTGAATCCGTATCATACACATTTCGCGTCTCGTTCACATCGACATCCGTCCGATACAACTCCGGCACAGGCGCATCGACAAAGAAACGCTTTTCACTTCTCAGACCTTTGAGCGCACTCCAGTGAAAACTGCGTGGGATATATGTCTCTGAGTAAACATCCCTGTCCCACAGCTCTGACCCATCCAGCAATGGCATTAATGTTTTTCCATCGATCCCATCACGGCTTTTTTGCCCTAAAACCTCAAGCACTGTCGGCAAAATATCCACCTGACTCACTTTGGCCCCAATGCGTTTGCCGGCAAATCTGTTGTGGGGAAATTTAATAATCAAAGGCACATGGGTGGTGGATCGGTAGATAAACATACCGTGTGTGTTTTCACCATGCTCACCAAATCCTTCGCCATGATCCCCAACCAGCACAACCATCGTGTTTTCCCATTTGTCCTTCTTTTTCAATTCATCGAAAAAATAGCCCAGCCAATCGTCCATATAAGCAATTTCGCCATCGTACGGATTGCCATATGCCGTATTGTACGGATGAGGCGGATGATAGTCCGCATGGGGATCATAGTAATGCAGCCACAAAAAAAACGGCTTTCGTTTCAGTGACGCGCCCACCTCTCTCATCCATTCAGATGCCAGAAAACTGACTTCCGAAGCGCGACGATCCACTGGCAGCCGTCCCTTTTGCTTCGGTTTGACAAACCGGTCATTGTAAAAATAAAACCCCTGGTCCAAACCGAACCGACTATTCAGAATGTAAGAAGCCACAAACGCGGTCGTCAGATAACCCGCGTCCTTTAATACCTCCGCCAGTGTCTCGTGCTCCTGGCCCAGTTGATAAATGCTGTTGTCGCGCACCCCATGTCGAAAGGGATACTTGCCGGTATGAATGCTGCAATGGGCCGGTAGAGTCACCGGCTGCACCGAAAACGCCTCCTCAAACAACACCCCATCTCTGGCCAGACCATCCATGTTGGGGGTCTTTATGTCCGAATATCCATAACAGCCCAGGTGGTCCGCTCTGGTTGTGTCCACTGTAATTAAAAGCAGATTGGGTTGCTGCAACGCCGCGGACGTCGCCTTTTTTCCATTGGATTTTCCGTTTATTTTCGGCTTCGTATCTCCGCACGACATCAGAAACAGTAACAGCGTTGCAACTCCCAGCCAACCCGTCAGGTACTGTGCATCGCGTCGTGCAGTCCTCATAGGTCACGTCCTGTCCTTTTTTTTCGATGTCTCGCAATAAATAGTCGAAGCTCCGCCGCATGAGGAGCAGATGGATGAAACCGCAGATACAATGCATAAGACTCTGCCGCCGCTGCCATGTCGCCGCGGCGAAGATGGGCATCTCCCATCACTCGAGATAATTGCGCGCGTTCTTTTTTTGTCTTTGACGGCGCCTCGTTCAACAACCCCATCGCCTTCTCCACCTGATTTGTCTGTATATACAATTGCGCCAATTCCATGCGCAACGCAATCAGTTCGGGATGACGTTCAATACCAGTGGCCAACGTCGCGACGATTCCCTCCACTTTTTTCACGCTCCTGAATATGCGCGCGAGGTGGAGATAGGCAGTCACATTTCTGCTGTCCTTTTCAATAACAGCAGCAAACATCTTTATCGCTTCATCCACCTTGCCCATACCCGCCAGTGTTTTTGCCAATCCAATCATTACATCTGTCTTGTCCTGAATTGTCAGCGCCTGTTGAAGCACCGCCTCGTAAGCGGATTGCGCATGGGTATATTCCCGCTGCGCCAGAAAACATTCCCCCAATTCCAAATGCGCATCCACACTCCCGGTTGCAAATCGCGCCATTTTTGTTTTCATCGTTCCCAACTGCAAAGTCAGTTCTTTTTCATCTGTGGCCGTCTGCACCTCCAGGTCCCAGTGTTCGGGGACTACCAGGTTGCCTGTTTGAAAGCCATGCCTGCGGATTGAACCGCCTTTCAAAAAAAGGACCGCCAACACCGGTTTGCATACGCCGTGCACCGATGTATCCTCCACCTGTTCCAGCATCCCCACCACCTGCCTGTTCGCGTCCACATAAAGCACATCCATCTGAACGTCAGCGCTCCCTTTAAACCAGTAATAGCGTTCACCAGAGAATTTAGCGACTCCCACCCAGTCATCGCTGTCAGTGCCCCCTGGGAGAACCGGCGTATTCCATTGTTCGGGAGTAGTCCATAATAGCGCATTCTGTTGCAATGCTGCATCCGCCGTCACAATCGTAATACGCTTTGCATCGTCTGCTGCTGCAACCACTGCAGAAGCATAAAGTGCTGCAATGCCCAAAAAAACAATTCGCACTTCCACCGAAATGAAAAACCTGATTTTCAATTGCGTCATAACCTCGCCACTATTTATCAACACTATATTGCCGAATGACATCGAAAATTCAAATCCAACACTCGGCACATTTAATGATTATTTATCGCCACGACAAGAGAGGCAGGACAAGTGCGGCTAAAACAGAAGATTCCAAATAGATGCCCCTGGGGTTGCTCCCGCTGCGCTGCATTCGCATTTCGCATCACCACCGCCACCACTGAATCCGGTATCCGTGGTATCGGTTTCTGTCTCCCAATAATCCGTATCCGTGGTATCCGGTGTGGTATCTGTGGTATCGGAATCCGTCCCCGGAATCACGGTTGTCCCCGTAGACGTATCACTGGCGGTGTCTGTTACACTGCCAGTTGCAGAATCCGAATCGGCATCTGATTCGGTATCTTTCAAATTCAATTCAATGTAGGCGTTTGCAGCATTGGGAAAATCAATAGTGCCCGTACCACCCGAAGCCACAAATATGAATCCGGAAGAAAGTCCGCTATCATCCGTGCCAAACAAGTCCACTTTCAACTGTTCCGTCACATCTATACCAGCTTCATCAATTTCACCGTTGATATACGGAGCGTCATTTATCCGTGTCGCTTCTGTCGGCAAATCATAGTCGATATCCGCAATAACCATATCTTCCTGATCATCGCTCATGTCGTACAAATCCACGTTCAGAGAAATGGTCGTGGGAAAAGGAACGCCCATCAGCCCCACCAGTCGCGCGGTAAAATTGTTGGTTGTAAACGACGCTGGCAAATTAAACGTCTGCAAATCGAACTCCAGCACCCCATGAGCTTCATTGGCGTGATTCCATGTGGCGCCAATCAAATCCGTGTCCGTCGCTGCCGATGTCGAGGTCACCAATCCAGCGCCCATCAGATCTGCTTCCACCACCGTCGACGAAGACACCAATTGTTCCTGATCGTTCTGTATCAGATAGTGTTCTTTGAAGATAGCCGTCCCATATTCCGGATTTTCGATTTTTACCTGCGCGGTGGCAATGGCGCAAACCAGCATGATTGATAATGTGAAAAATATTGTTTTCATAGGTATTTTCTCCTAAAAAGGGTCAACAGAATATACCCTACTACGACAACAGCACAGATGCATCTATTCAACCGTTTTTTTTTCGATTCATATTTAGTGATTTTAATACCACTGAAACAGATAGTGAAATCGGCATCACCTTAAATCCCTCAAACGTCGCCTGCACTGCACAACTGCATTTCCATACCTTTTGTCCGGGTTATTTTTTTTAAGGAACAGGATGTGGTTTTTCAAAATTCGGGGTATGACCAATTGGAATCCCATATAAAAGAGGCGCCATGAACGATGCATCAAACAACCCCGGCAGGAAATCCGGACTCAAAGTTCTAAAAATCACAGGCGTGGCAGCGGTCACCCTGACAGGAATTATTCTCATTCTAAATGGCTACGGTTTATTTGCAAAAATTATCATCTCCGAGAAATCCTTTGGCCCGCACATCCTGATATACGACAAATGGACGGGGAATTACAAAGTAACCGGAACCATAATGAGGCGCGTTTCCTCAAGCGTAAAAGAGTCCCACGGCATAGAATGCCAACAGCAGTTCGGCATGTATTTCGATAATCCCAGACAAGTGGAAAGTTCGCAATTGCGAAGTATTGCCGGCTGCGTCGTTCGCGGGGGCGATATAAAAGAGTTGCAGAAAAAAGGACTCGCGTTTGGCATCACCGTGTTTCCAAAGACCAGAGGCGTCATTGCAGAATTTCCTTTTACAGGAACATTATCGGTTATATTGGGTGTCATGAGAGTGTATCCAAAGCTTGGTGAATACATCCGGGCGCACCACTATTCCCCTGGACCATTTCTGGAGTTGTACGACGTCGCCCGGCAAAAAATTATATACGTCGCGCCTTTGGGTGTCTCCACCTCAGCCATGGAAAAACTCCTCGAACCCTCATCAAAACGCAACCCAGGGGCGAACTGAGTTTTCCTTTCACGTCCCCTTTTAAAATGTAGCGCGTGTCACATTACCTGATGTAAAAGAGGTGGCCATGGTCAAAGTCAAAGTCAAAGCCAGACACCGAAAAAAGTACGTCATTCTTCCCGTATCACTGCTGGTATTCAACGTCGTCCACGAATTCATCGTGTATAAAGCCGATGTCATTGGAAACCGCTACATTCAAACCATTTTTCTGATGGTCATGTTCATGAGCGGATTTGCATTTGTCACCTTCATCGTTGCACCCGCCGTGGAACGCACAGTGGAAAAAATAATGCTTTCCGGTAAAAAGGGTGCGGGGTTCCTTGGCGAAATCATCATGGCCATCCTGTTTTTCGGTGCTCTTTTCTACCTGTACCTCAAAGTATACACCAGCCCATCGGGCATTGAATCCATTCTCCCCGGTCCCCTGCTGAACAGTTCAAAAAGTTTCTTTCTAAAATGGTAGTCGCACATCTGCGATAAAAAAAGGCAATCATGTCCCCCAAAAACCGTCTCTTCATCATTATTCGCCAGAGTTTCAGGGAAAACATTCGGCCCGGTCTGGTGTTGCAGGCCATTGGTCTAACGATGGTGCTGCTGTACTATTTCAATCCCTGATTTGCAACACAGCTGAGTGTTTTCGGACAGTGGGAAAACGCGGGGTTTTCATTTCGCAAATCGAGGATTCGTTTAAAAAATGATTCTCTGGCACTGCAATATCTTCGCGTCCTCTTCGCCAACCTGTTCGTATGGCCTGCGGCAGTGGCTATATCTATCAGTTACCATTAATGCTCCAGATTCCCCTCTTCAAACTGATTCTGGCGTTCTGGACACTGATTTTAAAATTCTGTATCTGAAAAGTAAAACCACGGCCCTTATGGGTTAAAGGAACCGACGCCTTGAACCCGAGGCTTCCCGAATCAGTTTGGCAAAATATCCGGAGCAGTGCTCTTGCTCAATGGACGGTTTTGTATCCAGTTCCCAGTCGTCAGGGTCATAGCCATACGCTTTGAGCCAATCACTGAAAATCGGTTTGTAGACGCGGACGTCTTCCTCTGTAAACCAGCTTCTCCAATTGCCGGACCGGTTTGTTCGGGACACGCGTTTCAAATTGTCAGGAACAACCGCTTCGCCTGTTAAGGGGAAACCAAGGTACTGCTCCAGAGACTGATATTGCTCTGTCACAAAATCTTCATATTTGTAAATCAGCGTGCCCGTCATTTTCTTCAGATATTTAGTGACCCAAATCACAGGCGCAGTAAGTCGCTTTTGGAAAACGTCGAGTGTCACCTCAGGATCTTCATTGGCCACAACCATTCTGTTCATGATTTCCTGAATGGAAACCGAAGCCGGGTCTGACTCCTTGTGACGAAGAACGTCCATCACCTTTGCGACCTTCTTCTTTTCCCTGCTGTATGGTGCATGGAACTGAGAATATAAAAGCACGCTCACCAGCCTGTCTCTCGGGTCTCTGATTATCGTTATCTTTTTGTCAAACGTGCTGAACGAATCGCTATCGAGAAGAGGAGATATAAGTGCTTTTGCCAATACATCATTGTCGGTAGCCAATGCATCCGGCGGACATACTTTAGGTTCGAAAATTTCAAGCGGGCTGTCTTTCATGGAATTTCTGATTAAGTACATCAGCCCGGTTGTACCTGTTTTTGATATGCCTGCTATAAAAATTTTCATCCATTGCACCAGTTTGGGGGGTTCATCCTGAAACCAATTCAACAGCCGCAAACAGATTGCTGCTTTTCCCGAAATTCCACTGTTCGCCATTTTTCAGGCGCACAGAGCTAACCTTCCCAAAAGGGTCGGACAGAATCTGCACGCTGCCATACCCACAATATTTGTACAACTGTTTTCATAATTCAACGCCACCAGGATGCACAATCAACCCCTATGGCTACGCCGCAGCACGGATTGGGGCATGGTGGACCATCTGTTACAAAACCTCTGTGACGATGAGATATATCAATTTTTTTTTGAGGGGATACAATGCTAAAACGCGCAAATCGCCAACGACCTGTTTTTCAATTCTTCACTTCATTTTCAATATGGAACGCAATGGGCTGGGGTGGCTGGCTGGGTCCACCGCCAGTCATCACAATATCCGCACTGGATATTTCCAGCATGTTTATCTCGCAAGTGTTTTCCGCCAACCTTTTTAAATCCAGCAAATCCCCCTCCGCTGCTTCCGAAGAGCAACCGATATGGATTGATTTTGTAAATTGAAAGACGGCCTTTTGGCCTGGTGGCAGATCGGATTTTGTCCCCAGCAGCCGATTACCACGATACACATTGGCGTTAATGGGCCCTCTTTCAAGTTTGTTTCGAATTTCCACTTCACCGGGATTGCCGGCAGCGTGCGTACTGCGCTTCAAAACATATCCTTCGGCTTCTTTCACCATATCGAACGCCTGTCCAGGCATGGCGGAGAATCTGGCGGTGTGATGCCCTTCAGCATCGCTGGCATCAACCTGCAATTCCATAGGAATGGTGAATGGATGTTCCCTCCCATAATCAAAACTGGGAATCACATGCCAGGCGACCACCTTATTGTCACCAATATCGGACAGATTTCGTTGAAAAATCACCACTTGTTCATTACTGGTGTCCTTTGAGCGATTTATAAAATTCAACTCTATCTCAGAAATTGTCATCATCTCACTCCTTGATATGGTTTAATATATTTCGAAGTATACGAGAGAAAAGCCCCAGGGCCACCGACAGAATTCGAATTATTTGGGCCATCAACCCAAAACCGGCACAAGAGGACGGCCGACAATTCTATTTGGGGAGTTTCACCACAACATCGTCTTCCATGGCGGTGCGCAGTTTTTGAATTTCCTTGCGGTAAATGGGGTAATCTTTGGCAGAAATGCGCTCACACAGGTAATCCAGTTTCTGAGTGGCAATGACGGTGCCGTCTTTGGACTTCTTTACCTCGCGGCTGAAGGTGAGACACTCTGTTTTTATTTCGAACGGTTCCGGCAAATGCGTCACTTTAGCTCTTTGCGGCAAAACAAATGTGGCATCCCACTGATTGTGGTTGGGCACTCCCAGCACCAAATCGTGCTCGCGTTTTTCAAGCGAGAACAGTTTTTCCGGGCTGGCATCAAACGGCAGCTTGAAGCGCAGTTCACCGTCTTTTTGGCGTGCGAAATCATCTGTCTTAAGCGTCACCGATACTTCCACCGGCTTATCTATATTTTCAATTTCTTCCATTTTTACATCCCCAATAACCGCCCCTTTTACGATTGCGTCGGTGACTATCTGCAAAATTTTCTGAAATTTTTCCTGGTTTCGAGAAGCCTGTCTGAATATAGACCCCAGATGTCCCTTGAACGTCATCAAAACATCCCCTTTCGCACTTCCATCCGCGCTGAGGGTCAAGGAAATCTGTTCTCTGCCAGAGTTTGCTTCCGGTGATTGGTAGGGAATCATTATCCACTCAAACTCCATTTTTTCGCGATTCAAAACGAACGCAAAAGTGCCCGGATCATCGTTGCGCAATACATCCACATCCAGCGCATCCGCGGTGGCGTCGAAGAAAATGGGATTGTCGATACCGTCCTGTTTGGGAATGTACACAATGGCGTGATTAAACTGCTGAGACGGCACTTCTTTTATTATCTGTCCAAAATTGCGTGTGCGAACCAGGGTGAACCGGGCTTCAATTCCCATGAGCTTTGCCAGAGTGATAAACAGCACCGATTTGTCCTTGCAGTCCCCGTATCCCCGTGCAATCACCTGCGGCGCAGTATGGGGTTTCACGCCGGCCACATAGTTTTCGTAATCCTGCTGATAGCGAATCTCCCGTACGAGATGCGAATGAATGGCATACAGCTTTTCAAGTTTTGTTTCTCTGCCTTGCGCCAGTTTATTCGCCAATGCTGTCACCTCAGGGCTCACACGAAAAACATCCTGCAACAGGGCATCTTCCCATTTCAGAAACAGGCTCCAGTCCGGCACCGTGCTTACTTCCAGATACCATGCGAAATCCACCGTACTGGGCATGGACGATTCCGCCTTGAGTACAGGCGTGTTTTTCGCTCGCCAGGAATATCTTTTTTCGGTGCCTTCTTTGGATTCAGTGCGTTGAATATTGCCGTTGGAATACTCGTTGAGCACCACTTTTTCTGGTGCCCACAAAATAAATTCGGAGTCAATGAACTGCTTGTTAAACGACTGAAACGACCACTTATACGAGAAATAGTCGCCAATCAGTTCGTCGGCGCCCTGCTCGCAGCGATTCTGCACCACAATCGTGGAGCCCACGTCCAGCTGCCTGAATCGAATCGTCTTACCGCGAATGGATGATGGTTCAGCGCGTTTTCCATCCGGTGACACGGTGTACGCGTGCAATATTCTCGAATAACCGTAACACGGAACCGTGAACTCCGTCATGGTATCCCGTCCCGACACGTTGAGTGCATGTAATATTGTGGTGGTCACATTGATACTGCTGCCATCGGGTTGCAAATCAGTGACACAGTGGTCGTACAGAAGTGCCATATCAGCGGCATCGCTGTAGCTTATATTATCCCGTGATGCCACAATTGCCGCGAGTGCCTCTGCATCCGGCACGTCCCGCTCCCAGGGTTCTGTTTCCCTGGGCGCCAGCCAGGCCAGCCGTTCGGCCAATGCACCGTTGTCGGGATTTCGCTCCAAACTTTTTCGCCAGTAATCAATGGCGGTTTTTTTATCTTTTTCGTAATACGCCAGAGCTGCGATATTGTAATACGCCCCGGGAGCATCGGGGGTTAACGCAATCACTTTCTGCCACAGTTCGTTGGCTTTTTTTGAGTTCCCCATCTGTCGGTACACATCCGCCAGCTGACTGGTGAGACTACCCCGCTCCGGCCAGGCAGCCGCCATTTTTTCCAGGCGTTTTGCAGCCTGCTCGTACTTGAACTCACTGAGCGAATAACTCACCATGTTGCTCATCAGGCCGTAATCATATGGAAAATCTTTAATGAGCCGTTCGTAAATTGCCCGTTGCTCCCGCGGATACTCAAGGCTGCCATAGCACTCCGCCAGCGAGTACTGAATGGTAATCCATCCCGGCCATTTTTTATTCACTTCCTCCAGGGCATGACATTTGTCTTCGGTCCACCCTTCGGTTCCAAACAATTGCACCACCGCCATCCACACAGACGGATTGTTCGGATATTTTTCCTTTAACGCAAACGTGGCCTCGCGAGCGTTTTTATCCAAATCGTTCTGTTGCCACAGGCGAATCTGTTTAAGCATAATAGTCACAAAATCATCCCCGGCCTCATCCACCAGCTCCGACAGTAATTCGGTGGTTCGCCCATGCTCCTGATTGTCCCAGAGAGAAAAAATCAACTCCATTTTTCCCCTGAGACTTTTTGGATGGCTGTCCATCATCTGTTCGGCCAACCGGGTGCGATACACCTCCAGACCCAGTCTGGCGGCGTAACTGATGGCAAAATAGTCTTTTCGCGCGCTGCCAACCCGCATTTGCGAGACGTGTCTTTCCACCACATCCGAAACATCCACCAACGCCTGCCCCGATTTAAATTTCGTGGGGCGACTGTCGGCCTTTACCGCTTTTAAAATACCGGCCGTGACGGGGACGCCCCCGGGTTCCGTGATACGTGCAAACACGTCCCAGCCCGACCCCTCCTGTGCTGTTTTAATCAAAATGTTGTTGGTTCCCCGCTCCAGTCGGATGGGAATCACCAGCGTATCAAAATTCCAGCTGCCGATGCGGCGTTCGTTGAAGATCATCTGACCATTTAACCAGACTTTTACGCCATCCGTGGTGGTCAACCGCAATTCAAACTGACCCGATTTTGTGGATTCCACCCCACTGGCCAGATACGCCACCGCCGATGAATTGGGATACAGCTGCTGCGCTAAATCATATTCACCCTGCTGTCCGGTAATCAAATCCGTTCGCCAGCGCACATCCACTGTCTGCCCGGGATACGTGGCGCCAAAATCAATTTCATCCTCTGGTGGGTAACTTATGTCAAAACCTTTGCCCTGCATATTGTCCCATGTGCCAATGGCGGCAAATGGCACTGCCCATCCAATGTTTTTCCGAATTTGGTTCGCCTCCTCCAGTCGTCCCCGCTGGTGGAGCAACAAAGAATAATAGTGTCCGGCCAAAGTGGACACCGCGGGATCTGGATGGGTTTCCAACAAAGTCGCTAGCAGCGTTTCCGCTTTTTGGGTCTGTTCGAACGTCCAGGACATCTCGTAAAATTCATGCAAATGCAGTAACGTCGCATCGTTGTCCGGGCACAAAAGAGCGTTGAGCAAATGGTCGAACCGAACATCGCGTTTGCCATCCAGATAGGCTAAATCCGCTGCCAGTTCATGATACACTGCGCTTTGAGAATCAATCTGCTTCGCCTTCGCCACTGCCGCGCGCATCTGGCGGGCGTTTTTGGCTGCATAGTATTTCTCCGCTTCGGCGTTCAGTGCCATTTGCTGCTCATCGGGGATGGGCGCGCGCAGTTTGTAATTCATTCCCGCAGAGCAACCCATCATCGCCGCCGTCAGAAATACTCCGAGCCAAATCGATCTTTTTATCATATTTTCTCCCAACAATTTAACTGAATTGATCCGGTGCTACTGGACCCTCTGTTTCGTTAAAATATATAATTACCCTGACACACCATCTTCGCCGGGCCAGTCATTCGTACAGAATTCCCTCTGGAATAATTGATGAACAGATCACCGCCAGGCAAGTGAACCAACACGTCTCCCTCCTGAACCCGATTGGTGTGAACTGCGGCCACCACCAATGCACATGTACCGGTTCCACACGCCTGCGTTTCGCCACAACCGCGCTCCCACACTTTCATGGTCATTTCCCCCTCGTTTTCAACCCGTCCGAATTCAACATTCGTTCGATGGGGGAAAATCGACGTCTCATTTTCCACTTCGGCGCCCAGTTTGCGCCAATCGAAATCAAAAGAATCCACAAACGTTATGGCATGGGGATTTCCCATGGACACAAAATGAAACGTTGTATCGGCGGCCTGCACCTGCAGCAAACCATCTGTTTCATTTGCCACCACATCGTCATTAAAAAAAACAGGATACCCCATATCCACCTCAATCATGTTCCCCGCTTTTTGCACAGTCGCCACCGGCCCGGCCAACGTTTCGATAACCAGTGCCGATTTGTCGCAAATTCCCTCTTCTGCCAAAAAACGAACCATGCAGCGAATCCCGTTGCCACACATCTCCGCCTCTGAACCGTCTTCGTTGTAAATGCGCATCCGAAAATCAAACCGGCCAGAGGACTGAACCAGAATCAATCCATCCGCCCCGATGCCAAAATTCACATCGCAGACCATTTGGGCGAAACGATGAATATCGACACCAGCCGATATTTTCCCGTTCAAATCGTTCATTAAAACAAAACTGTTGCCCAGACCGTTTAGTTTCGAAAAAGGGTATAACACGGTTCGCCTGCTTTCTTTAAACTTGTGGCAAAGTGCCCGGATTCCTTAGATTTCCTATACTTATAGCAACTGTAATCCCCGGATATTCCCCTCGCCATCTCTTTTTTTACATTTCTTTCTTTTTCACATCCGAAATGTAATAGTAGTGAACCAGGGTTGCGTTGGTGCCGTTTAAAGAATACAGAACATTGGTACAATTTGCCAAAATTCGGGAAAACTGCAGTTCATGAACACCGCAAAATTATTACTATCTGAAAAGCTGATCACCAAAGAGCAGTACGAGCAGGCCTATCTCGATCACAAAACGGACGGTAAAACCATTGGCTTCCATCTGATCCGACGAAATATTGTCAGCAGTGATGATTTGGTGCGATTCCAAATGGAGCGTCTGGGGATGAAAAGACGCGACAAATCCACCATAGTGGACCTCCCTAAACATATTACAGAACTCGTTTCCCCCGATACGGCGCACAACTGGCGGGTATTGCCGCTGGATCTCAAGTCAAACATCATCACACTGGGGATGGCCGATCCCGCCGACGATCTCGCCATGGACACCATCGCGCGGTATACATCACTGACAGTTAGCCCGACACTCATATCCGAAGACGATATGACGTGGGCGCTGGATCATTACTACGGCGATATTAACAAGCCACCAATTCGCAATACCATGCCGCTCATTCCCCAGGAAACACAGTCTGAACAAATGGCGGATGACTGGTTCGACAGCCCAAGGGATACCATTTCATGGGGAATCAACATCGAAGATGCCCTTACCAACGCCGTGCGCATCTCTGCGAAAATGGCGGAGAAAAAAAAGTCCATTTCGCCAGCGCCGGCGGACGACGCCCCCGCCCCGAGTGAGGATAATGATGTTCCCGAAACACCGTCCCCCGAACAGTCGCCATCGGAGATAGCAGTGGAGCGAACGGCACTTGTTGCGGATGAGCCCCCCGTCGAGCTGGCCGATATTGTCCCCCGGTTAAACGGTTCATCAGTTCCCCCCTCACCGGAAATTTCCAGCGAAACTGCCAAAATCGCAAAGGATGTCGCCCGCATGCTCGCCAGTGTTCCTCCTTCCGAAAGCGAGACGGCGATTCCGGTGGATGAGCAAGAGGCGGAGATGCCCGCTGAGCCGATTCCTGGAGACAGGGAAACGCCACTAATTCCCGAGGGTGATACGCTGGATGTCAGTTGGTCCAGCCTCGAACCCATAACGGAATCTTCTGAGATACCATCTCTCGATGGAATTGAGGACGAGGCGGCTTTGGGATGGTCTGTTATCACGGCACAGCGGGAACTCAATCGAACAAAACAGTTTTCCGGTGCAGGCGATTCTGGGGCACGGACATCTGAGGCCGAAGAACGACCAACTATTATCCCCGAGGGTGACCCGCCCTCCGGCAGCTTTGTCATGGACAAAGGCGTGGACAGCTGGGTTGATACAACACCGGCAGCTCTGGTTCAGCACATAGCCGCTCCTGAACACCGAAAATTTCAATCATCTCCATCCACTCCCGCCATCATGCAGGCGAGAATGTCTTTGGCCCCACCGCACAGGGCCCACCAGCGCACGGAAGGAGAATTGCTCCACGAAATATATACCACCGACAGCCGGGACGAATTAATCAGTCTGGCGCTGGAATATATTCTTCGATTTGCCGGTCGCGCCCTGTTTCTGGTGGTCCGAAAATCCGAAATCAGAGGATTTCACGTGGCGGGCGAATATACCAGCAGAGAAGCGATTCGCACCTTCTGGATACCGTTCAATGAACGTTCCACCCTTGGAGAGGTGGCTGTGAGCGGGACCACATACCTCGGGCCAATCGGTGACAAGCCGGCGGACGCGGTATTTTGCGCGGCGCTGGGAGGGCGGCCCTCTCACGCGCTGCTGGTGCCCATAATTCTTAAAAATCGCACCATCGGCATTCTGTTTGCCGACCAGGTGAAAACCCAGCAAATCGCCTGGCCACGGTTAAACCGACTCACGGAGGCTATTACGTCCAGTCTGACCCGATTTGTTTTAAGAGAAAAACATCAACGTGATGCAACAAAATCATGAATTCAGGGACCCAAAATAAAAAGAATCATCGGCACCCTCCCCTTCACGACATTCGCGGTGGTGTTGTCACCTTTGTTACCATGGCCTACATTCTGGCAGTAAATCCGGCTATTTTAAGCGCCGCAGGCATTCCCAAAGCAGATATCTTTTTTGCCACCTGTGTGGCCAGCGCCGTCGCCACACTGCTCATGGGGCTTTACGCGAAGTATCCGTTTGCGCTGGCCCCCGGTATGGGATTAAACGCCTTTTTTGCGTATACCGTGTGCATCGCCGGAAAAGTGCCGTGGCAGATGGCGCTTGCTGCGGTGCTGTTTTCCGGCATCCTGTTTATGGTTTTCTCAGTTACAGGATTGCGTAAACGGTTTCTCGAGGCCGTTCCCAAAGACCTGGGACTTGCCATTGCCGGCGGCATTGGCCTGTTCATCGCTTTCATTGGTTTGCAGCATGCGCATCTGGTGGTTAAAAATGACGCCACAATGGTGGCTCTTGGCAAACTGCAGTCCAAACACGCGCTGGTGGCGTTCGCCGGATTATCCGCCACCATTGTACTTGTGAGCGCCAAAATTCGGGGCGCGGTTCTCATTGGCATGGCCGCTTCCACCACACTGGCCGTATTGCTGGGAGTGGGCGAAGCACCTTCCCAAATTTTCGCAATGCCTCAGTTGCCCGAAAAAACACTGGGCGTTGCGTTCACACGACTACCGGATCTGGCCACTTTGCAGATGCTTCCCATTGTATTCACCATGCTTTTTGTGGACATGTTCGACACCATGGGGACACTGCTGGCATTGGGACACAGCAGCGGCCATATCCGGGAAAGCGGCCAGCTGCCCCGGGCCAATAGGGCGTTTTTCAGTGATGCCACCGGCACCATCGTGGGTGCGCTGCTGGGCACCAGCACGGTCACCACATACATCGAAAGCGGCGCAGGTATTATTGATGGCGCGCGCACGGGTCTGGCCGCCATCGTCACCGCCATTCTCTTTGCGGCATCCCTGTTCCTGTTTCCACTTTTCGCTGCTATTCCGGAAGCGGCCACGGCGCCGGCGCTTATTGTTGTCGGCGCGCTGATGTTTGTACAGGCGGCCAAAATTGACTGGAAACGCACCCCGGTGGCCATCAGTGCCGCGCTCACCATTCTTTCCATGCCCGTTACCTACAGCATCTCCACCGGAATTGGCATTGGCTTTATTACCTTTTCCCTTGGCACCCTGGCTGAAAAGAGGACACTGCCGCTAATGGTGGGCATTATCTCGATACTCTTTGTCGTCTACTTCACTGTGCAGGCGATATTTTTCGGCGGATAACCGGTTTTAGTTCGGGGCATCGTCTTCTTTCAGCGTCAGTCGCACTTTAGTGCCATCGTCCAGCGTTGTCTCCATGGTCAACACATCATTTTCAAAAGTCAGTTCCGGGCGTGAGGTCAACACCGTGTAAATCCAGTCATCCTGCTCATGCAATGCCTCATCACATCCCATCTCAGTCATGCCCATCGCCGATACTTTCAGGATATCTTCCTCCAGTGCAAAACCTCCAAACATGGAATTGCAACCCGCCTGCGCACTCAATTGTCCATTGGCGCCAAACTGAATGGAAATGACGGTATCCGCCACAAATGTCTTTTTCTCCCCATCTTCGGTCGCCCCTGTCACCACGAACGCCCCATCCATCAATGCATCCGAAATGTCTTCGGTATCGTCACTGTCCATGGATTTTTCATCATCTTCATCCACACAGGCCGTCACTAACGCACTCATACAAAAAAACACTCCAATCACTAAATTCACTGCACAAACATTCATTGCATCCTCCTCATCAGAATGGAATCACACCGTCAGTGAGACGCATCATTCATCAATACCTGCCGGTATACAACATGAAATCAGTAGAAAGGAATCTGCGGAATCACGATTCTTCGGATTCTTCGAGTGGCGCGATGGGAGGGGGATCCAGTGATTCCGACCAGGACATGATTTGGCCATTGGAGAAAACGCACACTCTGTTTTTACCCGAGTTTTTCGCCAGATAAAGCGCACTGTCCGCCATGCCGATAATCCCATCCTCTCCCACCTCGTTTTTCCACTGTGCCACACCAAAACTGCACGATAACCTGCCTGCCTTCTCAAAATCAAATTTCCGAATTCGGCGCCGCAGCTTTTCAGCCAGCAACGCGCCACCTTCAAGGGCGGTTTCGGGCAGTAAAATAAAAAACTCCTCACCGCCCCATCGAATCAATGCATCGCTCTGCCGGATACTCCCCACAACGATCTCCGCCATCTGCCGCAATACAGCATCCCCCGCCAAATGCCCGTGGGTGTCGTTGACGAGCTTAAAGTCATCGATATCAAAAATAATCAGTGTGAACACATGTCCATGGCGCTCCGAACGCTTCATCTCCGTGGACAGAATGTCATTGAACATGTTCTTGTTGAAACACCCGGTGAGAAAATCCGTTCTGGCCTGGCGCTCCAGCATTTTCATCTGTTTGTCGATGGTATAGTGCGCTTCCAAAAGAGGAGACACATCAGTAACAACAATACTCACCAGCCCATCACCGATGGGCGTAATGGTGGCATCCTGCTGCATGAATCTGAAAATCGACTTGGTGACTTTGTATTGCTCAATGGGAATCACGTATCCCGAGACTCTGCCATTCACGAATGTGGGTGTCCCTAACTTAACGGCGATATGAATCTTTTGTTTTAACAAACCGAATGAAAAGTCAGAAAACAGATTTTCGAGATTATTGCCCACTGCGCTGTCTTCATCAATCCCGGTATGAATTTCAAGCCAGCGATTCCAATAGGAAATATCGAGTAAACGATTTACCACGAGAACGCCGGTTTCAATATTGTCGAGAATCTGCTTATGCATTTTTACAGTTCTTCAAGAAAGGTTTTCAATGCCTTTTCAATGGCAGAGAACATTTCGTCACTAAACATGATAAACAGCTTGCCGTGAATCTCTATATCCTTGAATTCAAGAATAGTCCCAATCACGATAACTTTGCTGAATTTCGAATTTTTCAGTCCCACCAGCAACTGGTCCAGCAATTCAATAACGGGCGGAGAAAACATCACACTTTCCCTCAGCAGCGATACGAACTTGCTAATGCAGGACGACCCCAGAATATTGGATATTTCCAGAATATCCTGTTCAGATACACTTTCGCGAGAGGCCTCGTACCGGGTTTTGTTCCTCGTATCGTATACCACGCGATGCACGTTGTGGGCGCTTTGCTTGTCCATAATGAACACCACTTCGCCGCTGAAATTGCCACGAAACTGCTGGGTGGTGACATACAAATCCGAGTGCGTATTTCCATCAAAAATCACAGTCTCAATTTCCGGAACGGGTATTATTTTTATATTGGGGACGCGCAAGGTGGCAAAACTGTCAAACAAATCGGCAATCATTGCTGTAGCCGATCCAAATGAAATATTGATTAACTCAGACAGGGCATCGATAAGCTCCTCAGTCAAATAAATTCCACCCATCTCGTCCGATTCCGGAATTGCGGTCCTGTATTCTTCGACATCGTTAAAAATCTCCTCGAGTCGCTTGCCCTTCAGCGGTTTCGCCTCTATCCCTCTGGCGCCCATCTGCGTAACCCGCGCCTGTGCCTGACGCTGAATGTCAGCGGTCACCACAATCACGTAGGCATCACGATCAAATTCAATAATTTCCTCAAGCGCTTCATACCCGGACTTTTTGGGCATTGTTAAATCCAGAAAAACAACATTCGGCCGATTCTCTTTATACAAATCGACTGCCTGCTGGCCGTCGGAGCCCTGAATAATCTGCGCATCGTTCAACACGTCTTCAGGAATTTGATTGATAAGTGCTTTGCGTGAAAAACCTGAATCGTCGATAACCAAAATTTTCATCCCAGCTTCTTCTCCAGTTTTAGGGGTAACCCTTTTACTGCCCCATCTCCCCGGGATACAGGGCGACACTCCCCAACCCGGATGCGACCAATCGACCCCTGGCGAAAGATGTATTTATATAGCCCGCACTGAGGGAGTCGGCAAAAATAAACTGCTAAATTCCGGTAAATACAATGTATTTAAATATCCACCTGGCTATCCCCGGCGGTCAGTTGCAGGAAATCCGGGCAACTCACATCCAAAACCGCATATAAACCATATGAATAGCGAAACGAAGTTGGAAAATAAAATAGAAAATCTACCTGTCGGTTCTGACAAGAGGGATTTGGCAGAGGCAGAATACCCACCCACAAAATCGACGTTCCCCGTACGGGATGTGAACTCAGAGTGAACACAGGACGCCTCTGCAAGCGACAGCCCTTCAGCGCGCGTTCTTCGCTTTCCCGTGTTCGAACCTCCTTAAAATCGGATTCGAACTTATAAAATTCAATTCTGTATTGTTATATAATCCCCATTGCGCTCAGGACCTTTTCAAAGTTTTCAAGCCGTTCCGTGCCGCCGTCAACGGCGCCGGTGGCACACGGGGGATTGTGGCATCCCCGATTGACGATACCGGAGATCGCGTTGATGAAACTGTCGTCTTCCAGTCCGCCGTCCACGAACGCTTTGAGAGCCGTTTCGTATTGCCATCCATCCGCTTCATAGGTTTGAACGGAGTTCATCCAGTAAAACAGGCCCGCTATCCATTTGAGCTCTGGATGCGCCGTACTTGAGCAGATGGCTTCCGGATTTTGACAAAAATCCACATCGGGATACAGGGGCTGTGCCGGTGCGGGGAATGCGTTCGCATCAAGATGCGTGTTGCCCAGGTAGTGATTCAATTTGCCAAAATTGCAGCGACCCGTTGTCTGAATCACACCCCGTCCCCACCAGCAGCAGCCTTCCACCGATGTCCCCGAACCATCCCACACCCATTCGCCCCCTTTCTGGCCAGCATACACTTCGCATGCAGGACGTAAATACGGCGGGTCATCGCTCACCGCAAACGCCGATTCCGTTGCGGGATACGGCCAGCAGTCCTTACCAATACTCCAATGCCCCGTCGTGCCGTCGGTGCTCAACCCAAGTTCAATCAGTCGACTGTCCGGCGCACAAAACATGGGCCCCGGGGCGCCAAACCATTTAGCATGCGTCACTGCCGACATCGCCATATCGGGGTCCCTGGGACACGCCATATCGCAATCGTAATCGGCATAGTTCTGTCCCAGTTGTCCGCATGCATTGGAAATCCGGTACCCGTTTGTGTTATCCCAGTTGTTTTCGTCGCAGGCGTCGTACTGAATGGTTTCCTTCATGCTTTGCGCCAGAAATGCGGCGATGTTCACCAGTCCCTGACGCATTTGGATTTCGGGGGCCGCGTCCGGTTCCCCAAGCCAGAATGTCATTTCCGCAATGCCCTGATTCGCCATGACCTGGAGTGAAATCAGAAAATCTTTCCATCTATATATACTCGATGGCTTCCACGACAAATCCGGCTGCTGTGAAATGAGTATGGTATTGTCGAATACATCTTCCTTTTCAACGAGTACCGCATCGAGCAGGATATTCCCGGAAATGTCGTCTGTGTTGTGTGTACCATCGGTGCTGCTGGTGCTGTCGATACCTTCATCGGTGTCGTTGGTAGCATTGATGTTATCGGAGTCATCTGAATCAGTAGTGTCTAAATATGCATTTGTTGCCGTATCGGCTGGAAAACCCGTATCCTGTCCGGGATCACTACCCGCATCGCCACCTGTGTCGGTATCTGTGTGAGTCGACTGCCCCTCACTGTCCGGGATAAAAACGGAGTCCGTTTCTGTGTTGCGGCCGGCATCCGAATTACCAGACAACGCTGTATCTGAGGACTCCTGAACCGATGGCGCGTTGCCGACGTTATCACTGCAACCGAACGGATAGAAAAGAAGCGAAAAAACAAAAAGTGCTTTTATTGCTGTGGCTGTTTTTGCTGTCATTTTTTTTCCTTTGCATTGAATCTGGCTGTGAATCTGGCTGTGCCTTACATATTCATCACCGGTGACCATGAAAATCTTCCCAACTATTTTGAACGCAGTTAAATAAAAGCCATTTCGCTTCTACCTTCCGTTCGGCAAAAATACCGGTATTCTGTACAAGTTTGAATTCATGCACGGCAACGCCTGATTGCAGCGCAGGATAAACCTGCGCGCCACATTGGTGTCTGAAATGCTTCTATTTGTGCCTGATTGCAACGGAACAGCTAAAGGTCCTACCCAGGAGACCGATTTAATCGCGCGGGTGCGGTTTTGTGGCGCGCTTGCACAACATTCAAAAGTGTCGATACAGGGTGATCCCTTTGTAATCCACTGTTACGTCAAACACCACTTTCAGGGCATCCAGATAGGCGCTTTGGCCTGCGGGTTCATCATTGATGGTGTCAATTGAAATGCGGCTGCGCGAATCAAACCGGCGATGCAGCAGATTGTGCAATGGTGCAAAGAGCTCTGTGATACGCGGATGATTGGGTGCCACGTGAATGGTCAGCGCCGCTCCGTTTTTTTGCGAAACGAGCGCCAATTGCGCTCCCAGATACACCAGATGAGTGCCGTCGCTGCGCCTGGGAAGTGCACTTTTTAACGGGGCAACCTGTATTCCGCAAAGGGAGGCGGGGTCCTGCGCGTGCAGCCAAAACAGTTCATCCCCGTTGCGCATGCGCATAAACACGTGCAACGCGCGATTGGAAATAAACTGCGGTCCCAAAATACCGTCGAAAAAATATCCGGATTGAATTTCACCGGCCAACTCCAAAAGACGAAGGGTTCGAAAAATTTCTTTCCATTGAAAAAGAGGAGACTCCCTTTGAAGCAGCTCCAAAAACAAAATGCCGTATCGATCAAGCAGAATCCGCACACGTTCTTTGCGCTGTTCCTCACGCTCAATGATATCTTCTTCGGTTGGCACCTCTGGTAGTCGAAACCAGGCGCCTTCATAGGGCAGCGTGGTATTGCGTCTGGCGTGCCCGGAGAAGCGGCGGCGGGCAAAACGTCCATGGGGCAGGGGTTTGTCCAACTGTTCTGCGGTGGCAAATTTGGTCAACACCCCCTTGCGCACCACTGCAAAACTGCTGTTGGATAAAAGCCCCTTCCAAAATCCGTCCCATAGTTCTGCAGTAACCGCTGCAGCGCTTTTTTTTGTGCGCATTGTCAGTGTGAGCAAATCGTACAGCGCGTCACTCTCCATAAAAAGTGCGTCCACTGTCACCATATCCTGTTCATCCCCGGCTATGGGCATGGTGAGCCGGGCGTCATCCAAAAACCCAAATCCGCAGCGCTCTTTTGGGCTGCCAAAGATGCCAAGGTCACTTTCGGTGAGCACCGTATCGAGCCACTCGGGTTCGTACCGATTCATTCTGGCGGGAAGCACCTCCCTCTCCCACAGGCCGCAAGGCGCAACCCATCCGGTCAACTGCTCCAGTTTTTCAAACAGATCCTCTGCCGAGTCGCCCCGATGAATCAATCCCTGCCAGCCGGCAAGAAAATACGCCAGCTCCGCAATGGGTCTTGTTTCCACCACCGGCTGTGCCGCGGCGCGAGATATACGAAGCAATGCTTCATAGTTCTGTATATCGCATACGACCATTGTTGATTCATTCTCAATGAGAGCGCCGGCGATAATGGACTCTTCGTCCAGCAGCTCGTCCATCGCAGCCGATACCAGCGCCCTGGAAACATTCAACCTGGCGTGCAGAAAAGATGATGGGTGCGGACCGTAAAATGACAGGATTTCGGATATCAGCGTCGACGCGGACACATCGTCCGAAATAATTTTTTCAAAAGGCAGGAGGCGAATGCCGTCATTGAACAAAGTGCGGACGTGACATTTTTGCGACGCATATAAAAGGGTATGAATCAAATGCCAGTCGTCGCGGCAGCAGATGACAGCGCACTGGCCAATCACCACCCGCAGCAGACGCGGGGATGCCTCGCAAAGGACAGATTCCCACAGGGTGGTTTCATTTTGTACCGCTGCACGCAAAAGGTCCCATTCCGTCTCCGGGATCACACGCCGTTCTTTGACCCACTCCACCAGTTCCAGCGCATCGCCGGGTGCATAACCCGTTTTCAATCGTTGCCGCTTTGCTTCAAACGCGTCAATCATCGCCAGGGGAATGGCGGGACGAATGCCTGCGTTCAGCGCGACTTCCCGCAGCAGCTCTTCGCTCAATGAACTTTTGGCCCCCACTGTCTGTGCATCCCGGCGGTACATATAGTCACTCACCTGATTATATGCGATTCCGTTGGCCATTGGACTGGGAGTTGACGAATGCACTTCGGAGACGACAATGTCTCCTTTTTCAATCTCTTCGAGAAGAAGGTGGCAGCCTGGTAAATCGAATTCGTCCTGAAGACACGTGCGCCAGGTTTCCAGCAAAATGGGAAAATCGGTGTACTTCATCACCGTGTCCATCAATCGGTGGGTTTTGAGGCGAATCATCCAAAGGGGCATACGTTCTTTGGCTCTATTTCGCGTCACCAAAAGCGCACGACCCGCGGCCTCTCTAAATCGAGCGCCAAAAAAGCCCGACCCTTCGAGCCTGTGGCGCAGCAGGGATTCAATTTTAAAAGGCGGTATCAGGGACCACAGCTCGGACGCGGTGACCGAATGTGGCAGTATCAGCGCAATGGCATCGTTGCCGCCAAACACCTCTATGCGCTGCCCATACTGCGCTTCAAACGCCGCATCAAGGGCCATGGCAATGGGCCGATTAATTTTGCCGCCCCAAAATGTATGAATCACCACCTGGTTTCCCGGTGCGCCCCCCGGTCCGCGATGGATATGCTCCACCACCACATGTTTGCGATGGGGCAAAGACGCGCCCGTTATCTGCTTTTGCCTTCTGCAGTAAGCAATCAGTTGCGTCGCGCTCAGTTCATCCATGGCGTATTGTTGACAGAGATCGGTTTCAAATGCCTTTTCATTGAGGCGGGTGTTCATCTCGTAAAGAAAATGAAGTATTCGTTCCGAAAAGAAAAAGTCCCGACCGTATTGTTCGGCGTTCCAAAACGGTATTTCAGAACCCTTGCCGCCGCCCCCCCGCACAAACACATCGTTGTGGGTGATTTTCTCAATCCGCCACCGTTGCGCGCCAATGGTAAACACTTTTCCGATATGGGCTTCCCATACAAACTCTTCGTCCAGTTCACCGATTCTGGCGCCGGTCTCAGCATGTCGGATGTGATAATATCCCCTGTCGGGAATGGTGCCACCGCTCAAAAACAATTGCAGCTGCGCTCCCTTGCGAATGGCGACCGTCTGCGTTTCTGAATTGATGGCCACGCGCGGTTTCAGCTCGCGAATCCGACTATCGCCATAGCGTCCGGCCAGCATATGCAGCACCAGCAAAAAAATCCGATGCTCCAGAGCATGATACGGATACGACGCACGCAGTCGCGCATACACATCGTCAATCGAGCGTGAATCGGTGGCCACCATTGAAATGATCACCTGCGAAAGAATATCCAGCGGGGCCATCACCGGATGCACCGGTTCAATGGCGCGTTCGGCAATGGCGCGCGAAAGCACCGCCGACTCCACAAAATCCCGAACGTGCGTGGGATACAGCTTCGCGACGCTGACCTGTCCCACCTGATGTCCCGCACGCCCAATGCGCTGCATGGCCGATGCCACAGAAAATGGCGCCTGCACCAGCAACACCTCGTCCAAAAACCCAATATCAATTCCCAGTTCCAGCGAATGGGTGGCCACAATCGCTTTTAATTCGCCCGCCTTCAGTTTTTTTTCGACTTCATGACGAATTTCTTTTGAAAGCGATCCATGATGGGAAAAGGCCAGGGGCTTATGGTCGCCACTGTTCAATTTGAGTGTCAGCTTCTCGCACATCTTGCGGCTGTTGGTAAAAATGAGGGTGGAGCGGTTTTTGTCCACCGCCTTTTTTAATTCCACTGCCAGAACATCAAGAAACGACTCCTCGCTCTCGCGATCAACAGCCGCCAAAGGGAATCGGATTTGAAAATCGTAGCGGCGCTGATCTGTGGCCTGAACAATATCCATTTCACGAGGAACGTACGTCGTTCCTCTATCAGATGCCGCAATGATATACCCGCCAACAAACGCCGCCACGGTGTCAAGGGGCGCGACAGTCGCCGATAGAGCGATACGTTGAAATTCACCGCAAAACTCCACCAGACGGTCCACGGCGGTGATTAAATGCGTGCCCCGCTTCACGCCCACCACCGAATGAATTTCATCCAGAATGACACATTGAATTCCGGTCAGCATCCCCTGGCCGCTGCGCGAAGACAGCAGCAGGTTTAGACTCTCGGGCGTGGTGATCAATATTTCGGGTGGTTTTCCAATCATGCGCCGTCGTTCAGACTGAGGCGTATCCCCGGAGCGCACCGCCACATGCACCGGAAAACATGGTTCGTTTTGACTTTCAAACAGATTACGAAGGGCGGCCAGCGGTTCAAGCAGGTTTACCTGTATATCGTTGTTCAACGCTTTGAGTGGCGAAATGTACAACACACGGGTTTGTCCGCCTTTCCACTGGCCGGTCAGCAGCTGATTGAGCGCAAACAAAAATGACGCCATGGTTTTACCGCTGCCCGTGGGCGCGGTGATCAGCAAGTGTCGCCCGTCGGCAATCTTTGGCCACGTTTGAATCTGCACATCGGTGGGCGCCCCCACACATGTGTTGAACCATATATCTATCAGCGGATGAAACATGTACTTTCCCCATTTACCTTTATGCCCCTGCATTTGCCCTGGCACAAATCAAGCGGTCAGAGCTTATCATTAAATCGACATGCAAACCCGGTTTTATGAATTGCATCCCGTGTTTCAGATGCACCCGTGACAGGCGTACTGTTGCGAACACGGAAATGAGCGACGGGCACCAGCGGGAAAATCAATTTGATTCGAAGTGTTAATTCGCCTATTGATATTGATTTATTCAATAATTTTAATATGTGCGAAAAGGGCCCGTTTTTTTTTCAGGGCCCATTTGATCTCAGAATTTGACCCTTACTCCTTTTTTCTCATAAAACGGTTGCTCTGAATATTTCACTCATTGAGACGGCCTCGGACCGTTAAGTGTCAACGGTTGAATCGGTTATACGGAGTAAGCGAAGGCAATAGCCGCGTACAGCTTCCGGTGGCTTTCCGGCAACTGTCCGTTTCGTCATCGCAGGTTTCATCCAACGTGAAAATGGTGCAAGCGGACTCATTCTCCATGACTATTGCATGATTGTTTATCTGATAAGATTCCAGCTCGATTGGTGAGTAAATTATGTATTCGAAAATATACTGAGTATTACATTGTCCTGCCCAAAAGCGCTCTTCAATGCTCTCCCCCTGTATTCCGTCCGTCCAGTTTGCCGCAAAATATTCGAAATGAGAGTCGGCTGGCAAAAAGTCCAGCAATTTGCCGGTCCATGAAATAAGGAGACTGAACTCATCTGCCGTGACATCCAGTGTACGCCACGAAATCGAAGGATTGCTGTTTTGCAGATGAATCTGGTATTGCACAAAAGGATTAAAGTGAAAATGCCGTAAATCGTAATTGACCTGAATTCTCGCCGATACGCCATTGTCACCATTACAATCCCCCTGTATCATACAAGTTCCATTGTCCTCGTTGCACAATGATATACAGTTTTGTGGTATCCATCGCGAAACTTCATTCCATAATAATGGTTCCACAGCGCTTTTCGTGGCCCTCATATCTTTGGACAAATAAGTCAGGCTGTTCCGCGTGATGGCACCATCTCTGCAATCGAGCAGTTATTCGTAGTCACATGAGTTTGGCGGCGCAATTACTTTTCCCACACGTCCTATACTTACCAGCGCACCATTCGCTTTATCCAATCTTACTATGCGGGCAGTGGTTGTTGTGTATGTCGGGTGTGGCCTTCGGGAGTATGCTGTACTCCTTTGACATCATTTCCGAAAAATGCGGTTTCGTAGGAGGAAATGCTTGTCCCTACGACGTATTTTGAAGTAATTCCCAATAGAATGTTTTTACTGGTCTGTTCCACATTCTCTTCACCAGCTACTGACGCAGAAATTAGTGATGGTATTGTAGGAGTGTTCCAGGGGGAGACATTAACTTTTGTGGTGCCGAGCGCCGACCTCCAGCGAATGGTCTGATCTTTCTCCATGCGCACAACCAATGTATCATCCCCCATGGAAACCCAGTCATCTACACGAGTAAACGGTAAACCGCCAGTCACAAGCAGATACTTTGTTCCCAGGGAGTCCATCTTTATGCCTCTCAGATTCTGTATAACGTGCAATTCAGCCAAATTAAATGATGCATCAAATCGCACAAGCTCCCCGTCGAACAACCATGAGGGATGCGAATTTACTGGAATTCCTGCTCCAGCGTTGGTCCCCATCCATGAGGCAAATCTGTTGTTTGCTGCACCCCACAGCCAAGTATCCCTCTGATCGGTCCCGCGTGAAGCAGAGTCGAACAATATCAGGTTTGTGTTGAATTCAGCTGGCGATAATATTTCGCCGCTTGTCGCAGTAGACCACCCTCCGAAGTTCGAAGCAAGCATCACCAACGATGTTGATTGCCCATCCAGCGCATATTTGATAGCAACCAGGGTGTCCGACACACTGCGGATTTCTGCTGTTTCATCTCCCACGGGACGGAGGGCAAATTCAGTCAAAGATACAGACATCAGTAAAATCAGGTTGTCATCCTGTTGAAATATGGAATGTACTCGAACCTTGTCCAGATCGTTGGAATACGGTGCGGTGCACACAACGATTGGTGCAGTTATGATGCCGCCACATTTAAGACGACATTGACAGCAGATACAACATCGTGGTTGAATGACGATTTGGTGGGGCGCTATGTACAGCCCAACATTGAAAAAGTATCGTGGAATATCATTATCTCCAACACTGCCAACTCCATTGTTGTCTGGGGGGCATGCGAACGGATGCGGATGGTGCTGATTTGGCCAACTCCGGAGATGCTTTCACCCTATACGACCTTCATCTGAGTGACGCCTCACCCTGTATTGACAACGCAAGTAGAGCATATTCACCCAGTACCGACATCGAAGGAAAATATCGATACGCCAGTAGTGCAATTCCTTACATTGATCGTGGGGCGTATGAACATGGAGATGGTTCTGATCCAATTTGTGGCACACCTGTTTTCAACAACAAAAATAAGCATTTCTATTGGCACTGCTCGGAGGAAGCAAACTTTGCAGACTCTCAGACATATTGTGATTCCATGGCCCTAGAGCGTCGATCAGTTTAAACATGCCGAAATTGTAAAGAAGATTCAATCAGAGGATCGACAAGCCAATCGAAATATGATCTCTTG
>JAFGQN010000033.1 GCA_016935665.1 Deltaproteobacteria bacterium | reverse complement strand
GATCATGCGCCCCATTGAATCGTAGTCCACCCAGATGCAGGTGCCTTTGCCGGCAGTTAAACCGTCGTCGCCAATGTTGGTGGCAAAGTATATTGCGTCGGGAATGTAGCAGCCCGCAGGAACAGAGGCGCCTTTTTCGAGAGCGGACATGCAGTCGGCCTTGCCGTCTTCATGATTCAGCTGCCAGCCGTTTTTGATGGTGCCGCCAAGGGCACGGCCCAGGTTCTTTGTGGCGATACCGTCACCGTCGCCTTCTTCTTTCCATGAGGTCATGTTGCCCCGTGAATCGAAATCCCAGTGAACCGACCGCAACCGGGTGGATGTGTGATCGGTGGCGTCCCGCCAGTCATCGCCATTGCCGCCGGTGATATAGTCCCGGTCTTCACCAACCAGCTGATAGCGACTGTCATAGGTGAATTCCGCATCGGAGGGCGCTGCCGCAATGGGCCATCCGGTTGAGGTAAGGCTGGTGTAATCGACACCGTTGAATGACTTTGATGTTTGCGTTCTGAGTCTTTCAGGAGTTGGCTTTCAACTGTCTTTTGGTAGGATACCCCCACCTTTTTATATATTTTTTCAATGTCTTGTCAGATATCTCAATACCCATCAGATTCAAGGTCCTGCAAACAGCGGAAATGTTTCCGCCACTTTTTTCATATTCCTCCCAGATCTGATCCTTGTATTTGCCAATGCCTTTCTGTTCGCCAGTTGACCCTTTCGGAGTTACCGAAAACTTCCCTGGCTTTGTATTCGCACGGCTTTTCACTATCGATTGTGTCATCATGTCAATCGTTCGAACGGAAGAACCTTCCTGCTCGCCAAATTCATCGCAATTGTAGTTCGCTATCCTTTTGGCAGGTGTATCAAATGACGCACTGTTTTCGTGCCTCCCTTTTTTGGCAGCGCTGTTCCTGTCATGTTTCTTTTTATTGTTCAAAGCCTGAAACAATGACCATCTGGGCGCAGCGCCTTCTTGAATGTTTGTTGCAATTTCGTCGGCTAGCTCCTTTAGCTCCCTTATATTGTGCTTGCCGAAGTTTGCCAGACATATATGTTCGTAATGAACCGCTCTATAATGGGACAACGCCGTTTTGGGCTGGAGCGCCTTACTATTCAGCTCGATTGACAGAAAAAATTGAAACAGCTCTGGAATGTCAGCTCTTCTTTCGCACAGTCCTGGAACTGAAACATTTTTCAAACGTCCGAGAACATCATTGGCCAGTCCATAGTTGGGACCTCCTTCATTTGACGCAAAAATAAAAAAGGCGTTGGATTCCAAAAGCTGTTTACCTCCAGTACGCGTATAGGCGCCCCCTTCCAGAATCAGCAGGAGTACACGCTGAACGCGTGCTGAGTAATTGTGGTATTCGTTCATAAAGAGTATACCATCTTTCGCATCTTCTATGAGCCCACTGCGAGCACTTACACCTGAAAAAACGTGTGATTCCACACCCTGAAGAGTTGTCACAGCCTCTTCGTCTGTAGAAAAAGAAGACGCATTATGAGTAAGCATGGGTTGTTTTCTCATCTGAGCAAAAGCGTTCGCTGCCAGGTCCTTGCCGGAGCCGCTTGGCCCAGTAAGCAGGAGATATTTCTCGCTGTTTATTAATCTTTTCAGCGTGTTGATAAGGATCCCACTATAAAATCGGCCTTTAAAACCAAAATAGTCATCAGGGGGTGTCAGAAATGGAAAAACGTTTTCCTGAAAAACGAAAATGTTTTCACCTGCCCGGATAAGATCACCATCATGGAGGATGCTTGCCGCCTTTATTCGAACACCATTAACAAAGGTTCCGTTGGTGCTGTTGAGGTCATCAACATAATACTGTCCGCGTTCAAAACGAATCTGGAAGTGCCGTTTAGAAAGAGACGTGTCATCAAACAGTATATTGGAAACAGTGCTTCTCCGTCCAGCTACGGCAGGAAAAGTCAGGGGAATGACGCCGTCAGCATGACCTTTGGTATCTACCGAATACGCAACCAGCAATCCTGGCAGATGCGCTTCAGTCTCATGTGTATCATCCGGCTTGACTTTATCTGTGGCATTGTCGTTGTCGAATTCCATATGTGTAGTCCTTTCAACAGGATAACTCAAATGACATAATACCATGAAGGCAAAATGCTTCTCTACTCATTTCAGAAATGCTCTCACCAAATTTTGTGACCTGTATAACATCAACGACTTTTATTGAAAACAGTTCCATCTCGCAAATGTCAACTTTTCGTTGGAATTGATAACCGTTGCATCCATTGTCCCGGTATGCGTATTCGCTCGTATCATACGCTTAAATTCAGTACAGTTTATTCGTTTTGGAAAATCGGATCCGAATTCCGAAAAACCAAAGTTGCCCTCCGAAATCATCCACGATCAATAAAGAAAATGCTTCTTATTAAAATTTTGTTATGACGGTCCTGTTTTATATTAACTATTGCCTCCTGCAGTAGTTTTCGGATTTCGGAAAAAAGTAAAACGAAACACCTTCCAATTTCCGATAATGGCTGTTTTTCGGAATTTCGAAGTTTTGTCAAAATTGGCTATTTTAAAAAATAATCCTCAATGGTTTCAATGGGATACTCGGGTTTCGACTATTCAAGATCTGGCCTGGTACAGTTCTTTCACATAGGCGGGAAACGGTCCCGGAACGCTCAAATAGATCGACGCTTTAAACTCTGGTTTCGCGAGCGCTTCAACATAGAATTTTTAACTTTTTTTTCGCTCGCACGGGCGAACAGGGGTCGGCGATGCGATGGATAGAAAATGGAAGCAGGAGATGCAAATGAATCAATTGTCCTCAATTCATAACACAGGCGTTGGCAAGATACTGCTGATGGTTGACAGAAGTGAAGATGCGCAGACGTTGGTCAGGCGTGCCTTCTCGGGTCTATTTAGTGACATATACACTGCAGGCAGGGTCACAGAGGCAGATATGATTCTGCGTGAAATGCGACCGACGCACCTCGTTTGTGAATACGACATGGGAGATAGTGAGGATGGCATCGCTTTAACCCTAAAGTGGCGACGAATGTATCCCGAATTGTCTCGCGTGTGCATCTGCAGTAGCTATCATTTTGGGGATTTGCGTCTACCCAACCACCTGGACGGCGCTTACTTTAAGGGTGATCCCCTTTATCATCTTTTGTCAGCATTGCTCCCTTCCGAGACGGATACAGACACAGTTAAGACACGAATTGGAGGTCACCAATGATTTTGCGAATCGTCCAAATTTTTGGCGTCCTGCTGGTGAGTGTTGTCTTTGCTTTTGGGTGTAGCGAGAAGCCGTCTGAAGTCGAGATGGAAATCGCTGCAACGCCTTCCAGAGCGGCGCGTGGGCAAACTATTACAGTTGCTGTTGTAAGCAGTGGTCTGTCCAATAAAGGATTACCTGTCATTACCATATCTCCACGGGATGGTCTTAGTCTGTCGCCCCTGCGAAAAACCGGACCTTTGAGAATTGAGTTCGACTTGACAGTACATCCCAACGCTCCTTTGGGAAATCGTGTGCTTTCGGTAAAATTGGGCGACGCCCACGGCGATTGCGAGTTTTCCATTGATGCAGAAGTCGCAGGTAACACGGATTCAAACCCAGATACTGAAACTGGCACGGACGGTGTACCAGGCTCAACCGACATCGGTACTGCTACCGATTCCGGCGCGGACCTGCTTCGACCAATACTCGATGTGAGGCCATCAACTCTTTTTACCGGCAAGGTAAGTGAGGTTTCGATATTTGGTACAAACACGCATTTCAGCGCGTCGTCCACTGTTTCCTTTCCCGCTGGGAGTGGCCTGGTCGTTGAGAAAGTTGAATACCTCGGTGCCACGCTCACCGACGGTGAACAGCTTTCGCTTGCTGTGCGTACGGATAGTGCTGCATCTGTTGGAAGCATTATTGGCACGGTACAAAGTCCGGTTAATACCGACGTGGAAACGGCAAATTTTACCATTGAAGTAATTGCAAGCCCAGGTATTGACGTATTCCCATCAACCGGATTGGTTGGGGAATCAACAGTAATTACCATTAACGGAAATCGCACTCATTTCCAGACGGAACCCCCTGCAACATTGTTGCTGATAGAACCATCGGCAAAAGGTGTTAGCATCAATCTCGATGCCATTAGTAACCAAAACGAAATGGTCGCTACAGTTTATGCGAGTAACGCCGCGCTTGTTGGTGAGTATACAATCACCGCCACAACCACAGTCGATTATGAACAAGAGGTTGTATCAGCGGTATTTACAGTTAAGGACAAGACGTCAGATACTGATAGTGGCGAAGAGGACAGCAATACCGACGACGCCGATACCTGTAACGACTTTAAAGTCATTCCGTCGGCAATCCCCATTGGATCGTTTAATAAAACGGTAAGATTTGAAGCCGCTGCAGGTGTTGCCTGGAGTGAAGATAGAGCCATATCGTTTTCCAATAAAAACGGCCATCTGTACCTTGATTCACCTCAAAAGACACCAGCGACCAGGTGCATTCTGAATACATCGACAGATATTTCCTGTCCACTTACTGCTGGCGTGTTGGCGACACCCGGGGACTATGCGATACACGTTGAAAGCGGAGGCAAGGACAGCTGCGGCATGCTCACCATTGCAGCAGATGACATTGAACCGATTGTAATTCCCGCCGAGCCGCTGCCAAATAAAATCATAAAAGCGGGTGAACTTTCACCAGGAACCAACGTATCAGACTTTTACTCCTTTTCAGCATCTGAGGGGACTACCGCTGTTTTCCATGCGTATTCCCTTGAGCGTTCTACCATGGATCCGGTGTTACGACTAATAGACGGCGCCGGAGACAACTGGATAGCATTTGAAGATGACGAAACCCCAATGGGAATAGACGCCCGCCTCGTGTACCATTTTTCAGAGACAGCCGACTATTTCATTGAAGTGGGACCCAAACTGTCCAGCAATGAGGGTCCATATCAACTATACGTTCATCAGCTCACCCACGGAAACATACGCTATGAAACCGAAACAGGTAATGATGCTTTCGAAACCGCTCAGACCATTGATGATCCCATGGGCGCCGTGGTGTACGCCACTGCTGAAACCGAGACCGACGTCGACTATTACTATTTCGAAACCAAAGGTCCCGCAACCATCAATATAGTTGCCAGACGCCTTGCACAGATTGATGACGCGTTCGCCGATACAAGGATCACTCTCTATAACGCGGCGCAGATTGAGCTGGATAGCAACTCGGCATGGTACGAAATGCCATCCACCGGTGACCCGCGACTTTTTGTTGCAGAGGCGGGAAGCTATTACATTAAAGTGGAAGCGGAGGCGCAAACCAGCGGCTTTTATGCACTCAATGTTAGATCATATTTGGTTATCAACGAAATCGACAATAGAACAGGCATAGGCGATCCATGGGTGGAGCTGCAAGGTGCGTACAATGTGGACCTTGCAGATTACGAACTTTGCACATTCAATAGATTTTTGGAACCGATAGACAGCGAGACCCCATGCATCAGTCTTGAAGGTTTCTCCACAGATGCTGATGGATATGTCGCCATCTTTGCCACCGACTTTGCCGGCGATACAATGATGCTGCCCGAAGGTATTGGTGCAGTCCAGTTGCTGCACGAGGGAAGTGTCATGGATCAGGTGCAGTTCGGTACCGATGGCATCAATACGCTGGTTGAAGATGAAGCCTCTGATGTGGGTATGGTACGCGTCATCGGACGAGCGGCAGGTGTGAATTCAAACAACAACAAAAAGGACTTTATGTACATGGCATCCCCGACACCGGGTATGCCCAACGACAGAAACTATCCGTCGGCAGTGCCGCTGTACGGCGAGCGTTTGGACTGACGCTGGAGGATTCAAAAAGATTGTCGAATTACCCTTTCTGAAATGAAACGGGAGAAAGTGAAAACTCAAAATGAAAAGGTATAATGAAAACAGTCATTCTACTCTGCAGCTGCTGTTCACACAAATGGTTTTCGCAACAGCTATATTCCTGCTTTCCTGCGAAAACGATACGAAAAATAATACTGTCGTTTTAGCGGTAACTCCATCAGCCATTGAGATTGGTGATGAAGTGGTTGTGACTCTTCACTCATTGGAATCCGTGTTCACAAATAAAAAGGTTACACCGGTGGCGAGTGACGGCGAACTGATTATGCGGTCTTTAAACGTCAAAAATGACAAAACCGCTCTGGCAATAATAAACACATCGAGATTGTCAGGACCCGGATACCACACTTTTGAACTGAACTTTGGCGATACTGTTGGAATAGCAAGTATCAGTGTTCTTCAAGAGCCCAAAGGTCCGGGAACAGCGATAATCGAAAACAATTCAGCAACCGCAGGTGCTCAGATGGCGAAATTTGCTATCTGGGGAGAAGGCACACAGTTTGATTCAAACATCGAGGTGCTGGTTGAGGGCGCGGACGGAATGTCATTGAAACTGATTGAAGTAAAAACCGAAGAATGGGTTGAGGTGACATACGAAATAGAAAAATCGCAATTAGCGACTACAGCGTAAGCGGTAACAGAACGGCGTCATATTAAATCTCGCCTGGTCCAGTATAATTGCTTCGAAATGAACCTGCAAACAAACAGGAG
>JAFGQN010000206.1 GCA_016935665.1 Deltaproteobacteria bacterium | reverse complement strand
GTGACTTGAGGGTGAAAGTCCCTTAGGGGCCCAGATGGCGGGAACCCTTAGTCAAACGGCAACTGCGTTATCGCGAGGTAGCGTGGGGAGGAAGCCAGAGACAAACCCCCGGCCCGAGGAACACGAATCGTATACGTGACTTTTTCAGATGAGCAAAGAGGCGTACCATGCCAACCGTTTTGTACTTGGACCATCTGAAAATTGCATAGTAAGACGAAAAGGGGGTTATGACAATTGACACTTTCGGGTATGACGAAATCCCCCTTGCCCCCTTTGAAAACTGTCTCTTAGTCACATCTCGATCGGTGGGCGATCGAGATGTTGTTTGATTTTGCGAAGGATCGACAAAAATGATTTGATGCTTCAATATCCGCCCATGAATGAAAATGACCAATCACAACAATTAATTGTACAGTCAGTATCTCTCAACTGGGCCGAGCAGTTATTTGCAGAAGCGGATCTCGGCGATTCACGTAGAACCAGGCGGCTTATTCAGATTGCGGGCAGCGTGGTGAGTTCGCCTGGACAATCTCTTCTTTCATCATGCGACGGAAAACCCGCTATGAAGGAAGGTTTGTATCGCTGGCTTGAAAACGACGCGATTGACTATAGAGCGATTGTTGATGCGGGCAGTGCCGCATCGAAGCATTGGCTTCAAATGGTAGAAGGAGACATCGTCGCTGCAAGTGATACATCAAACATCGAGGTTCCGCATTCTTTACGGCACGCGCTCGGTCCGTTACGACATCGCTGCCCTGGCGGCCTACTTGAATAAGAAGGAATAAAGCGAAGGCTCAAAGAAAGAGTATCCTTCCGAAAAAGGGACTTCTCCAGTACTTGCTGATCCGAGTGAAAAATACGAATAACCCACTGAATTAAAGCTCATGAAATTCACCGAAGCACAACTGGAAAAGGCGATTATTGACCTGCTGGGGACAGAAGGATACCGGCATGTCCGACCGAAAGGTGCCGACCGAAAGGTGCTACCCATTTCGAAGGAATTGAAATCATGAATGTTTGAAAAATAATTGAGAAAGTTTTCAACTTTTTGTCAAAACGGCCGAATAGAGGGCGCTCAAAACGGAGGGCGCGTCTATGGCGCGGATGATTCGATGGCATGAAAAAGAGTTTGTTCTGGCTGGCAAAGGCCAAAGAAAAACGGGGAAAGAATATCCGGGGACGCCAGTTAAACATGGAATGGTTAGCATGCCACATCGTTTGCGAGGCAGCTTAAGTATTCTTCGATGTTGGTGTATCCGTCGCCGTCGTCGTCGCCGGAATCGTCGGGAGCGCCGGGATTCAACCCCCGCTTTATTTCCCATTCGTCCGACATTCCATCGCCGTCACCATCTGCGGGCACAGACCCGTTGGCCACGGTGCCCACATTGTTGGGAATACCATTTTCATCTTCTGTGGTGATGATTTGACCTTTGGTTCCGTACGAGAGCAGTTCGTCTATTAAAAATTCATCTACCGCATCGCGCACCAGCGATGCACCGGCGTGATTGATGACGTGTGTCAGCGCCGCCTTTGCCGAAAGTTCGTTCCTCACACCGGGATAATCAAAGGGTTGGTTCACGCGTGTGGCCGTTTTGTAATTGGACAATTCTCCGCCATCCAGTTTGCCGTTCCTGTTGTCGTCCACCCAGTTGTCTTTGCCATAGACGTAAAAGGTGGGGGTGGTGTTGGTGATGTGGGAGTCTGCGCTGCCGGCGGGTCCGTAGATGAAGTAATTGCCAATCAGATTGCACTCGGAGACGCCGCTGGTGTCCCCCATGATATAGCCGTTGCTGGCCCAGTTGTAGAGCGCGCTGTTAATAAACTCGTGGGTGCCCCGCGCCTTGGGATTGCGGGTTTTGTTGTCGATATACAAAGAGCGAATCACAGACCATTTTCCACTTTGCATCAGACCACCGGTGGAGTGATTGATTATGTTGATGCCCTGGGCAATGATACAGTCCTGAAAGGACAGATTGTCGATGCCCGAGCCGTTCACATCGAGTGTGCCATCGATGCCCCACGAAATGGATACGTGGTCAAACATGTAATCCTGCCCTTCGGATATGGCCACCGCGTCCTTTTTGGTATCGCCATTTTTACCCATGCGAATGCGAATGTAGCGAATGATGTTGTTGCCGGAATCACCGTTCAGGGCAATGCCGTTGCCGTAGATGGTGATGCCCCCACCGGGGGCGCTTTGCCCCGCAACATAAATATTGCGGCTGATAACAATGCGGTCGGTGATATGAATAATCCCACCCACATCAAACACAACAATGCGATTGGGCTTACTCACCGCGTCGCGGAATGACCCCGGGCCGGAATCGTTGAGGTTGGTGACGTGAACCACGGTACCGCCGCGTCCGCCACTTGTTTTGCGACCAAATCCCTCTGCGCCTGGAAATGCCGGTAACTCCGTGTCATTGCCATTGTCAATCCCGGTTTCTGAGTCTGAGTTCGTCCAGGAGTCCTCATCATGCGCCGTTCCCGTATCTGTATTTGTTTGTGTATCTGTGTCGCCGTTCCCGTCGCTGTCTGCGTCGCTGTCCGTGTCCCCGTCCGTGTCGCTGTCAGTATCATTATCGGCATCTCCATCCCCATCTCCGTCTGCATCTCCATCGCCGTGACCGGTATGGTCCGAATCCGTGTCTCCGTCTCTATTCGTGTCCGTGTCCGTGTCCGTATCCGTATCACTATGACTATCCGCGTCCGTTTCCACTTCTTGGTGTGTGTCCCCTGAATCATCCTCATTTTTGCTGGATGCGTTTTGACCACATCCCCAAAGCAATGAAATTAAAAGTAAACATCCCATGAGACCATTCATTGGAACCTCTCCTGTCGATAGCGGTCGATACCGGATTTCAACCGTTCCTATTGAGCTGTATGTGTCCGCGTCCCATTGGTAGCGGGTCGAAAAAATACAAATGATTGAAATATGCGCCGAAATGAGAGGGGGACGGGCGCGCCAGAGGCAGCTATGGAACGATGGTGAGGTTGAGCGCCGGAACTTCGGCAATCACTGCCTCTGCAGGCGGTGATTTGATCCAGATGGCGCCACCCGGCAGACCGGAGAATGGCGTATACATGCCCGTGACTGTGGTCAGGTAGTTAGAGGTCGCATCATAGAGCACCACATCCACCTCTGCCCCGGAGGGCGTATCACCCATGGGACGCTCGATTCCCCAGTTGGCAGTGCCATTGGAACGCACCAGAATTTGTTTCCATGTATCCTGCGCCTGTTCCATTGATGGCGTTCGCGACTGAGACGTGGCGAACATCTGGTTTACAGTCACAACCATGTCGAATATGGCCGTAAAGGTGTGGGCGCTGGTCCACTGCGGAGAATCGTAACCCAGGAAATCGAAATAGTCCCTGGGGGCCAGAAGAACAACGTGTCGCGTGCTGTATCCAAATACGTCCAGCGTACCGTCGGCAACGGGATAGTTTGGATCGGCATAATCTGCACCACCGGAAGGGGAATGGGGTCTGCCGTGGGCGTGTGCCAGTTCATGAGCGACGGTGTATGGGACGCTTTCGTCGTCATATCCCACCGCCAGACTCGCTCTGCCCCAACTGTCCTTCGGCCGCTCGATTTGCCAACTAAGACCGGTTACGCAACCCATGTTGCAGTAGGCATCCCCGCCGTTCCATGAAAAATATTTTTCGGCTGGGCGAAACATCCCCAGGTAGTAAATGTTGCCGGTTACATTGTCGTTCATGCGGCGCTCCGTTAGCGCATTGAGTAAATTTTCCCAACCCACACCGTTGGCTTCGAGCGGTTGGTCCCAATTGAGAGTGTTTTCGGAAACAGTAATGTTGATGGCATCAATTGGATACAAATCCATCATGACGTTCTCAATATTTTTTAGAGACGTTTCATCCGTCATGGGCAGTCTGCCGGAACCATCGCTGTCCCAGCGAATGGGAATAATCATTACTTCCAGCGCGCCAAGAGTATTACTGGAATTCAGGTTGGCTTCACCTGTTTTGGGCCATCTGTTTTTATCCGGTGTGCCGACAGGTTTGTCATTGCTCACAAGGTCCACATGGTACTGCATGCCGGCGGTGATCGCCTCCCCGGGGATGTCCACGTTGAGGGTGCTTTCCAGGCTGGATTCGCTGGAGTCGGCACGGATATTTGCGGATGCTTCAAACGCGCTGGTGGTGTTGTCTGATTTCGTAATGGTAACGCGCGCTGTGACACTGCGGTTTTGCCATCCCGTTTCTGTTTTCAGGTAGATGCGCATCATGCCATTGCGTCCTTCGACAATGGGTGTGGTCGCGTCTACCACCTGACGTTCTTTGACAACGGGCACCTGTACTGCCTGATACAGTTCAATATCATTGATGGCAATATTCTGCCACATGGGATCGTTGACATCCGTGTCCGAGTCTGAATCACCATCCGAGTCTGAATCGCCGTCAGAATCGCTGTCGCCGTCAGAATCGCTGTCCGCGTCGGTCGATTTGCCGGTGTCGCAACATTTCATGCCCGAGTCTTCGCAGTCTCCGGACATTTCTTTTCCCCCGACGGATATACAGTGGGCCTGACAAGTATACTGGCATTTATTGGATGTGTCGGAGTCTGAATCGCCATCGGAATCTGAATCGCCATCGGAGTCTGAATCGCCATCGGAGTCTGAGTCGCCGTCCGAGTCTGAATCGTTGTCCGAGTCTGAATCGCTGTCCGAGTCTGAATCAGAATTCATTTCAGTTTCGTCGTCGGTATTTGCCTTCTTTTTGTCTTCAGAGCAGGACAGGCTTAGCCCCCATATCACCAGGAGAAGCAGACCAACAACTTGCTTTGATAAATGATGTGACATTCAGACTCCCTTCGTTTTTAAAAGACCTGCAGTTCTTTTAGCCAGATCGAACTTGCGAACATTATTTTATCTTATGAAAAATTCGCTTTCCAAACAACATTCATGTGCTCACCATGCATAAAAGCGGGTGGTAAATAGGCAGAAATGAACATCTCATTTCATTGAGTCTGCACTAATTCTTTATCTGAGGAATAATGGATATTGTGTGACGTTACCAGAGCGAGATATCCAGCAACATATTCATGATGAACAGCGGGGGACCAACTCTGGCAATAGTCGGATCGCCCATGCGGATACGTGTAATGGATGTGGCAATTCCCAGGGTGGCCTCTATTCGCAGTGCCAGCTGGCTTGTAACGCGGAGGATCAATCCGCTGGAGACAAACGGTGTTGGGACGATTGCTGTTTGATTATGCTGTTTCAACTCAAAGTCGGCCATGCGCCATTCGGGATTCACGTTTCCTTTGGAATAAATAAAGACGACGCCCATACCCAGACCCGCATAGGGTCTCAACCTGTAAGCGGGATCCCGAAAGATCCACTCGGACTGTGCACGGACAACAAAAGGATAAATAGTTACATCTCCCAAAGGTGCCGTCAGCGCATGGGGATGAAACGTCAGACGTCCATCGATACTGAAACGCACCTTTTGGTGAAAAGCGAGAATCAGGGATACCGCGCCATTTCCGCCCACGCCGCCCTCGCGTACGATATAGCTGCCGCCCGCGCCCACTGACAAATATCCCGCCGAAATCCGGCCCTCCTGTTTATTCTTTTCCTTGAGCTCAACAGGTTTGGCGAAATTTCGCGCTTCTTCCGAAACTGCGACGTCTCCTTTGGGTGAATTGGTGGCGTATATTTCCATGAGACTGGCCCGCAGCAACTCCACTGCGGCGAGAATCACAATGGACTCCTCCGGTTCACCACCGGGATTCAGGGCCACTGTGCGCTTTACCATTTTTCCCGTCATGCGGTCGGCCACCCATACTTCCACACTCTTGCCCTGCATGTTTAAGCGAATGGCTGCAGATGCATCTTCTCTTCCGGCGATATCTTCGAGATTTTCGTTGGGGGTATCGATAATTATTTCAGATACAAATCCCGTGGCGTTCAGCTCTCTGGCAATTTCGCTTATCACCGAAGGAACAACGGAATTGTCCGGATTGCGGAGCACCACTACCCGATTGGCAGCATACGTTTTAAAGGAAACAGCGGAGCAGACGAAGAAACCAAAAATAAAAAGCGAGAAACAGATACCAAATCTGGAAATCATTGTTCCAGTAGTTCACGCGCACGCGCGGCATGCGGTCCATTGGGGTATTCTTCAAGATAACGTTGAGCTGTTTTCATGGCTTCTGTTCTCATCTGCGCTTTATATTGGGTTTCCATTAATCTTCCTAACACTTCCCGATGAAGTGTACCACCTTTTTGTTCACTCAGATAAATATTGAACCACTTCGCAGCCTGGGCATATTGTTTTTGCTGATCAAACGCCATTCTTCCCATGTAGAGTGCAGCGGTGGTGGCATATCCTGAACCAGGGAATTGCCGACGTAATCTTTCATAAACGGCACGCGCGGTATTGTAATCACCTGCAAGCCGGGCCGCATTACCCAGTCTAAGCCATACTGCGGGGGATGTATCCTGGAGCAGGGGAGCCAACCCAATACGTTGAATTTCAGATGCCACACTACTGTAGTCCCCTGAATCCAGTTTTTCAACCCACGATGTGCCACTCTTGTCAGCCTCTACCGCATTGGACAACCCCTTGCCGTTGGAAATGTCTTTCGCGCCATGGCGCTTCGAATGTTTTGAGGTCGACGAGTGAGAATTGCGTTTTAGGGTGTTGTTCAGATTTGCGTCTTCCGCTGTGTTATTGATATTGACATCATCATACGTCAAATCGCCGGCGGTATAATTTTTATCCAGGGGTGTCATCTTAACGCTGGAAGTGTGCAAATTCGCAGACAGCGACCGCCGGGAGGTAACAGACTGTCCTTTTTCAAGCAGAGGACCGGTAACCATCACGGAACCCCGGAATACGTTTACAGTTAAATCACTGCCCTGCGGATTCCATTTAACTTCGAATTGGGTTCCCGTTACGGCGACTTTGTAAGGACCTGCCAAAACTTTCCAGTCTGAGTCAGCACGATGCGGCACAGAAAGGGTCACATTCCCTTTTTCAAGAGTCACTTCACCTTTGTGTTTTATCTGTTGCGTCACACGGCCGGATGAATTTTCCATAAACTGAATCTGTGTTCCGTCTTCAAGATTGACATCCCGCGTTGCAGAGGGGCCCACCTGAATCCATTGATGTTCGGCCAAATCCCCAAACTGCGGTATTTCGCGCGGTGCAAAGAAATCGGTCGTCTGCATTCCAACGGCCAGCGCCAGCAATATCGCTGCGGCCCCCGCTGCAATTGCGACCATCATACGACGCGATCGGCGCCGTTTGTCTGGATAACGGGATATTTCTTCAACGAAAAGCGATAGAGCGGCATTTTTGTCAACCTTTGACAGTTCGCGCTCTTCGCTTTCGGCAAGTTCTCTTAATAATGTTTCGTACGCTCTCATCTGTTTCTCCATTTTTCGCTCGCCTCCAGCCTGGCTGCGATTTCCGGATCAGATTCTGCCATCCGTTTGAATCGCCATTCACACTTTGCCAGTCTTCTCTTGGCGGTGCGCAGGGAATAACCGCAGGTATCGGCAATGTCCGAAATCTGCATCTGCTCCAGATAGCGCAATGAAAATACAATTCTTTCCTCGGTTGGCATTTTGTTAATGATATCCCGCACCGCTTTGGCGGCGTGTCTGTCTCGAGGTTCCTCCTCCTTCGAAACAGCCTCTGGCACCTCGTCCGCGGGCAGGAATTTAAGCCAATTATTTCTTTTTCGTTTACGTATCCATTTGCGACTGGTGAATACCGCAATGCGGGTCACCCACGCTTTCAACAGCTGGGGATCATTCAGGGTATGGATGGATTTAAGGGACTGGAAAAATACTTCGTTTGTTATGTCCATCAGTTCGGCATCCACTCCCATGACGCGGGTAACGATCCGCTGCACATGAGTTACATATCTGTTATAAAAAGCAGTCCCGGCGCCCACATGGCCCGCACGTAGTCCCTCCACAAGGGAAGCATCATCCTGGGCGAACATGAGGGGGCGAACTTTGGCTGCTTCTTTTGGCATCTCTGACATCTCCTTATGATATAGTCGAGCAATGCGGTTTCTGCAATTCAGTGTCGGTCAAATATTTTCCGGTGCCAAAAAAAAGTGCCGTGACGCTGAAAAAGATCGTACATCTGAGACACGCCCTGATGCAAGTGACGCACTTCGGCGGTTGCTTTGCTGTAACTTGTTAAATTGATTGTTAAAAATGTGAGCTGTCGTGCGAACGAACGGACATTGCCAATATAAGCAGTACAGGTGGCATCGCCCACGCCTGTGGCAACAGAGGCCAAGTCATTGTCCATGTGGCTCTAAGCTAATAATTTAATGAGTCTTATATAAACAACTTTAGCCATAAACACTGAAGGCATCGTTTTCTTTGGCAACTGCCCCACAAGGAAAGCCAGGAATGGCGACAATCGTTTGTGTTTTTCTGGTGGCTGTTATATCAGTCGTCTTTTTAAAAAAAAGGATTTAGAAAGCCTCGGCTGGAAGTATGAGTATTCAAATTGAACACTTAATAGGGCGAACAGTCGCATTCAGGATGCAACATGGGGGCAGACGCGATGCAGTGCGTTTTTGCGCCATCGCGTCGATGGTGGTCAACTGCCTGTTGTGGCTGGGGGGGCTGTTGCCGCTCGCCTGTGGCACGCCCCCGCCGGAGAAGAAAGGTGGGGCGCCAAAGACGTCGCCAACACCCGGTAAGCCGTTGCCCCAAAACAGTAGCGACCTCTACGCTGGGTCCGCAAGCTGTAAACCCTGTCATAAAACGTTTCATGGTCTTTGGGAAACCTCCCGTCACGGGACCACCATGCAACGGTTTGTTGATGTGGCGCCCCTGCTGCCCTGGGCCGATGCGCAGGTGACTGTTGGCAACGCAACATACGAAATGAACAGCAATGGCATCATGCTGGAAAAAAAAGCGGGACGCGAATCGAAATACACAGTGCTGTATGCCATTGGTGGAAAAAATGTATATTACTTTTTAACGCCCATGGCCAAAGGGCGATTGCAGGTGTTGCCCATTGGATTTGATGTGCGCAAAAAGGAGTGGTTTGATGTGGTTGAAAGCGGCGTGCGCCATTTTGAACCATCTGCCGCTTCGGACGCTGCGTCTCGCCTGCACTGGCAGGATGCCGCCTATACATTCAATACATCGTGCTATCACTGTCATGTGAGTCAGCTAAATAAAAATTACAACAGAAAAACCAATAGCTACCGCACGGAATGGAAAGAGCCGGGGATTAACTGCGAGACCTGTCATGGGCCATCGGCCAGGCATATCGAAGTCTGTGAGGCGGCAGCAAAAAAAAATGAGGCGCCCAAAGACCTGGAGATTATTCGTGGCGGCAGCGATTTTTCACATCAGCAGAACAACGATGCGTGCGCCGTTTGTCATGCCCGATTGATTCCGCTGACCGATACGTTTTCGCCTGGGGACAACTTCTTTGACCATTTTGATTTGGTTGTTCTGGAAACACCGGATTTTTATCCCGATGGGCGAGAGCTTGGAGAAACCTATTCGTATACCACTTTTTTACGCAGCGGTTGTGCCATCTCTGGTCAGCTTGACTGCACGTATTGTCATACATCGAGCGGTCGGTTTCGTTTTAAAGATAATCCGAACAAATCCTGTGCACCATGCCATGACCGTTATGTGAACAACCTTGCCGCGCACAGTCATCATCCCGCAGGAGCAAAAAGTCCTGGTTGCATTCACTGTCATATGCCCATAACCGAGTTTGCCAGGATGAAACGAAGTGACCATTCCATGAAACCACCGGTGCCCGCGGCGACGCTCGCATTTGGGTCACCCAACGCGTGCAATTTATGTCATTTAGACAAAACCGCAGCATGGGCAGATAAACAGGTCACCCGCTGGCATGGCGACGTCCGCAAAAAAGCTGTGTTGCACATAGGAAATCTGATAGCCGAGGCCCGGGCGCAGAACTGGGTGCATTTAAAAGAGATTTTGACGTTGCTCGAACGTCCCGATACAGATGAAATAACAAAGGCCACTTTGTTCAGGCTGCTTTCCCTTTGCACCAGTGAGGACGTGGAGCCGTATATATTGAAAGGACTGCAGTCTTCATCGCCCCTCGTTCGCGCCAGTGCCATTCTTGCGAGCAGGGGGAGCTCCAGGCCGCAGCTTATTAAGGCATTGCTGCCATTCACCAGAGACAAACGTCGTCTGGTGCGCGTTCGCGCTGCTCAGGTTCTGGCAACGGTCGACACGAATGCTCTGCAAAGCGCAGACAGGAAGGCGCTGGAGGGGGCCACCGAGGAGTATCTGAAGTCATTGATGGTGCAGGAAGACAATGCGTTTGCGTACCAGGACCTTGGAAACTTTTACCTGGACAGGCAGCAGTTTAGCGACGCCATCAACACGTTTGAGCATGCCATTGCGCTGCGTCCGGACGTTGCCCAGCTGTGGAATAATCTGGCGCTGGCACAATATGCCACCCGCAATGCATCTGCCGCAAAAGAATCGTTTGAACGCGCTCTCTCTTTGGCGCCGGAAATGGAGGCCACACATTTGAACCTGGCCATGCTGATGGCAGAGCAAAAAGACATGGCAGGGGCCAGACAACATTTCACAGCCGCCCTGAAGGCCAATCCCCATTCAGCTCAGGCAGCGTATAATTTGTGTATACTGGATGCTGTGCAGCGGTGGGCTGTGGCAAGACCACTGTGTGCCAGGGCCGCGGCAAATGCCCCGGACAATCCGGATTACAGTTATGCCTACGCCTTTTATTTACAGCAGCATGGCGAGAGCGATAGCGCCCGACAAGTTCTAAGCACGGCAATGGTTCGTTTCCCCTCTCATCGGGGAATATCGGGATTATATGCCAGGCTGACCGGAGAACAGGGGGCAACCGGTGGCCCCGTTTCGCCAGCGCAATAGAAGAAAAATCCGTTTTCAGTGTGGGCGTTTATCCTTTCGCCGGTCTGCCTCTCTTTGAGCCGGCAAAAGTATCTTTCCTAAAGACCGATTTTCAGACGGGAATACAGCATGTTTTTATTGGGAAGCGATTTTTGGGGGCCACGGGTACGACGACCTGGAGCGATATGTGTGTGCGAACCGGCGTGCGATGCAAATAGGTTTTGACAAACTGACCAAATAAGTTAAATTGGTCATTATGAACACTTGGACACTCACAGATTTTGAAAAAATGCTTGATCAGTTTTCGACCATTTTGCCCAATGACGACCCACGGGCTCAAAAGCAGCGTCGAATTCTGGATGCGGCGGGTCTGCTCTTTCAAAAATGGGGATATCGCAAAACCAGTATGGAGGATGTGGCAAGGGAGGCCGGCGTTGCCAAGGGGACGCTGTATTTGTATTTCAAAACAAAAGCGGATTTGATGGTGCAGGTGGTGGCCGAAGAAAAACGGCAATACCTGTTGCAAATGAAACCCCTTTTCGACGAAGAAGACCCCAAAAAGCGCATCTGCAAATGGGTTGCCCTTGGCGTTCAGGTGGCAAAGGAGATGCCCATCACCGCAAAACTGGCTACTGGAGACGCAGACTTAAAGGACTTGATACACGAAATCAGCCCGGAAGATCGCCAAAAGAGTGAAGCGTTCAGCAACGGATTTTTGTCGGCACTGATTGAAGCGGCCACCCGGGACCATCCGATTCCACCGGCGGAGCGCATTGAACGGGCCAAAGTGCTGAGGGCCATTATCACATTCAGTCTCAGCATGGCGGAAGGCGACATCTGTGGCGAATTGGACACCCGCACTTTTGCAATGACTCTGGCGCATATGCTGGTGGAAGGCGTCGCCGGGCCACCGCGCCTGGCAGATTGAACAGGAAGGAAATGAATCATGACAATACTGAACCATGTGTGTGCCAAACGGTTTTCCAAACTGGCCGGCATCAGCCTGCTCGCTTCTATTCTCCTGTTCGTTACTCTGGCATCGGGGGATGATGGGGTGCCGGTGCCAGGAGATACGGGATTTGTTCGCCACGTCCTTTTGCAAATTGACGATCAGCACCGTGGCAACAGTTCTCATGGCATTCTTGAAATGCAGATTAAAACAACGCACTGGACCCGCACCCTTGAAATGGAATCCTGGTCTCTTGGCAAGGAACACTCCCTGGTAAAAATAATCAAGCCGCTTAAAGAAAAGGGGACAGCCACGCTTAAGGCTGAAAACACGCTTTACACGTACCTTAACAAAACCGGCAGAACCATTCGCATCAATGCATCGATGATGGGCAGCGCGTGGATGGGCAGTCACTTCACCAATGACGACCTTGTCACCGAAACCCGACTGTCAGACGATTTTGACGCGACGCTCATTGGAGATAAACCCTGGGGCAAAAAGCAGGTCCATGTGTTGGAACTCATTCCCAAAGAAGGGCGCGCCATAGTGTACGGAAAAATCCAGGTGGGCGTTTTTCATGGTTCCCTGCAACCGGCGTGGCAGCTGTTTTTCGATGAAGACGGTAAAAAAGTGCGTAAGATGGTGTACTCGGACTTCCGCTATTCCCACGGGCGTCTGTTTCCCCATCGCATGAAGATGACGCCACTGGACAAGTCGGGCGAATATACATCATTGCAATGGAAACAGATTCAGTTTGATGTGCCGTTGAAAAAGGCGTTTTTCTCGGTGCATCGATTGAAATCGCTTTAACCCGGGAGGTGGGCCGTGAACTCGTTTAAACTGGCCTGGCGCAATGTGTGGCGCAATCGTCGTCGCAGTGTGGTCACCATCCTGGCCATGTCCCTGGCGCTTTTTGCCATGGTGCAGTACTCCGGATTTATGCGTGGATATCAACTTGATTTGTCGAACAGCGCCGTCAATGTGGAGATGGGGCATATTCAGATTCACGCCAAAGGATATTTGGACCGGCCGTCCATGTACAAAAATATCCCCGCCGCCCAAAAGCCGGCAACCCGCATCGAACAGTTGGGGCCCGGTATTTTTGCGTCATCCCGAATTCTGGGCAGCGGTCTTTTGGCGTCGGCGGACAATAGCGCAGCGGCCATGTTTCGGGGCCTTGATGTGGCAAAAGACAAGCGGGTCAGCGATATTTACAAGCGAGTCAACAACGGCCAATGGCTGGACGCCAAAGATCCTGGGGGCGTTGTGATTGGCGCGCGGCTGGCCCGGATACTCAATGTCAAAATTGGGGACGAACTCATTTTTCTAACTCAGGCGGCAGACGGGTCCACCGCCAATCAGCTGTTTACATTGCGCGGCACCGTCACAGGCGCGGGCGAGAACGTGGAGCGGGCAGGGGTGTTTATGAATCTCAACAGATTGTCTGACTTTTTGGCCATGGAAAATGCCCATCAAATAATGGTGCGCACAAGTGACGACGCCGACCTTAATGCACTGAAAAACAAAATCCAGATGATGGCGCCCAGGCTGACGGTGAACACCTGGAAAGAGATTGCTCCGGAACTGGCGTCCATGATTGACTACATGTCGAGCGTGCTCTTTTTCATGTACATCCTGGTGTATATCTCCATTGGCATCGTGGTGCTCAATGCCATGCTCATGGCGGTGTTTGAGCGCATCCGGGAGTTTGGCATCATGAAAGCCATTGGCGTGTCGCCCATTGGTGTCTTTCAGATGATTGTAGTGGAAACCGCTATCATGCTGGGGTGCAGTCTTTTGGCTGCGACAGTGCTGTGCATCCCGATGTCGATTTACCTCTCAACCTGCGGCATCGATTTAAGCAGTCAGATGTCCACCATGTCGGTCTCCGGTGTGGGGGTCAACCCGGTGATGAAAGCGGTGTTCGATGTGCCCACCGTGGTGGCCCCGTTGGTGGTGCTCACGCTGGTGGTGTTTGGGGCCATTGTTTATCCCGCGCTGAAGGCGGCGCTGCTGCAACCGGTAAACGCCATTCACCATCAGTAGCAAAGGAGAGAGCGAAATGAATGGGACTATTATAAAAATGGCGTTTCGAAATCTCCAAAAAAACCCGCGTCGCACGCTGATTACACTGCTGGGAATCGCGTTTGGCGTGATGATATCCATTTTATTCACCGGCCTGCAGGACGCCACCTGGAAAGAAACCATCAATACTGCCGCAGAGCTGGGTGCCGGGCATGTGACCGTGCAGCATCGGGACTATATGGACGAACCGTCGGTGGCCAATCGCATCAACGTGACAGATGCCCTGCAAAAGGGGCTTAATACCGATTCGCGTATCCTGCGAATCCGGCCGCGAGTCGTGTCCCAGGCCATGGTGGCCACAGCGGCGCAAAGCGCGGGCGCCATTGTGTTTGGTATTCGCCCTGGAATTGATACCCCCAAAGACATGCGCATTCTTAGAGGTGAATTTCAAGGCCACCCGTTAACCGCGGGTGATGCGCGCGGGATTGTCATTGGCGAGGAACTGGCCAAACGTCTGCAGGTAAAAGTGGGACAGAAACTGGTGTACACCCTCACCGATGTGAATGGTGAGATTGTATCGGCCCTTGGCCGAGTGCGCGGCATTTTAACCACGGGGTCGAGGCAGCTCGATGAAACCCTGTGCCTTGTGGAGATGAATGCCCTGCGCCAACTGATAGGATATGCCCCAGGCGAGGTGACCCAGCTGGCGGTGTTTCTTGAGGACTATCGTGACAGTGCCCAGGTGGCAACCGCGCTGCAGGAGCGTATGCAGAGGCGTCGCACGGTTCGAGTGCTGCCATGGCAAACCATCAACGCGGATTTGGCCGGTTTGGTGGAAACCAAGATGGCGTCGGCAAAGATATTCGAGATGCTCATTTTATTCCTGGTGGCCGCGGGCATCTTCAACACGTTGTATGTGAGCGTGATGGAACGCATGCGGGAGTTTGGCATTTTGAACGCTATCGGTTTTTCCCGCGCGCGTATTTTTGCTCTGGTGGTGTGGGAAAGTGTTTTTACCGCCGCAGGTGGGCTGATACTGGCGCTCCTTGTCACTGCATGGCCGTATTACTACTACATGTACACCACTGGTATTGATTTGGCCGCAATGGCGGCGAACGGCAAAGAGATATCGGTCAATGGTATTGCCATGACCACCATCATTCACGTGAACATTTATATTGAAAAACTGCTTGGCATTTTTGTGGTGGCCACCTGTGCCACTTTATTGGCGGGGCTGTATCCCGCATGGTGCGCCCAGAAAGTGTCGCCAGTGGACAGCATTAAACTGGTGTAAATGGCATGCGCCCAAAAAAAGGATGACCATGATGACAGATACATATCAAATAAAAGGTCTCAAAAAAATCTACCGGCAGGGCAGTGTGGCAGTGAACGCCCTGCGTGGCATTGACCTAAGCATATCCAGCGGGGAATTCACAGTTGTGTGCGGGCCATCCGGTTCGGGCAAGTCCACCCTGTTAAACATCATGGGCGCGCTGGATGTGCCCACCGAAGGCGCTGTCACTCTGGAAGGACACTGTTTTTCAACCCTTGGAAAAAACGCCCTGAGCAAACTTCGCCGGGATCGCATTGGTTTTGTGTTTCAGGCATATAATTTAATTCCGGTGCTCACGGCATACGAAAATGCCGAGATGGTGCTGGAACTGCAGGGGGTGAAAAAAAAGGAGCGACAGGCCCGCGTGATGGCCATCCTCAAGGATGTGGGACTGGGGGAGCTTTCGCACCGAAAGCCAAACCAGCTCTCCGGGGGACAGCAGCAACGGGTGGCCATTGCCAGGGCCATCGTATCGTCGCCAGCGGTTGTCCTCGCCGATGAACCCACAGCCAACGTGGATTCAAAAACCGCCAAAACGCTCCTCGACGTGATGGCAAAGCTCAATGCTGAAAAAGGCATCACCTTTGTGTTTTCCACCCATGACCCGCGCGTAATGGAACGGGCCAGACGCACCATCTCGCTGGTGGATGGGCGCATCGATTCGGATGTGATTCATTGAAACGCTTTTGGCCAAATCCCTCTTTTTTCATTTCCCAAAGAAGGGCATGGGTGGGATTGCTGGTACTCGTGTTCGCGCTTTTGCCAATGCGCGCAAAAGGGTTCGCAAAAGCGATTGGTGAAGATGGACGTTTTTTTGTTGATTTGAACGGTGCACTGAGGCTCAACACCGGATACTCCCAAACCCTTCGAGAAACGCGCTATCGGATACAACAGGGGGCCAATATGTCGGTGGTTCGCCTGATTGCCACGGGCGGCATTGCCAACAAACTGGACTTTGAACTGGATGTGTTTGGCGCAATGGGGACCATGCCCGCTGCGGCGAACGACGCCATCACCAACGCGTCATTGACAGTCAGCACCTATCGACATCCCTGGCTCGACCACTCCGTTCACCAGGGGTCCACAGCTGGCGGCTATGGTTTGGATCGCGCTTTTATGCGCTTCAATGGCAGCCGGGCCAGCCTGGCGCTGGGAAGAATGCCCATCAACTACACCATTGCGGGGCTGTTTGCCGTCAATGATTTTTTCGCGCCCTTTTCGGCATCGAGCATCAACACCGTTTACAAGCCCGGGGTGGATGCGGCCAAACTGGCCATCGAAACGGGAAATCTGTCCAATATCGAAGTGGCGGCCGTGCTGGGCCATTCCCCATCCGCAGATCACTCTGACGAACCGTCTTTTCAGGAATCTGCCATGCTTCTCCACGCCCGTACTGCCATTGGTCCTTTGGATATGAGTTTTACCGGCGGACGTCTGGCCGCCCAATGGATTGCCGGCGGTGCATTGCAGGGAGACGCGGGTCCCATCACCCTGTACACCGAAGGGCACGGCGGAATTCGCGACAAAACCATCGGTATGCTGCCGCTGGATGACCAGGGGCGCATTGACCGAAAGTATATGCAGGTGGTTACAGGCGCCAGATGGATGGGGGGGGCGCGAAACACATCGATTTCGATGGAATATGCATATCTCTCCAATGGCGTATCGACTCACCAGTATTTGTATATGATGCAGCGGCGCGTGTATGCGGACGAGTTTCCCCATCCAGGCAGGCAGTACGCGGGCATTGCTTTTGGAACCGAACTGCATCCACTGGTGCAGCTGGGAGGCGTTGGCATGATGAATGTGGTGGACACGTCCGGATTGACGTCTGTGTCTCTGGCCGTGAGCATTGGCGACAATGCCGAATGGGTCACTGGCGCGTTGCTTCCGTTTGGCAAGCGGGCCACTGTGCGAAAGAACGCGCCCGTCATCCGCAGCGAATTTGGTGACATGCCGTTTACCGCGTACACTGAACTTCGGTACTACTTTTAATCAATTTAATCGCGTCGTCGTTGCAATCGGGGAGACACACCCTATATTGCAACAGATGAACAAACGTTTGAGTCAATGGCTCTTGACGGGAGCCATCAGTGGTATCCTGCTGGGCATGCTGGATAGTGCGGTACTGGGGCTTGTTGCGCGCCATATGTTTGTGGATGGGGTGGAGTTGATGTTCGCCATCCTGGGGACCGTATTGATGTGCGCCATGGCAGGGGCGGTGATCAGTGGTCCGGGGTGGGCAGTGGAATCGGTGGTCATGCGTCTGCGCCCTCAAACGCGCCCGTTTGTCCTGACATTTTTTCTGGCGCCACTATGGACGGCCCTTTTCTGGCTGTTGAGCAGTGGCCCCAGTATCGCACAATTTCCCTTGCGATTGCCCATCGTTCTTTTCACCGGCTTCCTTTCGGGGGCCGCGTGGGGTTGGATAATTGTCAGGGGATCGATGGTGTCCAGACCCGTTTATCGCAGGCTGATGGCGCTGCTTTGTTGCGTTGTCGCTTTGGCCATGGTTGGGATTGATTTCGTTGTGCTGGTCCGTCTTTACCCGCCGTTTCATCTGGCATTGACCGTTCTGGCGGCGTGTTTACTGATTTTTTCAGGGCTGTTGGGGTGGCCCACGCGTTTCTCGGACAGAGGCTCGGTGCGAGCGGCGGCTCTGGTGTTGGTGTTTGTGGTGGCCGGCGGTTTCAGTCTCGGACGTATTGGTCAAACACAGAACATTCGATTTGTCATTTGCGACAAAACCGCGACGGCTGTTGAAGTTATGTTGCCGGTATCGCTTCTGGTTGGCGGCGACCTTGAGATGGCGGATGAATCTTCGACCACCGAATCGGAATCCCACAAACAGGTGGCCATGGCACGCCACTCTCTGAAACGTCCAGGGGCCACAGTGCTGCTTATTACTGTGGACGCCATGAGATACGACCGGCTGCAACCGGGAAATGTTTCCGATACGGCAGTCGCTCCCACGATGAACGCGCTGGCCACGCAATCGGTGGTGTTTGAGCGCGCCTATACTCCGGTGCCCCACACCTGTTACGCCCTGGCATCGCTCATGACCGGCAAGTATATTCGACCGTTGTTTTATTTGCCCGGGGTGGACTTCAATCAGCAGACATGGCCTGAAATCATGGCGGACGCGGGGTATGTGACCGGTGGCTTTTACTCCGGTTCCGTTTATTATGTGGACCCGGTGAAATTCCGGCCGCTGCAGCAAAAAAACTATGGCTTTACCCACGCGCAAGTGGACTATATCGAATTGGCGGGTCCCAAAGTGACACAGACCATCGCCTTTTTGGACAAAACCAGAAAACGCGGCATCCCCCAATTTGCGTGGGTGCATCTGTTTGACCCCCACGCCCCGTACCGGAAAACATGCACCCGCTTTGGTACATCTGCCGAGCAGCGTTATGACTGTGAGATTTTTAACGCGGACCAGGAGATTCAACGTCTTCTCGCTTATGTGGAAATCCATTACCCGGATGCCATCATTATAGCGACAGCCGATCATGGCGAGGAATTTATGGATCACGGGGGGATGTATCACACCACCACGCTGTATGATGAGCAGGTGCGGGTGCCATTGATGATGCGCATTCCAGGGGTGGAACCATCGCGGGTAACGGCGCCGGTCAGTCTGGTGGATATTGCCGGTACACTGATGTCCATCGTGGATATTCCCCCGCCCGCCGCATTGCAGTCCCAAAATATGAGCGATTTGATTCTGGGCCGGGACGATGGCCAGTGGGCGGCATATGCCCGGCTGAGCCGCACGCGCATGGTGGTTTTTGACAACCACAAACTCATCTGGGACAAAGCCACCCATCTGTTTCAGCTGTATGACCTTCTGGCCGATCCGGGCGAACGCATTTCCATCGCCGAGCAGCGGCCCCGGGTGCTAAGGCGGCTGAAGCGAAAGTTAAAGGACTTCGAGAAATCGCATTTAGTGATGGAACAGAGGCCACCGCAAAGCACTACTTTGCAACCAGCTTCCCTGCCTTAATGCGCTTCGCCATACTCCTGTATATGACACTTGTATCCATAAATATGTCGTGCCCAATAAAAAAAAGATGAGAATTGTATCTGAATGTGATATTGCTGGGCAAACAGTTTTGGGACCAATGTTTTGATAGTGACGACAACGACACTGCAACTGGGTTATTTGCATGCCGAAGCATGAGCATGAAATGGCACAGGTTGGGGGGCAGATTCAATATCTGAACTGTTCAGAACGGCAACCCCGGATGCCATGGACCGATGGGCTATGGCGTTACCATTAACTTTGTCTAAAATGACAAGAGGAGAATTTTTGATGAAATTATCTGGACGGAGCTTTCACCTGTGTTTGATGTATGTGGGCCTATTCGCTGCACTTATTGTCAGTGCAATACTGCTGGCGGCATGCGACGATGCGATGGATGAATCGTATGAAAAGGAAATGGCGCTGGACGCCGATTTGGATGACAGTAAAGTTGATTTATACGTTAATAAGAACAAAATATGGCCTTCGACGATTAAGGTGTGTTGGGAACAGGATGGTTTGGAAAAGGAAAAGGGATGGATAAAGGCGGGGTTGATGTATTCGTGGGAAGCCTACAGTTCCGTACGGTTTGTCGATTTTAAAAAATGTCCTTTTATGGGATCTCCTGGTTATTATGGTCTTCGGGTTGGCATTGATACTTCAGGAGCCGGTCAATCCTACACGCTTGGACTTGGTAACGACCTTAACAACAAATCGTGGGGTGTCGTTATTAATTCGTGCCCGGAATACACAACTGATACTGGTCGAAGGTTATGTATGGCATCCGCAGCGGCTCACGAATTTGGGCATGCTCTGGGATTTGCACATGAACAGAATCGCCCGGAATCCACCTGCAGACCCTGCATCGCCGGAAAATGCATGCCTGGGGAGACATGTCGCAATGGCCAGTGTATCCAGGGGCCGGATGGAAATGTGACAATCGGCACTTTCGACAAGGAATCCGTAATGAGTTACTGTGCATCGGCCCACAACGCGAATGGTGTTCTTTCCCAAACGGACATTCTCGGGGCTACACATTATTATGGCAGCGCAGGTCGCCTCACCGACAGCGAGGTTTTTAATGTCGACTATTATCTTAATCTGTATCCGAGTTTGAAAGCCACATTTGGTTCGGACAAAAACCGTGCGCGAAGGCATTGGGTGGTTAATGGGATTCGAGAAGGCAAGCGCGCCCATCCAAAAATTCATTCCACCTATTATTTGAATCGCTATCCGGAATTGGCGCCCAATATAGGTTGGGGTAAAAATTTGGATCTTAACGCAAGAGCTCTTTTTCACTGGATGACATATGGTCGCGACGAAGGTCGAATCGGCGCTCCCTGAACAATATTCAATGCTGCCTGCGGTTTTACACTATCCTCGTGGGAGAGGGGACTACCGCCAGATTCCTACTTTAACCCGATTCTCTGCCATAGTGAAGTTGCGTCGGTAACCTCACAACTTGATATTATCGGGATAACCGTGTCCTTCCGGCCAGCCTGCTTAATTGAAAAAAAGTTGAATTATTTTTCGAGATTTTGCTGATAGTTCCAGGGGAGCCATT
>JAFGQN010000205.1 GCA_016935665.1 Deltaproteobacteria bacterium | reverse complement strand
ACGTTGAGCCCGACACCAGTGATTCAGAGATGATGGTCCCCGTTTACAGCGCTCCAGACGTTGAGCCCGACACCAGTGATTCAGAGACGATGATACCGATTTACAGCATTCCGTAAGCGCATGACAAATCTCATGACAGACCTCTACCTTGAAGGAAAGTATTCTGGATATTAACGCCGAGGATGAAAACTCGAATTTGTACAATATTGAGATGCAGCTGCAGGGCGGGTCGATATTCGCGAACAGGTCACTATACTACTGGGCGAAAACCTGTAGCGCAAAAATGGCAACGGGGACGGGTATCATTGCCTCAGTCCGGTTATATGCATTAATGTGCTGGATTTCGTCTTTTTTCCAGGCGTGAAGCAGGTGCACCGGTGCTTTTTGCTGAGGGAAGCCCACAAAAAGGATGAACAGTTCACCGCCGATCGTGAACTCATGGAATTGAAATTCTGTCCTCGAGAATCCCGCTCACGCCGCCGCCGGTTCGTCCCCCAGCTCTTTGCCGGTGTCGGGATCCACGTCGAGAGCAGCGCGGCGGCCTTTGCGGGCGAGGCGGACGCGGTCGCACTGGTCGAGGATGGGAGCCAGCAGAGTTTGGCGTTTTTGTGTATCTTCCGGGGTATCCGCGTTCCAGGCGCCCAGGATGACAGCGGTGATTCTGCGCAGGTACAGGTTGCCTTTGTCGTTGGCCGCGGCGATGGTGTTGTAGTGGATTTCTTTTTTGTCGCTGTTTTCAAGCTCGGTGCGAAACTGCGCGTTCAGCGTCTCAAGACGGTTTACAAAGGGCAAAATGCCGGTGGTGCCCGCCTCGCCTGCCAGCTCGCCAGTGAGCCGCTGGATGATGGCGTCGTTGACCACCAGCTGGTCTTCAAACGAAAGGGTGATAATGGCGCGAACACCTTCGGGAAAGAGCTGTGCGATAAGCTTTTGCGCTGCGACGGCAACGGGGTCGTTTCCGGGCAGGACGGCAACAGTGCTTTTAAGTGACGATTGAATGGCGCCCAAAAGACCGTCGATTTGGTTGTCGATCTGAACGGCTTGACCGCGGGCGCTGGAGACCTCTTTTGACCGCGCCCACGCCAGTTCCATGTCAACTGTTTTGGTGTCGTGAGCAATGGCCTCTTCGATCAGAGATGTCAGCCCAACGGCATCCGTTGCGTTCGCCCTGGCGGCATCAAGGCATTTGTTGAGCGCATACAGCCGACGGCCTGTTTTTAACTGAATTAAATTGATTAGGGAAAAGACGAGTGATGACATGTTGTCCTCCAAAAAAATGAATAGGTTGTGGATTGATGGGCCAACTATATCGAAACCTGGGGAAAAAGAAAACCCGGAAAACAACGAATATGGATATAATCTCCCAGGGGCAACCGCATAGCGCACCCCGTTCCCAAAAAAAAGCCACCCTCTGTCTCCAGCCTGGCGATACACCGCGATGTTCAGATACCCCTTTTCGTTGTGCAGCGTTTAAAATGCCGCAAAGATACACACGAGGTATCGGAAACGGCTGAGGCCCCACGCAAAACTACACCCCGGATGTCGAAAAAAGCGATGACCGCACAAAATAGTAGACCGGGGGTGTCCAGTTTTTGCGCGAGCAAACAATTTTCGCCATCACGGGTGTCAAAATTCGCGCTCGGAAAAGACATTTTTCGACCAAAGGAATTAAAAAACGCCCTGGCAACGCTTCCCCTGACACCCTGGATGTCAAAAAGGAAGCTGGGACAGCCCCCGCCTGTTGCTGTTTTATCTGTTATATAGAAAAGCTCAGTGGGCGGTGATCTGGGGTTCTGTGGGGATTGTCATTGGCGTGCTGGGCATCCTTGCAGCGGTCGCCATTCCGGCGTTTATCAACTATATGAAGCGGGCCAAAACGACGGAAGCCACAGTCAACGTTACCAGGTGCTATGAAGGCGCAGTGGCGTACTTCGAGTCTCAAAAAACGCTGCCCCAAAGCGCCGACTGGACGCCCGCACAAACGCCATCCGGAGATGGCGCCACGCCGGGAGATGGCACGACATCTCTGTTCCGAAGAGAAGGCGCCATCGAAAACGGCGCCATCGTTCCCAGCGAAGGCATTTTTAAGGAAAATCCTCTCGAATAGACGACGCGCGAAAACAGCGTGTTTTCTGGATGCATCCCCTCTATGCATCGCCCATTCCGCGTGGTAAGATACCCGGGATACAGTGAACCTGGAACTCACGGAATGGGCGGGTCTGGCCGCCATATGAGGAGTGTCATGATATATCGATATGGTTTGTTTGTTTTGATATGTTGCCTTTTTGGGGCAGTGGGCTGTTCGGACAGCGGCAGTGGCGATGACGAATCCTCCGATGCGGCGTCGTTTGGCGATGGGGATGTGGACGGCGACGGGGACTCCGACAGCGACGGGGACGGGGACACCGATGGGGATGGCGATACCGACGGCGATTCGGATACGGACGGCGATACAGATACAGATGGGGACGGCGACACCGATGGTGACTCGGACACGGATGGCGATACGGATGCAGATGGCGACAGCGATACCGATGGCGATACGGATACGGACGGGGATTCGGATGGCGACAGCGATGCGGGATGGGTGACCATTCGCAACGGCGGGTTCTGGCTGGATGTGGACGGCAAGCGCATCGAGGCCCACGGCGGCGGTTTTTTGAAAGAGGACGATACCTGGTATTGGGTGGGGGAGGATAAGTCCGGCAATTCCGGAAATTTTGAGGCCGTGAACTGTTACTCTTCCAAAGATCTGGTGAGTTGGAAATTTGAAAATGCCATCATTACAAAGAGTACCCATGCGGATTTGACTCCGAAGGACAGAATTATTGAAAGACCCAAGGTTATTTATAACGACAGCACAGGCAAATATGTCATGTGGCTGCATTGGGAGGGACAGGATTATGCCGCCGCTGAGGCAGGTGTATTTTACAGTGATACAGTATGTGGAGACTATAAACTTCAAAAGCATTTCAGACCAAACAACAACATGTCCAGGGATGATACGCTGTTTAAGGACGACGACGGTACGGCCTATTTTTTGTCAGCCGCCAATCAAAATGCGGATATGATGGTATATCGTTTGACTGACGATTACCTGGACCTTGATGAACAAATTAACAAGCTATGGGCGGGTTCATCCAGGGAAGCGCCGGCCATGTTTAAGGAAGCAGACAGATACTTCATAATATCCTCCGGTTGTACCGGATGGGATCCCAATCAGGGACAATATGCCCATTCCACCAATCTGGAAGGGACATTCAGTAATCTCACCAATTTTGGCGACAGCACGACCTATGACACCCAGCCCACGTATGTAATCCCGGTGGAGGGCACTAAATCGACCACGTATATTTACGCCAGTGACCGCTGGCAGGACCCGGATTTGGTGAGTTCCAAGTACATCTGGCTGCCAATCCGGAAAAAAGACAACACCCTTGCTATCGACTACTATGATACATGGCAGCTCAATGTTGAAACCGGTGAATGGCGCGTTCACGACGAGTTTATTCCGCAGGACGACTGGAAACTGCTGTATGTGGACAGCGAAGAAACGGATGATGAAGATGGGCGTGCTGTCAATGCATTTGACAACAGCACCTCCACCTACTGGCATACGGAGTGGCAGTCGGGCGGCCCCCACGATCCCATGCCCCATCGCATTGAAATCGATTTGGGCGCAAAGTGGAACATCAGCGAGCTGCGCTACCTGCCCCGCCAGGACAAAGACTCCAATGGCACAATCAACAATTATAGATTTTACGCAGGTCTAAGCAGTGACGAATGGGGCGATCCATTGCTTGACGAATCTTTTGGAACAGAGAGAGCTGAAAAAAGAGTGCCTTTCACGGAAACGCGGGCCAGGTATATTCGTTTGGATGTACTTAGCGAGATTAACGGAAAAGAGTTTGCATCAATCGCTGAAATCGATCTGGTTGGTACTCCAGCAAAATAGCAGGGTTGCTTTCCTGTTCTATTCACAACGATATTTCATCGGTGCCAAGGTGGATCCTTAAAAGGTTTGGGATTTATTCAATGTCCCGTACACAGCGAATATACGAATAGGAATCCAGTGAGTATTTATCGGCTGAGCCCACAAAGCCACTGTCAAAATTTACATAATATGCCTGCTTCTCATAGGCAAGTGTGGATGTTGAGGTCCAATAGGTATCGCTTCCCGTTCTGGGGAAGACTGTTGCATCGATAGATGGGCTATACACATGATTGTTCACAATGCTGTAAAGTTCTACGACATTGGGGAGGCGCCAGTCGTCGTAGCCTGCCCATGAAAGATCTTCGCAAAAGGATAATGCGCCCCTCCAGGTCCAACCCGTCAATCCGCTTCCAGTAGTACAATCCAATCCGGTATATCCCTCCGAGCATCCCTGCCACATCAACTGATTTAAGGTATCCGTGACTGTCGGTTCTCCAGGGGCAGTTGAACGAACCAAGGTACGAAGGAATTCACCGTCACTCCGCATACAGCGAACAAAATACCCCCAAGTCTTCTCAGGATAGTACACATCGCCCGCTATAAAATATACTGCTTCCCCAAGTGATTCGTGCAGTGCGTTTGATGATGACGCCCAATAATAGCTGTTCTCCGTGTAAGGAAAAACGGTTTCATGGATGGAGGGTTCCGATGTGCCGTAATCTACAATTGTCTGCAATGCATATTCGTCAGGGAGGCGCCAATCAGTTTTGCCGCCCCACTCAAGTTTTTCACAGTAGGCAAACGCTTCTGCCCAACGCATCATCGTTGTTTCCCCGTTTCGGCAATCATCTCCATTTAGGCCGCCTGTGCAGCCTTGCCAGATAAGACCGGTCACATTGTCCACAACAATGGGTTCATTTTCAATATTAAGTTCGCGGGTATATCGTTCATCTACACCGTGAGCGACATCCCAACCGAATTGAGCATCCTGTCCAAAGAATTCTTCCCCTGAGGAGGGACAGGATATCAGAACATTGGATTCATCCCAGCAAGTGCGCTGGCCACTATCAGGCAAAAGAAAATAAGGTCCCGGCACATTGCAATCTGCTGTGCCACATCCGGGGGAAACGCAGGTTCCACTGACGCAAATATCATAGTCTCTGTCGGGACTGGTGACCAGATTACAGCGGGAGAAATCCGGCGCTGCCACGCAACGGGCACTTAAATTGTCAACGTTTTGGCACACTTTGCATGACTCACATGTTGTTACAAGACTTCCTTCTCTTCCACATGAGTCAAACCAATGCACCTGTCCATCTTCACCACAATGTTGATATGACTCAACCTCAACAGGCTGGCATTGTGCTGTTGCGTCATCAATATCCACACACTTTTCACATGTGTCATCGCAATTATGTGCAATTTTGTCTATTCCCGTGCAGACACTGTATTGCCATACATCTCCACCGTAGCATTGGCTATATTTTTCACATACGCACCGTATAGGTGGTCCTGCATCGCAATGCTCATTCTCACCACACTGCACCAGCTGTGAGATAGGCGTATCCTTCGTATCGAAACACCATATGGCGTTGGCATAACAGGCAGAGAACGTACCGGATTCACAGGATGTGACAGCAGTATCCTGGTCAGTATCAGTACCAGAAATCTTTTCAGCGTCTGTTCCTGTCCCCGAATCTGACTCTGTGTTTGTTTGCGACGAGCCATGCGTGTCAGTTTCTGATTCAGAATCCGGAGGATTATTGGTCGCAGTAACAGTGTCAGTTTCACTGTCGCTGACATTATCGGATGTGGTCCCATATTCGGCGGATGTTCCAGAACCTGTATCCGAGTACCACGAGTAACCCTCAACATCAGTGAAAAGCTGGCATCCCGTTGCGACTATCATTAACAATAAAATGATTCCATGCTTCATCTAAAAGATCCCTTGCAACGAAACTCCCAACATGGAGATACTGATTTTGGGGTCTGTTGTAACTGCGATTTTTTCTCTGGACTTGTTCTTCTTATGTCCGGTGATCGTTAAAATCACTCCGGTGACTGTGAGCAATGCTCCAGAGACAAGCAGGATGTTTGTTGTTTTTATAAGTTTGTCCGCTTCGGCTTGAACATTTTTATTGTCATCTTCACACAGTTTTTGATGATTGCAGTTTTCTGCCAACTCATCACTTCTGGACACCGCCAGTTTTCCTGTCACCATACTGGAAACAAGCAACGCAACACCTACGCCGGTGGTGGTAATTCCAGTTAGTTTTAGCAGCGAAGCTTTGCTTTTAATGGGAACATCGCTGACTGGTTCCGCTTTCAAACTGGAAGGCGATGGTTCCGCTGGTTGTTCCTGTTTCTCATCGGATTGAACGATAGGCCGTTGAATCTGGACGATTTCTCCGATGGTCACTGTGACGTCGATTTTGTAGAGTTCATTGTCGCTTTGGTTGAGTGTTACGTTGTGTTGCCCCGCCAACAGCGCGATGGGTTTTGGTAAAGGCGTATCACTTCGATGCTCATTGTCGATCCATACAGCAAGCGTGTCGGCTTCCTCAATGTTGATGTACCCCACCGAGGCCTTGGCTTCTTTTATTACTTTTTCGGCGTGAGCACGACGCTCCGGTGTTACGGTATCACCCATTTTATTCAGATAAATTTCAAATGCTTCCAACGCCAGGTCGAGCCTGTCTCGCGCATACTCACATTCGGCGAGATTAAAGTAATATGCAAAGTGGTGGCTTAAATCTATCAGGTCTTTAAATGCCTGAGCGGCCTCCTGATACTGCTGTTTCTCATACAGATCAACCCCATCGTAATACAGCTTTTTCATTGCCTCTTTTTTATTGTTCGTGTTGCTCTTTGCCGCATTTAAATGGGATGATTGCATCGCTAAAATTAAAACGATAAGAGCTGCCCAGTTGCGTCTCATTTTGCCGGTTCACTTTCTATTCAACCATCAATGGTTCAAACATGTTCTTTTTTGTATTTTTGCCATCTGGCTGGGGTGTATTTCTGTTGCGTTTTTTTTCGACTCGGATTCGGTTATCTGGGGATCTTTCCTGTTCCATTGGTTCGATTTCCTCCTCCAATTGAGGGGATTCACATGCTGACGAATTATTTCCACAATTGTTTTCATCTCTTCTCGTTGACAAGGCTCTTGTGGCTGTCAACGGTGCAGGAGATGCGTTGAGTTTCATTACTGGATTGCCTGGCGTTTTAATGGTCCCTCCGGCAATTTCCCGATTTGAGTCGATTGTCTCTATCGCGTCTTCGATAGTGCCAGTATCATCAGTACTTTTTTGCAGTGTGCGCCATAGCCCGAAAATACCCATTCCCACGGTGGCAATCGCTACAATAACAATTCCACGGATAATCGCTTTTCGATGCCTTTTAATGAAAGAACGCCGCGAAGCCTTTGCGCCGCGAGGAATAGATTTGGGCGCATGCGTGTCATTTTCATCAATAACAACAGTACTGCCTTTAAACGGTTCCATTTGCTTCACGCTCATTGTGCTGGGTGAATAAGCGGCTTCCCTTGGTTCCGCGTATGAAACAGTCATTTCTTTATACGCCTGTAATTTTGTCAATATCCCGGCCATATCCCTCTGGGAGCAGGGACGCACGCCAATACGCTTCAGTGCATCAAGGGCTTCTTCTGCGGATTGGAACCTGTCCACGGGTTTGGGCGCGAGAATTTTTTCCAGAAACTGGTTCACCCTTGGGTGCAGGTGATCAATCGGCGCCTTGTCAAAATGCATCACCCTTGCCAGTACCTCATGCTCCATGGTCGCTTTGAACAGTCTCTCTTTGGCCAGCATTTCCCAGAATATTATTCCGGCCGAAAACAAATCCGATTCCGGACCAACCGGCACCTTTCCCAGTTTGAGTCGTTCGGGCGCCAGATACGTGAGTTTTCCCTTCAGTACGCCACTGGGCGTATCCTGAGAAATGCCTTTGGCTTTGGCGATTCCGAAATCCGCCAGTTTCACCACTCCGGCTTTGGAAACCAGTAAATTGTGAGGGGAAATATCCCGATGAATCACACTCACTTCTTCGCCATTTACCTGAAGATGATGGGCATGTTGCAGTGCCAGCAGGAGTGATTCCAGTATATACGCCGCCACATCCGCCGGCAGCAGCAACCCAAAATCGTTGACCATGCGCAACATTGCATTCAGATCCATGCCATCGATAAGTTCCATTACAAGACACAAATCACCATTCTCTTTAAAGAAATCGAAAACCTGTACAATATTGGGATGCTGCAATCTGGAGACGATGCGTGCCTCGCTCTCGAATGATTCCACAAACTCCCTGTTGTGTGCATGCTCACGGCGAATCCGTTTTAAGCAGAGTTGCTTCTCAAATCCGGCAGGTCCGGTTTTCTCCACTGCAAAAATCTCGGCCATTCCGCCTTTTCCTATTGAACGGAGGACACGGTACTTCCCTATTGCATCCACTTTTGTCTCTTTCATCGGTTCCCCTCAAACACAGTCGACCGATTCTGGCTACCAGAAATCACCAATACCCCGTCGTCGAGCTTATCAGTACGGCGCTACCTCTGAAGGAATGCGCCATAACCAGTTTTTCGTGGCCTAACCTTAACACTGTCCGATGAAAACATTAATCGGAAACTTCATATTGTGCGACTTTGGGAAGGAAAGACGGACCACGGAGAATCAATATTCCCGGCTATGATCCCAAAAGCCAGGCCATGACCACCGAGGCGCTTATTGGTGAGATTATGAGGAACCACATCACTGTCGGCCGCGTGGCTCTTTGCGGAACCATTTTTGAATGGGCCGATGAATGGTGGAAGGTGGAGGGAGTGGATGAGAATGTGCATGATGATGGTGACATCGCCCCGGGCGACGGTCCGCATCCGGATCAGACATTTAATGAGGAATGGTGGGGAAGTGTGGATATCGACCGAAATCCAGGGCCCGATTACGATTCGTTGAAGACGGCGTATTCCAGAATCAACCGGTCGACGCAGTCCTGTTTGGCGTCAGCATTGCACCGCTTTCGAATCATGCTAACTGATACAGTACATGTGTTTATCCGATTCATTATTTGCAAAACTTTATGAATCTGCGCCGGACGCGATTTTCATCTGTGAGCAGGAGCACGTCGTCTTCGCAAATGCTGCGGCGAAGCAGATGTTTCGCCTGGCGCCTGGCGAAGGATCCGTTGCGCCACTGAGTTCTTTTTTTGCGAATGCGGAATCACCGCATAGTCCAATGCATAATGTTTTGAAAAAGATGCGCCGCGTCGACGGGACGGAGTTTGACGCGGCGCTATCGGTCTCTACCGTAACGAATGATAACAGGCAATACCACCAGTTATTTGTTCGGGATGTTCGCTCGCACTCAGCGGCGACACAGGAGGGACACGGGAATGACGCTCGGCTTAAATTTCTGGTGGAAAATGCGGATGTGGTTCTTTGGGTGATGGATGCAAAGACTCTGCAGACACTTTACGTGAGCGATGCAGTGACCCGTTTGCAGGGATACACTCCAGCAGAAGCGATTGAACATCGGTTTGAAGACACGGTGGCCGATGCCGCACTGGTAGACGCAATAAAACAACGTGTGAAACAAAAACTCGCGGAGTTTGAGCAGGATAGCCGCGTTTCCAGTGAACCGCAGGTGTACGCGTCGTTTCTTCCCAGACGCTGTAAAGACGGCAAAACGGTATGGACGGAAGTGATTAGCAAATACGTGCGGAATCCCCAAAACGGTCGAGTGGAAATTTTGGGGATTTCCAGATATATCACCGAACAGGTGATGGCGCAGCGGGAACTTGGTGAAGTCCGCGAGTATATGCATACCGTTGTCGATGTAATGCCATCGGCGCTGATTGGTGTGAGCAGCCATGGAATGGTCAGTTTGTGGAACAACAGTGCTGCTGAGATTTCAAAAGTCCCCACGGAATTGGCATTGGGACAACGGTTCGGGGAACTGTGGACGACGGCCGAGCTTTTGGCGCCGACGATTTCCAGAGTGATGTCCACGGGAAATAAAGAAGAATCGTTTTTAATGCCGATTCTGGTGGACGACGAAATGCGTCAGTTCAATGTGGTTTGCTTTCCTGTAATGCAGCGACGGCAGCGGGGAGTCGTTATTCGGATGGATGATATAACGGAGCAGATTGCCATGCGGGACCTTTTGGCTCGCTCGGAGAAGATGCTTTCCATTGGCGGGCTGGCCGCGGGAATGGCTCATGAAATCAACAATCCACTGGGCGGAATGATGCAATTGTCTCAGGTGATTAAAATGCGACTCTCGGAGAGTACGCCTGCCAATCAGAAAATCGCCGACCGCTACCACATTGAGATGTCTCAGATAGAAAACTACGCGCGGGGACGCGGGATATTTCAATTGCTCGAACAGGTGGTGGAATCGGGCGGACGGGCGGGAAGAATTGTGCGCAACATGCTGAATTTCGCCAGACAGGACAGCTCTGCATTTGAGTTGACAGATATATTGAACCTTGTTGAAGATACGCTTGTTCTGGCCGGAAATGAAGTTGATGTGAATCGCAATATTGATTTTAGAAAAATTGCCATAGAGAAAGACTACGATACCGAGCTTCCATGGGTTTCGTGCGACAGGGGACGCCTTCAACAGGTGCTGCTCAATCTGTTTAAAAACAGCGCGCAGGCATTTACCGCAATCGCATTTGAGCCTGGAAAGTGGAAACTGAGAATAGGACTGTCCGTCTTGGAACATGATTATTGTATTGAGATTGAAGACAACGGGCCGGGTATCCCTGAAACAAACCTGAAAAATATTTTCAAGCCGTTTTACACCACCAAAAACAAGGCAGAAGGCACAGGATTGGGCCTGTCCATTTGCAAGTTTATTATTGAACAGCATCACCAGGGTCAAATCGAGGTGACGTCTTCTTTGGGCAAAGGGACTAAATTCAGTATCCGGCTTCCTCTAAACAGCTCGCCCCATCACGTCTCGAATTAAACCGCGCAAGAGGGGGCGCCGTCGAAACGAAGGTGGCAGGCGTCCGCTGTCAGCATCCCTTATGGAGTGAAGATGCGGTTCAACGCCAGCTGCGAAAAATCTTTTTGTATGCAACAATTGACTGAATGGTTTTCACAATCAAAAATTGGTCAATCTTCCCCAGTCCAGGGCAGGGCTTCGTCGATGAGGAAGTTGGGGATGTCGTCTTCGGTTTTGTACAAAAGGCCGCAGGCGCGGCAGCCGAAGCCTTCGGGGCTTTGGGTTTGTTCCAGCGGACCTTTGCATTTGGGGCAGGCCAGTATTTCGAGTAATGCGGGACTTATGGGCATTTTTTTCTCCGGTCGGATGAAATGCGACGCTCCGACGGGCGGCTGAATTTTGTTTACATCCTCTTTAGCAGAAAAATCGATTTCCATAAACAAAACGGTTAGGGTGCATTTGTGAACGAATCCTGTCCCAAATGCGGCGCCCCAAAGGCCGAAGAATCCTGTCCCAAATGCGGACTGATGTACGAAAAATACACCCCCGACAAAATGGATGCCAGTGTGCCCGAAACGGTGCGTTTGCTTTGGGAAAATCTGGAAAAAAACTGGGGTGACAAAGGCGCACACGCCCTTTTTGTGGAGCAGGGCATCCGAAAGGACGCCGCCGGATTTGTGGCCGCCTGTTATCGCAGGCGCGGTGAGGACCCGGTGGCTGTGGAACAACTGGAAGAGCTCACGGGGCGGCTGATGCAATCGCTCGAATTTACACCTGTAAAAGAATCGACGGTGTCCAGACATCTTCGGCAGGTGGCCTATCTGCTGCTGTTTATTATCATTGCCATTCTGGTGTTCTTGATTTTTGCTCATGCTATGAAATAATAACCTTTCATCGCCCACACCCTCTGGTAAAGTGAGTGTCAATTGTCGGACAGAACGTTATGCAAATAGATTTCGATAAACGGGAAATTCAGTTGAAGCTGGTGTACTACGGTCCTGGTTTGAGCGGAAAAACCACCAATCTGGTGTATATCCACAGGCGGGTGTCGCCCTCCATTCGAGGGCGTTTAATGACCCTTGAAACACGTGATGATCGAACGCTTTTTTTTGATTTGCTGCCCATGTCTTTTGAAACCAAATCCGGAATAACCATTGCGTTGAAGGTGTTCACGGTGCCTGGTCAGGTTATCCACAACGCCACGCGCAGGTTGGTGCTGCAGGGGGCGGACAGTGTGGCGTTTATTGCGGACTCGCAGGTTTCGGAAACGGTGGCCAATCGGGAATCGTTCGTGAATCTGAAAAACAACCTTGAAGAAAACGGCCTTGATATAAAGGGGATGCCGCTGGTCATTCAGTTCAATAAACGGGATTTGCCCAATATCCGATCGGATAAAGAACTGGATACACTGGCCGCCAAGGGGAGGGAACCCGTATACAAGGCCGTGGCCACCCGCGGTGACGGCGTTCTGGAAACATTTTTTGGTCTGTTGGATTTAACCTGGAAGCGATTGAATTCCTGGCACGACCTTGAAGGAAAATTTGATGTGGATGGCGCCGCGGTTATCGCGTCTTTGAAGCGTCAAATGTCGTTGGATAAGGACGACAATGAAAAGGCGACGTTGCGGCAAAATGCTCAGGTGATGGCAGATGGATCCAATTGAACCGGTTTTTGTCACACAGCTGAAGGATTTGGTGAATGAACAGACGCTGGGCAAGGTGTTTGAAAACTTTGTGGCATTGTTTCATTTGCCGCTACGATTGTTTGAGGAGAACGGCAATCTCATGCTGGAACGTTCTGTGCCCAATCCAGCGTGCGATTATTTGAATCAGTATTCCGGAGCCCGAAATCAGTGCATGGTAATACGGCAGCGGGTCAAGGCGGCCGACCCCTTTGAGGAAGGGCAACGCAGCGTGTCGGTCAATTGTTTTTGTGGCTTCGAGTATCGGGTTGTCCCTATCGTGTTCCAGGCCCGATACCTTGGCAAGTTGGCCATTGGACCGTTTTTTCCCCGGGATTTGACCAAAATACCTGTTACGCTGATTAATATTGAGCCGGGACTCAATGTGAAAGAATTTCGCAATGTGTATACCCTGCTGCCCAGATATTCCCAGCAACGGATAGATAGGTTGTGCGAAACGGTGCTGTCGACCATGGATTGTATTTTTTATGCCATGCATCGCACCAACGTGACAGAACAGATGCATACCGCAATGGTGCGCGAGGCCTATCGGGAAATATCCGAGAAAAATCGAAAACTGGAGGAAATTGTTGACGAACGTAAGGAGTTTGATCGCAGAAAATCAAACTTTCTTGCCATGGTCTCCCACGAACTGCGGACGCCACTGACGTCGATTATTGGATACAGCGATATGCTGGCCGAAGGGATTGCCGGAGAGCTGGCCGACGAGCAGCGGCAGTTTGTGCACACCATCAAAGCGAAGGGAGATGAGTTGCTGAAGATTATCTCATCCATTCTGGATTTTTCGCGTGTGGATTCGGGTAGACTCAGCATTAAAACCATCCCCTGCAATGTTTCCGATTTGATAGAGACGGCGCTCAAAGGACATCGGGAACTGGCCAGACGGCGTGGCCTAAGGCTTTCGGTTCAGGTGGCGGACAACCTGCCCACCATGGCGCTGGACCCGGAAAAAATAGTTACCGCCATTTCGCATCTCGTGGATAACGCCATCAAGTTCTCGTCCCCCAATGGCGTTATCCAGATTGGGGCCAAAACCGTCGCATCCAGCGAAGCCGATGTGGGGGAAGACGGCATCGGTTTTGTCCTGTTGGCAACACCGGATATGGTGGAAATATCTGTGACAGACTTTGGTACAGGCATTGATGTCGACGATTTTGAGCTGCTGTTTGCGCCGTTCACCCAGGCGGATGAATCGTCGACCCGCGAACACGGGGGAGCGGGATTGGGACTGGCGATTGTGAAACAGTACGTGGAAGCCCATGGCGGTCGTGTTCACGTGCAGTCTGCCAAAGGGGAAGGCAGCAATTTTGCCATTCGTATTCCCCTGGTGGATTCTGCGTCCAAATAGCGCAGTGTATTCCAAACTTTTCCAGGAAAGTTTTTGCGGACGCTTGGCGAGCCGGATGTGAAGGTCTATATTTGCGAACATTGGATTAAACCGACCACGAACGGAGCAGATTATGACGAACAATCCCCAGAATGGACGCGAACGAGTGGCATTGATTACCAATCACGGATATGCCGGTCCCAAACCTCCCATTGGCAATGCCCCGGATACCGGTGGTCAGAATGTGTACGTGAACGATCTCGCCATGGCGCTGGAAGAGGTGGGGTATGAGGTATATGTGTTTACCCGGGGCGGATTTCCCGAGTACGACTCCACTATAATGAGGGAGGGGGAAGCGCAGATGTCGGAGCATGTTCGCTACGTGTACATATCCGGCGGTGGAGACACATTTTTGCCCAAGGAGGAAATCGGCATTGCGTTGGGGGAACAGGTGGAGAATCTGTACGCCTATATTGGGAAGCTGGCAGAGGAAATCGGCTGCAAGCCCTTTGAGGTGTTTGAGTTTGTCAATACGCACTACTGGGACGCCGGTGTGTTGGGCTACAAACTTATCGAACGGTGGCAGGCGGACTTTATTTTTGAGCGAATTGAATCGTTCTTTGGTGATAAAATAAATGAAGATGTTTTCCAGAAGCACTATAGAGAGCGTCATGTTCGGGCGGTTCGCCACAATTGGCAGTACCTGATTGGCCGCCTGGCGCTACGCAGCCATGGTGTGGAGATCGATGTCAACGATTCCGCATCGAAGATACATAAAACGTGTATGGCGGCACTGGAAAAAATTGAGCCGGGTCTGCGCCGATATTCCATGACGCTGCTTTCCAGATTACAGCGGGCGCACTGGCCCGCATTTACCATCAATAAAACGACAGTGGCCTCTGTCGCAGTGGGACATCTGTTGGCCGACTATCTGGCCAGCGCGGGCGTACTATGTCCGGCGGATATTTATCGCCTGAACCGTCATTTCTGGACTCCCCATTCACTGTCGCCCATAAAGGAGCGCAATTTTATCGACTATGATTGGGATCGCAAGCGTTCGCTTCAGTTTGTGGAGCGAAAACACCACGAACGGGTGGTGTGTGAACGGACACCATTGATAGTGTCCACATCTGAAGCGATTTCCAAAACGCTGGTTTCGCATTTCAATGTGCATCCCGATCGTATTATTTACTTCCCCCCCTGTGTGAATAACGATTATCGTCCGCGTGAAAAGGATGAATGCGCCAAGGGCTATGCCAGTTTGTCGATATTCAGCGATGTGCCTGAGGAGACCCTTCGGACATCCCGCATTATTATAGAGGCCAGTCGCGCGGACAGAACCAAGCGCAAGGATTTGGTGATACAGGGCTTTGCCGGATTGAAAGACGAGATCACGGATACTTATCTGTTTGTTTTTGGTGGTCCCAGAAACGAAGTGTTTCGCGAATTGAATGGAATTATCGATGATGATCCGGAGCTGGCGAAGCGCGCGTTTGTCATACCCGAAACCATTTCGTTTGATACGCTGGTGCAGATCTTTTCTCTGGCCGATTTGTATGTGTCCGCTTCCGAAATGGAAGGATTCGGCATGTCGGTGCTGCAGGCCGCCAGTGCCGGTGTGCCCATTGTGAGTTCTGTTCTGATTCCATACACCACAATGTATTTGCGCGGTGTCGCCGAAATAGCAGAATCGCAGACGGCTGAAGAATACACACGGGCCATGAAGGCATTACTCACTCGACCGGAAGACGGGGGCAGAATGCGCCGGCAGCTCATCAATGCGGCAGCGGATTTCAGCTGGCGGGTTCGGGTGAAGGACTTGCACGATGCGGAACACGAACCCACCATTATTCTGGCGGAAAATCGGCTCGAAGACTATGTGGTCCGACTGGGTGAAAATCAGGAGACCGATATGCTGGGCGCCGCACATATGTATCGCAGTACATTTGTCAATGACGACCTGGATGCGGAACAAAAGGACATTGAGCATCCCTCCTGGTCGGGCCCGAAGTAACGTAAAATTGGCGCGTATCCGCTGAAATATCGGCAATGGCAGATTGTTGGTTATACTGCGAATTTGGATGCCACGGCGATAAGTGGCACGAGACTGTTTGCGGGCGGCGCACCTTGAAAATTACCAAGCCATGTACTTCGCAATGGTTTGGTAAAACGTCATGCTGAATCTTTTATCTGCATAGGACGGATTTTTCATCTTCTATTTGTGAGTCGACACAGACGCTTGAAATGGATACATGTGGCGCCCTGTGCAGGATAGGCGTATCAACGGCGGTATGCAAACATAGTCAAACAGAGTCAGAATCGGAACCGGAATCAGAATCAGAATCGGAACCGGAATCGGAATCGGAACCGGAATCAGAATCGGAATCGGAATTTGAATCAGAATCGGAATTTGAATCAGAATCAGCCAGACAACCGATTTCATCCTCGCCGCCAGAACAGTTCACGTCGCTGTCACATCGCAGACCGGCATCAATGCACTCGCCCCATCCGCATGTGAATTCAGAGTCGGTATCACATTCACACAATGAGGCGGCTTCATCTTCACCTGCATTGCATTCGGGATAACCGTCACATACAAAGATGTCTGAGATGCACTCTCCGGGAACACATCTGAATTGGCCGCTGCTGCAGCATGTTGAAGTGATTTCATCCTGTCCGTTGGAACAGTTGATGTTTCCGTCACAGGCGAGACTGATGTCAATGCATTCGCCCCAGTCACAACTGAATTGAGTTACTGCATCGCATTCGCAAAGCGCGGCGGTTTCGTCTGAATTATCCGGACAGTCATAGTATCCATCACATTGTTCCGAAAGGGCAATACAACTGCCGTCGTCGCATTGCCATTCTGTTGTCGTGTTGCACTGGCATTCGGAAGCCGCTTCGTCCGAAAGGTTCGTGCAGTCGTAGGTGCCGTCGCATACTCTTGACAGTGGAATGCATTCTCCCCAGTCACAGGTGAATTGGGTGCTGTTGTTGCACTGACATAATGTGCTGCTTTCATCGGAGTAGTCGTCACAGTCGTAGACTCCGTTACATCTACCGGTATTGGGAATACATGAACCGTCTGCACAGGTAAACTGGGACGATGTACATTGGGTGCTGCACGATGCATTGGTTTCATCCGAAAGATCATTACAATCGTATTCGCCGTCACATACAGCCAAAAGCGAAATGCATGTACCGTCTCCACATTCAAACTCTGTTGCAGTACAGTCAGGAGTGCCGCAGGTATATTCAGATTCATCAGATCCATCGCCACAGTCCTGTATGCCATCACAGCGTTTACTCCAGGGGATACATTCGCCGAATCTGCAGGTGAATTCATTCACGGCACAACCCGAATGATCCTGAGTGGTCAGGATGTCAAAGCTGTTGATGAGACTGGCATCGCAATAGCTGAACGTTGAGGGATACGGCGACGCTGCGCAGACAGGCACGCCTACACAAATCCCGGCGCAATCACTGGCCTCGTAACAGGCGGTGTTAAATGAATCGGAGCAAATACCCGGCTGGCAGTATTTTGATTCACATTCCGAATTTGCGGTACAGACAGCGCCCAGTGCGCTTGGTGCGATACATGTGCCCCATGACGCAGGGGTGGTGGCTGAATATGTATTCTGGCGACATTGAAGACCTTCCTGACATTCCAGGGCCAGAGAGCTGCTGCATTCTCCCATCGACGGGTGTTTGGGCACACATGTTTGTGTTTCGCCATCGCAAAAGAGTGTGGGATGGCAGACCGCCGCGCCGGCGCAACTCTGTCCCAGTGCTGCAAACGCCATGCATTGCCGGGTTGAGAGATTGCAGTAACTGTCAGTGGTGCAGTCAAACTCGAAGAAGCACGGCTGACCCGGTTTCTGGTTCGGCGTAAACATGTTGTCTCCGCATATATCTTCGAAATCCATGTTCACGGGGAAACACTGATTATCTTCGATGAGGTGCCCATTGAGGCAGGCATTCATCTGCGCCGGATTCAGCGTGATACGTTTTGCCGCCAGTGAATTGTTAATTCTGGATAGTTTCTTTTCGCAATACAGCTTCATGTCTCTTCGGCAATCCACTTCGGAATTCGTGATGGATATGCCAAAAATGCTTTCGATTTCCGCGCCCGTACAACACTCAAAAATATTGTCGCACATCACTTCTGCCACTTCGCTGCACAGATTGGTTTCCGAGACGTTGGCGTGAGTGTCTATTTTAGTCTCTTCCTCCTTGCATCCAGACTGGAGTAACAGAAGAAGGCTGCAAAACGCAGGCAGCATAAATCGTGACAATTGTCCTATAGAAAAGACCTCTTTTGAAATGGTTGCTTTCATGTTTTTTTCCTGTCTATTTTTGGGTTGCACTTCCAGCCCGCGACGGTTACGTCCCTTAAACGGCGGGCACGGCATCGCGGAATGTTCCTCAATTTAATTGCACTTCATTAAAGATGAAGGTTTCATTGTGATTCATTTTCTAAAGGTTTCATTTAATAGTACTTTTAAAAATTCATCGAACAACTCCTGGGAAGAAAATCTCTGTTGTTTTTGTATCTGCGGAATATGACGGCAGCGAGGCATGGGGATTTTATTTTCCTCACAGCATTTATCTTTTTTTAAACTTGATCTTGCCCTGGAACCTGTCAAAATTTCTACGATTCGTCAAGTACGACTTTTAGGGAATGGGTGCCAATGGAAATTGGCGTCGTGAATGTATATCCATTGCGGCGGTCTGGCGTTACTCTTTGAGCAGTACTTGTAATTGAAAAAAAACATAAAAGGAGAGAAAAATGATTCTATTGAAACGCATATTGCTTTGCATGTCGATTGTGGGAATGCTTGTTGGGGGTGGGTGCAAAGAAGACGAAGAAGATGATCTGAAAGTAAGTACAGAACCCACCAACGAAAATGTGTGTGCCGAGGCGGCGGAAGTGGTGTGCCATAATGCGTTTCAGTGTTGTGTGGGCGCCGAACTGGAAAATGTCTTTGGTGTGGAAATCTCCACCACTGAAAAGGATTGCAGACGAGATGTGGAACTGAAATGTAAACAGAAATACGCCACGTTGTTTTATTCCCTGGAGAAAGAGCGGATTAACTTGAGACTGCCCAAAATTAAGCAATGCCTGACACAGTCGCTGGCCCCCTCGGATGCCTGCTTTCCTTACGAGGTTATCAATGAAGAACAGCAGGAGGAATGTGATGATGTGAAAGACGATTTGGTCACTGGTCTTGTGGCGGTTGATGGCGCATGTGAATTTGATTATGAATGTGCGGGCGAGGCCATTTGCACCGAATCGCAAAAATGCAAGAGCTTGCATGGACTCGGGCAGGCGTGCACAGACGACGCGGAATGTCTCTCGTCGCTTCATTGTAGCCGGAATACCCTGCTTGAGGATGTGTGCACCGCAGATGTTGTCGCTGGTGGTCGATGTGCGCGAGACAAGGAATGTGCAGAGGGATTGTACTGCAATATGGTTGGTGTGGGGTTGACACCGCAGGTGGATACCGACAGCGACACCGCCACCGTGCCACCTGGCACCTGTGCCGCACCGCAGGCCAATGGGGCAGCGTGTAGCGTAAATTACCTGTCGAACACCACCACAGGGAATTATACCAGTGACAGGGAATGCGTCAGTGGAAACTGTTTACCCGGAACCTGTGTTGACGGCAGAGGCGACTGCGAGACCAATGCGGATTGCGCCGGACGTTGCAGTTTATCGGGTTCGGATTGTTATACCGCGGACGACTGTACCCGGTCGTGTTCCGGTGGATATAACGATGGAGATTACTGCGATGAACCTGGAGATTGTCGCGGCTCCTGTTCTTTGGATTCCAGCATCTGTGAAACAGGCCTGGATTGTGAGAGTCTGTGTGTATCGCCTACCGGCTCAGTTTCCTACTATGAATGCACAACAAATGCGGACTGCGATTCCTATATGGGATCCGGCAGCGGTTATACATGTCAGCCGCAAACCTGCGATGGTGTAGGGGCATGTACAGCACTGGAAACCTGCAATGGCGTCAGTTCCTGTGCAGGTCGTGTTTGTGCAGAAGAATATAATGTCATGAACTATTGTTACATGGGCTGGCATTGGTTCAATATCACATCTGGAGATTGATACCCCAATCCCGGTGTTTTCTGTTCCCTGCAACACTGAAACATATCCCATTCGGAGCTTGACGGCCTGGGGGCAACCAGCGTAAATTGCCGGATGCTTTTGTTGAGATTCAGCTTTAAGTACAACTTCAACTCCAGTTTTCAACAGGAATATAATTATGGCCCGATATGATATCGCCATCGTCGGTACCGGATGCATTTTTCCGGGCGCGCTGAATACCAGTCAATACTGGCAGAACATTAAAAGTGGCGAGACGTTCTTTAAGGAAATGCCCAAACGATTGTGGCATTTCGAAAACTATTACAGTGCAAGCGATGACGATCCGTTCAAATCCTACTGCAAGGTGGGGGCTTTTGTAGAGGACTTCACGTTTCCATTTTTTGAATACAAACTTCCACCCAAAGCCATGGAGGGCATCGGTTCGGCCCAACTGGTGGCTATGGAAGCAACGAAGCAGGCGCTTGCCGATGCGGGTATTGCGCCGCATTCCAAAATACTGGAGCGAGGGGTAACAGTAGTGGGATGCAGCGGTGTCGATGTATTTGCGCATTCCACAACCTGGTTCGGTCGCGTCAAATTTTGGCAGCGACTGTGGAAAAAGCTCGAAAAGGAAGGCGTTCCCAGAGCGGATGCGGATACGCTACTGCAGCAAATGGGTGATGAATTAAAAAAGATGACCCATTACTGGTATCCGGGTACCATTGCCATTGGCTCATCCGGCTCATCGATTTCCAATCGGGTCGCTCAGGTTTTTGGCGTTCAAGGGTTCAACATGACGGTGGATGCGGCCTGCAGTTCTTCCCTGGTGTCCATGGATGTGGCGTGTCAGGCGTTAATGGCCAACGATGCCGACGTTGCCATTGCCGGCGGTGCGGACATGGGGGTAAATCCGGCGATATACGTGGGTTTCAGCCGAGTGGGGGGAATCAGTCGCAGCGGGGTTTCCAATCCATTTGACGCGTCCGCGGATGGTTTGGTGATTGGTGAGGGAACCGGGATTGTGGTTTTAAAACGGCTCGAAGATGCATTGGATGCCAAAGATAATATCAAAGGGATTATTCGCGGCATCGGCTGCACCAGCGATGGAGGCGGCCAGGCGATTTACAATCCATCGCTGGAGGGACGGGCAGAAGCGTTTCAAAGGGCTTTGGATACCGCTGAAGTATCACCGGATGATGTTCAGTTTATCGAAGCCCATGCCACGTCGACGGTTGTGGGGGATGCCAATGAGTATGATTCCATTTCGACGGTCTACGGGAAGCGAAAAGCCACCGAACCGTTGTATCTGGGCAGTGTAAAGCATCAGATTGGACACGTGAAAGCGGCAGCAGGTTCGGCCGGGCTCATCAAAACGTTGCTGGCGATGGAAAATGAAACGATTCCCCATCTGCCGGCGTTCTCCCGTTTGACTCCCCACGCGCAAAAGCCGGTGGATTCCATTCATATCCCGTCAGCCACACGGCCGTGGCAAGCTGTCGGAGGACGTCGCGTCGCTGCAATTACAACCAGCGGCTTCGGCGGAATCAACTATCATTGTATCGTGGAGCGTGCCTCGCAGTACGAGCGCCCGCAGCGACCCATTGTTCCAACGCGCAAACTGGCAATCGTTGGTGCGAAGGCCAGAGTGGCCAATGCCGACAGTGTTGACGAATTCTGGCAGAATATGGTCGAAGACCGGGATGCGTTTCAGGTTGTTGACCGCGAAAAGCAGGGGTGGAACACGGATTTGTCTGTTCAGCCCGAGAATGAACAGGTCCATACAGAGCGGATTGGTAAAATAAAGCCTTTTCGGTTTAATGCGCTCAAACATAAAATTTTCCCCAAATCGGTTTCACAGATATCCCCCAGTCAATTGCTGGCGCTTGAGCTGGCCAATGATTTGCTGGAGGAATATGGCGCCGATAAAGCGGAGCGAAAAAAGATTGGTGTCAGTATCGGCGGGATGCACGATGATTTTTATCCCACCATTTCTGACCCGTTGTGTGCAGATGAATATGCCGCGGCGATACTGAAAAGCCCCGTATCTCAAAAAATTGGAACAGCTTTCATGGAAAAACAGGTGCGTGATGTTGTTTCCGATGTGAAAGCGGCAGGACCGCCTTCCACAGAGCATTCGCTGCCAGGTTGGATGACAAATATCACTCCGGGACGCATTGCCAATAAATTGAATTTGGCCGGTCCCAATTACATCGTGGATTCCGCCTGTTCCTCCGGGTTGGCCGCCATGTTGCCTGCCATGTATCAGTTGATGTTTACCGACGTGGAAGCGGTGATTACCGGTGGCGTCAATATTCAGTCCAGCGAGGTTTTTTCCAGCGCGGTGACACAAATTGGTGCTGTGGCAGAACACACTGCACGCCCCTACGACAAGACCGGAAAAGGGTTTTTAATCGGGGAAGGCGGGGTGTTGTTTCTGGTGAAACGGCTGGAAGATGCCGTGCGGGACAAAGACGACATTATTGGCATCGTTCACGGCTTGAGCGGCTCATCCGAAGCGAAAACCAAAACCATGCTTGCACCCACCGAAGAAGCCATTCGCGTTGCGATGCAGCGGGGGATGCAAATGTCCGGAATTGCCCCTGGTGATGTGGGGGTGGTGGATACGCATGGTTCAGCCAACCTTTTGTCCGATGTGGCCGAAGTCACTGCCATTGCAAATGAATTTCGTGGTGGAAGCGATGCGTGCACGCCTGTTCAGGTTCTGGCCACTAAATCTCACATTGGGCATTTGTATGGCGGGTCGGGTGCAAGTTCCATTTTATCAGTTATTTTGTCTCTCAAGTACAAAACAGTCCCCGGCGTGCGGAACCTCCATGACCTGCGCCCGGAAATCGTACACCTGCAAAACAAAGCCTTGCCCCAGAAAGGCACAGCCCCGCTAAACAAAGACGCACGCGCTGGCGCGGTGAATTCTCTTGGGCTGGGTGGTTCCAACTATTTTGGCGTGTTTACAGGCCCAGAGTGGCTGATGCAAAATGAATCGGCGCCGCACAATGAACAGTCTCAGCCCGACTCCCAAAACACAGAACAGCGCCTGGAGGGTGAAGCGTCAGAAGCGAAAGCCTCGGCATATGTTGTTCCAGAGTTTCCCCCTTTGGCAATGTCGCCTGAATTTGCTCAGTACTTGAAAGATGAAGAACCGGCCTTGGCGGCTGTTTTCCACGAGGCATTTGGGCGATTTGAGAAAAAAACAAAAAGGTAATTAACAACCGCCCGTACAACAGACATTTGCACAGGTTGGGCTGTTACTTTCCAAACAGTTTTCCAAAGAAACCTTTTTTTCTGCTTTCATCCAGGTCATCTTCATCTTCGGAAGGAACATTTGCCCAGGCACTTTGCTGTCCGGGCATACCGGCATTGGGATTATTTCCCCATGCGCTGTTCTGCGGCTGTTGCTGCTGGGCAGGTTGTTGCTGCTGGGCAGGGTATTGCTGCGCAGGTGGCACAGATGCATTGGGATGGCCGCTATATGGAGCAGATTGTCCGCCTGCTGGATACGATGGAGTTTGACTCGCAAACGGACTGGGCTGTTGCGCCGGTGGTACGGATGAATTGGGGTTGCCCCAGGGACTCTGATGTCCTGGCATTCCCGTATTTGGAGCAGCGCCCCATGGCCCTCCCTGTTGTGCCGGGACGTGTGGCACGCCTCCCATTGACGATGGTGCTTGCGGATGACCTGGCCCTGGCATCTGAGAGCGACGCAGGGCGCCAGGCGCCATGGACTTGCGCTCGATGAAAACGGCCAGTGAATCGGGAAGTGCATCGTCTGGTAACGTATCGGGAGGGAGAGATTGCGGCGATGACTGCTGCGAGTGATATCCGGGTGGCGGTGCCGACGGTGCGTTGCTGGGAGTCCCGGCGAAGATGTCATTCAATGCATTGTCAACGGTGTTATTATGCAACAGTGGTGCTGGCGGCGAAGAGGGGTGTCTTGTCTCACGCGCATAGGTATTGATCAAGTGATCCATTTTGTCGTTGCCATAACCTCGCTGGGAGTGGCGCCTCCCGTCCAACATATCAAAGTTGATTCCCATTTCGTCATAACTGTCCTCCTCGTCAACATCCTCCACTTCTTCGATAAATTCAACGTCGTCGATTTCTTCAATGAGGTAGTCTTCAGCATCAAGTGCTTCAGGAACGGATTCCGAATCGTCTGAGAAAAGTGGGGGTTCAGCAGACACCCGGAATGATTCGGGAATGACATCGGCATTTTCAGACTGGGATCCTTCTTCCGGGACAATATCCGCAACGCTCAACTCTTCAATCTCTTCGGAAACACTCACCTCGTCAGAGCGAATGGGATTGGTGAGTTCCAAAGGTTCCACATCCAGATCACTGGCACCATCATCGAAAAAGGATTCATTCGGGCGTTGGCTTTCTTCGATAATTTCTTCGTGATGTTCTGAAGAACCATCAAAGCCAAACGGACGGTCAGAATCCTCCAGCGAAGCCGCGAAGTCCTGGTGGCTGTCTTCCTCAAACAGGTTTTGTGTTGAGAAATCAGAAGACAGTGATTCTCTACCCGCGTCCGCCAATAGATCGGCAACGCTGGATCGTCGCTCGGATTGTTCGGAATCACCCGTATCTGAAAAAAGAACATCGTCCAGATTGCTATCGTTACTATGCGTATCAACTGCGTCGGTTGGTATGTGCTCATCGTCAGGTGGTTCACTGATTGCAGCGACAGGGGGAACCGAAGATGTTTTATTGGGCATCTGAATCGTATCAAACGCCGCTACGAGTTCGTCTATTTCGGTTTCATCCGCTTCAATTCGGGCGCCACTGCGTTGTTGGGCAAGTAGCTTCTCCTTTATGCGTTCAGCGCGTCTCTGTTTTTCTTCAGCCTCGAGCCGTGTCTTTTCTTCAGCCTCCAATCGCGCTTTTTCCTCAGCCTCGATCCGTGCCTTTTCTTCAGCCTCCAATCGCGCTTTTTCCTCAGCCTCGATTCGCGCCTTTTCTTCAGCTTCCAATCGCGCTTTTTCTTCAGCCTCGATTCGTGCCTTTTCTTCAGCTTCCAATCGCGCTTTTTCTTCAGCCTCGATTCGTGCCTTTTCTTCAGCCTCCAATCGCGCTTTTTCCTCAGCCTCGATTCGTGCCTTTTCTTCAGCTTCCAATCGCGCTTTTTCTTCAGCCTCGATTCGTGCCTTTTCTTCAGCTTCCAATCGCGCTTTTTCTTCGGCCTCGATCCGTGCCTTT
>JAFGQN010000204.1 GCA_016935665.1 Deltaproteobacteria bacterium | reverse complement strand
CAGGCTAAGGATGCCGAGAGGTGTTCTGATGGATACGCAGAAGTCAGCCGAGGTCATAGTAGCCGCGTGCAGAAGCGGTGAAGGACTCAACATTCGGAATATGGGTGGTGGCCAGGGCCAACACAATGGCGGACTCAAAGGGGGGCCAGTGACATCGATAAATCGCCCGTTCAGGTGGCGCTTGCGTGGCTGCGGCAACGCGAGGGCAGGGTGATTCCAATTATTGGCGCCCGCAAGCCGAATCAGATTATCGATAGCCTTGTGTGCATTGAATGGGCCCTTTCACCCGTGCAAATGGAACGGCTCGACCTTGCGAGTCACATCGAACTCGGCTTTCCGCACGATTTTTTGTCATCCCCCTTTGTTCGCGAAGCCGTCCATGCCGGAATGTTTAATGCCATCAGAAACCATCGCGTATAAACTTTGAGGCGTGTGGCAACACAGTAATTCCTCTCTTACGTGAACTGTGCCGGACGCTATCGAACGCCTCCGTCGATTGACTGGTTCGTTGCGGACTCCGGCGAGAAGCGGCATCCCACAATTCAGGCAACGGACGTCGCTGCCTTTTTAAAGCGCTGTTTGTTGAAATGGTGGAAATTGGGAGCTGTTCCTGCCGCGACCTAAATCGGAAACTATTGTCTGATAAACTTTTTGTATCTGGGTTCGGTCGGTTTATAGTTTTCCTCATCCCATAAAGTGCTCGTAATCATCAGATCTGCACTGTATCGGTTACAGGCTATGGGGACATTGTGAACTCTGCATTGGCGCAGAAGCATCTGAATGTCTGCTTCGTGAGGCTGGGAATTCAGATCATCGATAAGAAAAATGGCCAGATCTATTTTTTTTTGGACAACAAGGGCAGCGATTTCTGCATCACCGCCTAACGGTCCTGATTGCACGCAGGTCATATCCGGAACGATACCGAGTGATTCAAATGCCATCTCTATCTGTTGCCCCGTTGTTCCAGTGCATATCAATTTGTGTTCGGACAAAGTTTGGGCATTAAAAACGGCCCATTCAACAAGGTCAGCTTTTCTGTTGTCATGGGCCACAAGAGCGATCATCAACCGTTTTTTCATACCTTGCTCCTCCCCCCAAATCCTCAATGCGAATGTAATGATGAAAACGGAAAAATCAAATGCGTATAACCTTAAAAATTCCGTTACAGCGATAGCGGACGTTGAGCGATATGAAGGAAGACACAATACAGGATACGTCCTGAAGCAGTTGCGTCCGGCTATCGCCAAACGCAACGAGGGGGCGATTGCAATTGAGATGTCTTTGAAATTTGTTCCTTTCCCGTTTCGGATAAATAGGTCATAATATCTGTAATACTAAAATTAAAAGTAAAGAAACGCCCATATGTTCAGCAGTGGATCCAGTTTAAATGACCACAAGGAGGTTTTCAAATGACAACAAACTCAGACATTCCCGGAATAGAAGATGATACCAGACCAAACGCTGGCAGAGTCTACGATTTTTTCCTCGGGGGAAATCACAATTTTGAAGTAGATAGAGCCGTCGCCCGGAAACTGCTTGACGTTTATCCTGTGCTTCCCAGGATATTGAGAATGCTCCGCTGGTTTCTTGGATTCTCGATACGCAGAATGCTGGACGAGGGATTTACCCAGTTTATCGATTTTGCCTCTGGTCTTCCGATTCAGGATCATATTCATCAGATTGCTCCAACTGGAACCAGAGTCATTTACTCCGATAAGGACGAAGTAACCGTCGCTTATGCAAAAAAAATCGTCGCGGACAATCCTGATGTTATCTACCTTCAATGCGAGGCCAATCATCCCGAAAAACTCCTGAATTCCGGAATTGTCGAAAAAATGTTTGACCGCAATAAAAAAGTGGCCATTGGAATGAGTGGCATCTCCTACTTTCTGCCCAACGAAGATTTGATCCACGCTCTGGATACTCTGTACAATTGGGCCAGAAAAGGAGACAAACTGTTTATATCCGAATTGTCCGAGAAGGATTTGGGTGAAGAAAAAAAAGAGGGTAAACCAAGACTGTCACAAGATCTGTTCGCCCAGATGGGTTCCCCGTTTTACTACCGGACTAAAGAAGAGTTCATATCGATGGTGCCCAAATGGAATCTGCTGCCACCGGGATGTCAGCGATGTGATGAATGGCTGAATCTTGAAAATTTCTTATCCACCGATGACGACAAAGAAATTTTTGGGCCTTTTTATGGCGCCTTTTTCGAAAAGTAAGTGAATTGTTATGACTGTGACAACTATTTTTCAAAATACACAGGAATCAGATAAAGTTGAAACCATTATTGCGATTTTCGAACCATATCGCAACGAACTGTCAACTCATTTGCAAAAAATTTACCATAACAATATTTTTGAAAATTCCCATACCCTTCACCCCAGCCTGCTTGCAAGGTATGGTACGGAAGAATCCGACAGCATTATTACATTTTTGAAAGATAGAGATACTGCGCGCGTTGAACAAATGGGAGCAGAACGCGCCCACGCCGGTCTGGGTTTTTCTTCCGTTGACCGAATACGCGCATTCCTGAATCAATTTGTTTTGCAGAAAATACAAGGCGAACACGCTGATCATTTGCCCGTCGCTTTCAAATTAATCGATTTATATTTTTTCGTTTATTCGAAGGGGTATCTCGAAAAATCAAAACAGCAACTGCTTATTCAACAAAAGGAATTGCAACAGGCGCTCTCTACTGCAATCATAGGTCAGCGTCGCGAACTGATTATCCAGAAACACGCGTTGAAGACTTCCATTAATGCCATTATGTTCACCGATTTGGAAGGGCGTGTAACCTATGTGAATCCGGCATTTCTTACCCTGTGGCAATATCAAAACGTCAGAGACGTTCTGGGGATGCCGAGTTCTGAACTGTTAAGCGGAGAGGCATTCAATGATGTCTTCAACGCATTGGTAGAGCAGTCGAAATGGCACGGCGAATTGAAAGCGAAGCGAAAAGACAGCTCACAGTTCGATGTGGAAATGTTCGCCTCGCTAATTAAAGATGAAGATGACAGAATTATTGGCAATATGGCGTCTTTTGTTGACATGACCGAACGGAATCGTCTGGAGGCCCAGTCCCGGCAATCTCATAAAATGGAAGCGCTGGGCCAGTTGGCGGGTAGCATCGCACATGATTTTAACAACATTCTGACAATAATGCGCGGCTATCTGCATGTCATTATAATGGATACCGATCCTGAATCTCAATTTTACAGGGACATTGTGCAGATACGGACAGCTGTGGATAGAGGCGCCGGCATTACCAAGCAGCTTCGGGTATTCTCAAAGGATACGGATGTTGAAATGGTGCCAATAGATTTGAATGAAACGATATCTGAATCCTATGAATTGCTGAAACACATTTTTCCGGCGAATATGAAACTGACAATCGATTTGGATTCCCAATTGTGGCCCATAAAGGCGAACATATCTCAACTGAGTCAGATTCTCGTAAATTTCTGTGTGAACGCCAGGGACGCTATCATTAAAAAAGGTGCGCAGTTCACAGATGAACCCTCGGCGAATGGATATGCCGGCTTGATAACGGTCCAATCCCGCAATATTGAATTGGACAGCAAATCCGCGTCTCGATATTTGAAAGCAACGCCCGGTCAATATGTGCGCCTGCGAGTTCAGGACAATGGCTTTGGCATCAGCGACGATGTAATTGACAGAATATTCGAACCGTTCTTTTCCACCAAAAAGTCCGAAAACAACTGTGGGCTGGGACTTTCTATTGTTTACGGAATTATTCAGAAACATAAGGGCTTTATTGATGTTCAGAGTATTCCTGGCGAAGGCACATTATTTGACATTTTTTTCCCTGTGGCAGAAATGGATCGGATTTCGGAAACGCCGGGTAATGCATTAGCCGTGTGCAAGTCATCAAAAAAGGAAACCGTGCTTGTGGTGGACGACGAATATCAGGTAATCACCCTCTTGAAAAGGTTGCTGAACGGTTGCGGATACCGTGTCATAACAGCTGAAAATGGAAAGAAAGCCCTTACGATATACGCCAGTCAATACTCGGAAATTGATTTGGTGCTTCTGGATATTATTATGCCTGAAATGCGGGGACTCGAATGTTTTCGCAAAATGAAGGAAATCGATCCCGACGTGAAAGTTGTTATAAATACAGGGTATACCGGAGATGATTCCGCTGCTCAGATGCTGATGGAAGGCGCGAAGGCCATTGTGGAAAAGCCATTCGATGTTAATCGTTTATCAGCGACCATCAGCAAAGTTTTGACTCCATCCTGCTGAAGATTGATATGTCGGAAAGAAGAGCAGAACGATCGGTTTAGTTGGGCGGCTGTCGAGCGATAGTATTGCCGCCCCATCACGCCAATGCACCTTGTTCTGTCGCCATGCGGGGCGGCGAATAAACGACCGTTCCGCTATATTCTTTTTAATCCGTTATACATTTGTATTTCCTCCCAAAGGGTCTTTTGCCCTTTTTTTGATTCGGTCCTGAAAGACACGTAAAAGTAAAAAGTGTTGTCATTTAAGCGTATATGGATACCGTTGCTGTTTTTACCGCTTGTTTTTACGGTAGGTGGAACAGCATTGGCTCTGTCCGGACAGCAGGCCCTGGAGGAGAGCAGAGAGTGGTTTGATGTGAGCAGAACATCCCATCTGGTGGCGTTGCTGATCTTCTCTGGTTTGTTTTTTTTCTTCATATGGCGGGGCCGAAGGGGTAAATCCCTTTACATTCGTCCCATTGATGCTCTGGTTGGGATGCAGGATGCCGTGGGGCGGGCTGCGGAGATGGGCAAGCCCATGGTGTATGTGCCGGGGCTGGGGTCGTTGACAGACCCTGTGACGGTGGCGTCGCTCAATATTTTATCGAAAGTATCAGAGAAGGGGGCGCGTCTGTATACGCGAACGCTGGTGCCCAATTATGGACCGCTCACCTGGCCGGTGGCCCAGGAGGTGGTGCGCCAGGCGTGGATGAGAGCGGGAAAGGGGAAGGCGTTTAATCCGGATGATGTGCCGTATCTGACCAGTCGCTCGTTTACGTATGCGGCCGCCACCGCCGGTATGATGCAGCGGGAGAAGAGCGCCTCTAATTTTTTTATTGGCCACTTTTATTCGGAATCGCTGATTCTTGCTGAAACCGGCGCTGCGTCGGGGGCGTTGCAGATTGGGGGAACCGACTCGGTGGAGCAGTTGCCCTTTTTTATTACCACCTGCGACAAGGTGCTGATTGGCGAGGAAATTTTTGCCGCGTCGGCGCTGATGGTGGACGACCCGGTAAGCGCTTCAGTGGTGAAGGCCAGTGACTGGTTTAAGGTGGGAATATTGATTCTGTTTGCGCTGGGGCTTGTGTCGGCGTTGATTCTGGCGCTATCCAGTCAGGAGTACCCCGACAGCGGATTGTTGCATGTGTTGAAACAATTTACAGAAGGACAATGGCTGTGAAGGATTGGATAACATACCGGCTGCCCTATGTGGTGATGGCGGTGTTGGGGCTGTTTATGATTATCCAGTATTATATTCCCCATCATGCAGTGCAGGCGCAAAGGCAGATGCTGCTGCAATGGAAACAGCCCCTCAATGGATTCATTATTCTGTTGGCGGTGGGGGGCATTGCCACTGCGCATATTCGAAAAATTTACAGGCAGGAAAAGCGGTGGGGGTATTCGGTGATTACCCTGACGGCAATGGCGGCCATGATATTTGTGGGTTTTGCGTTTGGGGTGCAGGATGGGTCCGTATTTTCGGATTGGTTCAAGTATTTAATCACGCCCATTGAGGCCACCATGTTTTCGCTACTGGCGTTTTATGTGGGTTCCGCAGCGTTTCGGGCATTCCGCGCGCGATCGGCTTCGGCCACGGTGTTGCTGGTGTCGGCCATTAGTGTGATGCTGGCGCTCATTCCAGCAGTTTCGGCACATATTCCGCTGTTGTCTGATGTGTCGGCGTTTATTTTAAAATACCCCAATACTGCAGCGAAGCGCGCTATTCTGATTGGCGTGTCTCTGGGCGCCATATCTCTGGCGCTGAAAACCATTTTGGGGATTGACCGCACGCTGCTTGAGCGGGAGGGGAAATGATCGGGTTTCACGGCGTCATGATGCGGCTCGCGTCTTTGGACAGACGGATTATATTCGCTGCCATTTTTGTGGCCGTTGCATTGCCGTTTTTTGTCCCCGTTCGGTTTGTCGCCACGCCCGGTGAGGAAACGATTCAATTTGATACTGCGTTGCAAAATGCGCTGTCGTCTCCAAAACCCATACTGGTGGACGTGGATTTTGGCCCCCAGACCATGGCCGAGATGGAGCCCATGCTCATGGCGTTGCTGCACCGGATTTTTAAAAGCGGTCACAAGGTAATCTTTTTATCGTTTATGCCCGAAGCCACTTCGCCCCTTCGAAACTATCTGGCCGAAATGGAAAAAACATATCACCTCACGTATGGCATCGATTATGTTTTTCTGGGCTATGCCTCGGCATATGCGTATACCATGTACGGACTTGGCAATTCGTTTTCGGCCTACTTTCACAGTGATGACCGGGGCACTCCCATTGACGCGTTGCCGTTGATGAAAAAGGTGAAGTCTCTTGCCGATGTCAGCGCCGTGGTGAACATTGCCTCAAACGCATTTCCCAGGTTTTGGATTCAGTACAGCGTTACGCCCCACAGGTTTGATTTTCTGGCGGGAACCACTGCTGTGAGCGCCACGGAATATTTTCCGTACCTGCAAACCGGTCAGTTAAAAGGATTGCTCGCCGGTGGTCGTGGCGCGGCGGAATATGAAACATACCTGGTGCAAAAAGGGATTCTGGAAACGTCCGGAGATGCAACGGCTGGGCTCGGGTCTCAATCTCTGGCGCTTTTTACCATATTGAGTTTTATTGCCCTTGGAAATGTCGCCTGGTTTTTGGGAAGGCGGCGCAATCAATGAGCACCGATCCCTATGTCTGGATAGCGGCCATTCTGACGTTGGGTGTCTTTTCATTCCTGTATCGAGACAACGCCTTTTTTGCGGTGTGCGAACATCTGGTGGTGGGACTCAGTGCCGGGTATATGTTTGTTATTTACTGGAAAAACGTGTTCTTTCCCGAGTTGATATTGCCGCTGGTGCAAAATGGAATGGGCGAAGACGCGCATTTGTGGGTGGTGGTGGGCATCTGTTTTTTATGGTCGTGCAAGTATCTCGAAAAGACCCGGGATATGTATCGATTGGCATTGGCATTCTGGCTCTCTGTGGACCTGGGACTGTCCATCCCCACACATATGGATGCGGGCGTGCTGGCGCAGATTGCGGGAACCATTTGTGCCCCATTAAACGGAACACCAGTGGAGATTGCCGGAAATACAGTACTTGTCATCGGCACCAGTCTGGGATTGTTTTATTTCTTTTTTTCCAAAGAGCAAAAAGGGGCATTCAAAACCGCCGCCACTGCCGGGACCTGGATTCTGATGATCGGTTTTGGGGCATCGTTCAGCTATGTGATTTTATCCCGCATCTACCTACTCATTGGCAGACTGCTTTTTTTATTCCGTGACTGGCTGGGATTGTTGGGCTGACTTTTTTTCGGTGCTGGTTATTGCAACGATTCGAACCACGGGTAAATGGTAAACAAGTCGTATGTGAGCGATGTAAAATGATCGACTGGCGGAAGCGTTACAAGCTGAACCGAATTTGAACCGGCGGCAATAAAATTGTTATAAGCGTTTTGAGCGTCAGACCAGGCGATCATGTCGTCGGCTTCGGAATGACACATCATCAGGGGAGCTTTCGGGGCCCAGTCTTCGGGAATGCTGTTTTCACGCGCTATCTGGTTGAATATATCTGTGCCGGCAATGAGATTTGCGCGGTAGTCGTCCTGGAGCAACTCGTTCATATCGGTTGGCAGCGCCGCGTCAATTTCGAAGTAATCCTTGTCCTGCGTCTTCATTTCCAGAAACAGCTGACCATAGGAATTCCTGAATATGTCATCCAGATTTTTACCCAGGTTATAATGGGCGTTATAGGCCAGCAGCAACATTGACACATATGATGGCGCCGGATAGTAGGATGCCCCCGCGATGGTCATCAGTAAGTCGTTTGTGTTGTATGCCCCCGAGCCGGACGCCACCGCGGTGAGGTGAATCCGATGTTTATATAGTGGATGTGTTTCAATCTCGTGTTGAGCGGCGACGGTCGCATGTCCCCCCTGTGATAATCCAAACATGAACAACCTGAATTTGGGCAGGATTCGTTCGCGGAACAGGAATCGGCGCCCCGCGAAAATCATGTCTATGATGGCGTCGCTGGTGGGGGTGGTGATGCAATATGGATGAAAAATGTCTTCGCTGTCGCCGAAACCAATGTAATCCGGGGCGAAAGTGATATTCCCATATGCAGTTGTGATGAGCGTTACCAAATCCATTCCGCTGGAAGGCGGCAGATCACCGGCGGAATACATGGTCCAGTGGTTGTACACGGTGATGGGGGCCCGTTCACCCTCGGGCAATAGGGGAATGCCGATAGCTCCGGACGCTTCGATGATTTCGCCTTTGTATTCTGTATAGTATCGGACGCGGTATACCTGAATTCCGTAGCGGATGAGCGATTCCAAACCCGCTCCCAGATATTGCAGTGTTTCCAGCGGATACTCCGCAATCAGCTCGTAATCCACCAGTTTTCCCCGAAGGAAATAGTTGGTGGAAGCGAGCTCTTTGGGAATTGATAACTGGATAACGTCATAGTCAATATTTGGGGAATTATCATTCGATGGATATGGAATTTCAATTTGATTGAGCAGGTCCTGTTCGCACGATGACAGAAGGAAGAAACACACCAGACAGATTCCTGGAAATTTAAATGAATAACGTTTGGGTTTTGCATTGAATTTCATAGTCTTGTCCTTGGGTTCATGGGCATACCGCCCGGTCTTTTTCCGTTGCAGGAAATCTGGCGCTGTGGCGTGCAATTTCCAATCTCATTGACTTTTGGGGATTGTTTTAGCCCTCTGATGAAAAACGTGCATCAGAAATCGACATCAGCGTGTGTTATCCCGGATGACTGGCGGTGGCAGGCAGAACTGAAATTCTGATGAAATCAAAAAACAACAAATGGGTGCGAAACGATTTGATGCCGGACAAAAAAAAATCCCCCTCCCGTATGAGAGGGGGATAATCAAGAGTGGGTGAACTGGAGTTTCAACTTCAACAGGAACGGGAAGAAGAGCTTGAGCAAATAATCACATGAGCAGGTACGGCAACTTCAACGGGTGCATACGGTTGAACTGGAACATGAACTTGAGCGTGTGGTTGTACATCATTTCGAAAATTAGAGCAGTCGCATTCGGTTGTGGTGTCGCATGAGCAAATATCGCTTGAGTGTGAGCTTCAGCATGAATATCGAACAGACAGAACATCAATAGGAACTTGAGATGGAGATACAGATTGAGCCATGTCACTCTTGGTAGTAAACGAGTTCACTTTTTCTTTTACGAAACTGGCAATATCCTTGAAATGGAAGGGCCGCGGAATGAATCCCACTACACCGGTGTCCGCTTTAGCAAGTTGCACAGGAGAAAGGAGGTAATCAGACATAAGCATCGTTGTCACTTCAGGAAACTGGTGGCGAATCATTCGAGCGAGTTGCAGTCCATTGATGTCGGGAATCATGAGATCGATGAGTACTACTTGAAATGTCGCTTCAGCTAGAATTTCGAGCGCAGAATGAGCATCCGTCGTACCTGAGACCTTGAATCCTTCTGATTCGAGGCCGGCAAGAAGAGATCCGAGTTCGGTGGCGTTGTCGTTCACAATAAGAACTTTCGGTTTCGCCTGACATGAAGTCGATGTTATCATTCCGGATGCCCTCCAATTCCAAGGTGCTTGCCGTTTCGCAAACTGTACAGAGCAACCTTTGTGCCAGTTTGGCAAGCGGGAGGTAGAATGTGCTAAAGTCCGGAATTAACGGGTGTTTTGTCAACCATCCTTAAAAACTATTTTAGTCGCAGTATTCAGAATGTTTCATATCTGAAATTAATGCAGACTGAATTGAAATTCAGGTCGTGGATTTGAACAAAATGGTTACTTGTCGCCTTTATGTTTCTTGTGCAGCAATTCGACCAGACTGAGGATGGCGGGTAGAAAAATGACCGCACCGACGAATGTCATTCCAATGCCAACCATGGCTGTGACCCCAAGCGATTTAAGACCCAGATTATGGGCCACCACGGTTGTGCCAAACCCTATGGCGGTGGTGATGCTGGCGAGGAATGCCGCTGCACCGGTGTTTTTGAGTACAAATAGGATGCTTCCACGTCCTTCGGCTCGGTATCTGTGCAGAATGTGCACTGCGTTGTCAATGCCAATGCCTATAACACTGGGAATGACCACTACATTAAACATATTAAAGTCAATGTGAAGCAGCCTAAGAACTGCAATAAAACCGAGCATCCCCACCGTGAGCGGGACCACCAGCAACACGACATCTTTTGCTTTTCTGAAATCCAGTATGAGTAGCAGCAGCACCACAATAGATGCCAGCAGGAGCATGGGCGCGCCGTCCGCCTTGACTACCTCGTATACCCACGAAATGATCAGTGTTTCGTCTGCCTTATCGTGTTTAATATTGGCCGCTTTGAGTTGTGCTGAAATATCGTCCAGGCGTTTTCCCCATTTGGCTGCCCGATAATCCGCATCGTGGGGGCCCGCAGACCAGACATATACGATGTACCTGGGACTCTTTGCATCCACAGTGAGGAACCGGCGTTTAAATGTTTCGGGTATATCCTGAACGGTCCAGGGGGAGGTCTCCACCATTTTTCGCGCATTGCGAAGCTTTTCGCCCTGTGGTGTTTCTTTGGACGCCGCTTTATCCAGCGTTGGAGACCAGAGAATTTTATGCAGTTGCTGGATGCGCTCGCGATGTGCGGCCACATCTTTGGGGAGCAGTGCATTTACGGACAGTACTTTATTGATGCGATACGCGGGATGATCGGTTTTATGCGCCTCCTTTGCGGCCTTGACCATCTCCTCCACCTTTGCCGCATCGTCCAATGTATCGGCGATAAACACGGCGGGATTGAAACCGGCTCCCAGATTATCGTTTACATAATCGAAGAAATCAGTGGCATCAGAGTACCCTCGCAATTCCCGAAAATCGTTTCGGAAGGGAATCTTCTGAATATTCATTGCGCCGAAAACCGCAAGTCCCACCAGTAGAATCACCGTTGTGGCGGCCAGTGGAAATGGGAGGCGACGCATGCTGCGGTGGTTTTTACTGACGTTGTTGGCGTTTTTTTGAACCGCGGACGGGCGGCGGGTTTTATAGACTATCAGAATGAACGCAGGCAATGTCAAAAAGGCACTGATCATGGTGAACAGAACACCTGTGCCGGCAATGAGACCAAACTCTGAAAATCCTCTGAACTTCGCAGCTGAAAACGAAAAGAACACACCGGCAGTGGTCAGCGCAGCGGTGAGCGCGGGGGATGCAGTCCCTTTTACAAAATTGATGAAAGCGTCCTTTGGAGACTGATTTTCATTCTTGATTTCCTGCAAATATCGAACGAACAGATGGATACCAAAATCGATTCCAAGTCCAATGAGCACCGCTGCCAGGAAGCCTGTGATAATATTCACATGTCCCACGTAAAGTCTGGCCATGGCAAATGTCCATACGATGCCGGCGAGCAGGGAGGCTACCACAATAACGGGAGCCAGCAGGCGTCGCGTAAACCCGGCGACGATGAGAATGCCAAAAACAGCGGCCAATACAGAAGCCGTGATCATATCCTTGCGCATAATCACATGCTGCTCTGTGAGAATTTCGAGCGCACCGGCGTATTTGACAGTGAGTTCCTGCTTTTGGGGGTTGGCTGCAGAAATGGTGCTTTTAATGCTGCCAATTAATTCTTTGGCCAATTCCATATCTGAAAATTTAATGGTTGGAACCAGTATGATAAAAGTGTATCGGTTATCTTTACTGTGAAGGATTTTTTCAAAGGGCATTTGTTTGGCCCCGCTGGATATATCTGTAACCTTTTTCCAGGCCGCCTCCAACTCCGCCTTTTCAGATTCCTCATCGAGGTGTAGCGCGAGCGGATTGGCCTGTGCCTTTGCCAGGGTGACCGCATCCTCGATGGCGGGAATCAGCTTGTCCAGTGTGTCGAGCTCGGCCAGCCAGAGTGCCCTTTCCTTAAAATAGTCCACTGGAAATTCCACATCCACACAACGCACATGCGTCAGCTTTTCCAGTTTTGGAAGGATCTGTTTGGCGAATGCGACCCGCTTGTCGGGATCTTTGCCACCAATAGCGATGACCAATTGTCGTGTCCCCCCTGTCTGCAAACGAACTGCGTCTACGTTTTTAACCTGCGGCGCGCCTGGGGGCAGGAGTGCTTCGTAACTGGAATCAAATTTGAGTCCAGAAGCGTAAAGCCCGGCGCCGATGGTGATCAGCGCGCAGATGATCAGGTACCAATGGGGATGTTTCAGTTGTGAAGTAGCAAGTTTTTCGGCAATATTTTCAATGTTTCGCAGCATAATATATTCGCTTCCGATGTTTTAGGAACGTTGTCACGATACCATATACCGAAAAAAAAAAAGTTCGCAAAAGTGTTTTTAGAGCTTCGTGGATACGGCCGGGAATGATAAAGAGCCTCACAGACAAGGGTTCGTCACCGGTTCAACGATATCATTAAGTGGTTTCGGTATCTGGTGAAGTCGTTGGGTTTTACCGTTTGAATTTTTTTTGAGAATGTGACAGATTCACGGGCGCAAAATCGACCGACACGAACTTGGACGTGGTTATTCGAGGCAAGGAAAAACAATTTGGGTACCAAGCGAATACAGGGCATCATTTTTGACTTGGATGGCACGCTTTACCAGATGAAATTCATGAAATTGAAAATGACCTTACAACTGCTGACGTCTCTTGTTTTCCTGCGTAAACTTTCAATGGCTCGTTCGGCTCTTCGTCACCGACATTTTGAAAATCAGGAACAGCTGCAAAGGGAATTCCATCACCGGTTGGCTGGTCTTACGGGGCGCAGCGTGGACGATGCCAGACGATGGTACGAGGGGGATTTTTATACGGCTTTTATTCGCATTCTTAAAAAATACGCCAAAACCCGAACTGGTCTTGTGCCAATGCTGGAACGCCTGAATGAACGCGGTGTCAAGCTGGCTGTGGTTTCCGATTTCGGATGGGTTCCCCAGCGGCTTGACGCGTTGGGAGTGAATCACGAGCTGTTTGATATTGTGAAATGCTCCGAGGAGACTGGCGAATTGAAACCCGGGGCAACGCCTTTTACGTCGGTGGCAGAGGGGTGGAATCTGACCCCTGGTCAGGTGATGGTTGTGGGGGATAGAGCGGATACCGACAAGGCGGGCGCAAAGCGCGCTGGAATGCGATTTCTGGGGGTTACGGATAACCCCAAAGCACATGCAGACTTCTACTGTTGGAATGACGCTATGAAGATAATCGAAGAAACAACAACGAACTGTGGAGTGAATGTATGAGTCGTTACGACATCGCTGTTGTGGGTATGGGCTGTATCGTACCCAATGCAAACAACCTGCAACAGTACTGGGAGAATATTGTTAGCGGAGACATGTACTTCAAGGATATGCCCGAATCATTGTGGCGCCTGAAGAATTTTTATTCCAAAGATAGAACTATTCCCGGGAAATCTTATACAATTGCGGGTTCATTTGTCGAAAACTTTGAGTTTCCGGCATTGAAATTCAAGATGCCGCCAGCCAATCTTCGAGGAATCGATCCCGCTCAACTGATGACAGTGGTCGCCACCGAAGAAGCGTTGCAGGATGCGGGCATTCCTTTTCGCGATGAATCCCTCACCGAAGGCATCACCATCATCGGCGCCAGCGGCGTGGACGGATTTGCGCATTCGGCAGCATTCCTGAAACGCCATACCTTTTTGCGGTACATGAAGCCTGTGCTGGAAAAGCACGGAGTGGACGAATCCACGTACCAGAAGTTGTATGAACAGATGACCGCAGAGCTGGATGCGCGTGGACACATTTGGAATCCATCCGTTGCGGCGGTGGGGGCCATTCCGTCGTCGCTGTCGAATCGTGTGGCGCAGATTTTTGGTCTGCGCGGAATGAACATGACAGTGGACGGCGCCTGTGCATCGTCATTTGTCGCGATAGAGGCCGCGTGTCATGCGCTGATGGCAGGGGACGCCAATATCGCTGTGGCAGGCGGGACCGACCTTGGCACCAACCCCCCTATATATGTTGGTTTCAGCGCTGTCAATGGACTCAGTGAGAGAGGCGTTGCCAATCCGTTTGACCACTCCGCCGACGGTCTGGTGATTGGCGAGGGCGTTGCCATTGTGGTTTTAAAACGGTTGGAGGATGCTCTGAGAAATGGCGATCGCATCCGCGCGGTGATTCGCGGTATTGGGTCTTCCAGCGATGGCGCCGGGCAGGCCATTTACAATCCGTCGGTGGAAGGACGGGCAAGGGCGTTTCAGGCCGCGTTGCAGATTTCCGAAACCGACGCCAACGAAGTCCAGTTTATTGAAGCCCACGCCACGTCAACCGTTGTGGGCGACGCCAACGAGTACGATGCCATCTCTACTGTGTATGGGAATCGGTCCAATACCGTGCCCATCAAGCTGGGGAGTGTGAAACAACAGATTGGGCATCTCAAGGCGGCGGCCGGTGTGGCCGGGATGTTGAAAACTGTTCTGGCTATGGAAAATGGCCTGTATCCCCACATGCCGCGATTTGAAAAACTCACACCGCTGGCGAACAAAGTGACCGACCGGTTGGAAATACCCACCAAAATCTCGAAATGGGTACCCAATGCCGATGGATTGCGCGTGGCAGCTGTGACCACCTCCGGATTTGGCGGCGTGAATTATCATATGATTCTGGAGCAGGGCGACGCCTATAAAATGCCGGCGCCACGTGTGGTGCCCGATAGACGCATGGCGATTGTTGGCGTATCCCTGCGCACTGCCGGCGCGGATACTGTGGAGCAGTTCTGGGACAATATCAGCAGCGGTCGCGATACGTTCTCGCGGGTGACCGACCCTGAAAAGTTTGGCTGGGAAAATCATTTCGATAAAGGGCCCGAAAACGAGAAAATCAACACATACGTGGTGTCCGAACTTGAGGAGTACGATGCCAATCTGCTGAAGCATAAAATTTTCCCCAAAGCGGTTTCGCAAATATCGCCCACTCAACTGCTGGCTCTGGATACCAGTGATCGATTGCTGAAACAATACGGGTTCTCTTACAAAGAACCCAAAAATATAGGCGTCAGTCTGGGGTCCATGCACGATGACTACTACCCCACCATTTTCTATCCCATGCTGAACGATGAATATTGTGATGCAGTGAATTGTACGGAAGTCTCCAAAGAAATTGGCAGGGAAATCATTGATGAGGCCTGTCAGGTGGCCAGCCAGAAAATTTGCGACAAGTATCCACCGGTGACTGAACATACGCTGCCCGGCTGGATGACCAACATCACAGCGGGACGGGTGGCCAACAAATTGAATTGCCATGGACCCAATTTTACCGTGGACTCCGCGTGCTCGTCCGGAATGGCGGCGTTGGTTCCCGCCATGTATCATTTGATGTTTGGCAATGTGGATATGATGATTGCCGGCGGATTGAACCGGCAATTAAGCGATACGTTTACATCTGGAGTATGTGCGCTGGGGGCGGTGGCGAAGGAAGTCACCCGACCATTTGATGAAGAGGGAAAAGGCTATCTGATTGGAGAGGGCTCCGTCCTTTTTCTGTTGAAACGGTATGCGGATGCCAAAAAAGATGGCGATGATATTTTTGGCGTTATTCACGCTGTCGGCGGATCGTCCGAGGCAGACAGTCGTTCAATGGTGGCGCCCACTCAGGCGTCTTTGGAACGCGCCATTCGCAATGCAATGCGGCAAACAGATATTCAACCCGAGTCAGTGGGCGTTTCTGAAACCCATGGTTCGGCAAATAAATTGTCAGATATTGTTGAAGCGGGCGCTCTGGCCGCCTGCCTGCGTCCCAATGGCGCTACCGGCATGCCGGTGAAGATTACCGCCATTAAATCCCACGTGGGCCATTTGTACGGAGGCAGTGCACCGGCATCCGTCCTGAGCACAGTGCTTTCGCTACGGAATCGATTGGTTCCGGGAATTCGAAATTTGAATACAGTCAGAAAAGAGATCGCGCCACTGGCGGATCTGGTGGCGCCAGCAAAACAGACCGAGGCTCTCTCCGATGCGTGCATTGCAGGTGCAGTCAGCACTCTGGGGCTGGGCGGAGCCAACTATTTTTCATTATTGACCGGAGGCGACATGGACGCACAGAGTAAAAATACAACCAATATTTCGCGAGGGGCTGCGTTTGCAAATCGCCCAATGACTCGCGCCACCGACCAGGATGTCGACGATATTTTTATCTGTCTGGTGGAATCCAAAGACGATTTTAAACGCGCCATTGGACGCGCCCTGCAGCAGGAGACAATACCAAACGTGATCTCCGAAGGCGCAGAAGTGAATGAACGGATGACAGTGACGTTTGATTCTCCGTCCGCGTTGCGCAACAAGCTGAAAAATGTGTTGAAGATGTTGGACGGGGGATATGGTCTGACGCCGCTGGAGTCGCAGGGGGTATTCGTTTCGCGCACCAAAGAGAACGGGAGCCGCCTGGCCTTCTGTTTGCCTGGACAGGGAGTGCACTATATTTCGATGGGGAAATTCCTGTACGACAGTGAGCCCATTTTTAAAGAGGTTGTGGATGCGGTGCATCAGGCGTCAATGGACGAGTTTGATTTTGATTTGCTGGGCCATATCTACGGGGACGAGGAAGACGTTCAGATCAAAAAGAATCTGGGGACGCTGGTGGGGGCGCAAACCTCGCTGTATGCCATTGAGGTGGCGCTGGCCAAACTGCTTATTTCGAGAGGCATTGTCCCGGATGTGATGATAGGGCACAGTTTTGGTGAGATTTCAGCCTTGACCATCTCCGGCGCGTGGACGGTGACTGATGGTTACAAAGCTGTTATCGGGCGCATCAAGGCGGCGGAGATTGTACGCGATGCAGGCGGACCTCCTTTGGGGATGGCCAGTGTGGTGTGTTCTGACGACCAGATTGCCGCACTCCTCAAAGTAGGCGGCGACAACGTGTTGCTCACCAATGTCAATGCACCGGGGCGTTTCATTCTGGGCGGCGTGAAAGAAGATGTGAAACGCTGTGTGGATTTGGCCGAATCTTTTGGCGTCGACGCACAGTTGCTGCCCATCGGTAGCGCCTTCCACTGCCGATATATGGAACCCGCCCGCGAGCCTTTTAAAAAGTGGCTGAAAAAGATTCCGTGCGGCAAACCCACCATTCCAATACTTTCCACCGTGACAGGGGATTATATTGATTTGGAAAACTGCACGGCGGATTACCTGGCGTCTCATCTGTCCAGTCAGCTGGTAACCAAATTGGATTTGCCAAGAGAGATTAATCGTCTTTACAGTGAAGGGGTGAAACACTATCTGGAAATCGGCCCCCGTTGGGCCATGACAAAAATGATTGACGCCATTCTTGCCGGTCGCCCGTATCGGGCAGTGCCCACGCTGCACCCCAAGGTGGGAGATGTGGAAACGTATCGGCGCGCCAGGGCTTTTTTAACGGCAACAGGACATATGATGTCCGCTGCGGAACGCTCGGATGTGCCTGGAATGTTCTCGCCGGATTTCCTCGAGTACATGCAAAAGAACGAACCGTCCGTGTTGGCATTGATTGAAGAAGTATATACCCGATATCACCACAGTATTGGTGCGGTGCGAACATCGCCTGTGTCCACTGTGGCAGTGGCCAGTCCCCGGACTGCTGCGTTGACAGTTTTATCGCCTGCAACGGCGCCTGCGACGGCAGTGACCGCGCCACAATCGCCTGCATCCGTGCCCGCAGCGATTGCGGAAACGAATGTCGCAGCACAGCTGTCCGCTCCCGTATCTGCCGCTGGGACAGTGAACGACTGGAAAAGCCGCCTGCGGGAAAAACTGGTTGTGACCACAGGCTATCCAGCCGATATGCTTGAAGATGATTTGGATTTGGAAGCGGACCTGGGGGTGGATTCTGTGCAGCGTGCGGAAATCTGGGTAGCGCTGACCACGGAATACGGACTGAGTCAGGATGTGCGTCCCGAGGGCGCCCGCACCATCTCGAACCTGGCTAAAACGCTGGCAAAGATGGATGCCGACAAAAACGGCGCTGTGAGTGTTGAAAGCGCACCCGCTCCCACTGCACCAGCAGTTGCACCAGCAGTTGCTGAAGCGGCAATTGCATCCGGGAGTGTGGACGACTGGAAACGCCGGTTGCGAGAGAAGCTGGTTGTGACCACTGGTTATCCGGCCGACATGCTCGAAGATGATTTGGATTTGGAAGCGGACCTGGGAGTGGATTCTGTGCAGCGCGCAGAAATCTGGGTATCGCTGGTATCAGAGCATGGCCTGAGTCAGGATGTGCGTCCAGAAGGTGCGCGGACCATTTCGAACCTGGCTCAAACACTGGCGCAAATGGATTTGGACAAAAATGGCGCGCCTGTCGCATCAGCAGTTGGCGCACCGGCACCCGCTCCGGCAGAGCCGACGCCGGTTGCATCTGCGGCAGTGGCGGTGCCAGAGGGAACCGCCGGGGCTGGGGATGTGGACGCCTGGAAAAGTCGGCTTCGTGAAAAACTGGTGGTTACCACTGGTTATCCTGCGGATATGCTTGAAGACGATTTGGATTTGGAAGCGGACCTGGGGGTGGATTCTGTGCAGCGTGCGGAAATATGGGTATCGCTGGTTACAGAGCATGGTCTGAATCAGGATGTGAGACCGGAAGGTGCGCGCACCATATCGAATCTCGCCAAGACGCTGGCGAAGATGGATGCAGACAAAAACGGGAGTGCGACGGAGACCCCGTCCGTTGAAACGGTAGCTGTGGAAACCAGCGAATCCCTCGCGGCTGAGGTGCCTGCTGTGGCATCGGGAGCAGTAGAAGACGTTGATACATGGAAATCACGGTTGCGTGAAAAGTTGGTGGTCACCACCGGGTATCCAGCGGAAATGTTGGAAGATGACCTGGATTTGGAGGCGGACCTGGGTGTGGATTCCGTGCAGCGTGCGGAAATCTGGGTATCGCTGGTGACCGAGTATGGTCTCAATCAGGATGTGCGTCCGGAAGGCGCGCGCACCATATCGAACCTCGCCAAAACGCTGGCAAAAATGGACGCCGACAAGGGAGGTTCGGCCGGAAAAAAATCTGAAGCGGAAGTGCCAAAGGCCGGTGCTTCCGCCAAATCAGATGATGAGATCGTGACCGCATATGAGTTGCCGGAAGTGGCTGCCTTTGACGATGCAAATGCATGTCACCTGTACGCGGCGGGGACGCAGTACCTGGACAACACTCAAATGACGCCGTTCGATTGCAAACAGGTATTGGCAATCACTGGCGCGGACAACGGGGCGTTGCTGGGTCGTTTGAAACGGAGACTGACCAGGCGCAATATCGAATTGTCATCCGTTAAAGATACCGCACTTTGCGATATGGACGTTGCTGCCGTTACCGAACTGATTGATGGGGCGGACACCATTGTGTATCTCGCTCATGAGACTATCAGTCAGTTGGGCTGGGCTGGGGAGGCGTTACAGGCCGCTGTGGACGAGCAGGTGACCAATCTGTACCAGGTGTTCCGACTGCTGATTCCGATATTGACCCAAACACCCAAACGATTGATTTTCCCTGTCACAATGGATGGTCGATTTGGTGTAAAGGGAACATCGGAGAATATTCTTGGGGCGTTCCCGTGTGGTTTTGTTCGCTGCCTTTACAAAGAACTCCCCTCCTGTACATGTCAGCTGATAGACGCCGGCGCCATGGATTGGGCCGATTCCATCGATGCTAATATCGATGTGGTGGCGCCTTATCTGGAACTGGGCATGGTGGATGGCGGTCGCGTGACGCCGGTGATGGCACAGGTGGCGCCGTCTCCATCTCGTGTGATGGAGCTGGAGAAGGATGATGTGGTTCTGGTGACCGGTGGGGCCAGGGGGATTGTATTTGAATGCGTATTTGCTCTGGCGCGCTACACCGGCTGCAAACTGATTTTGACGGGGCGAACCGAGCTTCCTGAGGGGAATCAGACCTGGCTGGATGCCGCACCGGAAAGCATCGACAACGTCATTCGCCAGATGGAAATCAATATGGTGAAAAACGAAGGCATGAAGCTGCCGGACGCCAAACGGATTGGCGCCAAAACCCGTTCACAGTGGGAAGTTGTGCGCAACCTGAAACAACTGGAAAAGGCGGGGGTGGAAGCGGTCTACGAAAAATGCGATGTGTCCAGTCGGGAAGAATTGGCAGCGTTGATTCAACGGGTATCCGATAAGGAAACCATTGCCGGTATCGTTCATGGTTCCGGGGTTCAAAAATCGGCAATGATACTGGATTTGCCGCAAAGGAACATTGATTTAACGTTGAAAACCAAACTGACCCCCATGTTCACCATGATTGATGAAGTGGATTGGTCTTCAGTGAAACTGGTCGCTGGTTTTGGTTCCATTGCAGGGCTGTTTGGCAACTCCGGTCAGAGCGACTACGCCCTCGGCAATGACATGCTGGCATGGCTCATCAAGGAATTGGTTGCCGAACATCCACACATTCACGCTCAGACAGTGGAGTGGACGGCATGGACCGGTACGGGAATGGTGAGCGAACAGGAGGGCAAACGGTTCAAGGACGCCGGCCTAATCGCGTTGACTGTTGAGACGGGTGTACCACTGTTTATGGAAGGTATTACCGGCGTTGCCGATGCCCGGGTATCGGCGTTTAACGCTACAGCGGATTTTTCAGCGGGACGTCCCTTTTTGGAGTTTCCCCTTGCAGCGCGTCCACGAATGCGACTGCTGGCAGATAAAGACAGCAGTGGAAACCAACTGGTCCATTTTTCGTTGCAGACAGACACGTACATTAATCAGCACCTGGTAAATCTCGAGCCGGTGATTCCCGGCACATTTGTTACTGAGATTTTCGCGGAAAGCCTGCATGGCACCGGATTGATTCCGGCGGATATTCATTTCCGAAGGCCCATGCAGCTTCGCGGCGATGAACTGACTGTGGAAGTGATTCGGACCGAAGATGATCAGATGATGATCGTTCCCAAAGACAGACCGGATTTAAATGCAAAGGCCCTGACCAATTTGTCGTATGCGTCGTGTCATCTGGTGAAAAGTGCGCCGGTCGAAGGGGCGAAGTTAAAGATAACCAAAAAAGATCTCAAGCAACTTCAGCAACTGAGCCTTGAAACCAGTGCATCCTTTTACGGTATGTTGGATGAGAAGTTTTACAGGGCGTTGAAGACCGGTCCGGTATTCCGAGGGGTGCGCGCTACCATCGAAGATGGCGACATGTTCTACAGCACGGTGACCCTGACCACTCAGGCGCTGGCCGCTCTGGAGCAGCCTGGAAACTTTGTATTTAATCCTGTGCTGGCGGATATGGCAGTGCAGGTGGCCGCAGCCTGGGCGATGATTCGCCACAATGCCATGGAAATTCCCTTCGAGATTGGAACGCTTCACGTGGCGGGCGCCATCCATTCAACGGATGCGGTGGTCATATGCCGGGAAATTGAAATTACCAAAGAAAAATCCACGATGGACGTGGCTGTTCGCAATCTGGACGGCAGCTTGATCATGACATTGAACGGCCTGGTACTTAAAACCATAATGACCGGAGAATAGCAATGGCAGATACAATGGGGGGAAGCATTCCACAAAGCACCGACGTCGCGATCGTCGGCGCCGGTCTTGGAGGGCTTGTTTGTGCTGTGGAACTGGCCCGCCAAGGGTTGGACGTGTGCGTTTTTGACAAGGAACTTGTGGCTGGCGGCTACGCACACAACTTTCAGCGCAAGGGGTTTCATTTTGATGTGTCATTACACCACATTGGAGGGTTTGGTCCCGGGTCGCTCACGCATGGTGTACTGGAAAGTATTGGTGTCCTCGACAAGTTGCAACTGATTCCACTGAAGGAGCTGTTCCATTCTGAATTTCCGGATTTTTCGATAACGCTGCCCAATGATCGTGAACGTATCGTTCAGACATTGTCGGAGGCGTTCCCGACGGAGGCGGGCGGCATTGCCGCACTCATGGAATTTTTACCCCGGCTAAAGGGGGATGTCATTGCTCCGACCATGGACACTTATTTTAATGTGCCCGTCTATGATAGGATCAGTTCTGATTACACGGATCGCACGTATCAGCAACTTCTGCAGCAGTACATTCAGGACGAAAAGCTGCTGGCGGTACTGGGACAAATGTGGTCTTATATTGGGCTTCCCCCCAGTCAATCTTCTGCCAACTTTTCGGCGTGCGTCAATGCCAGTGCCTTTGTTGAAGGAGAGTGGGGGATACTGGGCGGCGGTGCGGCGCTTGTGCGCGATATTCTTGAACGGTTGCGGGAACTGGGCGGAGAATGTTATGTCTCCCAGGAAGTGGTCGAAATCACCATTGATAACGGTGTGGCCAATGCGGTGAGATTAAGCGATGGAAGACTGGTGCGTGCAAAAGTGGTGGTATCTGCGGCAAACCCCATTTACACGTTTGAACATTTGGTGGCCTCGGATGCGGTTTCGGAAATTTACCGTTATCGATTGCGGCAGATGACGCCATCATTGTCAATGTACGCGGTGTACCTGGGGTTGGGGTGTCCTGCGGAATGGGTCGGAATCACGGAATCGAACCTGTTTTACAACCACTACTATGATCTCGACAAGGCGTTTGAAAACGTCCTGAAACACAATATCGAAAAAACTGATTTTTGTTACAGCAATGCCACTGGAATGAAGGCATCTGTAGCGCCGGCGGGATGTTCGATTGTGACATTTATAGAACCCACCCCGGCATTTGATTGGCTCGAAATACCGGATGCCGCTTATCAAAAACGCAAAAAAGAAATTTTGAACACATTGCTCGACAAGTATGAGCGCCGGTTCAAAGGGCTAAAGAGTAAAATTGAAGTGGCTGAGTTTTTTACGCCCCGTTCCCTGGCCCGTATTACCAACAATCACGAGGGCGCCGCTTACGGATTTGCTCAGACGCTGGAGCAATCCAATAATCGACGGCTTCGAAATCGCACGCCCATTTCCGGATTGTTTTTGACAGGGGCCTGGACCTGGGCCGGTGGCGGCTACGAGGGGGCGATGACCAGCGGTATTCAGACAGCACGCACTGTACTGGCGGAGTTTAAGTTTCCCTATCAGGCACCGCCTCCCAGATTGCATCCCGATACTGCGAAACAGGTTGTCATTGCGGCCAATGGAACCGCCAGCGAAGGGCTGCTCCCACTGATTCCATTTGATGACGCCATCTCACTGGATTCTCACTATAAATACAAATTCGGAGTGATGGTATACGGCGATGAACTCAATTCGAGAGGCAATGCGGATTTGAGCTCGTACCTTCGTTATCTGGATCGGGCGCGTATGGAGACCATCGAGGAAATCTGTGGGGGAACCCAACAGTCGTGGCACAAGGAATACCAGATAAAGGTGTATCGAATCGAAGCCCGCTGTGCGACGGTGACCCGGTTGGCGGATCGGTTGGAGGTTCGGACGGGGGCGCGTCGGATTTCAGGACATCGCGCGTCCTTCGATCAGCGGATAATCAATCTGCGCACGGGGCGGGTTATTTGTGATGCCACAGTGGAAGTCCTCTTTCTGGATTCTGAAAATTATCTGGTTCCTGTCCCCGAAGGATTTGTCAATACGGATGATGCAATCCCCAATTTCGAGATGGATCGCCATGAGCCGCTGCCGTTTAAGAGCGATGAACGGTTTCCGTTCAGAACCCGGTTCCGGGTGTACTTTGAAGACACCGATCTTCAGGCGATTATGTTTCATGTTTCGTATGTGCGATATTGCGAACGGGCGCTGTTTGATTTGGTGCAATCCATCTGGCCGGACATTTCCACCAATGTGTGGATGAATCGAACCAATGCCACTTTGGCGCGCATTGACATTCGCTTTCTGAAAGCGGCCTTGCTGGGCGAGCATCTGGAAGTGAGAACGGCGCTGATGGATATGGATGTACGTAAAATTTCATTTGGACAGCGAATTGTCAACACGGATACCGGTGAAGTGTTGGCCGATGTGATAACAGATGTGGAATTTCGTGACGCGCAGGGCAATTATTTTCCGGTCCCCAAGCAGATAGCCGATATTGCGCGTGGTCAGCTGGCCCACACGGAGCGATGAGTCATGAGTATTAAGAATTTTCTGACCACCAAAGACAATCTGGCGCTGGTGGAAAAGAAGTCCTGGAAATTTTCCCGTCCAGTCATCATGGCGCAGGGGATGCGTTATTTTGAAGAACATCCGGACGAGGTGGCACAGATCGTTGAGAATTTGGCATCCATTGGATTGCCCCACTCCGAAAACGCTGTGAAGAAGACGCTGGAGGAAATTGTTGCCCATTACTTTGAAAAACTGTTTGCATTGGTAAAGCGCTACGAGGCCGTTTGGATTTGCAGAAATCGCGTGACGCTGGCGCATGGGTGTTTGGAACCGTTTGAAGAAGCGAAGCGTGACGGGAAGGCTTTATTCGTGGCGCAATCCCATTATGGCGCCACATATCTTCTTGGAAGCGTTTTAATGGTGAATGGCTACGATTTAACGATGGTGGGCAAATTTCCGGAGCCCGTGGGGTCGATGTTGGAGAACAACAGTAAGACGTTGACCGAGCGTTATGGCGTTGGCGAGGTGAACATCATCAATCTGGCCAGACCCAATTGTGATGTCCCTACAGAGATGCTGCGTGCGTTTCTTTTAAAGCAGATTGTTTCCAACGTATTTGATGAGAACAATGAATTCTGCAGACCCGTGACGTTCTTTGGCAAACAGATTTTTGGTGGCAGCGGTATGGATTTGCTGCTGAAGAACTTTAATGACGACCGGGTAATACTGGTGACGCCGTTTTTGCAACGCACCGGTGATGAAACGTTTATTTACGATGTGGATAGACACTATTTTAAAAGCGGCGATATCATTGCCAGCTTTTATAAATCCCTCGAAAACAAAGTCCGACAGTATCCGGCTCAGTGGTATTTTATTCGAGAATTCCACGAGAGCTTCATCGACAAACGCAAGTCGAAATAATTGAGAATTATTTTTTTTCGGATGTGGATATTTCCTGGATTTCCAGCCAGCCAATCATTGCACAAAGCGCATGTTGCAGATAGTCAATGCGCACCTCCCGACGACGCTGGTTGAATTTTTTCGCATCGAATCCCTCTTTGGGCATAGTTAACAGGGCACGTGGAATAGCGCCTGCGTGGGGTCCCTTTTTTATCTGAGTTTTAAGCAGGAACGCGACCCCTTTTTCAACGGCCTGGTAAATGCGTTTCTTCAGTTTCTTTTGCGAGTCCGGCAACAGTTTGTACGCTGCGACCAGTCCTTCAATGCGCGTGGCAGCCGGTGTTGTTTTGCCGTAGCGATCGAAGGCACCGTATGCACGGCTATGACTGTCCTTTTGTTGCTGTGATAAAATCTCTTCACTTATCTGTACCGCATGGGCAACAAGCATGCGCCGGGTCGTGTCTGTCAGTTCCGGTACATCATTCAGCAGACGTTGTGTGGCGATAAGCGCCCAGTGATCCGCGGGAACGTTTGATTTTCCCTTTCTGCTGCGTGCCAGATAAAGAAGCGCTTTTTTTGCGCCCATTAGCCATTTAGTATCTGGAACCACCCCGTTTAAAAATAGCAGGCCCAGTGCCGCTTCGCCCGGATAATAAAGAGACGTCCACTTTTCGTCGCGGGTGGCCGTGTCTTCAAAGTACTTGGAGTAAAAACTGCCATCCGCCTTTTGCATAAACAGAATAAAATTTCCAAGCCCGGCCAATTCTGACGTTGAGAACACAGGTTGCTTTTTATTGACGGCAGTCACCGCGGCCACCAGACCAAGCCCTGCACCACCCAGTTTGGCCGCTTGTTGGAAATCATCGTCCTGGGTATCTTTGGTACGCAGCATCCACAGCACCGTGGCATCCTGGTCAGGGAGGGATTTGACACAGCAGCTTTTCATAAACTGTACCGCATCTCGAATATTTGATACCAGCTCCGGCTCATGCCCAAAATCGTGATATTGTCCCAGTGCGTACACCGAACCCGCGTGGCGCAGCATATTGTATTTGGGTTTGTACCGGACATCGGATCGAATGTGAAAGCGGTATTGGAATTGTCCATTGGCCTGCAACATGTGCTGCAATTTTCCCCCGGTGAGGTGAATGGCGCGGGTCACGTCCTTTGTGGTCGGCATTGTCTGAGTTGATTCAGGTGCCAATTCTGTGGATGATTTCCCAGGCTGCATGGTTGATTCACACTTTCCGCAGCCGATTGTTAAAATACATAGCCCAATAGCAAAATACTTCATGAGCAACCATGTCTCATTGTTGCTGCCGCGATGCAAGAGCGTATTTGAACTATTTAGGCAAACTCACAATGGTTCGGTTGCGACCGCCTTGCTTGGCTGAATACAATGCTTTGTCCGCGTCCGTGATGAGATTCTGCTCCACGGATAACTCCGGAAAAACACTGGTGCCAATGCTGATGGTCTGTTTCAACTGCTTTGCTGAAAAAGTGCTCTCTTCACAGGCTTTTCGAATGCGCTCTGCCACTGTAACGACGTTTGCCGCAGTGGAGCCGGGGAGCAACACGCAAAATTCCTCTCCGCCAAATCTGCATGGAACGTCATAGCTGCGGATTTTTTTTCGAAGGAGAAAGCCGAATTCCCTAAGCACTTCATCGCCCGTTTCGTGACCATGGGTGTCGTTCACTTTTTTGAAAGAATCCAAGTCTATCAGCAGTAGACCAAGCGGGGAATTGCTTCTGCGGGTTCGTTCCGTTTCCCGTCGCAAGGCCATATCCATGTACGTTCGATTAAACAGATTGGTCAGTGGATCTGTGAACGCCAGCGTTTCCATCATCTTTTGCTGATCCTGCAATGATTTCTGGAGGGCGCGAATTTTAAGAACGTTGGATACCCGTGCAAAAAATTCTTCTTTGATAATGGGCTTGGAAATGTGATCATTGGCGCCCGCACGCAGGCATTCCACCACCGTGTCCATCTCGGTGTTGCCGGAAACGATAACAATGGGAAGTTCGTCTATCTCTTTTAAACTGCGGACTTTTTTGCATATCTCCAGCCCGTTTCCATCCGGTAGATAAAGGTCCAGAGAGATGATTTCCGGGTAAATCACGTCCATCTGGGCATCGAATTCGGCGACGGTGTGGCAAATGATGGACTCCACGCCAAGGACATCCAGCAGCTTTTGGACTATCATAGCCGTAGTATTTACATCTTCCACAATAAGTGCCGGTGACCGCTTCGCCACTCGCTGATTGCGATTCCATCCCAACAAGTCATTCACTGTTCGCTGAAACGCGGGCAGTTCCATGGGCCTTTGCACATATCGAATTTCCGCGGCATCAAATGCACGTTTGATGTCCCTGTCTGTCGACTCTTTGCTGATTACCACGATGGGCGTTTTATGATTCGCATTGTCGGTGTCCAGAAATTCGATATATGTCTTTGTGTCGATTCCAAGGGCCTCTGTGTCCATCACCAGCACCGTGGGAGGTAAAGTGGGCAACCAGTCTTCTTTGTTTTGTGAAAGCGCAGATTTTATTGCCACTTCAAATCCGAGACTTTTCAGCGCATGAGAGAGAAATTTTATAGCAATGGGATTTGACTCAATAATCAGCGCATTTTTTTTTACGATATTCATTGTACACAGTCAGTTCCAAACTTGCGGAACGAAAGCCATTTCCTGATGTAAGTAACGGCCGTGTCACGGTTTTGATTAACATGAAAAATACGTTGCGCCAGGGAGGAAGGGACTCCTGGGCCGGGAACCAGAACAGAGCGAAATACAGCCGTTATTCGTTGTTTACAGTGGTTTCCGTGTCTGTTTCTGCGGCGGGAGGAGCAATCTGGTCTTCGGTTGGCGTTGGCACATCCTCTTCCTTTGACGCGGCTGCTTCCTCTGCGGCAGCCGCTGTGGCCTTGCGCGTTTCTTCTTCCTGTTCCTTTTTCAGTAGCTCCCGGTGTTCCCGATAGCAATCGCGGCACATGGGGTCGTCTTTTTCTTCAGGCAAAAAGGGAACCATGGCCTGCTCACCACATGCCACGCACACGATGGAAAACATGGGGCGTTGATCTACTTTCCTCTTGCCGCTATCGGAAAACGCCGGAGAGCGATATTCTTCCTCCGGTTTAATGTGATCGTATTCGCGGAATGCCGGAGAACGGTATTCTTCTTCGGGTTTGATATGATCGTACTCTCTAAACGCCGGGGAACGATATTCTTCCGCATTGTCCATCCCTTCATACTCTCTAAAAGCCGGAGAACGGTACTCCGCCGAAAAATCGGGTTGCTGGTCTCTGAATGCGGGTGAACGGTACTCGGGGCGTCTGTTTGGCCTTTGGCCCAAATTCCTGCCTTTTTTCGGACGGCGGAACTGCGAGTCGTTAAAAGCGGGAGAGCGATACTCTCCGGCGTAAGGGCTCTGAACTCTTTTGCGCTTTTTGGCTTTCTGGCGACAGGCCTTGCAGCGTTTGGGTTCGGATGTCAATTTCTTCTGGGCGTAGAAATCCTGTTCGTTTGCCGAAAAAATGAATGATTCGTTGCATTCCACGCAATGGAGTGTTTTGTCCTCGAAAGCCATAATACTCTTCTTTCTTTCATCAAATATGTCATTTATCCCGCTCCGCCCAAAACATACAATGAGGAAATAAGTGGAGCAGGGGGCTTCAACATCTCGCAAATTATCTATCTGCCGTTTTCTTGTCAAGTGGATGGACAAACAGTTACACTTCATTCCATGTTTAAAATGGCAAAATTCATAATTGGACTTGTATTGTTGATGTCGTTTGCATATGTCATGTTTTTCGTTCCTCTCGGGGCACACACGCTCTATCAGCATTTGCGCAAAATATCAGATACCGAAGAGGCACAGGAGCTGCGCAACGGAATAAAAGAAAAGGCGCAATTGGTGACCTCCGACGTGGTTGACAGCGTTCCTGAGCTAAAAGAAGTGGATGACAAGGTGAACGCTGTTCGGCAGGCCGTTCACACTCCGTCTAAAAAAAGTGCGGAATCTGTCCCTGCTCCCCAAAAAAACGAGCGCGCCAAATCCCAGGAAAGTCGTCCCGCATCCGCCGTATCCGGTGAAGACCGGGCAGCATTGAAAAAATTACTGCAAAGTAAACTGGATTAGAGTTTCAGAATTTTTTTTGATTGCGTTTCGGGCTACCGCCGATTTTCGATTTTTTCAACTTCTTCCATGAAGTCATCGTAAATGAAGAGACCTTTTCTGAATAGAAGCTGCAGGGCTGCGGCCGCGTATGCCTGCCATTTTTCGACAGGAAGTGCCAATTTGGGCGTTTCACCGTTGGTGACAGCCTTCAGTGCGGCCATGAACGCATCTTCTTCGGGCATATCGGTGGGGGGCGCCGATTCTCTTTGACCACTGAATGAAAGAGTTGTCCCGTCCAAAAGAGTTAAGGCGAACCCGTCCGCCGCTCTTCGGCGTCCAACACCGTAGATTCGACGTTCCGCTTCACGTTGAGCCGCTTCCTTGTTCTGAAAGACTTCATTGCCGTCGTCGGTTACCCTGGGGATTGAAGACAGTGTATCAGGGATTTCAACATCCGGTATCAGTGACACCCTGGGCTTTTTCCTTTGTGCGGATTCCGCTGTGTTGATATTATCGCCAGTTGCTTGAAATTCTTTGGTACTTTCCGTGGCATGCGCCCTGGAATCCGTTTGGGGATGTATCGATGTTCTCTGGACCTCAACGGGCGTCGATTTGGGTGGGATTTTCGAGTACAGTTCAATGGGAAGTGGCTCAGATGAAACAAGTTCCGCCTCTTCGCTTAAATCTTCCACCGATTCGTCCGGTCGTACGTCCGTCAGCGGGTTTTGCGGCGGAACAGATTCGGGCTCCTCACCATAGTAATAAAATCGAATCGCTGATGCGATATCGGCTGGACTGGCTATCATGGGTTTCACATCCATTCCCACCACGTTGGATACAAATTGCATGCCTTCACTGTCCGAGGGGTCGTTCATGGCCACGTACAGCGCCTTTTCGCCATCTCTTTCCTCGCGAATGTATATTGGGATTAGAAAAAATTCCTCTGCAACGTTCCCTGGGACGAGATTCAGTGCCTCATCGGGGATGTCAATACGCCAGATGCTCACCCAGGGGATCGATAAATGCCGGCTGAGCGCCTGCAGCAGATGGGGTTCAGACACAAACCCTGCCTGGAGCAAAATGGTTCCCAGACGTAGTTGACGGGCTTTTTGGATTTCCAGGGCGGTTGCCAGTTTTTCCCTGGATAATAATCCCGATTCCAATAAGATTTCACCAAGCCGGGGCCGTGTCTGGTTCATGAATATTCTCCCAAAAAGGCGTTCCTTAAAAACGTCGGTGTCCATTTTTGCGACACATCCGACGTGTGTCTTGAAAGTATATATAGAAAACAGTAGGAGGGCAATTCTGTTGTAATCCTGCATTGTCACGGAATGCGTATTGCAGCAGTGGTCCCATCAATACCTGCAAGAGTTGACTAAGCACGACTCGTAAAATTGAGGAAATCGGCAAGCCGACGAGCGCTGACTGGACTAGCGGTCTATTTTAGTGCTTTCATGGATTTGCGGAGTTGATTATAGGTCGGATATCTACTGTGGGCATGCTCGGCGATAAAATTTCTGATTTCGATTTTTTTATTGAGTTGGCTTGCGCGTTTTCGCTGCTTCTGAACCAGGTTATTGTATTTATCCACGGCGCTGTTGAATTTTTTTACATCTTTGTTGTAATCTTTAGCGGAATTGGATGCTGCGTTTTCCACTCGCTTTTTCATCTCTTCCACCGATTTCGCAGTATCTGCGCATTTTCCGTTCAATTCATCCAGTTGCATCTGGTCTTTTTCTATCTCTTTTTCCAGTTGTCGCATGGTTTTTGCAATGTAGGCCACATCCGTTGCCGCCGTGTACTTTTGAGTGCCTTTACCAATGCGATGTACCGAGGGTGCGGTGTGCAGTTTCACATTCGCGTTTTGTGCAAACGGAAATCCAATGAGTGATGGGGACGTGCTTTCAATGTAAGCGTAGCCCGTTTTGAGGTATTCCAGGGCATTGCTTTTGATGCCCACCGCCATATGATTTTCTTCCCGGAAATGCAGGGTGGCGACATTGTAGCTGCTGCGTATGAGCAGGGCCACCAGCAATCGACTTTTGTCGTCACAGTCTCCTTTTTTTTCAGCAAACGTTTCTATGGGAAATCGGGCTTCATCGCTTCGGGAGGTGTCATATTCAATATGCTGAACAAATGACGTTATCAGCTCCACAGTCCGGTCCTTATCCAGACCCAGCTTTTTCGCAATCCCAATGAACTCCCGGTGCAGAGCGTCCAGAAAAGGGGCCTGAGCGGTGTCCTCAATAAACGCCATATTGAACCGTTCTCGCCAGTCGCTGTCCGTCTTGCCTTCTTCGGATACAGCGAATTTATTTGCGTTTTGCGCACCGGCCAGAAGTGCTTTGTCGATTTTCAACTCCAGTCGAACAGTACTGCCTTCAAAGGGGAAGCGATACTTCACGTTCAATTTTCCCGAATGGGATTTATCCAGGACGATATGTGGGTAGAAGTTCGCGGTGCTGCCCCCGGAGGCCATGGGACTGGCCTGTTCGTCCGAAGGTATCGCTGACGGCCCGACATTATCTTTGCCGGTCGTTTGAGATGACGCCGTGCTACATCCATAAAAGCTGGCCAGCAGCAATATCGACACAAACACTTTTTTTAAAAACAGAATGTATGATGTTTTTTTGAATTTATGCATATCTGAACCCGAGTGAAAAATATAACGGGTGCGCCGCAATATGCAACGATGTTGCAGGTGATTTTTAAACTGACAGAATATTGAACGGCCAGAATGACGGTGTAGGGGGGAACAGCTTCAAATCGGGAGTGGGGTCTATTCAACAATCGGGATGAAACATTCGATGGATGTGGTGATTTTGAAGTTTGATTCATCCGGTTGACGCTCCGCGTGGAAAACGTCCAGTGTATACTGTTTTCCTTCTGAGAGCCCCAGTTTGTCCATCACAACGGTGCCTTCCTGAACGTCATGGATGCCGCCCAAATCCAGTTCCAGTTTTCCGTCTACAAATACCCACACGTCATCATCGCCACGGAAAGAGAATTCCTGACCTTTCTCGTACTTGAATTTGGTATGGATTTCCGTGGTGAACAGAAAGTTGTGCAGTAGATAGCTATCGTCCGTCGGATCGTCATCGTGATCATCCAGGGGAAGGAAGTTTCCGTTTTCGTAAGTGTAGCCGTCGTCTGTTTGTGTGAGTGGCAAATCAAATTCGTACACTTTGTCTTCTGAATTGTACCAGTCATCGAAACTGTTTTCGTCTTCAATCATGTGTGACGCGTTGCAATCGGCGCCGGATTCCTTCAGGGAGCCTTTGCCGCTGCGAAAAACAGGCTTTCCGTCATCACCCAGTTCTTCCTCCACCAGCCCCTGTGTCACGGTCTCGCATGCGATGGATGACATTTTATAGAAATCCGGATGGTCCAGATTAAAATCGCGTACGATTGCTACCATTTTCAAATCGCCGGCGCCGCCACTGGCACAGGGATCTTTCACTTTGTCTGCATCACCATCACCATCACCATCACTATCACCATCACCATCGCCGTCACCGTCGCTGTCGCCATCTCCGCCATCCGACGACCCATGGGGGCGATCGGTGCCCGCAGCGTCTCCACAGGCCCAGGTCCCCCAAATAAGGAAGATAATAATCAATGCGAATAATCGTTTCATCTGTGTCTCCTCAATATTGCATATGCAATAATCGCCAATCTTTCACAGCATATCATAAACAACAGATAAATTGAAAGCAAACTCCTGCCGCCACGCCTGCCAGATCATAGTGCATCGGTAATTCTGGACCATGGAATCCGGTCGTCTTCTCTGTTTTTATGAAGCAACTCGATATATCCCTGACGCGAAATCAATTCGCCTCCCAGTGAGGCAACCACAGGTGTCAGCATCTGGGTATCGATCCACTGGACTCCGGCTGTAAAAAGCACGTTCATCAGCGCCACCAGCGCCACCTTGGACGCATCGTTCACCCGGTGAAACATGGATTCGCCGCTAAACGTGTTGTTTACATACACGCCATAAACACCACCAACCAGCGTGCCATCTTTCCAGGTTTCAACACAGTGGGCGAAGCCCTCCCGATACAGGGTTCTGTATGCCGATTTCATATTCGGCGTAATCCAGGTGCCCATCTGGCCTTTGCGGGGGCTTGTGCTGCACTGTTCAATAACATCGTCAAAAGAGGTATCGATTCTGACTTCGAATCCCCCTTTTTTTATGGCGCGTTTCAACGATCTGGAAATATGAAGGTTCTTATGACGAAGAATCCCCCGCGGGTTGGGACAAAACCACAAAATGGGAAGGTCATCATCTTCGGGCCAGGGGAAAACACCAGATCCATAGGCCTCAACCAGCGACAGCGTGTCAAGAGTGCCACCAATTGCCACCAGGTCTTCGGGCAAACCGTGTTCTTCTGGATTGTCTATAAATTGCGGCAAGTTGATCAAATGAAAATGGTTGAAAATCAGTTGCCTTTACGGCCCTTGATACCCTTGGTGTCTTTGGTGATTTTCTGCGGTTTGGCATTGGGGCGAAGGCTGCGAACCGCTTTACCGGTGGCCCAGATTTCCGAGTTGCCCAGTTCGTCGAGTTCTTTATCCAGTCGTTCCTGGTAGTTTTTGGCGCCACATACTTTCAGTACACGACGGGTTTCTGCACCACTCTTTACTGCCTCATACAGTTCTTTAAATACCGGCAATGTGGCTTTTTTGAATTTGGGTCTCCAGTCCAGAGCACCGCGCTGAGCAGTGGCGCTACAGTTGGAGTACATCCAATCCATGCCATTTTCATCCACCAGGCGAATGAGGCTCTGGGTCAGTTCTTCAACTGTTTCGTTGAACGCTTCGCTTGGGGAATGGCCATTCTTGCGAAGTACTTCGTATTGCGCATCCATGATTCCAGCCAGGGCGCCCATCAGTACACCGCGTTCGCCTGTCAGGTCGCTGTATACTTCGTTTTCGAAAGTGGTGGGGAACAGATAGCCGGAACCCACACCGATACCCATCGCCATGCAGCGCTGTTCCGCTTTGCCGGTGGCATCCTGGAAAATGGCATAACTTGAGTTGATGCCGGCGCCATTGAGGAAGTTGCGACGCACAGAAGTGCCGGACCCCTTGGGGGCGACCAGAATGACATCCACATCCTCTGGGGGAACAACTTTGGTGTCATCTTTGTAAACAACACTGAAACCATGGGAGAAATAGAGCGCATCGCCGGGGTTCAAATTGCGTTTCACCTGCGGCCATATTTTTTTCTGAGCAGCATCGGAAACCAGGTAGCAGATTATAGTGCCACGCTGAACCGCTTCTTCAATTTCGAAAAGGGTTTCGCCGGGCACGAAACCATCGCGAATTGCGCGTTTCCAGTCTTTTTTGAATTCTTTTGCCTGTCCAACGATAACGTTGAAGCCATTGTCACGCATATTCAGAGCCTGAGCGGGCCCCTGTACACCGTAGCCGATGACCGCGATTGTTTCACTTTTCAAAACTCTTTTGGCTTTCGACACCGGAAACTCTTTTCGCCGCACCACGTCTTCTTTTACACCGCCAAAATCGATTGTTGCCATTACAATTCTCCTGTTTACGTTTAAATTACATCGTTCAATTACAAAAAACAGCGCGTATTATAGATATTTGCTGAGATTTCTCAAGAAAATTCAAAAAAAAATACGGCGGGCTCAATTTGATTGTTGACAAATCCTTCAAATTTATTTTTATGGCCGTTCTTTTACTCAGGGGGAATATGGGGACTACATGCGTTCAATTATCATCGCGGTGGTCACACCGCCGGCACCGCAAATTGCGGCCAGCCCCAGCTGTGTATCGGTTGTGCGCAGGGCGTGGGCCAGCGTCACCACAATGCGCGCTCCGGATATGCCAGTGGGATGGCCCATCGCGATGGCGCCGCCATGGATGTTCAATTTGTCCGCAGGCAGTTTTAGCTGCTGAATATTGGTGAGGATTTGAGAGGCAAATGCTTCGTTGATTTCAAGTAAATCCATATCATTCAACGTCATCCGCGCCTGGGCCAATACTTTTTTGATGGATTGTGTGGGACCCTCTCCCATTATGTCGCCATCTACCGCGCATTGGGCGAATGCCACGATTCGAAAAAGCGGATTTTGGCCGATGTTGGCCGCATGCTTTTGAGACGTGATGACCAGCGCTGCGGCACCATCGCTCATGGCGGAGCTGTTTCCGGCAGTGACGGTGCCCGTTTGCGAAAATGCCGGAGGCAGGGTGGCCAGCTTTTCAATAGACGTATCCGGTCTTGGGGTTTCGTCTGCAAAAAGCGTTACCGAGCCGTGTCGAAAGGCGGGCGAGAGTTGCACGGATACCATTTCATCTGCGAATCTGCCTTCGGCGGCGGCGGCGACCGCTTTTTGATGACTCGACAGGGCGAACGCGTCCTGTGCCGCTCTGCTGATGCCATGCTTCTGCGCCAGCCGCTCTGCGGTTTGCCCCATGGTGGTTTGCGCTATGGGATCGGTGGCATCTTTCCAGCCATCCTCGATTAAAATATCCCCCATTTTTTTGGGTGAAAAACGAAGTCCCCGAATCATATGGGGAATGGTGGACATGGAATCCATTCCTCCCACGACAACCATTTGTGCGGTATCACAACAGATGGACTGCGCTCCCATCAGAATGGCCTTCATGCCGGAGGGACAGGCCATGTTCAGGGTGGATGACGGCACTTCCACAGGAATCCCCCCCAGCAGCGCCGCTGAACGACACGGGTTGGGACCGTTGCCGGCCTGACGGCAATTGCCCATAATCACCTCATCAATATCTGCGGCGTTTAGTCTGGCCCGTTGCAGGGCCGCTTTAATGGCGATTCCTCCCAGCTCATAAGAAGGGACGTCTTTTAATGCACCTCCGAAGCGGCCAATGGGAGTGCGCACCGCGCACAGTGCAACAATATCTTTTAATTCTGTCATTTGAGAATCCTCAGATCAGCTGTCCGCCATCCACGTTCAGCACCTGTCCGGTAATGTGCCGGGTCAAATCGCTGGCGAAAAACAGCACGGCGCCAGCCACATCAGCTGTGGTTCCCAGTCGCTTGACTGCGGTTTCGTGCAGCGCCGCGTTAATAATTTCCTCGGGAAGGTCTTTGGTCATTTCTGTCTCGATGAGTCCTGGGGCAATCACATTGGCATTGATATTTTTGGGTCCCAATTCTTTAGCCAGTGTTTTGGTGAACGCAATAACGCCTCCTTTCGACGCCGCATACGCGCCCTGTCCAGCTTTTCCCCGGATGCCATTTATGGACGCTATCGCGATGATTTTGCCATAGTTCTGTTCGCGAAAGTAGGGGATGACTGCCTGTGCGGTTACGAAAACTCCTCGCAGATTCGTTTCAATCACCTGGTCAAAATCACTGATGTTCAGTTTCCAGGACACCCGGTCCCGGGTGATACCGGCATTGAGCACCAGTATGTGAATCCCGCCCCATTTGCTCATGATTTTTTCCAATGCGTTTTTGGTTTGGGTAGGGTTGGCGCAGTCCGCCTGAATTCCCATGATTCTGTCCGGAGCCATTTTTTTCAGGGCGTCTGCTGCCGGACTGGGATTAACGTACGTGAATGCCACACGAGCCCCTTCACTGATGAGTGCCTTCACAATGGACGCACCGATGCCGCGTGCGCCTCCTGTCACCAGCGCTATTTTGTCTTTCAGATTCAGAATATCCGTCATGCTGCATCCCTTCCCTGGAAACCACAAATGTAATGCGATAAGGTTTTCCTTATCACTGTTGTTTATGTTAGGAACGTTAATCAACAATAGGATAAATATCAGATATGAATAAATTTTCAATTTCATTATATTTCATTTTGCTGCTCGGGTGTTTTTCCACAGGGGGGCATGCACAGTCTGCTGCGGCAGATGCAGCGGCGTTGTTCAAGGCCGCGAGCGAGCTCATTGCTTCATATGAGACACCGACGGATGCTCAGTTGGTTTTGGCGCTGAAATCGCTTAAAAAAATGGTGGATGAGGGCAACAAACAGTTGTTGAATCGCAAGGTAAGCTTGGCCCAAAGGTCCGCGGAACGGGTTGCCATTCAAATGGAGCTGGTGCGGCTGTACGCCAGGCTGGCTGACATGAAGATGCGGCTCAATAAGTTGAAGACAGAGACGATGAAAAAAGAGAACGAAAAGGTCGAGCTGGAAGCGCAGTACCAAAGGCTTTTGCTGTTGCAGGATGGTCGGATGCTGACCGATGCGTTTCCGGCGCCGGATGCAAAAGAGGCGGGTGCGGAATGAGTCGTCTTTCACCATTGCTGATAGTGGGAGTCTCTCTCTCGGTTTTGGTTGTGGCTTGCGCTTCAATTGTGCCGTCTGCAGAATTCAGTGATTTAAAAACACGAGTGATGGCCGCGGATGCAGATGATATTCGGTATGAAACTGCCCGCGTACATTTAGCAGCAGCTGAAGAGGCGTTGGAAGAGAAAGACGAAAAGTCCCTGAATCGATTTGTCACTCTGGGCCTTCTGACGCTGCGCATCGCGGAAGCACAGGTTCTTCAGGCGGATTTGACCGATGGGACCGAACAGCAACTGCAACAGAAACAGCAACTGGAATCGGAACTGGTGGTTTTGCGCCACAAAGTTGATTTGCTTCTTGAAAAAAATGCGCGTGCTGAAATGCGCACACATCTCGAACAGGTTGTTGCGGCGAACACGCGGGAAGCGGCGGCGGCAGAAGAATTGCAATCACAAATAGAAGATGTTTCGACCGATACGCTGCTGGCAGCGCAGGTGCTGGTGGGACGGGAACTCATTGCCATGGCAAAGATTCGGGTCGCACTGGCGCAGTTGATGGTGGTCAACGAAAAAACACTGCCGGAACGGTTGCACGCCTTATCCGGGGCCGCAGCATTAATGGAGGAGTCCCTGGGCAGCAATGATTTGGCGTCTGTGTATCGATATGGCGAAAAGAATCTGGCCGAGTATGTCCGCTTAATGGATGATGTGTGGCGCTTCTCACAGAAAGATGGCAAAGGCGCGTTAACCGCATTGAAAAACGCTCTGGAAAATGAAAAAATGGACATTGTGGCGGATGATCCGGGGTGGACCGCAACCGTGCCGCTTCAGTTTTCGCAAAAACCCGGCGTGATGCATTCCTCGTTGGAGCCGTCGCTTGAATCGATTGTTGGTGTACTGCGTCAGTTGCCGGGCACAGCAGTGCAGATTGTGCTATCAAGTGGTGGCAAGTCTGCGGCAGGGCGAAAAGAATTGAAGCTGTGGGTGGAAAAAATACAGACTAAATTGCAGGAAAGCGACATTCCCGCGTCGTTGTGGTCGATTCAATTTTTTTTGGGCGAGCGTCCCCTTAGAGCGATGACGGGTACCGGTGTGCGAGGCGCGCTTGTTTTTTTGCCGTTGCCCTGAATGTTCGCAGAAATGATTCATCGTATCGAAATGCCAATGCCCGGAATGTTGGGGACGGTGAACTGCTACCTCGTTGTAAACAGTGGCAGAGCTGCGTTGATTGATACGGGAATGGCCAGCGAGCGCAATGTGGCCATTATGGAAAAACAACTTGCCCGATGGGGGGTCAAGGCATCCCGTCTGGAGAAGGTACTCTGTACTCATTATCATCCCGACCATTGCGGATTGGGAAAATTTTTTCAGGAGTCAGGAACTCCGGTGCTGTTATCCCGCGACGATGCTGAAGAGATGGCGCGTTGGCAGGAATCTCCCCTGCAGGATGAACAACTGGCCACGTTTTATGGCGAACATGAATTGCCCGTTGATTTTCGAAAAGAAGTCACACCGATATTTGCGTATTTAAGATCACTTCGGCAGCCATTCCGGCCGGATGTGTTGCCAGAGGGCGACGGCGCCATCGATATAGCGGGCATCCCGTTTGTCTTGCTGCACACCACGGGGCACACCGATGGGCATGTCTGTTTTTTTCAGCCGGATACCCGTGTGCTGGTGGCAGGGGACCATATTCTCGGACATTCTCTGGTGAACATTGTTACGAAATATCAGTCCAGGTTTAATTCGCCGCTTGCACAATATCTGCTATCCTTAAAAAAAATATCCGCATTGGGAACAATGACGGCAATCACCGCACATGGTGATCCCGTTGCAGATGTTCCGGCGCGATGCGAAGCGTTGGCAGCGTTGCATCACTCCAGAATTATCGAAGTAAAACGAACACTTTCGCGAACGCCTCAAAGCGCTTATGAACTGAGTTGTCGAGCGTTTGGTCAGAAGCGACGCACGTTCTCAAAGTGGCTGAACATGGCGCAAACCATTTCGTGTATTGAGTATCTGGAGCAGTGTGGAGAAGTGGATTGTCATCAGATGCGAAATAGAAAACGCTACTCAAGTGTTGGATGAATGCAATTGGTCGTTCCTGGGTTACAATTATGCTCACTTTGGAGAAGTTCTCCTTTACTTTCACATTGTTCCAACTATGGTAGCGATTGTGATGACGATGAAACGACGTATGGATGTGTTTAGAAAGCTTGGAGGAAAGATCGTCAACGGTCTCGCCAAAACCGTAATCAGTGCTGGTGTCCTGATGAGTTCAAGCTGCAATTATGCAGCAATTGATGAAGTGGCTCCCACCACAACCACTCCTGAGAAAGTCAGCCTGTATCATTTGGTACTGGATTTGGACCACAGCGCTTTTACGTACCATTTAGCGTTTCACCCCTGGCAGACCTGGCTCTCTTTGTCCTATGCTCCTTTTGAAGCTGTCGAACCGCTGAGTCAACCGGGCAACGCCAACACCAACGGTGTCATATTGGACGCATTGAAAGTCAGGCCCAAACGAACGCCCTGGGCCGCTGCGTGGGACAGAGAATCTGTGGTGCTAAAGATGAACGACATCCTGTCCTCACACGGCATCGCATCAGAAAGTGTTCGTGTTCGAATGATCGCGCATGCGATTGTTGCCTCTGGTTGGAAACAGAATGTGTGGAACTTCAACGCATGGGGAGTGCGACAGGGGTCCTGGGACAAGAAGTGGTACGAAATGCCCACATTTGAAGAGGATGACTCTGGAAAGATGGTGTTTGTCGAAGATGCATCGTGGCGCGCTTTTTCCAACTGGGAAGAGGCCATCCGGGACTACCAGCAGCGTATATCCGCTGATTCGGAGAGACCCTCGTATCGGGAAGCCCATCGGTATCTCGTCAGCAACGCAGTCAGCTTTCGTCACGCCAAATTATTCTGGGAATCGCTGGGGGATGGCAACTATTACACAGCGAGTAACTTCACCGGCGCGAAATTTGCCCGCCTTTGCGGGGGAGTCCGCGCTGTTCTTCGGTCTCACCAATCAACTTTGTAAAATTGGGGTGGTAATCGGCTGTATGCCACTTGAGGTGATTTCCCCAATGCCTCAGTGATGACCATATTGGCTGACGATCCAACCCCAGGGCAATCGCGTGACTTGTCGGATGTCCCTAACAAAAACGGGGTTTACGCCTTAATATGCGGCTGAACTATGAATTGAAATAGTTTATCAGGAATTGTTTTTCTTGAAATCCACCATGAACTGCGCGAGTTGCTCGGCACCCGCAACAGGCATGGCATTGTACATGGATGCTCGGCATCCGCCCACAGAGCGATGGCCTTTGAGCCCAGAGAATCCGGCCGCAGCGGCTTCACCGATAAATTTCTTTTCCAGTTCTTCAGAGGGGAGGCGCCAAACCACGTTCATTCTCGAACGACAGGTTTTTTCTACGGGACAGCTGTACCAGCCACCAGATGCATCTACTGCATCGTAAATAAAGGATGAACGCTGTTTGGCCAGCTTCTCCATGCCTACTACGCCACCGTTTGCTTTTACCCATTCCAGCACATTGTTCATCATGTAGATGGCAAACACAGGGGGGGTGTTGTACAGCGAGTTGTTGTCCGCCTGTACTTTGTACGACATGAAGTTGGGGATATTTGCATTGCATTTCTCGAGCAGGGAATTACGGATAATCACAACTCCCAGCCCCGCTGGTCCGAGGTTTTTCTGAGCACCGGCATACACCATATCCACTCTATCAAATGGAATTTCACGGCTCATGATATGAGAAGACATATCCATAATCACTGGTACATCACCGCAATCCGGGTATTCCTGCAACTCGATGCCGCCAATGGTCTCATTTGTGCAGAAATGTACATATGCTGAATTTTCACTGGGTGTGATTTGGGCAGCAGTGGGCATACATGTGAAATTTTTATCTGCGCTTGTCCAGATTTCTTTATAACCGGCGTAGCTTTTTCCTTCTGCGGCGGCTTTTTTTGACCAGGAACCGGTCATCACATAATCCAATGCTTTACCTTCAGATGCAAAGTTCATTGGAATCATTACAAAGTTTTGAGTTGCACCACCGTGAAGCATGAGGATGCTGAAGTCGTCCGGCACCTGAAGAAGGAACTTCAGGTTCTGGATGGCTGTATTGTGGACTTCATCATAGAATTTGCCGCGGTGGCTCTGCTCAATAATTGACATTCCCGAGCACTGATAGTCCAGAAACTCGTTTTGAGCTTTTTCGAGTGCAGGCAAAGGCAGTGTGCAGGGACCGGCCGAGAAATTAAAAATTCTATTGGTCATTGTAACAATTCTCCTTGGAATTTGGTTGAAAATAAGAGACCGGGATATCATCTGTGACAACCAACACAATGGTGACAATCAGTATGATATGACTGGTGGTACGCTATTTCTTTTTCACATGGATGACAAGAAATAATAATGGATTTTATATAAAAAAAATCGACTACTAACCGTAACAGCAATCGGATTTTTTTTTCAAAATTTAAATCTTTCATTTCATTTATGAAAGTATGTTTTTGCGTGGGTGAAAAATTACACCATGAAAAGTAAGGCAGTTTTTCTAAGTTGCTGAAAATTACTGAGTTTGGCATATTTTTTTTATGTTTTTAAAAGTTGGTACGCTGATTGCTATAAGCAGTAAGCGACGACGGGCTCGTCTCAGATGCCCCCCACATCCATCGAGTTCGTCGTTATTTTTGTTTTTTTGAGCGGTGAGTTCACACGAAGATGCCCCCCACATCAGCTGAATTCACCGTTTTTTTTTGTGCAAATACACAGAATTCCTGTGAATGACGAAGCGGCTTATCGGCTTTCCATTCAAATATCTAACAAGGTAAAAAATGGGTTTTTGACATCAACGGGTATGAGCGAGCAATTTGCGGATTTTGAACAATAGTTCGGCGAAATCAAACGGTTTATCGATATGATCGTTTGCACCATACAATGGAGACGTCATCTCGTTTAAACTTTCGCCAATACCTGTCAGCATCATTACCGGCAAATCCTTGAGACGCTCATCAGAGCGGATGGCCTTGCATACCTCCCAGCCGTTCATTTGTGGCATCATCACATCGAGAACAACTGCATCGGGTTGTTCCTGTCGAATCAGTTTCAGAGCATCGACACCGTTGTTTGCTGTTACGATGCCGCATTCCAGAACGCCGAGGCGTCTGGTGAGTATACCAATGAGTTCCGGGTCATCATCTGCGAGCAGAAGTAATGGTTTTTCGCGTTTTTCTTTCGTCTGCATGGTTACAGCTTCCTAACTGGAAAAAATATTTATTCAGAGTTGATAATGTGGCATGAGATTGTCGTAATTTCAAACAAAAGTCAATCGAATGTGACCTTTTCAAACAGTTCCAGGGCGGAACGTAAATCAACCGTATGTCTGATTCAATTGCCCAGGAATATTGGATTATTTTTCGAAAGGCTGGATGCCAACGATGCCTTTAACCAGACGCTCCATTGTGTATCTGGTGCTGCCGTACGTGTTGATGATGGTATCCGTACTGAAAAAGTATTCCTTTTCGATAAATGGGTGAAAATGAGAAATGAAAATGGTGGGAACACCCAGCTTCATCCAGCCACCCATCATTAATCTGGCTTTGGGACCGGCCAGTCTGGCGATGTTGGTGCCGTAGTCATGTCGCGACGAGATAGAACAGATGATCAAATCAAATTTTTTCGCATACACTGGGTCGAATATTTCTTCGGGATAGTCACACAATAATGTTTCGACGTGGTTACTGTGCTTTTTCAGCTCTGCTTCCAGAGTTTCGTACAGATGTTTTTCATCATCTTGCCGCATCGAGATGATAACGTGGGCAATGCGTGTGCTTTTTTCGATTTTCGCCGGCAGCAGGCCATCTCTGTCGCGGATGACTTTAACACATTTATCGATGATCTGGTGCGCTGCCACCTGGTGACGTCCAAAGTTCACCTCGGAAGGGGGCTGCGTGTCGCGATCGAGCAATCCCAGTTTATCCTTGAGCGAAACCATGCGTTCGGCACGTGAAATCAGCGTCTCTTTTTTTAACATGCCGCTTTCAAGCCGTTTTTTCATTTCATACTGGAAATAGTCCAGATTGGGGAAGAGGACGCAGTCGCCCCCGGCTTCGAGAAACAGCGCCGAAGCATCGAAGCGATTGATAAATCCGGCGAATCCACCCATATTGACCGCATCTGAAACAATGAGACCTTCGAATCCCAGTTCCCCGCGAAGAAGTCCCTGCAGTATTGGTTTGGAAATCGACGCGGGTGGATAGAAATCGGTGTCCTGCCACTTTTCGTCGAACGCAGGCAAGGCAATATGGCCGGGCATGATGGCCATTGCGCCCTGATCGATCAGTTCCTTGAACACGCGTCCCGAATGTTTGTACCATTCTTCTTTGGACAGTGGATTGGAGGATACCGTCAGGTGTTGATCGTAAATATCGTATCCGTCTCCTGGGAAATGCTTTAGAGTGGCCACCATTCCGTTTTCCTGAAGACCGCGCATATATGCCCCGGCCGTTTTGATGACCGTGTCGGCATCGATACCGGCGGAACGCAGGCTGACCATTGGGCTATCCGCCACCGCAGCGATATCCACGCAGGGAGAGAGTGACCAGTTGTACCCCACATCCCGGCCTTCATGAGCCGCTGCCCGTCCCATTTCGTACGCCAGGTTTTCATCCCCAGCGATACCGGCCGCCATGATGGATGGAAACTGTGTTCCATCGGTGATCATTTCTCCTGGACCGTTTTCCATATCTGTAGTGATCAGCGGAGGAAATGAACATTGGGATTTAAATTTTTTAATTTGTGCTTTTAATGCATCCTTGGGGGACGCGTGAAAGAACAATGCGCCAAAATTGTCCTGTTTGGGTAAGGGTGTATTCGAAAAGAACTGTGGGCAGGTGATCTGATTCAATAATGAATCAATATCCATCCTGGACACGATCTCTTTTGCGCGTTCGGTAATGGTGATCGTAAATTTCATGAGATAAAGTCCTTTATTATCAGTTCTATTAAAGCAAGTTTTTAAGGAGAGTAATCCAGGCAAGTTGTTTCCAATCGATAATGACCGGGTATCTGCGATCAGTCTCCCGCTGCGAAGCGCTGGCTATTTAAAATACATAAGTGGTCAACAGAATCAATAGCAAACTGGAGAAATGACTCCTGCGGGGAGGCTCAATACGTGAATATAATTGCAAATAAGGGAGATGTTTGACCGAAGGGCGGATGGCAGTGACGGCAAGTACTGTTTTGGCTTTTTGAACCGCACAAACACACTCACCGCTACCGGCTGAAGCGACCGGGCGAAAGGATCGAAATCGATTAAAAATTGGATGTTGAGTGGTACAATTATGTGCAGTGCAGTTTTTGAAAAATACATTTGTGTGTCGGAAAATAATTTGATAGAAGCAATTTTTCCATTCTAAACCCCCTCTAAATAGTGACTTTTTTGTAGTGTATACATAATGGTACGTTCCTTGCTTGGGCCATGCGCGAATTTGAAAATCCTTTAGAAACTCAATTTCGAATACATTCAAGGAGACAACGAAATGGCCCTGACACGCAATAAAATACTTATGACGACAGTTGCTGCGGCGACGATGCTGTTCGGTCAGTCCGCATGGGCAGGTGAGGAAGGTTTGGCAGCAATCACAAATTCCTCCAACACATTGTTCATTTTGATTGGCGCAGTAATGATCCTGGCCATGCACAGCGGTTTCGCTTTTTTGGAAGTGGGTTCCGTGCGCAAGAAGAATCAGGTAAATGCGCTTAATAAAATTATTGCTGAGTGGGGTTTTTCCACGATTATCTATTTTTTCATTGGGTATCCCATATCACGCGGCGTGAATTTTCTGGTTCCCATTAACGATATGGCCGCCAATAATGGTCTCGATTATGTCCGATTTTTTCTCTTCCTGGGCTTTGCCGCGTGCATTCCCGCCATCATTTCAGGGGGGGTGGCTGAGCGGTCCAGGTTCTGGACCAACTCCATTGCCGGCGGTATTTTTGTGGGACTTGTGTACCCGTTCATAGAGGGGGCCACCTGGGGAGATTTTTCCACTGCGCTGGGCAGTTCGGAAGGGTGGCTGGCAACCACATTTGGGGCGCCGTTTCATGATTTTGCCGGCTCTGTTGTTGTTCACGCCACTGGCGGATGGCTTGCGTTACCGGCCATTATTCTGCTGGGGGCACGTATTCGCGTTGCAGAGACTGATACAATAGAAGTCAGCTCCATTCCATTTCTCGCGCTGGGGTCATGGATTCTGATTGTGGGATGGTTCGGGTTCAATGTGATGAGTGCCGGCGCGATTAATAATATTTCAGGCCTGGTGGCAATCAACTCCCTGCTCGCCATGGTGGGAGGAACCATCGCAGCGTTGGTTCTTTCGAAGAACGATGCCGGATTTGTACATAACGGTGCTTTGGCCGGCCTGGTCGCTGTTTGTGCCGGTTCAGATTTGTATCATCCCGTTGGCGCGCTGGCAGTTGGCGCGGTTGCCGGTCTGATTTTCGTTTTTATGTTCCAGTTTGAAACTTCCAAACTGAAATGGGACGACGTGCTGGGTGTGTGGCCACTGCACGGTTTGTGCGGTATCTGGGGCGGACTCGCCGCCGGAATTTTTGGTCAGGAAGCGCTTGGCGGAGCCGGCGGCGTATCTTTCATGTCTCAACTTGTTGTTTCTCTTGGCGTAATCGCCGTATCTCTGGGCGCCAGTTTCACAGTTTACGGGGTATTGAAAAAGACAATTGGTATACGGCTCAATGCGCAGCAGGAGCGAATGGGATCTGACATCAGCATCCATTCCATCGCTTCTTCTCCGGAAGACATGTTCTAGCAGAAACGACCAGTATCCACCTGGTGAAACACGAAACAAAGGAAATAGAAAATGAAACTTGTAATCGCAATAATCCAGCCCGAGCGGTTGCCATACGTTAAAGATGAACTTTTTAAAGCAGAAGTCCGGAAGATGACCGTGAGCCGAGTGAAAGGTTGCGGTCAGCAGATGGGATACGAATCGTCATACCGCGGCAAAATTCATTCGGTGAATCTGCTTGACAAAATCCGAATTGGAATCGTTGTAAATGACGATTTTGAGCAGGTGACCATTGATGCCATCATCAAAGGGGCGCGAACAGGCAATATTGGCGACGGCAAAATTTTTGTTCAGAACCTCGATAGGTGCATTCGAATTCGGACGGGTGAAGAAGGTAGTGAAGCCGTGGGCTAGCACATGGTACGTACGTCCGCTTTTTTTTCGCCTCAGCAGTCCGCTGTAGTGGACGGAACCATTTTTTTATACATAAATACTGTGTTGTCTTTTTTTGGGGCCAGCTAAAAGTTCTTTTATGTATTTTGGGGAATTGGTGGGTATGTTGTCCTGGTATATTCATTTAATGTGGTAGACGTTGCATGTGTTGAATGGTAGATTCCATATCGAAGGGTTGCGATAAGAAGAGTTATAATATTTGCAAGTTGAATAATTCGCTCTTGGTTCGGGGTGGTATAGAAAACACTTGCCAGTACACTTCAGTTAAGTAATTTTTATAATGATGAAAAAGCGATGCGAATTTTCAATGCGATGGAAATGGGGATTGGCCGTATTATTGACGGCCCTTCATCCCTTACTTATTTATTATCTCTTTCCATTGTACGGTGAAGTATCCAACGTGGTGGTGTGTATTGGGCCTGTCGCCGCAACGATGATGTTTGAATGGCGCGTTGGACTGTTGTTTGTGCCAGTGAATGTGGCGGTTTCAGCGATTATGTTCGGTGATGTGTTTCAAATCGAAACAGCAGCCGATGGATATCCTAAAGCGGTGGTATCGGCGATCGTTGTGTCACTTCTGTGTCTTGGCGCCGACCGGATACGCCGCTATCAGCTACAGCGAAAGAAAATGACAGAAGAGTTGCAACGGGCCCAAAAAATGGAAGCCATTGGGCGATTGGCGGGCGGTGTGGCCCATGACATGAACAACACATTAAATGCCATTATGGGTTCAGTGTTCGCCCATCGTCAGGAGCTGGCAGTATATGGCCGATCATTCAAGGATTTGGACAACATTGCGGCGGCGTGTGATCGCGGTGCGCAGCTGACGCAGAATTTGCTGGGTTTTGCACGCAAGGGTCTACAGACTCATGAGGTTTTCTCTTTGAACCGTGTGATTCAGGGAACGGAACTGTTGCTGCGTCGAACGATTCGAAAAAATATTAATATTGAATCAGATCTCGCGACCCCAGAACCGGTGATGGAAGGGGATCGGGGTCAGATTGAAAACGCAGTGATGAATCTGTGCCTGAATGCCCTGGATGCCATGGGCGAATATGGCACGCTGACCATGACCACTGGTATGGACGAGAGGAGAGCGTTTGTCCGGGTAGCCGATACGGGGACGGGAATTGATGCAGCTGTCCAGGAGCATGTTTTCGAGCCATTTTTTACCACCAAGGAGGAAGGGAAGGGGACTGGATTGGGACTGGCAATGGTATATGGCGCCGTCCATGCGATGAAGGGCAGGATTTCGCTTGAAAGTTCTTTGGGGCAGGGGACACGGATCACTTTGTCTTTTCCCGCACGACCGGGAACGGATTTGCCGGTCTCTCTTTCGGCAGTCGCATCCACCGAGGATGTCTATTCTTTGCCAGGAATCACCGTTCTTATCATCGATGATGAGCCGCTGGTTTTGCGTGCCGGAATACGCATGTTGAAAACGCTGGGCTGCGATGTGCTGAGCGCTGAATCGGGAGGCGACGGCGTGGCGATGTTCGAGAAACATCGAAGCCAAGTATCACTGATTATTGTGGATTTGATCATGCCGTCTATGGACGGGCTCCATACATTGGCGCAGATTCATGCGATGGAACCTGAGATGCCAGCCATTCTGGTGTCCGGATACTCCGACGATTCGGAACAGATGGATGATTTTAACAACAACCGAGACCATGTCCGGTTCCTCGCCAAGCCATTCCGCGCCGAACAGTTGGCGGCGCTGATGCGGCAGCTTCTTCGGGTGAGCAGGGAAAAACGGGACAGTCGCTCCAGCTTCGCTTGAAAATTTTTCCCGAAAACGGGTTCAGATAGCGCCAAACCGATATGCGGTGAATTGACGATAGGTTTCGTTGGGAGACAGCACAGTGGAAGGAAATTCCGGTCGGTTGGGGGAATCCGGATAATGCTGCGCTTCGAGACAGATTCCGCAGCGATGGCCGTATGCGATATTCTCTTTGCCAATGACGGCGCCGTTCAGATTGTTGCCGGTATATATTTGTAACCCGGGCTGATCTGTCACCACTTCCATTGTGCGCCCACTGGTCGCTTCTGCCAGATACGCCACCTTGCGTCGCTGTGATGGCTGATAATCATTGAGCACAAAATTGTGGTCAATGCCGCCACCATGGCGCAATTGATCATTCTCCTTGGCCAGATTGTCGCCAATCCGAGTGGGCGCACGAAAATCCATTGGCGTATTGTCCACTTCTTCAATGGGCCCCAGCGGGATGAGCGCGCTATCCACCGGGGTGTACGCGCTGGCGTTAATTTGAAGGGTGTGATTTTCAATGGAACTGCCGAGATTTCCCGAGAGGTTGAAATAGGAATGATGGGTGGGGTTTAGCAGGGTGGTCTGGTCTGACGTTCCAATGTAGTCAAATTGAAGTTCGTTATTGTTGGTAAGCATGATACGGACTTCCAGCTGAACGGCGCCAGGGTAGTTTTCCTCACCGTCGGGGCTCTCCAGTTTGGCGAGCACCCCCGTTCCCTGGTCGGTTTCAAAGGGTTCAAGTTCCCAGACTTTTTTGTCAAATCCCACAGGTCCGCCATGCAGATGCTGAGCGCCATCATTTTGGGCCAGTTGAATCGATTGTCCGTTGAGCTCGAATTTTCCGTTGTGTATCCGATTTCCATAACGCCCCACAATGGCGCCCAGATACGGGTTGTTGTGCAAATAGCCATCCAGAGTGTCGCAACCCAACACCACATCCGCAAGTTGGCCATTACGGTCTGGAACCATCAGAGACTGGACAATTGCACCGTAGTTGATAATGTTGAACGACGCCCCCTGGGTGTTTACGAGTGTGTATTTGAAGATCTCGTCCCCGTTGGGCATAGTGCCAAAAAGTGTCCTTGTGTGCGTCATGGTAAAACTCCCTTACGACGAGGCAGGTCCTTTTCAAGAGGCCCAGCTGCCGCTGTTGTCCTATTCAATCAGTGTTGGTTTTTACATTTAAAACGTTCATTTGTATACAACCTTTACAAATGAGGATATCGGATTTCCATGCAAGTTATTTTCTGGTTGACTTCATTTACAACAGCTCCAGCACACCCACGAAGAGTTTGGAACGCGGTCTGTGAGCGTTCCATAACTCCCCGTTCAGTTTCATCAGTGGAAGAATGGGTCGAGTCGCTACGCGCTATGCTCGCACAGCAACTGCCCAATCCTCGTGCAGTGACAGTGTTGCTCTCGCTGTTGCAAAGCGGTCCCAACCAACTGCCGACCGTTGGGTCGGAAATAGAAACCCTCATGGTACGGGGCCTGGTCACCGCCCGGTCACTTTCAATATTTGAAATACGCCCGGTTGAGCGGGTTTGACCAACACGGCCGCAACATGCGCCTCAATTTTGGCAGCATCTGTTTATGGGAAAGGGGCACGGGGGTATATTCAGTGAAAATCTGAAATTTTTTTGGTCCTCCAGTGCATAAAGAGACGACCTCCCAAATATAAAATTATCGGTCAAAATGTTATTTCGGACGGCGATTGCTTAATCAGACATACCTGCGTGTCTCTTTATCAATATGGTCGAATCGGAGATGTCACAGTTGTCCCGAGGGAGGATTTCAGATGTATAAGCACAGATATAATTTCAACGAAAAAGGCGCGACCCGATATGGGATAAACGCATCTTACAGGCACACTATGGTTCTATGGATTGTGTCCGCCTGGATGATGGGGGCGCACTGCACTGAGAACGAACAGATTCCTTTCGGTTGCGGAGAGATTGACCCGTCTCTTTCCACGATGGATGCGTCGGCATTATTTGACGCGCCAGGAGTGCCGACCTTTGACCTGTACCTGCCACCGGGAGAATGGGAGACGTTGAAACAAAATGCCCGTAACGAGGAATACGTTTCAGCCAATGCCTGCTTTAAGGGGCGGGCCATTGGAGAGGTGGGAATGCGGTTCAAGGGAAATGTGGGATCCCTGGAGATGTGTTTTGATGAAAATAACCAACTGATTTGCCCAAAACTCGACATCAAACTTAAGTTTGACAAATACGATGAAAAGCGGCGCTTCATGGGATTGAAACGGCTGAGTTTTAATACAAGTGGTGGAGACGCCAGCTACATAAAGGAACCTTTGGTATACGATGTTTATCGTGAAATGAACATTGTCACGCCGCGTACTGGTTGGGCCAATCTGCGGGTAAATGGCAAGTCACAGGGACTATATATTCTGATTGAACCAGTGGATGGCCGATTTACCGAAGATAGATGGCCAGATGATCCGGATGGCAATCTGTATAAGGAACAGTGGCCACTGTCGTTTAAGGAAAATGGATCCACGGTCATGGATGTTGACAGGGCAGTATCAAAGCTAAAGACCAACGAAGCAGACGCAAATGTGGCGGGACTGCTGAAATTCTCCACCTCGTTCATGGCGGCGGCGCCCGAAGACTGGAAGACGCTTCTGGATGACACCATGGGCTTCGATTATCTCAGCCGATACATGGCGGTTGATGACCTGATTGCCAATGTGGATGGCGTGACGGCATGGTACTACGAGGGCGATGAAAAGAAGACTGCATTTAACCACAATTTTTACATATACGAAAAATCGGATGGAAAACTGGTGCTTATTCCCTGGGACCTGGACACCACCTTTTTTTCGCGCATGCCTTTTTTCAGTGACGTTCCAACGTGGCGTAATGTGCCTGAAAACTGCGACGCGCGATTTAGCGCATGGAATGGAAATAAAACGATTATTGCGTCTGGCTGTGATCGCATTTTTCAAACCCTCACACAGGATATGGCGCCCTACGAAAACGCAAGGAAACAACTATTAACCGGCGGCGGACCATTTACCCAGGGCGCGCTGCAGGCAAAGATAGACAAGTATGCCGCCAGAATCCGAAACGCCGCCGGCGCCGACCCACTGGGGCCAGGGCAAACCTCATTTGAGAATGCAGTGAAAATGTTAAAGCTAAATATACCCATGATGCAAAAACGGAACGAGTGTCTGGATGAAGCGGCAGTGCCGGCTGCGGAAGTGTCGGTGTCGAAAGTCGCTGACATGGAAGATCTGACCACGTGTTCGTTATTGAATGGGGCAAAGGTATATCCCAGTTCTTCCACTTTCCTGTCGGATACCATATCAACCGACGCCTCGATTTCCGGCAACAGGAATTTAACCCTGACATTTGAATTTTCAAGTGACGAGTATCCGTGGAGCAGCTGGCTGTCTTACGAATTGCTTGTGTCAGAGCGTCCATACAACATTCAGCAATTTACCGGAATGCGGCTAAAAATCAGCGCGGACCCGCCTCGTCCGGTACGCCTTTACCTGGCGGGGAACGAGAATGCAGATTTGGGTTTTAGTCCAATCGCTTTTGGCTGGGACCTGAAGCCGACCCGCGTCGTTCAACAGATGGAAGTCCGATTTGCAGATGCCGCTCTGCCAGACTGGGCAATTGCCACAGGGGAATCCCCCTCAAACTCACTTCAGGAGGTATTGACCGGTTTACATGGCATTGTTTTCAGCCCGGCGAGTACCGAGGTTAATGGCCATGGTATTTTGCCCAAAGATGTGGTGGACACGGGGAGTGTTCAAATTGACGATATTGAGTTTTTTTGATTGCGGGCGAGGTGCAGTATGAGCCCTGTTGCGCCGCATATCAGCAAAATAGTAGCCGGTCCTGGCCGTCATCAGAGTCGGCAATACGGATTCTCTGTTGGACATGGTGCCTAAAAGTGTTGTTGAACAGGGCACGGCAGTGCTTCCTGTGAAAATTTGCCAACCACCCGGCGGGTAGTCGGTTTCACGCTAAAAAGTTATTTGCAGGCCGATTTTTATCCCATGGAGGCCTCGTTTTATAAGGAAAACTATTTTCGAAAAGGCCTGGTTGCGGCCAATGAACACTCAATCTGCAAGGGGGAGAGACAATTTTTCAAACTCATTTGTAAATAAACTTTACAAATGATGGTGACGGAACTCGAAATTGTGTTTATGGTGGGTCTGCAAAAACTAAAACTTCAGATGAGGTGGCGTAAATGACGACTGAATCAATCGAACAAAAAAGTGTAAACACAATCCGAACACTATCAATGGATGCAGTACAGGCGGCGAATTCCGGACATCCGGGGACACCAATGGCCATGGCGCCGGTGGCCTATTCCCTGTGGCAGCAGGTGATGCAGTATGACCCCACTCATCCCCTGTGGCCCAACAGAGATCGCTTTGTGCTCTCCATTGGTCATGCATCCATGCTGCTGTATTCCATGCTGCATTTGACGAAGGTAAAAAGCGTCACCGAAGATGGAAAAATTTCAGATAATGTGTCCGTGTCCCTTGAAAGTATTAAAAATTTTCGGCAGCTCCACAGCAAATGTCCGGGGCATCCCGAGTATCGATGGACGTCCGGAGTGGAAACCACCACGGGACCGTTAGGGCAGGGCGTGGCCACCAGTGTGGGAATGGCGTTGGCGGGCAAATGGCTTGGCGCAACATATAACAGGCCCGATTTTAAGCTGTTTGATTACAATGTGTATGCGTTGGCGGGGGATGGCTGCATGATGGAGGGGGTCAGCTCCGAAGCAGCGTCCATTGCGGGACACCTCAAGCTCTCCAATCTGTGTGTGGTGTACGACAATAATCGTATCACCATTGAAGGGGATACCGGGTTGGCGTTCAGCGAGGATGTGGCGGCGCGATTTTTAAGTTACGGCTGGAATGTGACCCGAGTCGAAGACGCCAACGATTTGCCGGCGCTTAAAACGGCATTTGAAAATTTCAAAAACACCACTGATCGTCCCACATTGATTATCGTGAACAGTCACATTGCCTTTGGCGCCCCCAACAAGCAGGACACTCACGGGGCTCATGGCGCGCCTCTTGGAGACGAGGAGATTCGCCTCACCAAAAAAGCGTATGGCTGGCCGGAGGATAAACAGTTTTATGTTCCCGATGATGTGTACACGCATTTCGAAAGTGGGATGGGACAGCGTGGCAAAGCAGTTAGGGATGCCTGGGAGGCCATGTTCAATGAATACCGCACTGCGTTTCCCGAGCAGGCACAGCAGCTCGAAATCATGGATAAAAATGGAATGCCTGCTGATTTTGACAAATATCTGTCACCGTTTGATGCGGATCCCAAAGGTATTGCAGGGCGAACCGCGTCGGGTATGGTGCTCAACCAACTGGCGAAGGCCATCCCGTGGGTTGTGGGCGGTTCAGCGGATTTGGCGCCATCCACAATGACGCGTTTGACCGACGATAATATGGGAGATTTTTCGGCCGATAATTACGCTGGCCGAAATCTGCATTTTGGCGTTCGCGAACACGCCATGGCCGCCATCATGAACGGAATGGCTCTGTGTAAGTTGCGATCATATGGGTCGGGTTTTATGGTGTTCAGCGATTATGCCAGGCCCTCCATTCGACTCGCGGCGCTGATGGAAATACCTGTCGTTCATGTCTTTACGCACGATTCCATCAGTGTGGGCGAAGATGGCCCCACCCATCAACCCGTCGAACACATGGTTTCACTGCGGGCCATTCCCGGCCTGACCACGTTTCGTCCCGCCGATGCCAATGAAATCCTCGAAATGTGGAAAATCGTTGTTCAATCAAAGAGAAAACCGGTCGCCATGGCGCTTTCCAGACAGGCGCTGCCCACCCTCGATAGACGTAAATTTGCCGCTGCATCAGGGGTCGCCAATGGTGCCTATATTTTATATGGTGAAAACGTCGATAATCCCGATATTTGTTTATTTGCGTCCGGCAGCGAAGTGTCACTGTGCGTGGATGCTGCAGAGGTCCTGGAAGCGTCGGGTAAAACAGTACGGATTGTCAGCGTGCCGTCGTGGGAACTTTTTCTGGCGCAGAGCGCAGAGTATCAAACTGCCGTGCTTACCACGAATGCCACCGTTCGCATTGTAGTAGAGGAGGGCGCCACCCTGGGATGGACCGGAGTGGTTAAAAACCCGGATGCCATCATCGGCGTAGACACATTTGGCGAGTCTGCCCCAATGAACGTGCTTCACCATAAATACGGATTCACAAAAGAAAACATCGCCGCTACCGCCTCCGCAATTCTCGAGCGAAAACACTCCGCCTACTGAAAACCTTTTCAGCTCGTTCCACAAAAGATGGAACATTGGCGTCGACCCCCGGTTTAGGAATCAGGTGGTCATTGTCAATTGACATATCAAAAAACGAAAGACGGGCAATGACGTCATATTCAGGAATCTTTCCATCGATTTTTGGCCCGTTCCAAAAAAGACGGCTCCTTGTCCAATTTTTTACCTGCAACGATATCTTCAAAATACGGATAAAAACTGTATTTTCTGCGGTGGTCGATACGTATTCTGTCAACGAGTGCATCCCACAATTGGGGACAGCAAGCCGCTTTCCAGCAATTGCCGGCATCTTCAAAGTTGGAAAGCGCGGCGTCGTAATACTTGCTTTTACCCGCTTCGACGATTCGCATGCCCATTGCACAAAACAACCTTCCCGCTATCTGAGGATTTGATTCCCTGAATCTGTTTGCCAGCGGCTCGATAACAGTGTGACTGATGGATTCCAATTCCGCATCACTGGCTTCCTGGATACGGGTAATTATCCGAGCATCCTCGCTCATCACCCTTAGTAGTGTCAAAGCACTCCGCAATTCCGCAGTGGCAATGACATCAAGCGTTCGCGCATGCCATTTTTTCCTTTTTTTGGCCGGAACATACTTCATCAACTCAGCGTAGGAATACTCTGACGGGTATGCCTCAAATTTGTGCCACGCGGAGTCGAGCGCTTCATCTCCCCGACCAACTCGAGTCAGTAATTCTCGTTGCAGTGTCTCCAAATTGTGCCAGGTGTGTCGAATGGAAGGCTGCCTGTCTATCTCCAACCCTTTTTCTACCCATTCCAGAGCCTGCACATATTTTTTTTGTGACTGAAAAATTCTGGCGATTGTTTCGCAATCAGACGTGAGGTATTCGGAATCCTCACACACGCCGACATATGAAGATATATTTTTCGATGTGGCATAAATCGTCTTCAGTACATTGGCCCATTTCTGCCGCACAAAGGGCTTCGGGGCATTGGCATGTTTCTCAAATCGTGATCTGATAACCTCAACAAATGCATTTCGTCCCTTTTTTGAAAAAACGCTACAGATATTTTTTTCAATACCATCTGTGTAGCCATATGGGTCATCATCCATCCATTTCAAAAGTCGCAACGCAGTTTCGTCCGGATTGGCCACAGCGCTTTCCCGGGCTCGCACCCATCCGTTAAACAGTTCAGATATAAACATGCCCAGGTAACCACTTGAATCGTCAATCTCCTCAGCCTTTTCAAAACAACCCGCGAGAAACGTCTCGTACAAATCCGCCGCACAATCAGGGAGTGCGTCCACAAGACCATTGATCGTTTCTTCAACCTGTTCAAGCCTGCTAATAAAAGGGTACCCTTCGCGCCATTCCACAAAATGTCCAGGCGCCAATGCCTGTTCAATTTCGGCTTCAAGGTTCGCCATTATCGTCTTTTTTGAGGGCTGCAACCCGACCATGGTCATTCTCCTTATCGCAAAGGCGTGCTATCCAATTGACTCGACAAAATAACTCTCATCCCAGAGTTCTTTTGCAGAACTCTCAATTGATTCGATCTGTTCTGAAGATGCAAGAACGCTGTGCAGTTGTGTTTTCAGTGCGAATGAGATAGCTTCAGGCGATTGCTCGCCATCCGATTCGCAATATACGTGTATGTGATCAGACGCCATCCAAAGAAGCTGGGCCATCTGTACCGATGATATAAATTTGGAGAGAAACGCGTTTTGAATATGTTCAAGATACGGTTCGCAATTTCTGAACAGTGGTCTGCGTCCTCTAACATTCCACGCGAAGTGAAATTTTAGATTGCAAAAAATGCCATTCGGATTTCTGTCCAGCTGCTGAAGCGCCAATGCTTTTCGATACTGTAATGGGAAGGAGTTCATGAACTGAATAACAGACAGCCTTTCAGCCAGAACATTCGGCACTCTGGGGTTGTTGGTTTTCTTGGAAACAGCGGGAGTACCATTTTTAATTTTATTTCTGGCTTTCAATGTTTTTTCGATTTGTACACAGGTCCGATTTTTCTTTTCCACGAACGGATTCCCCGTTTGGGAACGTCGTTGGTTTCTGTTGGGCCACGCACGGAAGCCCCTGATTGCACTCCCGAATTCTTGCCAATTGTGCCTTCTTCACAGCGCGCATAATGACTGTTATTTCAGCGGGTGACAACCCATATTTGGCGAGATATGGCGAGGAGGCAATTATCATAACCAAAATTCTGCAAATACCGCATTTTTTTCATGCAGTATTTGCCGGGTCGAGTATGGCAACAAGCGTTTGACGTTGCGTTGCATCAATATGGATTTATCACGTTTGATGATATGCGTGATATGGAGTAGCGACTCCAAATTACCGTATGGGGTCTTCCTTAAAAAAACAAAAGGCTGTGCAATTTAATCGCAGAGGTGCGCTGACATGGTCAAACTGTTGGCCCAAAGCGTTTTGGGACAAATTCATTCCCGGATTCATACATATTTTTTGATGTTTTTTTTTCAGCTTTCCTCTTCGCCCACAGGTTCATCGCCTGTCTTGAAAAAAGCACTGCCAGAAGCGTAATAAATCTGAAGCGGTTTCTCGTTGCGTAGCATATCGATGACACTGTCTATCGCAGATTCCGGCATATACATGTTTATCCGGCTGGTTTCCGTATCAGACGGAATTGGTTTGCCGTCGACGACGAAATATACGTATGCCACTGACGTATTTCCATCGTTCAAGCGGAGAATACATCGATTTCCCTGGTATCCGTTTGGACCGCCATGAAACTGATAATTGTACTCATTAACATTTTTTACTGCCATTTTTGTTCTCCTGTCTGTTTGTTGCTGTACAATCTGCACAACAATTGATTTTGGGGCTTTGCCTCTGTCAAAAGTTTCACAGATGACCGTAAAGTTTCGGAATCGGTATATGCAGGAGCTGGAATCCAATCAAAACAACACAACAAAGATCTTATTAACAGGCAACAGGAATAGCGAGCCTCTGAATCCAGTTGACATCAAGTATTTGTGAGCTGTGAATAACATATCAGACATGGGTCAAAATCGTCAACAGGGAAAATAATTTGTATGAACACCGATGCGTTGGCAATGAAAAACCGGTGATAAACCCAGAGATTAAAGCTTTCATCGTTGCGGCTGCCGTGCATTGCTGCTATGCAGAGCTCGCAGAGAAAACATCTGTCTGGAAGCATTGTCGCTTGCCATCTGAGGTATGAAATATGTTTAAACAAAAGGCGCCGGTGGATGCGCTGACTGCAAAATACGAAGCTCAGAAGATTGCGTTTGCGCCCATGGTGTTTCAGACCGCCAAAGCAATGGTGGATTTGAAAATTCTCGACCACCTGGCACTGGTGGGTGACGCCGGGGCGGAGGTGAAAGAGATAGCACAGAAAACCGGATTGTCGGAATATGCGGTGGAGGTGCTGCTGGAGAGTGGACTGAGTGCAAAGATTGTTTACCTGATTGATAACGACCGTTTTGGATTGACCAATGTAGGCACTTTTTTGCTTCGGGACGAAATGACGCGCGTCAATATGAATTTTGTAAATGACGTTTGCTATCAGGGCATGGTTCACCTGCAGGCGGCACTGCTGGAAGGGAAGCCTTTGGGGTTGAAGGCGATGGGCGAATGGAAAACCATATACGAGGCACTGGCGTCATTGCCTCCCAAAGTGAAAGAGAGTTGGTTTGCGTTCGATCATTTCTATTCCGATATTGCATTTCATGCGTTGCTGCCCATGGTATTCGAACATCATCCCCTTACGTTGATGGATATTGGCGCCAACACAGGAAAATGGTCCCTGGAATGTCTGGCCTATAATCCGGAAGTGCACATCATCGCGGTAGACCTTCCGGGCCAGCTTCATGTGGCAAAGCAGAATATCGACGCCGCCGGTTTTGCCGAACGCGTCACCTTTTTGCCAGCCAACATGCTGGAGGGGCCCAGTCTGGGGCATGGTGTGGATTTGATTTGGATGAGTCAGTTCCTCTGTTGTTTCAGTCCCACAGAAATTACGGCCATATTTGAGTCTGCCAAAGATGCATTGCACGAAGATGGTGTTATTTGTGTGCTGGATACATTCTGGGACTGTCAGCGGTTTGAAGCCTCTGCGTTTAGCCTTCACAATACTTCGCTGTATTTTACAGTGATGGCAAACGCAAACAGTAAAATGTATCATTCAAGAGTCATTCGAGAATGTGCCGAATCGGTGGGCTTGCACTGCGTCCTTCAAAAAGATGAGATCGGTGTTGCGCACACTCTGATGAAGTTTGAAAAAAAGATGTCGGAGTAATTTCATCTACTTTCGGGATGAATCCAGCCGTTTTTCAAAGATTCGTTCTGTTGGCTCAAACGAGTGTCTGGATTGCAGACCCAGTTGATGGATTGCCAGCGCGATGAGTTCCTTTTCGGAGAGTTGGTCGATTCGTCCACTTTGTGCCGCATAATATAAGCCCGCTGTTAAAATGGCTGACAGTGGAATCAGGCCGATAAGTTCCGCCCCATCCACGTCCGTGCCGGTCTGGCACGCCAGTTCCCGAATTCGCTCATAGACAATGTGAACCGGTGTTTCATGGTGATTCGTGAAGTTCATTGTGACCTGAGCACAATCGTACCCCGCCATCCACCATCCATCGGCTTTTAGCCAGGGGAATTCACCCTTCTGGCCCCCAAAACCGCTAGAACGGATTTTTCGTGCGATATTTTTGGCCACGTTGACATCTTTCGTTTTCAGATTGACATTAAGAGCAATTAAAAAAGGGCGGACACCGATTTGGACGCTTCCGGAACGCGCCACCTGCGGCGTCCATTCTGTGGGACCAAAATCAGGTTGCCATTCCCTGTGGCGCAGTTTTGCTTCAAGGGCCTCATACTGGCCTTTTCTCAACCATGAAAGTTCCTGCCTGGGCCTGCTTGTCGCCGCAGCACCGTATAGATATACTGGAACGCCCATCTCTCCAATTCGACGCCCCAGCGCCTTCGCTTCGACCACGCATTCCTCAGTGGTCACATTTCCAACGGGAATCAGGGGACAAACGTCCATCCCACCATTGCGCACATGCGCTCCCTTTTGAGTGCGCATATCAACAGTCTTGTTCACTACTTCAAAAAGAGCGAACGCCGCATTCGAAACGCTCTGAAGGTTTCCGGCAAATGTGTAAACCGTGCGATTTGCGTCCGCGTTGCTGTCCACATGCAGCAGTGTGACACCGTCGGTATTTTGGATGGTATCGGCCATCCATTCAATATTTCTTTTGTTTTTTCCCTCACTTACGTTGGGAACACATTCGACCAGAGGAGAGGTTGTGATTTCATCGTCAGTGCACATTGAATTTGCCTGTCTGTATCTGTGTATCTGATGGCGATTCTTGAGGTCCAATTTTCATAAATATGAAATTCCATGTTGAATACACATTTTCGTTCATGCTAAGGTCCTTGCCTAATTTACTGGTTTTACAAAAAAAAGGGAACCATTTCCCATGTATGAGGTCTCGCATGTCTGAACTTGAAAAGTATCAACAGATTTTCGAACGCGATCCCACTGATTTGCAGGCGTTTAACAACGTGTGTCACGCAGCAGAAAAAGCGCAGGATTACGAGTATTTGACGGAGCTGCTGAAGTATCGTACTCAGATAACTGGGGATCAGGCAGAGATCGTGGATTTGCTCTTTCGCGCCGGGGTTGTTTACATCGAAAAAATGAATGATCTGGCCCGTGGTGTAGAGGTGCTTCTGCAGGCGTTTGATATTGACCAGGCCCATGCGGGTATCGGTGCGCGGTTGGTAAACGCGTATGTTGACGCGGGGGATTATGCCGCGGCGCTGGCGATTGTTGAAGGCCGTCTCAATGCCATTGGAAATGCGGACATCGCCGGTACGCAGGTTTCCATTCGATCGGACCTGCATTTTCAAGCTGGTGAAATACTTCAGGACAGACTGGGCGATACCGAGAGAGCACTGACTCACTATCGCAAAGCTATTGAACTCGATAAAAGCAACGCCAGTGCGTTGGCTCGCGCGCGGGAGATTTATCTGGGGCTGAGCAAGTTTAAGAATGCTGCCAAGCTTTGTGAACTGGAAGCCCGTCTCGAAAAGGATAGCGGCCGTAAAATCTTATTGTATCGGGAACTTGCGAATATTCTCGGCAATCAGATGGGGGATAAAACGCAAGCGGTTACAGCGTTGAAGCGAGCGTTAAAGGCCGATCAGAATAACGACGATGTGAAGTTGGAGCTGGCCACCACAATTGCGGATTCCCGGATGGAACCAGCCAATGCCAAAGATCATAAATGGGCATCCGATTATCTGACAAAACGGGCGAAACACACCGGTGGCGACGACGGACTTCGCTTTGGATGTCTCGCTGTTCGCGCCTATCCGACAAGTGAAAAGGCATTGGCTATTGCCGGCGCGCGCGCACGTGAATTGAGGGCTTTTCAACCGCTTATCGACGAGTGTAAGGCCGCGTACAGCAGCATGGGGTCACTGGAAGAGCAGGCGCCGCTTATCAGACGAATCGTCAAAAGCTATTTGAGGATGGGTTCGATGAACGAGTCACTCGTTTGGGCGGAAAAACTGGAGCAGGTGGCCAACGAAAAGGACAGGGCGCTGATAGCCAAATTGAAAGAAGCAGCCTCCCATGGAGGGGCGTCTCTGTTTGACAGCGAAGTGCCTGATTCACCGTCAAGCTTTTTGTCCGGTCCACCCTCAATGGTGCCCGGCGCCGCAGATTTTGAGTCTCGGCCGGCACCCACCATCAGTGAACCACCTCCGGCACTGGCGGTTAGCATTCCCATGGTCCCGCCGACGGGCATCGATTTGGACGAATGGATTGCGCAGATGCATCAGGAGGCCGAAAACGCCAGACGCAGTGGGGAAGACGACCTGGCTGAGCAAATCATGCGCGCGATCATTGATCACCAGCCAGGCGATCAAAAAGCTACAACCTACCTGGAACGACGATATAGAGGGACCGAAAATTGGCATGCGCTGCGACAACTGTTGTTGCAGTGTGTGAGTAGCGACGATTTCCCTCCAGCGGTAAAAACGGTGCGGTTGCGACAGGCTGCCAAGCTGGCTGAAGAGAATTTGAACGATGTTAATGGCGCAATAGAAACATGGTATCAAATCAAGGCACATGATCCCAAGGTTCGTGATGCACGGGATGCCCTTGAGCGCCTTCTGGCAGAAACCGGACGCTGGGAGGAGTTGGTTGAACTATATAAAGAAGAAATAGAGAACACCAGCAGCAGATCCAAAAAGGTGGCTGCGTGGCAGCATTTGGCTGAAATTTATCGAATTCGTTTGAGTAACGCCGAAAAAGCGGCAGAGGCGCTGCAAAACATCATCGAACTGGCGCCCGACGATAACTCGGCAGTTGAAGCGTTGGACGAACTGTATTTGCGAGAGCAGATGTATGACAGGCTGGTGCCTCTGCTGGATAAGCGGGCGAAAAACGCGCACGACAAAGTGGATCGTAAAAATCTGATTCTTCGCGCCGCTTCTGTGCTGCAGGAACGCCTGGGACATTTTGAGGAAGCATACGAAAAAGCCAAAAGTATCCTGGATTTTCTTCCCGGTGATCTTGGCGCCATTGAGGCGATGGAAGCCGTTGATGAGGAAAGTGAAAACTGGGAACGGCTTGTGGAAACCCTCAATCTGAAAGCGCGCGTTACCAAGGATAAAGCAGATAAAGTTGCCGCTTACAAGAAGGTGGCCACCATCGCTTCTGCGCGTATGGAAGACGGTGTGCTCAGCCTTAAAGCGTGGAATAAGGTTCTTGAGGTGGATCCCGCGGATGACGAGGCATTGGATACTACCATTGAATTGTACGAGACTGCCGGAGAGTGGACCGAACTCGTTCGAATTCTCAAGTTGCGAATCGATAGTTCAGATAGTGATTCTGAGAAAGTGGAACTGTATCGGAAGCTGGCCAAAGTCCTTGATTCTGAACTGAAGAACCCTGAAGAGGCCGTGAGTCATTGGCACGCGCTTCTTAAAATAGAGGATGATGTCGAAGCATTGCGTGCATTATCGAAGTGGCACGAATCCAGAGACGAATGGTATGAGCTGACGCAGGTGTTGTCGCAGCTGGCGCCGTTGCTGGAAGACCATGTTGAAAAATCAGATGTGCTGTTTCAGCGGGCTAAGATGTTCTATGACAAGCTGGGTCAAAAGGACAAGGCCATTGAAGAACTGAAAGCCATTCAGGCCGATGTCAATCCTGCGCATGTTCCAACTTTGGGGCTGTTGCGAGACGTGCTGGCCAAAGCAGGGAACTTTGAGGAAGCTGCTGAAGTGCTGGAGCAGCAAATTGGGTACACTCAGGACAAAGAAGAACTGCGTCAGTTTCAGATTTTACTGGGTAACTGGAGCCGCAAGGAGCTTTCGGATTTGAATCGTGCCATGGCCGCATATGAAAAAGCGGCGGCGATGGATATAAATGATGAAGCGGTATTGGACACTCTCGACGAAATTTTCGTGGAAGCGGAGGAGTGGGATAAACTTTTAAAGATGATGTACGGCCGATATCAGCGAAGTGAAGATGAGGACGTGCGTTACGGCTACCTGCTTCGGGGGGGGCAACTCTGCGAAGAAAAACTGGAAGACAACAAGCAGGCCTGGGGATGGTATCGGCAGATATTCGAGCAGATGCGGGAACATGACGGAGCCATGGAGACTGTGGAAGAGGCCGGACACCGCATGTCGCTGTGGAAGGAGCTGATAGATGTTTTCGGCAAGATGACCCAGGTGGGCACAGATGACGAGAAAGTCAGCTGGTGGATGAAAATCGCAGCGGTTTTTGAGGAGAAGCTCGATGAACCCGGCCAGGCGCTGGAAGCAGTGCTGCGTGCGTTTGGGTTGGATCCGGATAACGAAGAAATGCTCGATAGCGTGGATCGGCTTGCAGTGATGGCCAACGCATGGGAACGGCTGGCAACGGTGTACGCCGTATTGGCCAAACGAACGGAAGAATTGGAAGCCAGAATTGAAATCCTGATGCGCCATGCCAGGGTTTTGCACGAAAATGCTCAAGAGTCGGGCATGGCGTTTGACGTAGCGCTCAAGGCGTTTGAGTTGAATCCACAAAGTGTTGAAATTCTCCGATTTGTGGAAGAGGTGGGCAGAGCATCACTTCGCTTCAATGATTTGGTCAAAGTGTATAAGGTTTGTGCTGATCGCGCTGAGCCAAAGGAAATAAAAGTCGAACTCCTGCTTCGGTCGGCGAACGTGTATCGAAATAACATGGACGATGGTGATGGTGCATTGGATCGCGCCCTGGATGCGTTGGTGGTCTCTCCCTTTAATGAAGATGTAGTCGCCAAGGTCTGGGAGTTCGTCCGTGAGATGGAAGCGGACCTGGTGGAAGCGCAAAAGGGCGCCTATTGGGCTAAAATGGTCGAGGTTTACCGGCAACTCGCTGATGCGCATCGGCGGGATGCAACAAAACAGGTTGAACTGACGCTGGTGATTTCAAAAATCTATGCTGAGGAACTGCACGAAAATACCCGTGCATTTGATGCACTTAAAGAAGCACAGGAGTTGGCGCCGGGCGATGAGAATACCATCGATATGCTGGAGGACATGGCTGGTGAACTCAATCTGTGGGAAGACCTGGTTGAACACTACCGCGATATTCTCGATGAGACGTTCGAAATGAGTACTGCGGTCATGTATCACCGGCGAAGAGCACGCATCCTTGCAGAACATCTCGATCAGCTTGACGAAGCAGCGGAGCACTATTGGCAGATCATCCAGCTGGATGCTCAGGATGAGCGCGCCTATGCTGAGTTGCTGCAATATTACGAAACAGCCGAAAAGTGGAACGATCTGGTGAACTTGTTGGAACGTCAGCTTGATGCTGCGTCGAATGACGACAAGCGTCAGGAGTTGTTGCTGCAGATTGCTGATATATGGGAAAACCGTATTGGCAACAAGTACGAAGCCAAGGATTGGTATGAGCAGGTAACTGCACTCTGGCCAGATAACACAGTGGCAAAGGAAGCATTGGAACGCCTGGCCTCTGCGGACAAAGTGGGCGGATATGACGATGATACGGATGCAGATATGCAGGAGCTGGTATCCATCTCACCGCCACTTCATGTTGAAAAAGAGACAGCGGCGAATGCTTCAGACGCAACGGACGATAGTGTTTCTGAGGAGTCCTCCTCTGATAATGCCGAAGCTGCATCCAATGAGGAAATGGTGGGCGACACAGACGATACATCCGACGAAACAGATGCAGATGAGACGGATTCCTCCGAAGAGCCGGAGGATGACATGTCCGCATTGGATGACGATGAGGACGCCGTCGCCGGCGAGGCCGACGAGGATGTTGATGATTCACAGGAAGTTGATGATTCAGAGGACAGCACCGACGAAACAGATGAGCCTGCTGAAACGGACACCGACGAATCGGTGTCTGATGCTGAAGATACAAAAGACGATGGCACCGATTCGGCTGTCGATGCTGTCGAAGCTCTGAATGATGATGTTGACACCGACGATATGCCGGAAAATGATGCGGATGATGTGTCTGCTGAGAATTGCGGGGATGATGAGTCGGAAGAGTTTTCGGACGAGGATTCTATGGTGGACGAAGCTGGCGCCGATGATGAGGCGGATTCCGACGGATTGGAGGATGCGGATGCAGAGACCATAAACGAAGTGGAAGAAGAAGCGGACGATATGGACGATGCGGAAGCGGACGAGGAAACCGAAGAAGCCGATGCAGCTGGCGAAGAAATCGTCGTCGACACCGAGGAGAGCACACTCGAAACGTCCAATGCGGAAGCATCCTCAGATGAACCTGAAAGCGAATCCGGGGAAGGGGATAGTGGACTGTTTTTTAATGACACGGATGACTCGGACGGCCGCTTGGAAGTAGATTCTGATGAAGTTGAAGTGGAGGAGGACGATCTCGACAGTGATGCAGGTGTTCCAAGACCGCCAGCACCTCCCAAACCGCCGTTGCCTCCACGGCCGTCGGGAATGCCGGGGGGAATTTCTGTGGCGCCACCTCCGCCACCCGTAAGGCCGTCTATGCCGAATGCAGGTGTCCCCAGACCGCCTTCGATTCCGGCGCCACCGTCGATTACTCGGCCGCCCGCTCCCCCCTCGGTACCGGGTATTCCTGGGATTCCTTCTCCGCCCAAAGGGGGATCATTGGCGCCACCCCCGCCACCCCCTCCTAAATCCAGGAAATAAGCTGAATCTAAATCACCACGGATAACCCTGGAAGATCTGTCACTTGTGCAATAGTATCCTGTAGAGGGTTATGTCCGGGTTTGTCCCTGATGCATCGCCAGTTTTTGTCTATAGTGTGACATCGGCAAAATGAAAGTGGTTGCGGGCTTTATACCCGGTTCCGATTTTGGGCCAGGCAGGATCAGAGTATTAGTATTGGGATAAATGAAACGGCTTTTAATGAATACTTCTGTTTGTGTTTGAAACAGGAATAGGCGGATATGACCAGGATTACTCTGCGCTAAAAAATACGTAAGTCACATCATCTTCAAGAAGTGCTGGCAGGTTTTCATCTTTGGCGGAAATGACGATGGTGATGTTGGCGTTCATCGCCGAATTATCGATGACATAACGCTGGAATATGCTGCTGTCATCGTTTTGTGGCCAAGGTACCGCCTGCAACGATATGCAGGTTGCCTGTTTGCACTCCACTGCTGGTGAAGTCATTAATGATACGTTGGTTTTGAAATTCCTGTTGTCGAATGTATCGACAATTAAATGAGAAACGGTCGTCATCTGGCGGAATAGGTACCAGACTTGTTTTTCTCCATTATTGCACGGCGCGGTGTCACTGGCATTGTAGACATTTTGTTCCCAGACGATGGTGTGATTGCTGGCAGACCAGGATACTTTTCCTGAATCGGTGCAGCTGTTTGTTGCTGTCTCAGTCGTGTAGAATTCAATCAGATCAGGGGCATTTGTCTCCTGAAAAATGAGTGTGCCGAAATCTTCGGTGGAATCTGAATTTTTCATGGTGCCATTCCACAGGGCTTTGTAATCGCGATTTGTGGAATCATCGTGGTCATTGAATCCAATGTCGAATCCGATTTTGAGACCATGTGTCGGCATATCGACACCGAGCGTGGCCCACGGAATTTTTACTTCCATTGAGTAGCCGGACATATAGTCCGAATGCCCTTTCGATTGCTGGGCGGCGCGTATCTCTGTTATGTCATCAAGGTTGCTTTCCATGTTGCCAGGGGACATGGGGTTTTCCCCTGTCATACGGATGTATATTCCATCTGTTTCATAGCGAGGCATATCAATGTAAATCTCAAATGAATCGCCGTTAATCAGTTCTTCGTCATCTTTAGGCACCATCTTATTTCCGTCGTCCGTGCGCATTGCCAGATACATGGCGTCATCATCCCACATGACATCAAATGAAGTGGTCGGTGGCTGCAATGCTGAGCCGCTGTGGGTGTCCAGCATGATGCGGTCAGCACGGTTGGAAAGATACCCGTTTGCCAGGGTGGGCCATTCATCTTCGTCGATATTTCCGTCAATTGTTGGTGCAGTCGCTGCTTCCCAGGCAATGGCTATGCGTTGCAAAGGAAGCTCGGAAGAAGTTTCCGTGTCCACGGGTATTTCTTTGGTGTCAGTGCCGCTGTCGTAACTGACGTCTCCAGACTCGGAATCCTCGGTTTCGGTGTCAATTGTATCGATTTCGCTGGAATCCGTGACGCCTGTATCCACTGCGCCAGTGTCAGAGTCAGTTGGTTTGGAAATCGTTCCTGTATCGATTGCTGTGTCCGGCGAGCTATCCGAGTCGGGACCGGAATCGGTGACATCTGAAATCGATTCAGAATCGATGTCCAGTATTATCTCAAATACGTCCGAGCTGCGCAACATTTGGCCATCCGGGTGAACAATCTCGATATAATAGCCGCCCAACCCCATGGCCTCAATTTCTTCCGCACCAATTTTAAATTGGAGACAATTTCTGTTGGTGTTCCACAACTGCCCGGAAAACTCTTGAACCACTTTATTGGTATCGGCATCGTAAACGGTCACTTTGTAGTCGGTCTGGACTTCCATGGATTGTGAACCACACCCCATGTGTCGTACGACATGGGGCTTTAAGTCCTTGTCTCGAAGGCAAAATGTCCCCGTGTCACCGAGTTTTACTTCGTTGGGCTCGACGTCAAACGTCGGATTATCTTGACCACAACCAACAAAAATCCCGATTATGCCAATAAACAAAAATGGTATAATGAGTCTTTGGCATCGAAATAACATTGCTTGATTATATCATGATGGAAATGTATTGATAGTTTTTTAATATAACGAATTTCAATGAATACGGGCTTTGTGTCGCGAAATTACAGCTCCATCCGCAGCACTGAACATACGTCGTCAACCGCGGCGAGCTGTCGGATGTGGGTCAACGCATTCTGGAATCGATGTTCCTTGACAGAGTGAGTTATAATATTCAATTCAGCGTTTTTAGATCCGACATTTTCCTGCTTCACCAATCGAATACTCACACCATTGTCGCTGAAAACCCGGCTGATTTCAGCCAGCACGCCCGATTCGTCTTTTACATTCAGGCGTAGATAGTACTGACTTTCAATCTCCCCCATGGGAAGTAATTCTTTTTCACTGTTGCCGAAATTCAATGCAGCGCTGGTTCCTCGTGTATCCATATGGCGGGCAATATCAACGGCGTCTCCCATTATTGCGGATGCTGTGGGGAGTTCACCGGCGCCACGGCCATAAAACATGGATTCGTCCACATTTTCGCCATCCACGAATACCGCATTAAAAGACCCATTGACCGATGCCAGCGGATGCGAATTGGGAAGCATCACCGGGTGCACCCGCAATTCCACTCTGTCTCCATGTGACACCCCCATGGCCAGCATCTTGATGACATATCCATATTCACGAGCGATTTGAAAGTCGCGTTTAGAGATGGATGAAATGCCTTCCCGATACACCTCATTAATGTCAAAAAAGTGATCAAAAACGATTGTGGCTAAAATGCACAGCTTGTATGCAATATCATGTCCTTCAATATCCGAGGTAGGATCTGCCTCCGCATAGCCCAGCTCCTGTGCTTCTTTTAGAACATCTTTAAAATCAGCGCCTTCCTGGTACATTTTAGTGAGAATGTAGTTGGTCGTACCATTCAGAATGCCATAAATTTTGCGTATTGAATTGGCTGCGAGCGAGCATGTCAACGCATTGATTATCGGAATCCCTCCACCGGTGGATGCTTCGAAAAACAGATTTACATTATTCTCCCGGGCCAGCTGAAAGAGCTCTTTTCCTTTTTTGGCAATCAGCTCTTTATTGGCTGTGATGACGTGCTTTTTAGCCTTCAATGCCTTTTCAATAAACGTTCCTGCAGGTTCTACTCCACCAATGACTTCGACGACAATATGGATGTCCGGATCCTGCACAATGTTCATTGCATCGGAAGTCGTTTCAAAGTCTGATGTGTTGATGCCTTCTTTTTCAGTGAAATTTAACTCTGCAACCTTCTTGAGTACCAGCGGTCTGCCGCATTTCTGTTCCAGAAGCGCAGCGTCTTTTTGCAGAATTCGGACAACGCCCGTTCCAATCGTTCCAAATCCGATGACCCCTAAATTGACTGATTGCATCATTGACTCCCTGTTGTCGGTGTAGCGTGGACATTTGTCCTGTTCATATAGGATTCCTTAACTGAAGTTGCAACGCTTTGTTACAGAAAATGCGTTTTTTTTCAACCAGCGAATGCCGGAAGATTTTATCAAAAGTGGAGCAAAACTCTTTTTCAGGTTTTCTTTATATTTAGGAAAATCAAACTTGACAATATGCCGCAATGCGGGATATTGCGACGTTTCGACATTTTGAGCAGATTCTGCTTTAAATTTTGTTACAAATTGGTTAATACTGGCCATACATCGAAATATGAGCTGGTAGCCTACGGAAGGAATATGTGAATATGGCTGTTAAAATTCGACTGACCCGCAAAGGAAAAAAAGGAAAACCTTTCTATCGAATCGTAGCTACTGATGAGCGTAACCCTAGAGACGGACGCTATCTCGAAGTTCTGGGCACCTATGCACCAACTGTTGATCCTGCTCAAGTCACATTGAAAATGGACAGAGTGGATTACTGGAAGAGCAACGGCGCACAGGTAAGCCAGACTGTCAGCGAGATCGTTAAGCGTCAGCAAGGGCAAAAAGCATAGCAGTTTTTAGCCGGCCGTGAAAAAAAGCCCTGTGTATGTTGCCTCCATCACAGGGGGGTCGAGCTATTTTGGGGGGCATAAACTTGCTGGTGGCCAAAATGGTCACGCATCCGCGCTGTCGCGTTGAATGTTGAAGTTGGAGGTACTGATATGTCTACACATGAATTAATTGAGTACATGGCTAAAGCTTTGGTGGACAACCCAGATGATGTTGTCGTTCGGGAAATCGAGGGAGAACAATCATCGGTCATTGAGCTTCGTGTGGCCAGGGAGGACCTTGGAAAAGTGATTGGAAAACAAGGTCGAACCGCCCGCGCGATGCGCACTATTCTGAGTGCCGCATCCACCAAACTCCAAAAAAGGTCTGTACTCGATATTATAGAGTAAAGCATCTTGAACCAAATCGATTGCAATTCTGAAAATTCAAGCCAGTTTGTTGAACTCGGCAAGATAGGTCGACCGCACGGTGTTCGTGGCGACGTGCGTCTTTTTCTGCATAATCCAGATTCTGATCTGATTTTTTCGCTGGACGCGCTGACGCTTTCGTTACCCGATGGAAGGCAGAATGAGTGTTATTCCATTCGGTCCGTAAAAGATGGGGTGCGATTTCTCATTCTTTCTTTGGAAAACATACACAACCGGGAGCAGGCTCAGCAACTCAATGGAATGGTCGCTAAAATTCAACGAAATTTGCTGCCCAGCCTCGATGATGGCGAATTTTATGTGGCCGATTTGATTGGTTTGAACGTGGCTTGTAATGGAGAACCGGTGGGAGTCATTGTGGACAGCCGCGAACAGGGGGGAATTGAAGTGATAACCGTGGAGAATGAGGTGCGTGAGATACAGATTCCAGTGGTGGATGAATACGTTGTTCACAGGGATATTCCTCGCAGGATTTTCGAAGTTCGGAATATTGAAGATCTGCCAACCCACGAATTTGTTGGGAAGGGCCGTTGATGTATCAGTTTATCCTGGCGACATTGTTTCCCGAACTTTTCGAGTCGTTTGTGGCAACAAGCATCATTGGCAAGGCCGTAGATAAAGAGTTGCTGAATTTTCATTTTGTTAATGTTCGGGATTTCGCGACCGATAGACATCGCACCGTGGATGACACACCCTATGGTGGCGGGCCCGGAATGGTTATGAAAGTCGCGCCTGTTCTGGGTGCATTTGAAACGTTGCCCGAGTGTCACAAAGTGTTCATGTCCCCCCAGGGAAAACGATTTGACCAGGGGGCCGCGAGCAGACTGGCAAAACTGGATAAACCATTGCTTCTTTTTTGCGGACGGTACGAAGGACTCGATGAACGGATTGTAGAGATGTTCGATGAGCAAATCAGCATTGGGGATTTTGTCCTGAATGGGGGTGAAGTCGCAGCGATGGTGGTCATCGAATCCATATCCCGTCTGATTCCGGGGGTTATTGGGAAATTGGATTCCACTGTGGAGGAATCATTTTCCAACGGTCTGCTGGAGTATCCCCAATACACGCGTCCGGAGGAAATTGACGGCAAGCGGGTGCCACCCATCCTGTTGTCTGGAAATCATGGGAAAATTGCTGAGTGGCGACATGGTCAGTCGTTGCTCAGAACGTATTTGCATCGCCCCGACCTGTTTGAAAAGCATCAGATGACAGATAAAGAAAAACAACTATTTGATGAGGCCCTGAAAGGATCGCCAGGGGAATGACAGCATTGAAACCGGAAGTCCACATTTGTCTTTTGCATCATCCAGTGGTCAACCGCTCGGGAGAAGTGGTTGCCACGGCGGTGACCAATCTGGATATTCACGATAACGCGCGCAGCGCCCGGACATTTGGCGTTGCCAGCTATCACGTGATTACGCCGCTGGACGCACAGATTGAACTGGTGTCGCGAATTGTGGCGCACTGGCAGGAAGGGTATGGCGCGACGCGTATCCCATCCAGAGCATTGGCGATGAATCTCCTGCATATCAGTCGCACACTCGATGACGCCATTGAGACCATCGTGGCCGGCAGAGACGTGACGCCCGTTATTGTTTCCACCTGCGCACGGGATTTGGGGCAGGAATACACCTATCGGCAATTGCGCAAGAGAATGCACGCCAACACAGACGCCCCGTACATTATTCTTTTTGGAACAGGTTACGGGTTGGCCAGTGAAATACTGGCGCGTTCCGACGTGCTGCTGGAACCCATTGGCACTCCTTCGGATTGGAATCATTTGTCTGTCCGCAGTGCCGTTGCCATCACGCTCGATCGTCTGCTCGCCGATTATTAATCCCATCGTCGCCACTGAGATCTTTTGCTCGTGGCGCTAATGTGCAACAGATGCGATATTCGTTACGTTTTTTTTTGTGGCACTGTATTATAGTTTGTCGCTTTTAAAACAAAGGCGATGTGGATTGCGCGTCGAGAGCTTGAAGGAGTGAACGGATGCGATTCGGACTTTATATGTTCTTTTTAATACTTGTAGCGACTATGGCAATGGGGTGCGGCGGTGGTGGCAACGATTTGGGCGGTAATTCCAATGGCGATGTAGATTCTGACGCTGACGCTGATGCGGATACAGATGGGGATTCAGACTCGGATGGCGATTCTGATACAGATGGGGATTCGGATGCGGACGGCGATACCGATGCGGATGGGGATTCGGACGCAGACACAGATGCCGATTCGGATGGAGATTCCGATGCAGACACAGAAAATTCGGGGTGCGCGTTCAACTGCGTCAATGATTGTGATGCTGCAGGCGGCATGGAGAAAGCGGGACTCTGTGACAATGAAAACCAGACGTGCTGTGACCTTGGCGAGACTGAATCCGACAGTGACACCGTGTCCGATTCTGACAGCGCCACTGAAGCGATTGAGCCTGTTTCACCTGGAGTGACCAAAGATGGTGAAGGGAAAATGACGTATTCCGGACTGATGGTGGTTTCCTATGGCGGCTATCTCAACGGGGAATCATTCCAGCAGGACGGCATTTTGACCTACAAAGGATATCAATACACGGCGTTTTGGAATACCAATCGAAACGTGGTGATGGCCAGGCGCAAACTGCCGTATGGCGAGTGGGTGAAATTTGATTTTACCGACTACAGAAACACGGCGAATGATGCGCACAACACCATTTCCCTTGGGATTTGCCCTGGGGATGGAACGTTGCATCTTTCTTTTGATCATCATGGCAATACGCTGCATTATCGGCGTTCTGTTGAAAATCTCATCACGGATCCCGAGGGGGTGGCGTGGGCGGCTATCAGTTTTTCCAATGTGACCGATTCGCTGGTTTCTCAGAAACCCATCGCTTTGGTCACCTATCCGCGCTTTGTGACCGTTCCCGGCGGCAACAGAATGCTTTTTGATGTACGACTGGGAGAGAGTGGCAGCGGCAACGAGGCGCTGTGGGAGTACAGCGCGGATACCCATCAGTGGATGGAGATTGGTGTATATATCGATGGTATTAGCGACAGCGTGAATGCATACCTGCACGGAATTGCATATACCCCAGGCAAGAAACGACTGCATGCGGCTTGGTGCTGGCGCGAAACCCCCGATGCCCAAACCAATCATGATTTATTTTATGTGTACAGCGATGACAACGGGCGCACGTGGAAAAACAATAACGGAAATGAAGTGGCCGTTTCGGGGCAGAGCCAGATTAAAACAGGAACAGTAGGTGCCAGAGTGTGGGAAATCGGACAAAACCGAGGGCTCATCAATCAGGAACACATGACAGTGGACAAATCGGGCAGGGTGCATGTGCTGTTGTCGCACATGCCCGACACTGAAGGGGACGACAGTGATTTCACCCGTTCTCGCACCAAAGCCGAATACTTTCACTACTGGCGCGACACCGATGGAAAATGGCGTCGTGAGAATATCGATGGGCAAAAAGTGATCTTAAATTTTCGCGGGAATATTGCCGTATCTTCATCGGGCAACGTTTACGCCATACTGCCGGGACTTCGCATTGCCGGGGCATCTTTGGAAAATGATTTTTCCGACTGGAAACTGCTGCATACCGATACCGACCACAACTATTTTTCCGATCCACTCATCGATACCTTCAGACTTCAAACAGAAGACAAACTCACCATCATTTATCCCGAAGCGTCTTCGGTGAATATCTGGGGGCTGGAATACACGCTGAATTAGGCAAATTACCTGGACTGATTTGATTATAGATGTGCACATCATTTCCCTGACGCAACGTCGGGGGGGAATGCATCTCGTCAGAGTAGGCGGTTTCAGATGTTTGTATTGTTGCACTGCGTTGGCATAGAAGCGGTTATTTTTTTTGGGGATGTTTTTCTGAGTTCGCAGTCGATTCGAGTTGCACATGTCCCCTGGATACCGTGCTTTCCATTGTTTCGATATCGTGCACTTTCACTTCCTCGAGACGTTTGACGTTATTTATAGTTTCTACTCTCTTTGATTTTCCAGGACAATGGGTATCACACAGCACTTCCGACGGACGAAACAATTCTTCGCTCAACTCCACATGTATTTCTTCTGCAGCGCGGTTAATACTCTCTGTTTTCCGTGTTTGTGGCATTTCAGAGTCAAGGCTGGATGTTGGTTTGACTTTGCCCCAATTTGAAATAATGTTCTCCATGAACACACTCCAGGCTTTCTTTTCCATCGCATTCCCCCTTCGGCATCATAATTGTAGAACAACCAGAAAAAAATATACCCACCTTGGAATTGAGCAATTTTGAGATGAAAAAAAAGTTGTTATATCCTAAATAGGTGCAATATTGATGTAGAATATGTGCAATATTTGCGTATAATACGCGCATCGTAAACACATAAATTGGTCACATTTGAATTATGCGATTCCGCAAAAGGAGAAAACATAATGTCACCCAATTATTTAGATAAAACTAAACAACATCCCCCTGAAAAGCTGCGGGATTCACTGCATCCCGAAGAAAGGACTGATGAGCCGAACCTGCCTGTACTGAGCAGACAGGGAAAGAAGAGGCTTAGCGCTGTGATCCCCGGTGAGGTTTATGAAATTCTGGACAATATTGCCAAAGATAGGCAAACGACGCTGACAGAAGTTTTGCGACATGCAATTGGGCTGGAAAAGTGGTTTCACGATGTGAACAAAGCTGGCGACAAAATAATGGTGAAGCGTGGCAGCGAATGGAAAGAAGTTATTATGCCATAGTATAGTGTTTTGTTGTTGATACATATGGGAGGGGGAAATGTGCAACACGAAAAACGACAATGACGAGGAATTAGATACCATCGAATTGCCCGAAATGGAGCAGGTCGCTCAGGTTCCCAGTGAAATAGTTGAAGAAGCTGAAGACATCGTCCTTCCTGAAATGACGCAAAGACCACAGGCTCCCCGGGAAACAACTGTCGATGTGAGCAGACTTTTTCTTGTGAAGGTCACATCCGGACTGTTGTTTGTAGTTATTTTATCCGCGTTAATTTCGTCGATTATTTCACCCATTATGGGAGGTGCTAAATCATGGGAAAATACCAAGGAGTGCATCTCAATTGTGCTTCCTGCTGTTACGGCCCTTTCAGGCAGTGTGTGGACTTTTTTCTTCAGAGATAAGGGTCTGTCATAGAACTTTGCAACCTTGGGACTTTGGAGAGTTTGCAGATAAAAACAACACCAGAATTTTTTTACATTTAATAATCGTGCTCTCCCACGAAATCTGTGGGTAAAATATCAATAATTGTAGGTGCTCAAGAGGTACTTTTGTAGCTTTCTCGCGGTGTCGTTGAGAGCACGCTGCTCAGCTTCAGAGAAATCCTGCATATATGGGGCTTCGCCACTGGCGACTGTTTCACAAAGAAGCTGCTGCCAAGATTTTTGTCCGTGAAACCGTGGAAAAATGGATGCCGATGCCCTGTATGTGGGCGCCGGTGCCTTGCTTGCTTGCTTGCTTGCTGCTGCTTCCTGCTGCTTCGCTTCCTCACCCTGGTTGCACATATCCAATACGATTGAGTATGCCATAATTTGATACAAAAAGTAGAAAGTATTGATTAACGGTTATGTGTTTATCCAGACTTCAGGACGAGTAAAAATATCTGACGAAGCATTTTGGTATTATTTTCAGACAGTAGATACAGGAATGCGAAATGCTTCTGCATATTTTTACAATACTCGTAAAATCAGAGTTTTTTTATCCAGAAGAAACTGTTACACTCGCGTGAATTCTCATTGAATAGGTGCCAGCCGGGAAAATGGCTTCTCGATGTCCGTCTTTCCACTGTTTCAGGGCATCCCAATACTGTGAGACAAAATGTTTGTAACGGCGTATTGCCTCGATGCGCTGTTTCTTTTCGGTGGAGAAGAATTTGGGATTCATGCTTCGACGCTCTTCTGTGGATTGTGGTCTGTCTGTGTATGATTGTTTCAAAACAGCGTCTATTCCCATGAACGTTTGTCTTTTCGTTTTCATTTCATCTGCAATATCCTGTTCCCGCGTGGATAACAGTTCTGTAATCAGCTCTTCATATGCCTCGATACACATGTTTTCATGGGATACAGGCAAATAAATTTGCAGTTTTGCCGTGTCCGGCATCGTCCCATCGCTTTGAAAATATTCATCTGGCCGCCGCACAGTTTGCGAGTGACTCTGTTTGTAAAACCATACGCCTTTCCAATGCGATGCTTTCGCCGTCAGATGTGCGTTGACGGGATTGGCGAGGCAGTACACGATTTTACTCTGGATGTCCTTCGGCGATTCCAGCGGAATGACACTGGTTTTGTCCGATGACCAAAGGTTTTCCCTTCGACCTCGGGAGCAGTTAATGGCTTTAGCCACATACTTGTGCATCCATGCGTAAAATTGCGCAATTTTGACATCCGGGTCGGACACCACAGCATGCCAGTGATTACTGAGCACACAGGCGGCATGCAGTCGCACGCCGGTTTTTTGGGCAGCCACAGCGATGCAATACAAAAATATCTGTGTGTTTTTCTTTGTTGGCTTCAGCCAGAATTCCAGCTGAGTGGTGCGTCTGGTGATGAAATATGTGGTATTGGGTAGAAATTGCCTTGGTAATGTCATGGCCCCCTATCGGCCGTTTTTTGATTTTGTTGCAATTAAAAATAACCTGGGACGGAAAAAAAAGGGACGGAAAAATAGCCGTTGAGGAGAAAGGGCTGTGCCCTCCCGGTTGTGCGGAGTACCTGGATTTACTGCAGGCGCTTAAAACGCTCCCTGTAAAAAACAAAAACGGCCCGGCGGATATGATGAACTCCCTGGGACGATTCTTTTATCGCAAGCACAGGGAATCCGCTTAATGAGTGAATGTGGACGTCCCCGCGCCATGATGAGCCGGGCAGACCTGGTCCGCGCGTTCGCAGCAGGAGACAATGCTGTAAAGCAGGTTTCTGATGCGCTGGGTCTGACATTTGAGGCTGTGCGAGTTCGCGCCACCAATGTTGCCGTGCCGGACAAATCGACTCTTGCGCTTCATTGCCGAGAGTTGAAGCCTTTTGAAAAAGAGGCAGAAATCGAAGTGTCTATATCCTCAGATACTCCACCTTACATTTTGGCGTGTGGAACAGACGCGGCGATTCGCCGATACAGCCGATTCAAAAAAACTTCAATATCCCGAAAATTTAAGGCAGCCCGAACCTTTAACAAGTCGGATACAGGAGGTTGGAGACAGATTTTGTATTTCACTCGAGCAAATGGAAAAGCCCTGGTGGGTCGACGAAATGGAGCGGGACAGGGATGGGCTGTATATTCAGATTGAGGATGAACGGTATTACTGGCTGGCGCCGGGGGAATACAATTGGGTGAAAAATGGTACAACTGATGGATATGGGATCGTTGACTATCATTTTATGCACGCCAGTGGTGCATATCCAAAAAGAGTTTTCACAAGGTTATTGGATGATAGCCAAACATATATGCGTGCGTGCATTGGAAGAATACTTGATTTTACCTGGTATCTCAATGCTGCTTTTAAAGATGATTTTGGAATCTACCGTGATTTTATGATTTGCGGCGTCATTCAGCGTTTCCGGTGGATACCACGTGGCGAGTTCATGATGGGTTCACCGGCGAGTGAGCATATACGACGTTCCAATGAACTGCAGCATCCCGTTGAATTGACCAAAGGTTCCTGGTTGGCGGATACCGCATGCACCCAGGAGTTGTGGGATGCGGTGATGGGAGATAGTCCGAGTGAATTTAAAGGAAAACAGCGACCGGTTGAAAAAGTGAGATGGTATGATTGCACCACTTTTATTGGACGCATCAACACAGAGAATCCAGGACTGAAACTATCATTTGGCCCGAGGTCCGGTTGAGCTCAGGCAGGAGGCGGAGCCAAAGAGCGAGGTGCCGGAGGTGGTGGAGACCAACACCGGAGAGGCGATGAGGGGGGATTAAAACGATTTTATCCAGATCAATTCTGCAGGACGCAAGGGACGAAAATGATTAGGGACTTTAGGAACGAGCAGGGGTAGGGAAGGACTTTCGGGCGAGCGATGGCGCAATCCTGAAAATCGGTCGTTGCTTTTTTTATCCGAACTCCTGTACACAGCAGCACATGGATTCATAGTCAATCCCAAAATGGTAATCGCCTGAACATGCAGGCGAAACCGGAGCCGTTCACTCGAATTTCAGGGGCGGTTTGTGTGAGAAGAATGTCCGGAAAGCAAAACCCGAAGGATACGGAACAATCGGTAGTGATAGACGCCGCACATCACCGTGTGCGGCTGGACAAAACGGTGAAGGACTTGTTTGATGTTCCATGGTCCACAGCGCGCCATTGGATTGAAGGGGGAAAAATCAGCGTCAATGCGACGGTTGTGAACTCCCTGGAAGCAACGGTGAGCGAGGGGGGCACGCTGCATTATTCTCCCAATGCGCGGCGGCCTTTCGCTGAAGGGCAATTCAATCCAAAATGCATTGTTTACAAGGACGCTCATCTGATTGTAGCGAATAAACCAGCGGATATTCTTACGGTTCCCTACGAAGAGGGCGATAAAAATACCTTCGATATGCAGATACGCGGGTATCTCACATGGAAACGCCCTCCAAATGCAAAAAAGAAAGCGGCCATGGCGCCCCTTTTGGTGGTGCACCGCCTCGACAAACTCACCAGTGGCCTGCTGGTGTTTCCCAGAACCCTCAAAGCAAAAGAAGGACTGTCGGTACAGTTTCGAAATCACAGCATCGTTCGGCATTATCTGGCGCTGGTTCATGGGCTGGCCAGGCCAGGAACCATCACCACTCATATTATGCAGGACAGAGGCGACGGAATTCGCGGTTCCTGTGAAACATCTGTCCTGGGGAAAGTGCGCCGCAATCCGCAGGGGCAGGTTGCCATCACCCACGTGGAGGTGGTTGAACTGCTGAAAAATGCCACTTTTGTGAAATGCATACTGGAAACCGGGAGAACCAATCAGATTCGCATTCACATGGCTGAGCAGGGGCACCCGCTGATAGGAGAACGAATTTATATGCGCGACTACAAAGGTAAAGAAATCGATTCCCCAAGGCTGATGCTTCATGCTGCTGAATTGGGATTTTTGCATCCCGTAACCGGAGAACGTCTTCATTTCACTGCAGAGCCACCGCCCCACTTCGAGCAAATGGTTCAGCGATTGAAGATGACGCCTGCCTGAGTTGGGATACCCGCTGTACACCAAACGATGAGAGGCGCGAGTAGTGGGACGAAAATGATTTGGGACCTGTTCGGTTAAAACGATTTTATCAGAGTGCCTTCAATGGTAAGCAAACCGCGAATCCCACCACCATCCAATGCAATATGTGTGTCTTTGAGCTTTTGTTAAAAATACGTTTCTTGTATTTCTCATAAAGCATCGTAACCTCCTCTTCGGCGACTATTCAGTACTGTTGATGAGCCGATATGTTTCGGCGAACTCTTTTTGGGCAATACGGTAGACCTCCAGCTTTTCATCCATTGGCAAGGTTGTCACAAACATGTCCCCCTCTGCGACATGTTGAGCTTCTTTCCAGGGGGCCGTGATGTAAAAAGAGTCTTGCTGACCGAAAAGGCTTAGAATACTGTGATCAACAGCCACTCCTCTGACCTTGCCAATCGGTTTGTAGAGACTCCATTCCGAATCAAGTTTTTTATTAAAAACATAGCGACTTTCGAATTTTGATTTTGGTGCAATATACACTTCTTTGGCGCCGGTCTGATTTTCCACGACGTAATCTCCAGTTTGCGCGGTATTGACAGTTTCCCTACCCGATGAAACCACGGACACAATCTTTTCTCCCGCTATTGCAATACGCGCCTTTACGGTTTGGAATTTTTCATAATCTTTGCCCGATGACATGAGCAATGGTTGTATGCGCGTCACCAGTTCTTTTTGGGGAATGCTGACAAATGACTTAAACTCATCGATAATGCTGTTAAATGTTTCCTTTTGTTCATCCGAAATTGTTTTGACGAAAGACTCCCAAAGTTCGATGAAAAGAGATGTCTCCCAGTTTGACAGGTCATGTTGAGATGCTTTGTCGGCCAGCTCTCGGGCGGCATTTTCGTCGCAGCGGAAAAAGGCAACCGATAATCGCGCAGCATCGATCAATTTGTCGGAGCTCTGAATTGCTTCTTTATGATCGCAGGCACGCAAAATATGAGCCGCTGTTTCGCGTGCCTTTTCGGCGTCTCCGTCGTTATTTCTGAGCGAGTAGAGGAGCAACAGGTTCTGTGCACAGACGTAATCGTTCAAGTCTAAATAAAGACCGGTTTCATAGTGGTTGATCGCCGTGTTAAGATTGCGCTTTTTCCTGGCGTTGTTTTCTTCAGCATAATATTGTTGTCTGTAAAATTGCCCCAGGAGTTGGCATCGCTCGATTGTTCGACCATATTCTTCAACCAACTTTTCGATTTCGGCGGTGGCCTCGATAAATTGTCCCAGTCTGCTTTTCGCCAGAGCCGTTTGTTCTTTAAAATATACAGGTTTCCTGTCGGTATCGCCGAGCCTATTATAAAAATCGACGAGAGACTTCCACCCGAGTACATCTCTTACAAGATCGAAAAGCTCACGAAGGGAATAGGAAGGCAGTTTGGAAATGTCGGATTTATCGAGCAATTCTGTTACTGCAATCTTTGCACTTTCCGGAGTGCTGAAAGCTTTGAGTCTGCAAGCCTTAAGGTCAATTTGAAATTGGACAACGGCATCGCGCACTTCGGTGAGGCGCTTGCTTTCCCCCGCCTCTATTACGTGGTCATCCAGCAGCTCGCGCAGCGGATTGCGCGTGTTGTCAAAATTCGCAATCGCTTTATAAATCTGAATTCTTTGCTTTTCGTAGTCTTCGTTTTTGATATCTTCTCCTGTCAACGCGTATGTACCACGGCGCACCTGCTCCAAATCGAAAACCGGTTTGGCCCAGTCAGCAGCAAAGAGCAGACAACCCTGTTTGCTACCGCCGTGGCGTAGTCCCGTCTCGTAGTAAACGTTGGCATTAGGAATCGAAATATCCGCCACAACCAGGTCTGCCAGTATCAGCTGCGTAATCATATCCTTAATAATAAGCGCGCCATCCTGCTCGTCCGCGCGAATAGGCAAGTAACCGGCTTCCTCGAGAGCAGGGCGGTACGCAAGGTCCCATAGTCTGTCGAAATTAACTTCTTTGGGGGCGTCGGATTTGACGTCAACCTCCGTTTTTTTCGTTCCGAAGGGCATGGCAACAAAGGCAACCTTTGAAGGTATGACTGAACCGTTCATCGTTTTATCTCCAGTCGTTGTGGGGAGCATAAATATAAACTTTCGGATGATTAAGTGCAAACGGGAAAAATGAGAAAAAGCGCGTGGAAATAGTATTTTACCATGTTGCAAAATTATCTGGGTTGATTGAAGAGGTGCACATCCCGTTGTGGGAACGGGATGGATTTCCCGTTGGCCTCCAGCGCTTCTTTGCCCAGTTTGGTGAGATCCAGTTTGGCGTCCCACCAGTCAGATGCCTTTGTGTGTACACGGAAGAGAATATTGACAGAACTGTCGCCCAGACTGTCCACTTTTATAAACGGAGCGGGATCTTTTAGAACGCGCTCATCGTCGTTGGCCAATTGTTGCAGTACGTCAATGGCCTCTGATATATTGTCGTTGTATGCAATGCCAAACAGAATATCGAAGCGTCGATTGCCATCCTGGGTGTTGGAATAATTAACAATGGTATCTCCCCATATTTTCGCGTTGGGAATCATAACTTTGGGGCAATCCGGTTTATGAGCGCGAGTGACGAACAGGCCAATCTCATCAATGAGATATACTTCACCTCCGCCAATCTGCACTGCGTCTCCGGCGCGAAAAGGCCTAAGTACCAATAACATGACGCCCGCTGCAATATTGCTCAGGGTGCCCTGCAGCGCCAGACCAATGGCGAGGCCTGCTGCGCCCAGCACGGCAATAAAGCTGGTGGTTTCCACGCCAAAGCGCTCCAGCACCGCAATGAGCACCATGAGCATGACGCCGACAAAGGAGGCTTTGCGCACAATGGTCCCCACCGATGTATCGGCGTTTTTGGAGCGGCGCACCAGCGCTTCCATTTTTTTGCTCAACAGTTTTGCGGCCAGATACCCCACAATAATGAGCACCAGCGCTCCCAGAACGCGCATCCCATATGTAATGACAAAATCTCTCAGCTGCACCATCAACTGCTCAGTGAGCAAAGACAGTTCAGTCGATGTTGTGTTTAATTTATTCATAAAAATTGCTCCCGGTACGTAATTGGGCAGCCGCGTCGATTGAATGATTCGAACCGTTTACAATGAGCGCTGCCCGCCTGTTTTCAGACAATGTGTTGTGTGTCGGAACTCAAAAAAATCTGACGATATGTGATCCTTCAGTCAAGTCCAACTCATGCTGATTTCTGTTTTCCCGCTGATGCGTGTGATGTCCCGGAAAGCAGCGTTTCACAAATTATCCGATGCAGTTCATCTCTGGCTGCTTTTTCGTGAATGAACAGATGACTTCCGTTAACCGTGTGCATTGTGAAATCGCTGCTGTGTCGTGCCCACTTTTCAATCAGTGATGGCGCATAGATGGAATCGCCGTCCGCCGCCACGGCGGTAATGGGGGACAAGATGATGTGTTCTCTGGGAAACAGGCGTTGTTTGGTAATGGCCAAATCCGCCCTCAATGCCGGGAGCATGCGATCAAACCGTTCCTTATCGTTAAATAGAGCCGGTGGCGTACCGATGCGTTGTAAAAGGGACATCATTTTTTCTTTGGGCAGTGACAATGCGTCTTCGGTATCGGTGACAGTGAATTCAATCTCCAGCGGGTTGGCGACTCCCGGGGGGACTGCCGCACCGATAAACACATGCGACGGCTGCCTGTTCAGTTTACCTTCCAGAAAGGACGCCAGGCTCATGGCGATGTTGCCGCCAAAACTGTGTCCATAGATGGCAAATGGTCTGTCCAGCAACGGTTCAATGCCTTTTGCCATTTTCAAAATAAGTTCTTCACCGACGGTAATGGGAGCCTCGGTGGCACGCTCCTCTCGGCCGGGGAGCAAAATGGGGAGAACTTCGATTTGCGAATTTAGACGCCAGTTCGAAAAAACAGATGCGCCGGCACCAAGATACGGCAACGTAAATAAACGTACAGCGGCTTTGCGTCTGCGAACCACCGGTTTGGCCCAGGACGTATGCAATGCGGGGATGGCATTGCTGGATGAAGAGGGTTCCAGCTGCGACTCGATGTCGTTGGCCAGTTCGGAGAGTCTGGGCCCCTGCATGATTTGCATGAGCGAAAACTCGATTCCGGTCTGCTGGGAGAGGACGCTGCGGAGTTGATTTGACATCAGTGAATCCATCCCCATGCGGTTTATGGGGGTCTCAAAATCGATTTTTGTTCGATCAATACCCAGTATTTTTTCCATGACTTCCGCAAGCATTTTTCGGATGAGCACGGGTCTTTGCCTGGTGGATGCGGCCTGTATTTGCTGTTTTATATCGCCGGAATCCGCTTTTCCACTCTGTCTGGAAAGAACATCGCGAATGGCAGCAAATCGATTTGAAGAGGTGAGCCTTGGAAACGCCGTGTTCAGTCGCTGCCAATCCAACCGGTAAACACCCAGTTGCGCATGACCTTCCAGTATCACACGCTCCAGCGCGTCCAGCACTTCGGCGGTGGCAAGTGGCTGCCATCCACTCAAGTCGAGGTAGTCGTGCATCTTTTCCTCGCGGGACACAAAACCGGTTTCGGCCAGAGGCCCCAGATTCACTGTGGATGCCGGCATGCCAAGCGACTGGCGATAGGCGGCGAAGTCATCAAGGAAACGATTGGCTGCGGCATAATTGGCCTGACCCGGTAAGCCATACAGCGACGATACCGATGAGAATGAGACAAAAAAGTCCAGAGGAATTTCTTTGGTGGCCTCGTGGAGATTCCATGTGCCCGTAATTTTGGGGCGCAGTGGTGCGGCCAATTGCTCGGGCGTCATTTGATTCAGCAGGGCATCCGCCAGTACCAGAGTGGATTGAATGACGCCTGCAAGAGGTCTGCCGATGCGATTAATTTTTTGAACCAGCGCGTGTACCGCTTTGGCATCGCAGACGTCCGCGCTGAATGTTTCTACAGCCACGCCCGCTTTTTGCAACTGTTTCACCTGTTGCATCTCGGTTGTGCCATTGAGCCCATTGCGAGAGAACAGTGCCAGGTGCTTAGCCCCCCGTTTGGCCAAAAACGCCGCCATTTCCAGACCCAGACCACGGGTACCCCCCGCAATTAGGTACGTGGCGTCATCGCGCAGTCGCAGTGTATCGCATGGTTGAACGGGCACAATACCCGATTCCAGGACAATTTTACCCATGTGTTCTCCCGCCGCCATTTTGGAAAGCGCCTTTGTCGCATCCTTGAATGGCATCGTGTTAATTGGGATATTGGGCCAGCCATTATGCTGCAAATACGTCATGGCATCGCTGAGCAGGGTAGACATCATTTCCGGCGCCTGCGAAAGGAGTCTGTCCACGTCCAGCGCAAAATACGAAATGTTGTTGGCCAGATGCCGAAGTCCTATTTTTTTGTCGGCATACAGGTCTTTTTTGCCAATCTCAACAAAACGCCCCATCGCAGAGAGCAGCTTGAGGCTCTGTGTGATATGGGGACCGGAAAGCGAATTGATCACCACATTGACACCGACGCCTCCGGTATCCGCCATGATGTCGCTGTAGTATCCGGTGCTGCGGGAATCATACACATGCTCAACGCCCATCTGCCGGAGATATTGATGTTTGCCCTCCGATGCTGTGGCGTACACGATAGCACCGGCAGCCTGTGCGAAGTGAACGGCAAACATCCCCACCCCACCCGCTGCAGCGTGCACGAGAACACGACTGCCAGGTTTGATGTCGCCCATTTTAAAGAGCGCCGTATAGGCCGTCAGTGCGGCCATGGGAGTTGCCGCCCCCATTGGCATTTGTATATCTTTGGGCAGCTGTCGCGTGTACAGCGCGTTGGCCACCACCCGACCTGAGATGGCGCTTTTTGCGATGGCTACTACTCGGTCGCCTTTTTTGACATGCGATACGTGACTGCCCGTTTCAAGTACAATGCCCGCGCATTCCAGTCCGGCATTGCGGCCAAATATGCCACCTTCAATGGCGTCGTCGGGAAGAGTACCGGCGGCAATCATCACATCTCTGAAGTTGAGTCCCGTAAAATGGACTTCGATTGCCACTTCGTCTTTGGCCAACGCTTCCTGTTCGATGCGTCGAAATGCGCATTGGGAGATGATGCCCGCTTCCGATGTGATCAATTGAACCGATTGCCCACGAATATTGGATTCTGTCGATGCGGCGCGAATCCGGTCCTCTCTCGAAATGGGCGCCATCCTCGTGGCCAGCCGCTGACCCTTCTGAAACACCACTTCTTCCTCACTGTTTTCGCCGTCGATTATTTCATGCGATATCAGACGGAGGACGTCATCGTTGATCGTGTCCACATCAACCACACTTATGAGGATGTTGGACATTTCATTTCTCATTACCCGGGTCATTCCCCAGACTGGAGACTGAGAAATATTGGGCTTTTTGCCGGAAACGCCCTTTGTCACAACAACGATACGTCCTCCCCGGGCGCCACTGTCAATGAGCACTTTGGAAATGGCGACGAGTTCCGCCAACACGTCTTGCGAGTTTTGCAAAGCGGCGGCTGTATCACGATCCAAATCGGGAACGTCCAACGCTCTGGTGTACAAAAGAATCGTCGGTTTGTCCCTGTCGGATGACCACTTTTGAGCCAGTGACGAGAGTACATTTGAGGAAAACGCTGAACCATGTTCGATGGCGGTCGTTTTTTCTTTTTCTGTGAGCAATTGTGTACATTCCACACCCGCGTCAATTAGAAACGATTCAATTGATTGTGAGACCAATCCCTCATCACCCATAATCAGGCACCTCGGAAGGCTCTGAATCGGTTCATCGATAAGATCTATCCCGGTGGCCCTCGCCACCATAACGTTCTGTTTGGGCCAGTTTCCGTCGGTTACGTCGCAATGCGCCAGCACGTCGGTAAATCCACTGGTTGCGAGCAGATGAACCCACGCCTTCCCATCGAGGGTGCAGCGGGAAAGTCGGACATCGTCTTCAAAGCGCCACCATCCATCGGTCATGCCAAAACTCAAATCCACATAAAATGGCACATGGGTGACCTCCAACAGACACAAGGCGCCGTGATTGGCCAGCAGTGAATGAGCATGGGCAATGGTCTGGCGAATGTTCTTTGTGGCGTGCAACACGTTGGACGCGATGACAATGTCAAAGCTGTGTTTCACGAATCCCTGTGCTTCCGGAGGTTCTTCGATGTTCAGCATTGCGTACTGCAGGCAATGATGGTCAATAAACCGATTTCTGGCGCGTTCCAGAAACAATGGAGATATGTCTGTGAATACATACTCCACCTCTGACTGGGAGAGTGCCGGTAGAATCGCATTGGTAATCCCTCCGGTGCCACCGCCAATCTCCAGAATGCGTAACGGTTTGCCTTTTGCCGGTTTTGTGAGTGCGTTCAGCGCCGCAGCCATCATCCGATTGTATTTGTTCATCGAATACGCAGAGGTGTAGTACGATACAATTTCATCCCAGCGGGAATCGGCAAAAAGCACTTCCGCCGGATCTCGCTCACCTTTGAGAACGTCCGCCAGTGCTTCACCCACTGGACGAAAAAAATCTATCTCCGCCGCAAATGGCGCCAGCTCAACGGACGCATGTTCGATGATTTTCGTTACATCCTGAATTTCCAGACGGTGCTGAACTTCAACATATTTCCCGGTGCGTTTCAAAATACCCCTGTCAACCAGTTCGTAGACAATACGATCAAACAGTTTGCGATGCCGCGGTGAAATTCGCAACGTATCAGGCCAACGTTCTACATCGGCACGTCGCCCTGGTATCAGTGGTGCGCCCAATTTGTTAAACGCATCAAAAACATAATGCATGGCCAACTCGTCCATCGCTGGTGAAAGGGCTTTTAAAAACGGCTGAAACTGTTCGTCCTGCTGTATTTGTCCCACAATTGAATCGAGCTCAGTGTGCACTGAATTTGCGTCACTTAAAATCGCAAGAGATTGACGCCGCTGCAGTTGAGAGGGGCGCGACGTGCGCTCAAACGCGGATGTGAAAAACAGTCTGTCCAATGCCCCGTCCACCTCGCCTCTTGAGCCTTTTAGATACTTGCCCATGAAATCCTGGACTTCTGCTATCAGAGCGCCATTTTCATCAAAAACCCAGAGGTCCACAAGAATGTAGTCAGATTCATTTTTGCTGGCCCGGGCATAAGAGTATATGCATTGACCTTTGGGGGGCGCGTGGAATTTTATTTTGCCTATTTTTTTTGGAATGTACACGCCCATATTTTCGCGGTCCTCAATGATTCCAAATGCGGACTGAAAAGCGGCGTCCAGCAGTGCGGGATGCAGGTTGAACTGGTGCATCAGTGGTTGTATGGACGGATGAATCTGAATGCGGCCAAGGGCTTCATTATCGCGACGCATGAGTTTTGAAATTCCTCTGAACGTTTCGCCTAAATCAAGCCCGCCTTTTTTTAGCTGAGCAAAAAGCGGCCCCGGATCGACCGGTTCGTCGATTCTGGATTTCAGTACGGCCAGCGTTACCGGTGTGCTGTCGAAGCGATCACCGATATGGTTCAGTTTTCCCTTTGAGTGAACAGTCCATGTGGCGGTTGCGGTATCGCGGTTTCTGGAGGCAATTGTAAACTGCCCGTCATCGCTGTCCACGTGTATCTGGACATCATACGGTGTTCCCTTGTCTTTAAGGAAAAGAGGCGACATGAATTCCATCTCCTCGATGAATCCAAATTGATCGCCAAACGACGCGCGTCCCACGGCAATGGCCAGATCCACATGCCCGGCGCCGGGATATACAACAGGGCCCTGTACTCGGTGATCGGTGATGTACGGCGCACTGCGTGCGTCCAATTCCACCTCCCAGATAATGTCGTTGGGATTGTCCGCAGCCATCACTTTACGGGTTAAATGGTGATGAATGCGGCTGCCGATTCGATCTGTTTTGGCGTCTTCTGATTCATTCCAGAAATGCTCCCGCTGAAAAGGATAAAGGGGCAGGGCAATATCTTTATCCGCCACTCTGGAAAACGTCGTTTTCCAGTCGATGCAAACGCCAGACACATGCAAAGAGGCCAGTGAACGACACACCGTGAGTCGTTCCGCTTCATTGCGGCGCAGCGATGGAACAATCACACCGTCGACGTTGTGCGCATCCAGCGCTTCTTTGATGCCATGTGATAAAATGGGTTGAGGACTGATTTCCACAAAAACCGTGGCGCCATCGGTGATCATTTTTTCGATGGTGGGATAAAACAGCACGCTGTCACGGATGTTCTGCGCCCAGTATTCGCGATTCAAATCGGCGCCATTCATAAGGGCGCCAGAAACTGTGGAGTACAGTGGAATTCGGGTGGCGTCTCCCTTTTGCAAAGGCGCGTTCGCCTTAAAATCGGCGGTTACGTCATCCAGTAAGTGGCTGTGAAACGGGACATCCACCACCAGAAACCGATTGAATATTTTTTTGTCTTTAAGCATTCGAGACAATAGTTGCAACGCGTCGTCTTCCCCTGCCAGAGTGAGCATGGCGGCACCATTTACAGCTGCAATATCAATTTTGCCGTTAAACTGTGTCAGCATGGATTTGGCGTCGTCCAGCGTTAATCCGGCCGCCAGCATACGTCCGCGACCAGTGGCTTTGGACTGGCACCGGCTGCGCCAGTACACCACTTTCACCGCATCTTCCAGCGACAGTGCACCGCTTAAGCAGGCAGCGGCCACTTCGCCAATGGAATGGCCCACCACCATATCTGGTTGTACACCCAGTCGCTGCCAAATGCGGGCGACACCCATCTGTAGTGCAAACAGCGCGGGTTGTACGATTTCGGTTTCGTCTAATCGGGAGTCCTGTTCACTTTTTTGAAGCTCTTCCAGCAACGAGCTGTCGTCTTCTTTGAGCCAGCCTAAATTACTGAGGTGTCTGTTCACTTCCTCGACAGTGTCCCGGAAGGTATCGTCCGTTTTCAACAACTCCCGGCCCATGGCAAACCATTGGGGGCCCTGACCCGAAAAAACGAACGCCACCTTGTCCCCTGAACGATTCTTTGGACGACCGATGGCCACATGAGGGTGGGAGACACCGTTCGCAAGGTCGGTTAATTTCGATATTGCATCCGACTTGTCGTTGGCGCTGATGGCCGCACGAATCTCCAGATGCGACCTGTGCAGCGCTGTGTTGCGAGCCAGTTCTAAAAGGTGAATGTCCTCCTGCTCAAGCAGGTTTCTGTACTGCGCAGCGAGTGCTCGAAGGCTGTTGTCACTCCTTGCCGAAATTGTCAAAGGCAACGGAAACGATTCGCTGGTTCGCGTGAACGGTGGTTGGGGGACAAATGATTTAAGCACCAGATGGACATTGGCGCCACCAAAACCAAATGAGTTGATACCCCCGTAAATCACGCCATCCCGTTTTGGAATGGTCATTTGTCGGTCCACAACCCGGATGTGAAGTTTGTCAAAGTCGATTGCCGGGTTGGGGGTTTCGAAATGCACAGTGGGCGGAGCCTCGCCGTGGTACAGCGACAAGGCCAGTTTTATGAGGCCTGCACTGCCCGACGCCAGTTCCGTGTGTCCAATATTGCTTTTAACCGAACCGATGAGGCAGTCATCATTTCGGTTCTGTCCGATAGCGGCGCCGATGCTTTTACATTCGATGGGGTCGCCCGCTGCGGTACCGGTGCCATGGGCTTCAACAATGGTCACCATTTGCGGTGCGATTCCCGCATCCTTGCACGCTCGCGTGATCACATCGATTTGAGCGTCCGGATTGGGCAACGCAATTCCGTTGGTGCGACCGTCTTCGTTGATGGCGCCGCCTATGATGGTGGCGTAGATTCGGTTGCCGTCGGCGATGGCCTCATTGAGCGGCTTGAGATAAAGGACACCAACGCCTTCACTGCGCACATATCCATTTGCTTTGGCGTCAAACGATTTTGACCGGGCGTCAGGGGACAAAAAGCCTGCTGTACTGAAACCGATATGCAGTTCGGGCTTAATCATTACATTCACACCGGCCACAATGGCGCCGCTGGCCTCACCGTTCCAAATGCTGCGACATGCGAGGTGCGCCGCCACAAGGCTGGCGGAACATGCGGTGTCAACTGTAAAACTTGGTCCGTGCAGGTCGAAGGTATAAGAGATGCGATTGGCATTTATCGCTGGGGAACTGCCCGTGTTTGTATGGGCCCCAATGGAGGCACGTTCTGAAAAATTCTGCAGAATGCCGCTGTATTCAGACGAGGATGCCCCGACAAACACGCCCACACGCGTGCCTTCGATGGAATCGAGTCGCTCCCTTGCGTCCTCAAGTGCCATGACGGTATGTTCCAGCAATAACCGTTGCGACGGGTCCATGTTGTGGGCTTCCACTGGCGCAATTCCAAAATACGCGGCGTCGAATTCCGCAATTTTGTCGATGAACCCTCCTTCCTTAATGTGGATTTTTCCGTTGGTTTTATAGTTGGGGTCGTACAGCGCGTCAGCATCCCAGCGGTCAGCGGGAACTTTCCCGATGGCGTCGGTTTTGTTTTTAAGCAGTGTCCAGAATTCGTCTGCGGTATTTGCGTTTCCCGGAAAACGGCAGCCGATGCCGCAGATGGCGATGGGCATTTTACCATCACGATATGTATCGTTCATAAATTTCCTCCGGTGGATTTGGATTCGTTGTTGCAAAGGTCAAAAAATAGGCGCATCTGCGAGGGATCCTGCTGCAGATGGGTCATTTTGAATTGACCTTCCCGGTGTCCCTGTTTCAGTTTTTCGGTTTTATAAGCAGCAAACGCGTTGGGCTGCAAAGAGTGAACCTGCAGTGGCCCAAGTCGGTTCGATTTTCGTTTGGCGGCGTATTCGGGGTTCATCTGTTGCAGCGTGTCGTCGATGTCGGCTGACAGCCTGGCGATGATCTTGTCCTGTTCAATGCTGCGTTGCTCCAGTTCCACAAAGCAATGGTAAACAGACCGTTCAATATCTGCGAAGGCCAAATGGAATCCCGGCTGTATATTCAGGTCGTGCATGGATTTATTTACCGCTATCAGATACTGAGACTCATAGAGTTTTTCCCCGGTCATGCTGGTGACGCCACTGCCTTTTTGAACAAAGCGAACCATTGGAAAAGTGCCGTGGAAATCCTCCACTCGCACAATGTCATTAATGTTGTAGCGGTAAAGACCACTGGGGGTGGTGATGTAAATGGCGTATTCCCGTCCTTTTTCCAGCTCATGGGCACAAAGATATGTGGGATGCGTATTGTCTAAATCGTCACGGTCCACAAACTCAAAGTACAAGAGATGGCATGCCAGGATACTGGTTTCCTGATTCTTGTTCAGCACTATGCCGGCCCGTGCTTCGGTGGCAAGGTAGCCAAACTCTCGAATAACCGTTTGCGGCGAATAAAAATCAGCGGTCTGTTCAAGGTAAACTCCGGCGTTTCCGCTTTTCCAGGTGTTTATCATCTGCAGCGATGGCCAGTAATGCCTGGGGCGAAGCGCGTTCCCCCATTGGTCGAGTAAACGTTCCAACGTTTTGGCTCTTTTGGGACAGGGTTTGAGCCGGGCCTCAATTCTGGCTCTGATGGGCGCGCTGATGTTGAGATGTTCTTTCAGCGTGCCGTCATGAATGTCTTTTATAATGCTCTCAATGTTCATCATGGACGCGCGATGCAATTCCAGTAATGTGCTTGGATTCGCGGCCACTATCCACCGAATGGGATACGTTAGCCCCACGCGAAGCAGAGCGTAGTATCTGGATGGATAATCGTCGATATCGTGAATCTCAAATGGGATAACGCGAAACCGTTTGATGAATTCCGGCATATAGGCATTCATATGTCCCGAGAACGAACCGTATGAGGTGCCATCCGCGGTGTATCCTTCAATGGCTTTGCCCACCATGCTGATGTCGTACCCGTTCATAAAGCCCGGTGACTCCTGGAACATGGAGTGCAGCCAGATATTGGATAGCCCGTTGTAACACTCGTCGTGGTATTTGCGCGTGATTGGGATGCGCTTGGGGGCGTCCGTTGTGCCACTGGTGGTTGCGTAGAACATGGGTTTGCCCGGAAAGAGAACGTTCGATTCGCCTTCCTCATGACGCCTTACGTAGGGACGCAAATCCTCGTATGTGTTCACCGGAACAGAGTCTTTGAATTCTGCAGGCGAACGAACAGTTGAAAACCCATGCTCCAGACCATATATGGTATCGCCGGCATACGACAGAATATCGTTCAACACATTCGCCTGTGCACGTTTAACGTCTTTGCTTTCCGCATTGAGGCGTTTCAGCATAGCGGCGCCTTTCATGCCAATGCGCAACCGCATAAAACGAGATGCGATGCGTCTTCCGAATGTCATCATCGGTTTTTGTCTCCTCTGTTAAAGCTGTAATCTCAGTTAACCATGGATTTTGCGATGTGCAAATGAATAGATAAATCCTGATCAATACATGGTCGTCTTCCATGGCGGAGACGCATTGCCATACGCTTATTTTTGCAATGGTATCGTTGCAGGTGTCATCCTCTGGTCGATTGGGGACAGACGGATTGGGAGATGTTAGAAAAATATGGATTCAATGACCATTTGACCGGCCTCGTCAATATCCATCCGCCATCCCAGCAATGTGTCGCTATAGGCTTTTCCGGAGACGATGGCCGCGTAGTCCACGACTGTTTCATGGGACGGCTGAGTGCTTTTTCCGCACGCGAGTATTACCGGTATATTGTACTCTTTTTCGCTGGAAAGGAACGTGTTGGAGTAGTTGATATGCTCATGGTCATGGCCAAATAACAGGACATCCACCTGCCCATTTATGATCTCTAAAAACTCATCACCATCCTTAAGACAGTGGGCGAATTGTTCGATGGCGCGCACGGCGAGGCGTTCTTTGTCGTGGGGAAAAATGAAAGGATGGTGGTGGAGATAGACAATTACTTTTTCCTTCATTCGACGCGCCTCGGTTCTGGATGACAATCGTCGGAGCACGCCTTTGAGGTCGTTGCGCTGTCTTAGTCCCATTTCTCCGTTGGGCAGCCAACGGTCAGCGCCATCGGTTTCCGCATTCATTGAATTGAGCCCGATAAAGTAGTGACCGTGAATTTTCTTCACAAACGGGTATGTAATGTTTTCCAGGGGGAAATGCGGATTATCCATTCCAAAAAAGGCTTTTTTAAATCTGGCAAATCGTTTCTTCTCCGTGTGGTTTCCCAAAACACCGTAGTCGTGATTTCCTGGAACAGGAAGCACAACAAACCCGGCGTTATAAAGTGGAGCGAGGATTCTTCTCGCATCTGCAAACTGTTTGGTCGTGCCATCATTAACCAGATCCCCGGTAATGACAATAACCGGCCTTGGGGCAACATTAAACAGTTGTACGAGAGACTGAACAATGTGGCGCAGGTTGCTCTCCTCTATGTCGGATGGCGGAAATTCGGGCCAGTGTCCAATGTGAAGATCGCTGAGATGAATGATAGTGGTACGCATTCCGTTGCTCCTTGCATTGACATCGCCGGATTGGACCGATTGTCGGGACATTTAATATTTAGCCGAAAAGCGACGGGGACGCACCCGAATAAATTTTTCAGGCGATTCAGTACGGACAGGGAAGCCATTCGCCGCCGGACAGGGTGCATGCCAGCAAAAGGTCTTCATCGTCTATCTCATTGATGGATGAGTAGCAGATAGTGGTTAAGGAAACCTCAACGCCATTGTCTTCGACAAAAATGCAACCATGGGGAAAGAGTAATGGTCTGCAACCCTCGGCGTTGATGATGTCGCATGATTGATTGTCCGGTTTGTGGGTGGGGTGACATGCTATCAGATTGCCCAATCTTGTAACGCAGCCCACTGCAACATCAAATTCCGTATCCGCATTCAGCGTATTGATGGAAATTCCCCATGATGTGTCCGTGTCCGTTTTTATTAAAGCGGGTTCTGTATCGCTGGTCGATTTTTCGGAGTCTGTATCCTTTGGTGAGGGGGGTGAACTGACGGTATGGCCTGTATTTTCCGGACGGTGTGACGAATTGTTGGTGGAAGTCGACGGCTGAACGCATTTTCCCGCCGCACACAGCGCGCCCCCATCGCAATCATCGAGGGTATCGCACTCGTCGTTGCTGCAGCCCCAATGGAATATCTGGAAGGCAAGCAAAGTCCAAAGCAAAATCAGTTCAGGTCTGTGGCGTTGCGTTGTCATAGTAAATACTTAGCATTGTTTGTACTGGATCTCAACTCGGCAAAATGGGATAACGCGTGCCGATTGAGAATCGTTTTTTCAAAGCAGTAAATGGAGAACATGCACACAGTTTTTCGACATTTCAGAGCGCTCCATCCCGTGGTAGTTGTGGCTCTTGTCTTATTTGGTTTTTCCCAGACGGGATGTCGGCGCCGCACCGATCCGGATACGCAGTTTCGCGAGGGCAAGCAGATTGCGTCCATCGCGTTTTTCGGGAACAGTGCGTTGTCCGATGAGCAACTGAAAAAATATTTGCCGGTTCAGAAAAAGGACTACTTTTTGGAAGGCAGTGAATCTGCGGTGTTCGATATTCTGCTTCAGGCGTATGCGGCTCATGGGTATTATCATGCCGTACTCGAGAGTGTTGAAGTCACCGAAACCCGCCGAAACCGCCTTGACATAAAGGTACATTTACTGGAACGGGAGCCCACCCTGGTGCGTTCTGTTCGGTTTGAATGGAAAGGGGCCACCCCTCATCGCAGCATCATCGCCAGGGCACTTCCACTGCAGGAAGGTGGTATTGCAGACATTGAGCAGTTGAATAAAGCTGTGGAAACTCTCAACGACAGACTTGCGGATTTGGGATATGCACTGGCAGAAGTGCATGAATCCATGGTTGTGACTCGGGATGAGCACGCTGCTGACGTGGTGTTTCACATCGACGCCGGCCCCATTTGCCGCGTCCGGGAAATTCACATCACGGGACTTGAATTTGCCCCTTCCAATTTAGTGTATGCGGAACTCGAGGAGTTCAAAGGAAAGGTGTACACGCCGCGTGTCAAGTCGGACATCGAGGAGAACCTGGGGGAATTAAACGCCTTCCGGATGGTAACCATTGAGCCCGTGCCGGCGCCAAATCGAAGTGGTCAAATCGATTTGGATGTGTCCGTCATAGAGGCCGATTTTCAAACCCTGAAGCTGGGGGTGGGGGTACAGTTCGAAACCAACAAATTTCTGGGATGGACATCGGCGGTGTATCAACACAATAACTTTCTGCACCGGCTCAATCAGTTCCAGTTGCGGGCCAGATTGGGATGGGCGCTGGTGCCCGCTTTCTGGAATGTGGAAGATATGGGGCCCGTAACGCTGATTGAACCCGGTATTACCAAAAAGGGGCTGTTGGAGCGGCGCCTTCGCTGGAACTGGACCATGGCGCTGCAAACCGATGTGGAGGAGAACTACAAACTGTTCAGTCCTTCCAATCGGTTGTCGGTATCACGGACGTTTTTTAAACATTTAAACATTCGTCTGGCCTATAACATTGAGTACATCGTGTTGTATGGAATAGACGATTACGTGATGGAGGAGCTGCAGCGCCAACATGAGGATATGCGCAGTCCCATACGATTGGCAGACTTGAACGTGGGGACTCGGCTCTGGTTTGCAGACAGACAAAACGACCCAGACAACGGTGTGGTGTTCCGATTTGACTACTGGCATTCGGGCCCCTATCTGGCCAGTGAAGTGCGTTTCAACAAGATTCGACCCGCGGTAACCGGATACTGGCGAATGCTGCCTTTCCTGCAACTGGTGCTTCATGGTGAAGTGGGATATATCTATCCCCTTGGCAGCAAGGTTTACACGGGCATTCGTTCCAATTTTTTTCTCGGGGGGCACAACACCGTCCGAGGGTGGGGGGGAAAGCGACTGGCGCCCTGGGTGCGCATCTGCGAAGACACGACTGCTCTTGCAAAGGGAGTGGAACCGAAGTGTGAAAAGATCTGGATAGGGGGCAGAACCATGGTGCAGGCAAACGCCGAGTTGCGCTTTCGCTGGAACAAGGTTGTCAGTTCAGTGCTCTTTGTGGACATGGGCGATGTGCAATATGCGGTGCGTACAATTAAACCCGGCCAGTGGAACTATTCGGCCGGCACAGGGATACGCATCAGCACGCCTGTGGGTAAAATTCGATTTGATATGGGGATACGACTCAATGAACCCGAAGCCTATCGCGCTGAGCGACGCTTTGGCATACATCTGGGATTGGGTGAGGCGTTTTGAGAAGGCGACCGAAAAAGCGGTGGCTGGCACTGGCAACGTTTTTGATCGCGCTGCTGGTGGCGCTGGCGACTGTTTTTTTTGTCGCATTTTATACTGCTTTCGGCGCCAGGCTCTTACTGCATAGCGCATTGGGATGGTACCATCGCGAGATTCCCGGTCGCATTCACGTCGATAAAATTGAAGGCTCCCTGGCGAAAGGACTCTCGTTGCTTTCGGTCACTGCCGTCTCCGAAGACAACGAGCCCATTGTTGATGTGGCAGAACTGTATATATCGGTTTCTCCGGCAAATCTGTTGCTGGGTGAAATCATTGTGCCGTCAGTAAAGTTGAAAGGGGGCCGGGTTCGACTGGTGGAGCGCGAAGGCCGACTGTCCATGGCCGACCTGATCGTGCCATCTGATTCCGTGGAGGAGCCCCCCGTTGGTCCCCTGGTTCCATCCCTTGGGGCGCATTTGAACATCGCCCGCATTGTTATTGATGATGTTCAGCTTATCGTGGACGAGAAGAACACGGACAAACCACTGGTTCAGCTGGATGCCCTCCATGGAAAACTCGATTGGAAAGAACAGCTGCGGGTCAATATTTCGAGGCTGGATGGTGAGCTGAACGTGATGCCTGAACCGTTGCAGGTGTCCATGACAGATACCCGGCAGATAGAGCTGAAATCCAGCAGTGTCAGCACTGGCTTCAGCATTCGCTCAAAAATGGGAACGGTGCATATTGCCGTGCAATCGGTGTTGTCCGATGCGCTGTCCACCAGGGCGAAACTAACGTTTGATGTTCCGGCGTTGGCAACGGTATTGGGGGATACCGAGCTGTTGCCCGGTTTGAATGGGACATTGCGCGGACACGGGGACGTTCACTTCCGACTGGATGAAAATCGCGGGCCAAAAGTGGATGCGACGTTGATGTGCGATCAGTGTGTTGTGCCGGCAATGGGCGATGTGACCATGACGGCAGATGCGCATTTGCATGATATGTCGACATCGGTGAACGTGGAGGCGGACGGCGGTGGAATATCACTTAAAGGCAAGTATGATGGAGAGCTGAACGCTTCGGGAAAAGTATCCCTTCAACTGGACGGCGCATTGTCCAAAAGTGTGGCAGGCAGCCTGGGCGTGGATGCTGAAATTGACCGGTTTTCTGTAAAAAGCACATGTGCCACCGGCGACGCATTTTTTTGTGAGAGCGCCGTTCAATTGAATGGAGCCCATTTTGGCAATTCTCGAATACACAATTTGCAGGCGGACATGAATGGAACCGTGGAAGGCGATGTGATTGCCGTTCAGGGGGACGTGGTCGCCAGAGGTGTCCATGCAAAGAAATATGATTTTCAGCGATTGAGACTTTCCGGCGCATTTAAAAATGATCGTGCAAAGCTGACTGTGCAGTTGAAACGGCGTCAGTCGGAGTCGGCGAACATCAACGCCACCATTTTGTTCAGCGATACGGTGACCGTGCAAATCGACGAACTCAAAAGCACGCTGATGGGCGTGCAGGTGGAGGCGCAGCAACCGTTTTCGCTTCGAATACGGGATAAAGATTACTGGGACGCATCCACCGCAGTATTAAAAGTAAACAGAACCCCCGTTCGTTTTGAGAAACTGGCGCGAAATGGTTTGGAATTGACTGGGGACGTTTCATTTGAAAATTTGGCGTTGCAGGATGTGGGCGCGTTGCTCGAAAAGCCCATGGGGGGCACAGCGGCGGGGCGCATTCTGATCGGCGGGGCATCACTCAATCCCGATGTGTCCCTTGAATTGGATGTGACCAATCTCTCCTTGAACAACATATCCCTCGACAGTCTTTCCACAAAAGCGCGATTGTCCAACGGAGCGCTTTCTTTTGATATGAATGCAATCCGGCACGATGAGCCGGTGGTGGAAATGAACGGCATCGCATCAGTTTTGATGAACCTCGACACGTTTGAGTTCAAAGTGTATGAAACGAAGCCGCAACGCGTTGAATGGACGCTGCATCAGATTTCCAGCCAGGATTTTGCCGGCTGGGTTTCTTTGCCAGAAAAGCTGTCTTTCCGATTTGATGCCGATGGCATGCTGACCAGAGAGGGGCAGGAAATTGAACTGAAAAATACAATGGCAGTGGCGCTTTCCCATCCCGCCACAGGAGATATGTCGGTGTCGATGCAGACGCGCATGCAGCGTCAACGACAACATCTGGAGCTCGATGCAACCGATGGATTCGGTCGTCCGATTCAGATGCAACTGGATGCGGATTTCCCGGTGAACGCATTACTGAAAGGAAAACCACCCATTGGAAAGGTCAACATGACTGCTGATGTGGATGGTAGTCGCGTTGGCGCCAGTATCCAGGTGCGCCCCGAATCTCAATTGGATGTGTCGCTGGATTTAGAATCATTATCGGTGCCGCTGATGGCCTCCTACGTGGGCTGGGGCGATACCCCGCTGGAAGGGGCAGTGTCCGGCAATGTGAAATGGTCCATGGATACGCAGACTCTGGCTATTTCTCCCATTGCCGGTGAGCCGTGGCGACTGTCATGGGAACTGCGGCACATCAGCCATACATTGGTGCAGAAACTGGGAATGACCATCGAACCGGTGATGTTCGATACGGGGTTTTCAGGCAGTGTGGTATACGATGGCACGGATATTCGCGCTGCGGGAGATTTGGATGGTTGGGTGGGACATGGCCTGTTCCTGCGGTTTCCCGCACAGTTGCATTACGAGCTTTCAAGGGAACGTCAGGATCTTCGGGCCGAGTGGATGATGCCCAATGGCGTTCCCGCCAGTTTTACAGTTGGCGCAGCAATGGATTTGGTGCATCTGCTGCAGGGGAAGTTTACAATACCGTCGTATCAGGCGCAATTGCGATGGGGGGACATTCAACTGGCGCTCGACGGGTATCTCAACGACATGCAAAACGGTGAACTCAGGGCGCGCGCCGACAATGTGCGGCTGTCGTCGTTGAAGCCGTTTTTGCAGACCGATAAGGTGGACGCCACCCTGGATCTGAATGTGGATGTGCAGTTGCACGATGGGCAGGTGCAGGGAAGTTGCAATGTGGAGGCGTCTGCCGTGACCGGGGAAAACTGGCGCCTGGATTTGGCGCAGCTTAAAGCCACGTTTAAGGATGACAAATTGCGTGTGTCGCTGGTGGGGCAGCATCCGTACGGTGATGACATCACGCTCAGCGCCAGTATCCCAATTCATATTGACGCACCTGCCGGCACAGTGCAGTGGCAGCGTTTAGAGCCCCATAGGCTCCAGTGGCAGATTCCAGGAATGGGACTTTATCCGTTTCGCCAATTGCTGAAGTTGCCCGACGTTTTCGATATTCGACTGGAGTCCAAAGGGAACGTGACCGGAAACGCAGATGCGTTTTGGGCGTCCGTTTCTTTTTTGGGGATGGTTCAGACGCCGGGCGCCATTTCGGTCCCGTGGCAAATGGACGTTCACATCCGGCCGGATAAACAGGATGCGCAGTTGTCGATGTCCTTTGATAACGAGAATCGATTCATACTCAAGGCCAATGCCATTGGGCATATCCCGTCCATCGTGGCAGGGAAGACGGATTGGCGTGATGTTCCTTTTGAGGCAACTTTGCGCAGCGGTCGGTTTGATTTGCGATTGCTGGAACTGATGCCATTTCCCGTGGTGTCCAGACCCGATGGTGAACTGTATGCGCGCGCAGACATAAAAGGCACAGCGAATAGTCCGGATTTCAGCGGCAGCATTAAAATTCGAAACGGTCGGTTTGCCATCGCTGGATTGGCCAATCAGATTCAAAAGCTTTATGGCGATATTAAGCTGCACAACAATTCGCTTTCCGTTCCAAAGATGCGATTTCGAAGCGGCAGAGGAAACGGCGCTTTTTCCGGAAAAGTGGCTGCCCTCAAAGGCGTTTGGAAAGGGAAGGGGAACCTGAAGTTGTCCAGGTTTCCCGTGGCCACGTCCGGGCTGCCGCGTTTTGTTGCGGATTTAATAAGCCATTTTCGATTTGAGGCCACCGCCAACAAATTCGACGCTGAAGTGGAGCTGCTCAAAACCACCTTCACCAAACCGGCCGAAAGTCGAAACACCATGCGCTTTGTTCCCTCCAACAGCAATGTGACGGTTCGAAATTCCGGCGATCCAACAGACGCGGAATCTCCCGGAATGGACTACCGGATTCAGCTGCTGAGCCGGGATCCCATCACCGTGACGGGCAAAGATATGGATACCCGCTGGAATATGAATTTACTGTTTGGCAGAACAGATGGCCTGGGATCCATCGGCGGTGATATTCGATCGGAACGGGGGCGATTCACACTGTTTCAAAGCAATTTCACGTTGCACAAAGGCCAGCTGACCCTGGCCAGTACACCGCATATGACCGCCTATGTTCAGTTGGAGTCCTCCAGCAATATCTCTTCTTATACAGTGAATTTAAACGTGACCGGCAATCTCATGCATCCCAAACTGCATTTGTCTTCCTCTCCGCTTTTATCAGAGGAACAGATATTGTCGTTGCTGGTATCCGGCAGCGCCGAGGAGGACGCCGAGACATCCACCGGCGCCATCACCACACTGCTTTCCGTTCAGTATCCCGGGATTCACAACCTGTTGTACAACAAATTCGGCATCAGTCAGCTTAGGGTGGAAACCACAGATCAGGGGAGCACGGCGCTCAAAGCCGGCAAGCGGGTTACCAAACGGTCCACGGTGTACACGGTGATGAATACAAACCCGGCGAAAAATGAAAACGAGTACGAAATCCAGGTGGAAACCAGCGTGACCGATAAAACCAGTGTGGGATCAGCGTTTGGTGAACGCGCTTCTTCGATTGGTATGTATCGGCGCATTCCAATTCCCAACAAAAAATCAAAACGGCTGGAAAAATAATGCCGCACCCAAAGAGGCTATTGTCATAGCCACTTTTTATACTTGAAATACACCACCATGGTCAGCACCAGCGACCCCATAATACCAAGCACACCGTAGTAGCCATATCGATAGTGCAATTCCGGCATATGATCAAAATTCATCCCGTACAACCCGGCGAGAAATCCCAGTGGAATGAAAATGGCGCTCATCATGGTGAGCACTTTCATGATTTCATTCATGCGATGGCTCATCAACGAAAGATAGCTTTCCATAAGCAGGGTGGATGACTCCCGATGGTTTTCAATGGCATCGAACAATCCTGTGACATGATCCCTTAAATCGTTCAGATAGGGACTGATTTCTTCGGTGATAAATGGCAGGTCGCCCACAAATAGTGACTCCGTGATACCGCGCAGCGGACGAATGGCTTTGCGGGTGGCGGCGATGCGATGTTTGAGTTGGTGAATGCGATTGACATGGTTTTGATGGGGAGAGTCGAGCACTTCCTCTTCCAGTGTATCCATGTTTTCAGCGAAAAGATCGCCAAGGAACGCATAGGTGTCAATCACCAGGTCAATCATGGCGTACATAAAATAGTCGCATCCCAGAAGTCGCATTCGCGCTCCTTGAACATTCATTCGTTTAATGAGCGCCTCAAAATGAAATGTATCTGATTCCTGAAAGGAAATGATGCGGTTTTCAAAAAGCAGAATGCATACATGCTCAAAATGCAACTGCAGATTCTGTTCATGGAAAAGTGGCACTTTCAAAATTATAAATATAAAGTCGTCCAGGTTTTCCAGCTTCGCGAGATGCCCCGGATTTACGATATCTTCCAATACCAGCGTTGGAATCTGCTGGCGGCTTCCAAACTCTTTAATGAACTCCGTGTCGCTGAGTCCACTTACCTGAATCCATCGTTTGGCTTTGATTTGCGGCGGCATGTTGTCCGTTGCATTGAGTTCCAGGTGCTGCACACCTGTTTCGTCATAATCCGTCACAAAAATGCGCGTCGCGGTTTTGGGCCTCAATCCGGTGTATTCCACTGTGCCGGGCGCAGCGCCCAGCTTGCTTTTAAATCGCTGAATACCGGCCGCCGCGCCGTGTATGCTGGTGGAAAAAATTTTTTTATACATTTGCGTTACTTTGCCTCAGATTGGTTTGTCGTGTTTGAAATTTAGCAATTAATGGCATGCACGGCGCCAATTGGGAAGAGGGAACAACTCAGATTACTATTGAGGGAGTGAAAATGAAGGGAGTTACAGTTAAGTATTTATAATCAAATATATACGTCGATGAGTCTCCCCAGACCATGGGTGGCGGCGACGCGTACCGGTTCGGGAGCTGTCTGTGCGGACTGAATCAGTTCCACTGCTGCCTGACCCTGCTGCTCCATCACATCTTTTTGCTTTTTCATTACAGCCACATCCATGGCTGTGGCGGTCATTTCAGGACTGATACCGTTCACCGGGGGCCTCCTTGCTGCAACCTGCAGCCTTGCGCTGGCGTAAGATTTCCATTGGGGGCGCCATCCTTGCTGCGCCATATCCTACACCCATACATCGGCGGCCCCAGCGAATACTTGAGAAAAAAATAAATTGGAAATTCTGTAAAGTTTTTCAATTAAAAATTGACTTGCGATGGAAAAGTGGGATTATATAGCAAGTGCAACAATTTGGTGATAACTATGAACAGGTCCACAGAGTCTGGCATTGAAGCTGCCATTGCCGCGCAACGCGACAGCTATCCGGATACCGGAGCGGTGGACGTTCATACACAATTCTCGGTGTTGCTGGTGGATGATTCGCCGGTTGCATTGCGGGGAATGGCCAGAGTTCTAAGAAAACACTGGGAAATCGATGTTGCGGCCTGTTCAGACGAAGCGTTGTATCTGATTCGCAGAAACGGATATTCAGTAGTTATCACCGATTGCGACATGCCAGGCAGAAATGGCTTGTGGTTGCTGGAGCAAACCCGCCGTCATTCCCCCAATACCATTCGAATACTCACAAGTGCCGGAGAACAGGAACGTTTTGCACCTTATATGAAGTCGGGACTCATCCAATGCTTTTTAAACAAGCCCCTTGCCGGTGACGCGTTGCGGAATTTTGTCATTGGACTAATGATGCTTTAAAGGAATTCCTCCATAGTAAATCTGGCGACAACGCCAGCTGATTTTTTTAAATATCTTAATAACTTAACTGCCAGAGGAACGTGAGCCGGCGGAGTAACGGTTTCAATTCCCTGGGGTAAAGGGAACACGCTGCCTGTCATTTATTTTTTGCCTGGACAGGAGTTCATGCTATACATTGGTACAGTAGCATGTTCCACAACACAATTAAATTTGGGGGAATCATGGCAGTACGCGCATTGAAAACCGAATTGGTCCAGTTTGGAATTTCCAGGCAAAGCGAGAAGAAAAAGGTGCTCGTGGTGGATGATGACGGATCTGTATTGCGGGCATTGAGGAGATTTCTAACCAAACATTTCATTGTAGAGACCGCGCCGAATGCCGAGATGGCGGCGGTGCGGTTGGCCACAGGTGATTTTGAAGCCATTATTACCGATTTCGACATGCCCACATACAATGGGATCTGGTTGCTGGCTCAGGTGGCTATCAATTACCCGGCGATGGCCAGAGTGATGATTTCAGCCAACGACCCGGCGCTGTTTGCGCCCCACATCCGGTCCGGCCTGATTCAGCATTATCATATCAAGCCCGTGTCTTTCGAAGGTATCGTCGAATCTCTGGCGAATTGACGCCGGCATGGCAGCGATGCGTATGTGGCAATAACGGAACAATTCGGCGTTGATTGCCTGCAAATTATTGCCACAATGATGTTCTCGCAATAGAGTGCCTGCATGAATATCGAAAACAGTACTGTAGACGTCCCTGCCATGTCCACCAAGGCACAGCGATTCAGCTGGTGTCTCTTTGATTTTGCCAATTCACCGTTTCCAACTGTAATTATCACAGCCATTTACGTGATTTATTTCAAGGACGTGGTGGTTGGCGCCGATAAAGTGGGCGAATCCGATAAACTGTGGGGAATGGCCAACTCACTGGGGGCCGCCGTGGTTTTTCTGACGGCGCCTCTGCTGGGGGCCATCGCTGATTTTTCGGGGAAACGACGGTTTTTCCTGGTGAGTTTTGCCCTGCTGTGCATGGTGGCCACAGCCGCGCTGACTTTTACCGGACCCGGGACTGTCATGCTGGCGTTTGGCGCTTTTGTTCTGGCGTTAGTCGGATTTGAGGGGTCGCAGGTGTTTTACAATTCATTTTTGCCAACCCTCGTGCCCCCCGCTCAAATGGATCGATTGAGTGGCGCGGGCTGGGCTCTGGGATATTTGGGAGGATTGGGTTGCCTGCTGATTTGTTTGCCCATTGCAATGGGGGGAACCTGGCTGCATCTGATACCCCTCATTGTATCGGTCTGGTTTGCGGTGTTCGCCATTCCCGCGTTTGCTTTGCTGCGTGACAGCAAACCCGAAACCCCGGCAGGCGCCATTAAATCCATTCAAATGGGAACGCGTCGCTTTGTTTCAACTGTCCTGGAACTGGGCAACTACAAAAACCTGCTCAAGTTCCTTGCCGCGTTCTTTTTTTACAACAACGCAGTGGCCACCATTATTGTGTTTGCGGTGGCGTTTTCAAAGGATTCGCTGGCATTTACCACCACACAGAATATCGTTTTAATTATTGTTATGAATGTAATTGCGGCCCCTGGCGCCTATGTGTTCGGGCGCATCGCCGAAGCCAAAGGGGGAAAGCGAACCATCGTTATCACGTTGCTGATGTGGCTGGCGGTGGTTTTCGGATCAGAACTCGCCGCATGGCCAGGACTGTTTACAGTGGACGGCGCACAAACCTGCTTTTGGGCAGTGGCCGTTTTAGCGTCTCTGTGCATCGGCGCCTCTCAGGCAACCAGCCGTGCGTTTGTGGGACAGCTGGCGCCAGAGGGACGCAGTGGGGAGTTTTTCGGTTTCATGGCATTTGCCGGCAAGGGGTCGGCCATTGTTGGCCCCCTGGTGTTTGGACTCGTCTCGGATGCATTCAGCAGTCAGCGAATGGCCGTGCTGTCCATCGGCGTATTCTTCGCCATCGGACTGCTGCTCATGTCCTTTGTCTCCGATCCATCCAGGCGTCAAACGGTGCAGTGATGACAAAGATTGAGGAAATAACGCACAGGCCGCCCAGCAGGTGCTGCAATCCAGGGGGTTCGCCGAGCCACACAATAGAGATGACTGTGGCCGACAGGGGCATCATGGCGGTGATAATCCCGGTAACGCCTGCCTCCAGGTGAGCAGATGCATATCCCCAGCACCAGTACGCAAGCACGGTGGCAATCCATCCCATGTACAGACACCCCATCCATTCCTCCAGCGACAGGGAGATTATGGATGGCCATTGTCCCTCCACAACCGTCGCCGGCGCGAGCAGCACACTACTGAACACAACGATGTAAAACGTATTGGAAAGCGGGGATATGGGCGCCTTTTCCATCTTTCTGAAAATGGTCAGCATCGCTTCGCAGGCCGTCGCCAGTAAAATGAGCACAACCCCCACCGCCGAGCCGCCGGATGCCGTGTTGTGCCAGTGAAGCACCGCCACTCCACTTACCGCGAGCAGGATGCCAACGATTCGCATGATGTTGGTTTTTTCACGCAACAGCACAAATGCCAGCAGCGCCATGACTCCCGGTGTGGTGGCCGTGACCAGTCCCCCGTCAATGGCGGACAGATGTTGCAGTCCCAAAAACATAAGCACGCGAAACAGGGCCATGCCAAACAGCGCCTGCAAAAAGGGCCATCGCAGCATTTTAAACAGCGCGACGGCATCGCGGGGGGCCACTTGCGTCAAATGGCGGACGCCCACCGGTAGCAGAATAAGCAACGCCAGCAGCAGGCTGAGTTCATTGGCGAGAAATACGGGCATGGTACAGATGAGCTTTTTAGCGACCACAATACTGGAGCCCGCAAGAAACATGGCTGTCGACATTATCAGAATATTCATCAAACACTCCTTTACATCCCTTGATGAGTGTCTGTAATTTAATTGGTATGGTGAAGAGCCAATTATTTGATTTGGGAGAGAACCAATTTGAAAATGATGAATGAACCCAAACAGATGCATCTGCAGGAAAAGATCTTTTTGCTGCTTCGACAACAGATACTCGATGGCGCCCTTTCATCGGGGACGCGCCTTCTGCCGTCGCGGGTGATGGCAGAGGAACTGGGGGTGTCCCGCAATACGGTGCTGGTCGCGGTGGAGCGGCTGGTGGCCGAAGGGTACGTGGTCGCCAAAACGGGCTCCGGGTGTTACGTGAACGACAACGTTGCACTTGGAACCAATGCCACCGCGTCCCTGGGCGCCATTGCCCCCACCGGGTTTATGCCGTATCGGTCCGATATTGTGGATTTCAAATCCGGTCTGCCCGATTTGTCCGTGTTCCCGGTCAAGCGTTTTGGACAGTTGTACCGAGACGTCATGGACCATATTACGCCGGCGGAACTGGGTTACGGAGCCCCCGAAGGGCACATTGAACTGCGCAGAGAAATCGCCACATATTTGCAGACCTACAGAGGTGTCCGCTGTGATCCCGCATCGATTCTCATTACATCCGGCACCACACAGGCCATCGGCATTGCCGGCAGCGCACTGTTTGAGGGGCAATCCCATCCTTTGGCCGTCATTGAAAATCCAATCACAGTGGATATTCGCAGGATTCTGCAAAAGCTGGGGGCAGAAATTTATCCGGTTCCCACGGACCAGTGGGGATTGTGCACGTCGGCATTGCCCAGCCACAAAGCGCCCAGGTGCATCTATGTCACGCCATCGCATCAGTACCCGCTGGGCGCCATTCTTTCGGCAAAAAGGCGCGTGAAACTGATTGAATACGCGCAAAAATCCAATTGCTACATCGTTGAAGATGATTACGACAGTGAATACCGTTTTGATGGTCACCCCATCAGTGCAGTGCAGGGGCTGTGTCCAAAGCGAGTCATTTATATTGGCACCTTCAGTAAAACCTTAAGTCCCGCCCTGCGTATCGGTTATCTGGTATTGCCGCCCTCATTGATTGCGGGGGCAAGGCAGATGAAATGGCTGACCGATTTACACAACTCCGTGTTCGATCAGTTGGTGCTGGCGCGGTTTATCCGCGGTGGCCACTATTATCGGCATCTTATGAAAATGAAAAAGCGATACCGGTCAAAGCGCGATTTTCTGTTGGCGTGTCTGCAGCAACACATGGGGGAACGAGCTAAAATTATTGGCGAAAATGCCGGACTTCACCTGTGCGTTCAGTTTCCAGGCGTCGTCTTTTCAAAGAATCTTCTGGATAACCTTGAACAGGCAGGCGTCCGCGTTTATCCGGTCTGGGAGCATGCCGGAACCGATACGTCGTTCGATGATACCATTATCCTTGGATTTGGGATGCTGTCACCCGAAAAAATAGACAAGGGGATTGGAATTTTAAAGCAGATACTGCTGTGATTTCCCGCATGGTCACGCCATTGTCGCGCCCTCATTTTCAAAGGATTGTGTTGAACTGCCCCATTAAAGCTGTATAAGAGAGGCGCATTGCCCAATGGGGCGCATTGACGCGGCCGCAGATACGTGACGGCCCCTGAACCATTATCTGAATTTGTCGCATATTTCATGAATACAACAGCATCCCCAACCCGCGGCGTCTTTCGTGGCGCTGATGTTCAGAGTTCTTATTTAAAATCGCTCTATTTTTTTATTTTTATCTCCTCTGGATTCATGACGCCCTTTTCCGCGGTGTTTTTTAAGCACGCACTGGTGCATCCGGATGGCACACCGGCCAATGATTTAATTGGCTGGATTTATTTTTTCATGCCGCTGGTGGGCATTGCCGCCAACATTCCCGCAGGCATTATGGCGGACAAACTGCAGCTGGGCCGGCATCTTATCACTTTTTTCTGTTTTGCCGTGGCCATCTTCACACTGCTTACCGGAATGTCCGGCGACTGCTTTACCAACGACTGGCCTCTGGAAACAAAATTTGCCTGGATGTTTGCCGCCGTGATGGCCTACTACATGTTCTCCATGCCCATTGTGCCCACGGTGGACGGGGAAACCATGACCCATCTCAACCGGATTGGTCAGCACGACGACTACGGAAAAATTCGTGTGTTTGGCACATTTGGCTGGAGTGTGGCGTGCATCATCATGGGACTGATACTGCACGTGGATTACCATTTGCCCATCATTTACTACGCCAGTTCCGTGGCGTTTCTGGTGCTGGGAATTGTGTCGTTGAGAGGTCTCAACTTTAAAAAGAAGTCACCTCTGGCGCATATCCCCTGGGATCATCTCAAAAAGGACCGGCTCTTTGTGCTCTTTTTGGGATTTTCCCTTATCAGCGGCATCCTGTGGTCGGCGTCATTTTTATATACCAGTTATTTTTTCGATGATGTGCTGGACAGTCCGTTTGAAATGGGACTGGTGTTTGGCACCTGGACCGTATTCGAAGTGCCGGTGATGCTGTTTTCCAGACAGCTCATTCAAAAACTGGGCAACCGCTGGCTCATTATTTTTGGATTGCTGCTCAACGGGATTCGACTGGTGCTCTTTTCACTGTTTACAATTGACACCCCATTTATGTGGAAGTGGGCGGCCGCATCGCTGCAGGGCGCCGGATTTGGTATGCTGCATCTGGGCACCATCGATTTTATCGATCGCCGAAGTCACGAACACATGAAATCCACCTACATGAACCTGGCCAGCCTGGTGCGCTTTACCCTGGCATCCGCCGTTGCGGGCAAAATGGGCGCCTGGATAATCACCACATACGGCGCCGAACACCTCATGATGGTCACCGGTGTGGGTTCTTTGATACTCATTTTCTTTTTCGCTACGTTTGTAAAAGGCAATGGGCCAGGGCAGGGCCGGTAGCGCTAAGCTGCTTTTGCCGGAGTCAGTGGCAGCTGAATGACAAATTTGGCGCCGGCGCCTCGATTTGATTCCACCGTCAAACTGCCATGATGATTGTCAGTGATGATAAAATAGGAAACGCTCAAACCAAGCCCCGTGCCGACCCCTGGTGACCTGGTGGTATAAAATGGTTCAAAAATGCGTGTTCGGGATTGGGCATCCATCCCGGGACCATTGTCTTCGATTTCTATAATGGCCACCCCTTTTGCCAAATCGGTTCGTGTTCGCAATATGAAATGGGGAGCCTGTGTCCCATGCTTCATCATCGCCTGCGCCCCGTTGCGGAAAATGTTGAGAAACACCTGTTGGATGGACGCCCCTTCGCATGGGACAATGGTCTTTGCGTTGGCATATTCCCGTTTTATTTCAATTGTTTTAAAGCTGTATTGTTTTTTTAAATCGTAATCTGTCGCCGCGAGTTCAACGGTTTTATCCAGCAGTTCCTCCATGGCGTTGGGGGCAATACGGGTCGTGGACTTCCTGGCGAAATTGAGCATGTTCTCTACAATGGACGCCATCCATTTACCGGATTTGTCGATGGTATCGAGCATCCTGAAAATATTTCTTTTCTCCATGAAACGTTTAATTTCAAGGGGAGAAACGCCCACCTCTTCTGCCGCCCGGATATTGGCAGGCAGTTCGAGATTCTCCAGCCGCGTCCGCATGACGTTTGCTGTCTGCAGCATGCCGGCCAGTGGGTTGTTTATCTCATGCGCCATACCTGCGGCGAGCCCACCGACGGAGAGCATCTTTTCACTCTGAATCATCATTTCTTCCATGTGAACCTGTTCGGTGACGTCATCCACACGAATAACAGCGCCATCGTCGCCTTCTGCAATCAGCGGATAAATGGTGATGGCGTCAAAGTGGGTTTCCTTTGCCAATGTGTGTTCAATCCGTGGCACGGTGATGACCCGACGCTCGCGAATGGACTTTCTGACTGTCTCCATTTCTGTGGCAAACCGGGGGAACACCGTTTCCAGCGGTCTTGTCCTTGCCGCCTCAAAACTCAGTCCGGTCGCCTGCGCGGCCTGACTGTTCCACTGGGTGACATTGCAATCGCCATCCACGGTTATGAGAATGGAAGGCATGGAATCAATAATGTTTCCAAGATAATTGCGCAGACGCTTCAATTCGGACTCCTGGATTTTTCGTTCCGTAATATCCATCACTGTTCCGTGCATTGATGTGAGATTGCCGTCGCTGTCGTACTCGCCTTTGAACGAAGAAGAATAGTAGCCAATACTGCCATCCGGCCGTAAAAATTTCTGATCGTAACTGCCCTTCTCTTTTTTTTCAATGCTGCGCTGGATAAGTTCCTCGTGGCGATTCTGGTATTCCGGCCACGGTGACAGCTGCATGATGGAGTCGATTTGTGGCGTGAACGACGACGGGTCCAAATGAAATATTTTGAAGACTTCATCCGACCATGTGACTTCTCCAGTGCTGATATTCCAATCCCAGTACCCCAGCCCCGCCAGTTTTTGCGCTTCGCTCAGTCGACTCTCGCTGTTGAGGAGGGCCTGCTCCATTTGCTTGCGCAACGTGATGTCAATGTGGGTGCCCAAAAATCGCGTCGGGTACTTTGGCGTGTCCCCGGCAACCGTTTTTCCTTTGGCCAGAATCCACATATAGCTGCCGTCTTTGCGTAAAAATCTGAACTCCACTTCGTAGGATTCCAGCGAACCGGCAAGGTAATCTGACAGGGTTGCGTTGACTTGCGCAACATCGTCTTTGTGAATGCGCTTATTCCATTCGGTGAACGTGGATGGAAAGTCATTGGGCGGGTAACCTGCCATTCGGTAGTAGCCCGAATCGAAATACACGTTATCCGTTGAGAGGTCCCAGTCCCAGATGCCCTCGTTGGCGCCGGCCAGTGCCATGGCCAGACGTTCCTCGCTTTGCCGCAACGCCTGCTCCAGCGCAATCCGGTTTGTAATGTCAATCAGGACGCCGCGATAGTGCGTAATGTCTCCCGATTCGTTTCGTCGCAAATATGTTCTGTCTTCAACCCACCGCGTTTCGCCCTTTGAGGACACAATTCGATACGGCTCATGAACAAAATTTTTTAAATCCGCCTGCCTATTGAAAAAATCCACCTCCCGTGTGACTCGCTCAAGGTCATCCGGATGAATAATCCGGTCGTATTTCACCGCGCCGGACAACAGCTCCGATGGCGTGTAGCCCCAATGCCGATCACTTAAGGTGATTTTCTCGAGATTCAAGGTGTTTGCGGACTGGGTGGCCCGGATTTCGTCTGAATTTGCT